>NZ_FQZV01000040.1 GCF_900142145.1 Geosporobacter subterraneus DSM 17957 | reverse complement strand
AAGGTTTTGGTAATGTAGGAAGCTATGCAGCATTATACATCACAAAGATGGGTGCAAAGGTTATCGCAGTATCTGACTCCAGTGCATGTATCGTAAACGAAAATGGATTAGATGTAAAAGCATTAATGGAATATACAGCGAAAAACAGACATGTGAAGGGCTTCCCGGGAGCAACAAAAGAAATCGACAGAAACGAAGTATTGACAATGGATGTAGATATGTTATTCCCATGTGCCTTAGAAAACCAAATTACATCTAAGAATGTAGGAGACATCAAAGCAAAGATCATCTCAGAGGGTGCTAACGGACCTACTACACCGGAAGCAGATGAAGTATTATTCAACAAGGGTATCGTAGTGATTCCGGATATCCTAGCCAATGCCGGCGGAGTAACTGTATCCTACTTTGAGTGGGTGCAAAATCTGATGAACTACTACTGGAGCTTTGATGAAGTACAGACAAAGCAGGAAGCATTAATGGTAAAAGCCTTCGAAGAAATCTGGGCATTGAAAGAAGAGCATAAAGTAGATATGAGAACAGCAGCTTACATGATGTCTATCAAGAGAGTTGCTACTGCAATGAAGCTAAGAGGCTGGTACTAAAAACCATAAGCATAAAGGACTGCGAAAAGTCGCAGTTCTTTATTATATAGAAAATAACATTAAAGTCTGCCTTTGCAGACTTTATTACATTTTGAGGACGAATATTACATTTTCAAGACAATCCCTATTTTTAATCAAATTATGTATTACAATAAAAGAAAGGAGGGAATGGGGATGAAAAGAAAACTTCAGTGGTTTATTATATATATTACCATCTTGTTGTGCATGGTGGCCGCAGGTACGGCTGTATGTGCAAATGAAAATATCGGTTATTTGCCGCCTCAGCCCAAGGATATCCGGGTGATGGTGTCAAAGCCCACCATTAGCTTACCTATTTTTCTAAACAACAACACCATAGAATCAATTGAAATGAAACTGAATGGCGCCGTTGTAGACGCAAAGTATGACGAAACCCTTCAGGCAATCCTCTATATTCCAAAGGACCCACTGAAAGCAGGGCAGTATAAAGTAGATCTTGCAGTGGCCTTTAAGGACTGGGCCAAGACCTTTAATCAAAGCTGGCAGTTCTCAGTCAGTGAAAATGCGGTGGCAACACTGCCTTCTGCAGCACAGGATCAAAAGCAGGCATTGGAATACGTAAACCAGTATCGGAAGTTTATGGGATTGCAGGATTTACAGCTAAATGATGCATTAAATGCTGCAGCCCTTGCCCATGCCAATTATATGGCATTGAACAAGCAGATTACCCATGAGCAGTTTGCCAATGCCAAGGGATTTACCGGCGTAAAACCCTGGGACCGGGTAGGCGCTTTCGGTTATGGGGGCAGCTTGGTCAGTGAAAATCTCAGCTCCGGCAATAAGGATTTCAGAGAATCTATCGACGGGCTGGTGGACGCGCCTTATCATCGTTTAGCTTGGCTGAACCCTTTCTTTACAGATTTAGGGTATGGGATGAAGGATCGATACTATACTTATAAGTTTGGCGGAAGTAAAGCAGGAAAAGGGAAAATTATGGTATATCCCATAGAGAACCAAACCGACGTAAATACGAAGTGGGATGGCAATGAAAGCCCTAACCCCCTCCGATTTCACGATAAAAAGGAAAATGTAGGATATCCTATTACTTTTTCCTATTTTACCGATAAGAATATTGCAAAAATAACCATTGATAAAGCCACTCTGACCAACTCAAGGGGAAGCACTATCAATACTTATCTGAATACACCGGAGAAGGATCAGTGGCTGCAGGAAAGCATCATTCTCATTCCGTCCAGTCCACTGACTGCGGGGGAAAAGCACACGGTCACCATAAAAGGGAAAGTAGAGTTCGACGATAAAACTACAGAGACGATTGACAAGACCTGGAGCTTTACCACTGCAGCTGCACCAAAGGATGTAAACAAGTGGATACAGCGTACTGCCTATGAAGATATTGGAGGGCACTGGGCTCAGAAGGATATCATGGATTTAGAAAAAAGAGGGATTGTCACGGCTAAAACCGGCAACCTCTTTAGACCTGATGACAGGATTACGAGGGCAGAATTCGCAGAATTTGTAGTAAAAGCATTGGGGCTTGAAATCAAGGCCTATGAGGGGATTTTAAAGGATGTACGCATGACTACCAATAAATCTCTTTATGTGGAAGCTGCATATCGTGAAGGGATTGTTCGCGGAATGGGCAACGGAAACTATGAACCGGGAAGGCTCATCACCAGGGAGGAGATTTCTGTTATGGTGATCCGAGCCTTTGAGAGAAAGGGCAATAAAGAACTGCTAAAGGATTTACCGGAATTAAGCTTTGTGGACAAGGGTGCTGTAAGCGGATGGGCAGCCCAGGATGTCCGTGCTGCCAATAAATTGGGGATCATTCGGGGGAGGGCCGGAAATCGCTTTGTACCAAAGGATCATGCCACCAGAGCAGAGGCCGCCACCATGATGAAGCGACTGTTAGAGAAGTTGTAAAAACAAAAATGGGGCTGAGAAAAATATTTTCTCAGCCCCATTTTTAGCCTTCGCTATTGAGGACATTGGGAGATTCTTTGCCGCTCCATACCCACACCAACAAAAATCCGGCCGCAAATAAAAATATTACTAAGGGATTTACACCGGAGGGCATGATGGCCCGAGAGGAGCCAAGTATTAGGCCTGCAAAAAAGTAGGATACCAGTGCACGATATTTTTCATATAACCTGCCTAAAAGATTCAGCAGCAAAAAGATACCCAAAAGGCTTCCAATACCGAAGAATAAAAGGTTTGACAGCTGGAGCTCCTTAATAGAGAAGAGCATAGTATCGTAAAGACCTAACAAAATCAACACGGAGCTTCCTGGAATTCCAGGGATAATCATAGCGGCACTGGAGAAGGCGCCCCCGATCATCAGCAGCCACCAGCTTACATTTTCTGTTTCTATGCTGCCCCCAAGGGGCTCGGCTACCATTAGCAGACCAAAGATGACCCCAAGCACCATGGTGACAAATCTTTTTTTATTGCCCTTGGGACAATCTCGGAGAACCGCCTTGATAGATGCGAGAAGACACCCTAACAAAAAAGCTACAGTAGGATCCCTGTGGTTTTCAAAAAAGAAAGCAAAGGTGAAACCGCCGCCCAAAATACCCGCTAAAATACCACCAGCCAAAGGGAGATAGGGCCGAAGGTGAAGCCTTAACAGGTCCTTTACCATTTGCTCGTAAAGGCCAAAGATCAAAAAAACCGTCCCCCCGCTCATTCCCGGCAGGACCATTATAAAACCAAGGATAATTCCTTGAATCACTAAACCCATGTACCCCTCCTGTATCAGCAGATGCATGAAAACCCATCCGTCTTTTGTAAGCAATTAATCATATTATACCACAAATTGGGGGGGCAAAACTGATGATCCTAAGATTCTTATAATACTATCCCAGCCTCTTCCAGGGTGATCATCTCTCTGACCATGTAGGTGGCAGCCACGACAAAGTTGAAGGCAAGGGCTGCACCGCTGCCTTCGCCCAGGCGCAAGTCCATATCAAACATAGGTTTAAGACCCAATAGTTCTGTGGCTTTCGCTGCTCCTTTTTCCGCAGAGCTGTGGGAAGGGATAAGATAATCCTTTGCCTGTGGGGAGAGAGAGACTGCAATCAAAGCTGCTGCAGTGGAAATAAACCCGTCTACCACCACTGGAACCCGATGGGCTGCTGCAGCCAGCATGGTTCCAGCCATTCCACCGATTTCGAAACCGCCTACCTTAGACAAAACATCGATGCCGTCCTTGGGGTTTGGTTGATTGCATGCAATAGCGCGGCGAATGACCTCTGCCTTGTGGGATAGTCGGTCTACAGACAGCCCTGCACCGATACCCACTACCTCCGAAGGGTCAAAGCCTCCGAAAACCGAGAGGATAGCAGCACTGGCAGTCGTGTTGGAAATACCCATCTCTCCGGTACCAATCAGGTTTTTGCCTTTTTGAATCTGCTCTGAGGTGATTTCAATACCGATTTCCAAGGCTTTTACAGCTTCTTCTCTAGACATGGCAGGTCCTTTTGCCATATTGTCCGTGCCATACCGTATTTTACGATTGATCACGCCGGGAGCATCCAGATCCACAGCTACACCTATATCTACGACGATTACATCAGCCCGGGCCTGCTTAGCGAAGGCGCATACCCCCGTTACTCCCCTTGCGAAGTTTGGCGTCTGAATAGCAGTGATACTTTGGTCATTGGGGGCTACTCCTTCTGCATAGACGCCATGGTCTGCAGACATTACAACAATCACTTTTTTATCTGTCTTTGGATAGGGCTGATGGGTGATTCCCGCCAGCTGTACAGCCAGATCCTCCATTCTGCCCAGACTGCCCAGGGGTTTTATTAAATGATCTACACGATACCTTGTTTGCTCCATGGTCTCCTGATTTAACGGGCCAATGTTTTCAATCGTTTTCGTTAGAAGTTTCATACTTTTCCTCCTCTTGATATTTGTGCAAATAAAAAGTTCATGATCGATTTGCATTGCAAATCAATCATGAACTTTGCCATCGTTCACGAAACTTAAATCCTATAGGCAGGTCTCCTGGCTCAGATTCAACGCCTTGCACGCCTTCCCGGGTAACCAGTGGCTCCTTGTGCAAAACTCCTCTTTACAGTGGTGGGACCGCTGAAGGTTTTACTTCATTCCCTATTCTCCCCTAAAGGGGCACCTATAGTATGAATAAAATTAATAATTTCATTCTATAAAAGTAAGTTTTTTTGATAAACTATTCTTAAGATAATATTCTCCCTAAAAATCAAATATCCTGCTAATATAAGGAGGAAAAAATTTGAAGTATCATATTCAGCAGATCAAGGATGCTGTTATTGTCGAAGGGGTTCAGGATTTTGAACTGCCCCATATTTTTGAGTGTGGACAGTGCTTTCGATGGTGGAGAGAAGAGGATGACAGCTACACCCTGACAGCCAAGGGTAAGGTGATCAACCTTTGCCGTCAGGAAGACTGCTTAATCATACATCCTACAACCCTTGAGGATTTTCAAGAGGTTTGGTATCCTTATTTCGATATGGATCGAGATTATGGAGAAATTAAAAAGAAATTATCAGAGAATGATAAGGTCATGGAGAAAGCCACTGCCTTCGGACATGGAATCCGCATACTGCGTCAGGATCCCTGGGAAACCTTGATTTCTTTCATTATTTCATCCAATAGAGGGATTCCTATGATTCAAAAATCTATTGAAGATTTAAGCTGCAGGCATGGTACTTATATTGGTGAATATAGGGGAAGGAAATTTTATGATTTTCCAAAGCCCCAAGCATTGTTAAATCAGACCATAGAAACCATCCGGCAATCAAAAACCGGATATCGGGCCAAATATATTGTAGATGCGGCAGCAGTGGTGGCAGAAAATCAAATAGAACTCTATCAGATAAGGAATTTGTCTACGGAGAAGGCCAGAAAGACATTGCTGCGTATTAGCGGCGTAGGTCCTAAGGTAGCTGATTGCATTCTGTTATTCTCCATGGACAAGCAGGATGCTTTTCCCATTGATACCTGGGTTAAAAGGGTAATGGAATATTTCTATGTGCCTCAGGGCATCCCCCTCAATCAAATACAGGACTATGCAGCAAAAAGATTTGGATCCTATGGGGGGTTTGCCCAACAATACCTGTTTTATTATGCCCGGGAATTGGGGATTGGAAAGCGTTGAGCGGGAAGGAATTTTAGATTGTATACAGAATTATAGATAAAAATAAATGTGGTATTAAAGGGGGAGCATCCTATGTGGGGGACAATTGTAAATGCACTGGCTATTATAGCCGGAAGTTTGGTAGGGATTCTATTTCGGGGAGGAATTCCTGATAAATATAACGAAACGGTCATGAAGGGAATTGGTCTTTCCGTTGTATTGATTGGTATAATGGGCGGACTGAAAACTCAGGATCTGGTATTGGTGATATTTAGTTTAGCTATCGGAAGTATTTTGGGAGAAATGCTGCGTATTGAGGATAACCTTGAAAGCTTGGGAAATTGGTTGGAAAACAAAATGGGCGGAAAAGAAGGAGGTATAGCAAAAGGATTTGTAGCTGCCAGCCTGTTGTTTTGCGTCGGGTCTATGGCTATCGTAGGCTCTTTAGAGAGTGGATTGACTGGAAACCATCAAACCCTCTATGCGAAATCGGTTTTGGACGGCATTACCTCTATTGTTTTTACTTCAACCTTGGGCATCGGAGTAATTTTTTCTTCTGTGGCATTGTTTCTATATCAGGGCTTTATTACACTAACTGCTTCCTACATGAAAATCTTCTTAACAGAGGAAGTTATCCGGGAAATGTCAGCCATCGGCGGGCTGTTGATCATGGCCATTGGCTTCAATATATTAGAATTTAAACGGATCAAAGTAGGAAATATGCTGCCGGCCATATTTATCCCGCTGATTTATTTTATATTAAAGCTGATCTATTTCCGTATCATTTCATAGTCTAATACAGGAGATGTTGCAGATGCTAGGTTGGGCAGCAGAGGAATATCTTTCTATGCCTATCCTATTGATCAAAATGCTGATGGCAAACAAAAAAAGAAAAATGGTATACAGTGGGAGAAAATTTATTTTAGAGAAGATCACGGGCAGTATATTTTATTTTTTTACCCTGAGGAAGTGAGAAAAAAGGATAAGATCATTTTATGGGGACAGATCAAGTAGTAAATTTCATAAAAAAATATAATTAGTATAATGAAAATCTTGGACGACTATTGATATCAAAGGACTTGCATCATTCAGACAGGATAAAAACTTTTCTTGAATATCGGGATGAATCAAAGGCAATGCTTAAATGGATCAAAGAAAGGGAATAATTTCCTTTCCATTGCAAAATAATATTCCTCTGATACAATAAAATTAAGAATTCAGCAGAATAATGCTACTTGTAGACACAGCTTTAGCAGAAGAGTAGAATTTTGCTGATTTTTGTTTTTGTCGAATTTTATAATAGAGGGTACCCAAAATAGCGATAAAGTGCGTATATCTGTAGTGCAGGGAGGTGTAAAACAGTTGGCGCGCCTACTTAACTTTTTTAAAAAAGACACCTTCTCCGATCGATTGCAAAAAATAAAGTCGGGCGATTCGGAAGAGCGGGAGAAACTGATTCAGGAATATATTCCTTTTGTTATAAAAACCGTTTCAAACCATATCAATCGCTATTTAGAATCGGAAAATAGTGAAGAATATAGTATTGGCCTGGAGGCTTTCAATGAAGCCATAGACAAATATGAATCCTCAAGGGGCAATTTCATAAGCTTTGCAGAGCTGGTTATTAAAAGCAGGATAACCGATTACCTCAGAAAAGTAAAAAAACACAGCATGACCCTTTCTATCGATCAACTGGAGAAAGGGGAAGAAAAGTGGAGTCATGACAACTTAAGAACCGAGGATTTTACAGAAAGAATTGCGCTGAAGGATGAGATTCAGATTCTGGAAAAGCGGTTAAGTGCCTTTGAAATTAGCTTTCAGGATTTGGTGGAGGAAGCACCGAAGCATAGCGACACCCGTGGCAAAGCCATAGAAATTTCCAAATATATTGTTGGGCATCAGGAGCTAAAGGATGAATTGATGAGAAAGAAAACCTTGCCCAGCAGCCGTTTGGTGCAGGAAACGAATGTTACCATAAAAATGCTGAAACGAAGCCGAAAGTTTATTATTGCTACCGCACTCATCCTAGACAGTGATCTGGATGGACTAAAGCAATACATATTGGGTAGTAAAGGGGGTGTCAGCCATGGTCTATAAAGGATGTGTTATAAAAGTTGAAGATCGTTTTGCCGTCGTGCTGACCACCGGCGCGCAATATTTAAAGATTATAAAAAAAGATGGTCTAATCCTGGGAAAAGAAATACTATTTGTGGAAGAAGATCTTTATCGTGAAAAAGTTTCAAACATAAAATCCTTTGGGCTGGTGGCTGCAGTTTTTATATTGTTCTTTTTATCCATTACCCTGTACAATGGACTGGGGCAATGGCTGCCCCTGCAGCAGGTTGCAGCGGTTGTCAGCATAGATATCAATCCCAGTCTGGAGCTGGAAGTCAATAAAGAAAATAAGGTACTGCGCAGCGTAGCCATTAATGAAGAAGGAAAGCTGTTGATGGATACATCCCTAAAAGGACTTACCATAGAGGCTGCTGTAGTAAAGGTGGTAAACAAGGCGAAAAGCTTACAGTATATCACCGCTGAAAAAAATACGATTCTGATTTCTACCGTGGTTCTAAAAGAAGAAGCAAAGGTTTCCCAGCCTCAGATAGAGGATGCTATCTTGGAGAAAATTCACGAGGAGGATGGGCTTCAGGAGCTCCAAGTCATCTATGTGAGAAGCAAAAAAGAGGACATGGAAAAAGCCCGTGAAGAAAAGATCTCTATTGGTAAATATGAGGTTTACCTAGAGGCTAAGGCAGAAAAACGGGAGATCACTGTAGAACAAATCAGAAAAGCAAAGGTTCAGGAGCTGGTAAATCAAGGTGTAGGGCAATTAAAGGTAAAGGAAGCCGTCAAAAAGAAATCAGAGAATGAAAAGGAACAGAAAAAAGAAGAAATAAAAAAAGATTCATGGGATGATAAAGTTAGAAAGCCGGGAAAAACTAATCAAGAAAATAAAAAAGATGAGGATGAAAAAGGCAAGGATGACAAGGGACAGTTAAAAGAATCTCCGGCCGTCAATAAACCTGTCGTGGATAAAAAAGTACCTGTAAAGCAGGAAATAAAAAAGCCTGATAAAAAGGATGAAAATACTTCCGGAAGCATAGAAAAAGATGAGGATAAGAAGTCACTAGGTAATCAAGAAGCCGTTGTGGGGAATCAGAAGCCGGAGAAGGGAAAACCTTCTAAGGATGATGATTCCCGTCAGCAGGATGATGAAGACAAAAATAAAGCTAAGTCATTAAAGAAACATAAGGATTTAATGAATAAATTTTCGCCATTGAAAAAACCTAGTCAATAGAGGGCAAAGGAGGATTGGATCGTGAAGAAATTACATAGGATGGCTGCATCTTTTATTGTTGCCATGATGCTGGCAAGCCCTATGAGGGGATTTGCAAAGACTCTGGATCAGGAGCCTAAACCGGAGGAGCCGAAAAAGCTGGAAGAATATAGGGAGCAATCTTTTGAAAATAAACTGGAACGAAAGGCTGCGAGACTGGCGGCAAGGGAAGCTATGCGATTGAATTATACAGAGGAAGAATATCTAAGACTAAAAGAACTTGGGGAGGCCATACAAAAGAAGCACCCAAAGGTTAAAATCATTCCCGCAGAAAATATTATTAGTAGAAGAGGACTGTTAAAGTTTGACACTCCGCCTGTGATTAAGGAAGGCAGAACCTTAATTCCTGTACGTGCCCTCTCAGAGGGCTTTGGTGCGACTGTAAGCTGGGAATCCGCAACAAAAACAGTGATCATCGAAAAGGATGGCAGCCGGATCCTCATCCAGCTGGAAAAACCTATAGCTATGGTAAACAATGATCAGGTGGAGCTGGATGTACCTGCGGAGATCATGAACAGCAGAACCTTAGTACCCTTAAGATTTATTTTGGAAAGTCTGGGTTTAAAGGTAGATTATGACCAGGAAACCGGCATTATTGAAATAGAGGAAATTGTAGAGGCTTCAAACGAACCGATAGAGGCTGCAGAGATTTCAGAGGATGTAGTGGTCGTACTGGCAGAGCCTTCTTCGGTGCAGGATATTGTGGTAATAACCGTAACCCCTAAAAGTGAAGAACAGCAAGATCCTGTAGTTGTGATCCATAGCAATCAAAAATAACCGGAAAGGGTATTTTGAGGCCGTTGACAAAGCCCTCCTAAGATCTTCTCGACTCCGTGACAAGGCCACTTTTACTGAATTAGTAAGTTGAAAAAAAGTGACCTCGTCAAAGTCGCTGTTCGGAAGCTTAGGAGGACTTTGTTTATTAATATTACCTTATCAAAAATCTGAGATTAGCCCGAAGGGGTTATTTTTTTGAAATTTTTAAAACTTTTTATCCGCATTAGACGCTTTGGTGACGGTAATGCTATATAATGGAGACAAATGAAAACCTTTGCTTAAATAGGCTGACTGGTTGAGAAAATCAGACGAAAACAGGTCAAAAATTTGCACCATATAAGGGAAAATGAAAGGGAGGAATGAAAATGATCACAAATTATGACATTGCACAAGCGATGACAATTAAGCTGGGGGACGAATTACCCCCCTATCCAAAATTTGTTGAAGGAATCCGTAGAGCACCGGACAGAGGCTTTAAGCTTTCACAGTCACAGACTGAAACTGCTCTGAAAAACGCCCTGCGCTATATTCCGGAGCATCTTCATGAGCAGCTGGCACCGGAGTTTTTAGAAGAGCTGCTGACAAGGGGAAGAATCTACGGATATCGTTATCGCCCTGAAGGAGAAATTAAAGGGAAACCCATCGATGAATATAAGGGCAATTGTATTGAAGGCAAGGCTTTTCAAGTAATGATCGATAATAATCTAGATTTTGATGTAGCTTTATACCCTTATGAGCTTGTTACCTATGGGGAAACAGGAAAGGTTTGTCAAAACTGGATGCAGTATCAGCTGATTAAAAAGTATCTTGAGGTTATGACCAATGAGCAAACCTTAGTCATTGAATCTGGACATCCTTTGGGGCTATTTAAGTCTAAGCCGGAAGCACCACGGGTGATTATTACTAACGCCCTCATGGTGGGTATGTTTGACAATCCTAAGGATTGGGATATTGCAGAGCAGATGGGTGTAGCCAGCTATGGGCAGATGACTGCAGGGGGATGGATGTATATCGGACCTCAGGGGATTGTACATGGTACCTTCAATACCCTGCTCAATGCCGGAAGATTAAAACTGGGTATTCCAGAGGATCAGGATCTTAGAGGAGTATTGTTTGTTACCTCCGGACTGGGCGGTATGAGCGGTGCACAGCCTAAGGCTGTAGAGATTGCCAATGGCGTCGGGATTATTGCAGAAGTGGATTATTCCAGAATTGAAACCAGACACAGCCAAGGCTGGGTGAGCTTAGTGTCTGCTGACCTTAAGGAAGTATTTGACAAGGCTCAGGAATATATACAAAAGAGAGAACCAATCTCTATTGCATATCATGGAAATATCGTTGATCTACTGGCTTATGCAGTAGAAAACAATATTAAGATAGACCTGCTTTCGGATCAAACCTCCTGCCATGCCGTATATGAGGGCGGTTATTGCCCACAGGGATTGACCTTTGAGGAAAGAACCCATATGCTAAAGACTGACAGACCAAGGTTTATAGAGATGGTTAATGAGACTCTAAGAACACACTTCCGCTTAATCAAGACACTGACAGAGCGCGGAACCTACTTCTTTGATTATGGCAATGCTTTCATGAAATCTGTTTATGATGCAGGTGTCAAAGAAATTTCTAAGAATGGCGTGGATGAGAAGGATGGTTTCATCTGGCCGTCCTATGTAGAAGATATTATGGGACCGGAGCTCTTTGATTTTGGATATGGACCATTTAGATGGGTATGCTTAAGCGGCAAGCATGAAGACCTGGTAAAGACCGATAAAGCTGCTATGGAGTGCATTGATCCTAACAGAAGGGGTCAGGACAGAGACAACTATGTATGGATCAGGGATGCAGAAAAGAATAAGCTGGTTGTGGGAACCCAAGCAAGAATCCTGTATCAGGATGCTATGGGAAGAACCAAGATAGCTCTGAAGTTTAATGAAATGGTACGAAATGGAGAGGTTGGTCCCATCATGCTGGGAAGAGATCACCATGATGTGAGCGGTACGGATTCTCCTTTCAGAGAAACCTCCAATATTAAAGATGGAAGTAATGTAATGGCAGATATGGCGACACAATGCTTTGCCGGAAATGCAGCGAGAGGAATGAGCTTAGTAGCTCTGCACAACGGTGGTGGGGTAGGTATTGGAAAATCTATCAACGGCGGTTTCGGAATGGTATTGGACGGAAGCGAGCGGGTGGATGAAATTCTTAAGTCTGCAATGCCTTGGGACGTAATGGGCGGCGTAGCAAGACGTGCCTGGGCAAGAAACGAGAACTCCATCAGCACAAGCATAGAATATAATCAGCTAAATCAAGGTACCGATCATATCACCCTGCCTTTCATACCAAAGGAAGATCTGGTGAAATCACTGGTAGAAAAGGCATTTAAAGGGTAAATACAAAATTGTATTCGATTAGCGCTTTTGAAAAGAATTTTATACTGTAGGGAAGGGCCTCTGTGCCCTTCCGAAAGGCAGCAGGAAAACACTGCTTAGATAGAGAAGTTGTAGGGGATGACCTATGTGTCGTCCCGAAAAAAGCGGGCAGACAACCGGGTCTGCTCCTACATAATACAAAACAAGAAAGGTGGAGACTGCATGAGCAAAGGAAAAATCGTACAATGTGTACCCAACTATAGTGAAGGCAGAGACCTGGACAAAATCGAAAAGATCGTATCTCCCTTCAGAGGAAAAGAAGGGGTCAAACTGCTGAATTATGAAGCAGACAAGGATTATAACCGTGTGGTGGTAACGGTTATCGGAGAGCCGGAGGCTGTAAAAAACGCAGTAGTAGAATCCATCGGCGTTGCGGCAGAAGTGATTGATATGACCAAGCATGAGGGACAGCACTCCAGAATGGGAGCTACCGACGTAGTGCCCTTCATTCCTATCCGCAATATGAGTATGACAGAAGCTATAGAACTGGCGAAGGAAACGGGCAAAGCTATAGCAGAAAAATACAATATTCCCGTTTTCCTTTATGAGAAGGCTGCTTCCAAGCCGGAGCGTGAAAATCTTGCAGATGTAAGAAAGGGCCAGTTTGAAGGTATGCCGGAAAAATTAAAGAATCCAGAATGGCATCCGGATTTTGGTGAGGCAAAGATCCATGAAACTGCAGGGGTAACGGCAGTAGGTGCCAGAATGCCGCTGATTGCTTACAATATCAGCTTGGATACACCGAACATTCAGATCGCCAATGCGATTGCCAAAAACATCCGATTCTCCAATGGCGGCTTCAGATACTGCAAAGCCGGCGGAGTAGAGATACCGGACAAAGGGATTACGCAGGTTACCATGAACTTAACGGATTATACAAAGACTGCCATGTACCGTGTCTTTGAAACTGTTCGAATGGAAGCAAAAAGATATGGAGTCAACGTAATCGGAAGCGAAGTTGTGGGTCTGGTACCGATGGAAGCTTTAGTAGATACTGCCGCCTATTATTTGGGCTTAGAGGGTTTCTCCATGGATAAGGTGCTGGAAACCAGCTTAATGGAGTAAGGCCATGAAAAAAGGAACAGTATTCATTAAAAATGCTGCGGAACTGGTAACCTGCAGCGGCTTTGGACCGAAGTTTGGAAAAGCAATGGAGGAACTGCACATTATTCCTAATGGGGCAGTTTATATAGAAGATGGGATTATTCAAATAGTAGGAACTACAGAAGAAGTGGAACGCAAACTTCCTCAATCCCCGGAGCAGGTTATTGATGCGGCGGGGAAGGCAGTACTGCCTGGCTTTATAGACTCCCATACCCATTTCGTATTTGGGGGCTACCGGGCAGAGGAATTCTCCTGGCGTCTGCGGGGAGACAGCTACATGGAGATCATGGAGCGCGGGGGCGGAATCATTAATTCTGTGCGTGCCACCAAGGAAGCCAGCAGAGAAGAATTATTCAAGGCAGGAAAGAAGCGGCTGGATTCCATGCTCTCCTTTGGGGTTACCACTGCAGAGGGCAAGAGCGGCTATGGCTTGGATTATGAGACGGAGATCAAGCAGCTGGAAGTTATGGATGAAATTGATCGGGTGCACCCCATAGATGTGGTCAAGACCTTTTTAGGAGCCCATGCGGTACCAAAGGAATACAAGGGCAGGGAAGATGAATTTATCGACTTTATCATTGAGAAGGTACTGCCGGAAATCGTAGAACGAAACCTTGCGGAGTTTTGTGATATCTTCTGTGAGAAAAATGTGTTTTCCGTTGAGCAATCCAGAAGACTGCTGTCCAAGGCAAAGGAAATGGGCATGAAGCTCAAGCTCCATGCCGATGAGATCGTACAGCTGGGCGGCGCAGAGCTGGCGGCAGAGTTGGGAGCCGTATCAGCGGATCATTTGCTGCAGGCGTCGGATCAGGGAATAGCAGCTATGGCTGAGAAAGGGGTAATTGCTACCCTGCTGCCTAATACAGCTTTTAGTCTCAGAGAGCATTATGCAAGGGCAAGATACATGATTGATCATCATTGTGCTGTGGCATTGGCTACGGACCTGAATCCCGGCAGCTGTTTTTCAGAATCCATTCCTCTGACCTTTGCCCTGGCAACTCTTTATATGGGCATGAGTCCTGAAGAAGCCGTTACGGCACTGACCATTAACGCTGCTGCAGCTGTAGACAGAGCCGATACCATCGGCAGCATCGATGCAGGCAAAAAGGGTGATATCGTTATTTTGGAATTCCCGTCCTATAAATACATTCCCTATCATGTAGGGGTCAATACCGTAGAGAAGGTCGTGAAGAACGGACGGCTGGTATTTGACAAAGAAAAAGGAGGCATCTTATGCTAGTAGATTTAAATATAAAAGGCTTTTTAGAGGAGACTGCGTCGAATGCTCCGGTTCCGGGAGGCGGCAGTATTGCAGCCCTTAGCGGCGCCATCAGTGCCGCACTGACAGAAATGGTAGCCAACCTGACCATCGGAAAGAAAGGCTATGAGGGACTTGAGGCAGAAATGGAGCAGATTGCCGAGGCTGGGGCTAAGCTGAGAGAAAAGCTTGCAGCAGACATTGACCGGGACAGTGATGCCTTCAATCAGGTAATGGCGGCCTTCAAGCTGCCCAAGGGAACTGAAGAAGAAGTAGAGGCGCGAAAAGCAGCCATTCAGGAGGCAACAAAAAATGCAGCCTTAGTACCCCTGGAAGTAGCTACCGATGTTTTCCACATGATGAAGCAGATCGCTGTAGTAGTGGAAAAAGGCAATAAAAACGCAGTAACCGACGGGGCTGTAGCGGCTATGATGGCCAGAACTGCTGTACTGTCTGCTCTGTATAACGTAAAAATCAATCTTGGTTCTATAAAGGATGAGACCTTTGTAAAGGAAGCAACAGAAAAGGTTCAGCAGATGGAGCACCAAGTGCAGGAAATTGAGAAGGAAATACTATCGAAGGTTGTGCTATAGTAGGAAAAGACCCATGATTTTTTATCATGGGTCTTTTCTAGACGTAGGGACGGTTCTTTAGTCTTGACATAATAAACCTATATGGATATAATTTACATTGGGTGATGATTATGCCAAGACAAAAAAGAGTAAGAAGTGAAAGTGGATATTACCACATCATGCTTCGAGGAAATGAGAAGAAGAATATATTTAATAATGATGAAGACAAACAGTATCTAGTAGACATTTTACAGAGCAAGAAAGAGGGGAACCGCTATTTTCTTCACGCTTTTTGTCTAATGGATAACCATCTTCATCTTTTACTAAGTGAGGGAGAAGAAGACATTGCTAAAATAATGAAAAGAATTACTGTGAGTTATGTCTATTACTTTAACAAAAAATATAAAAGAGTGGGACACCTCTTTCAAGATCGGTTTCGTAGTGAAGCCGTTGAAGAAGATCGATATGTACTTTCACTAACGCGATACATACATCAGAATCCAGTAAAAGCCGGATTGGTAAAGCGTGCAGAGGACTATAAATGGAGTAGTTTCAACGCCTATATCAACAATAAAAGTTGTTTCTTCGGTATTGTGGATACGGGTATGGTCTTAGGGATGTTTTCTGAAGATTTGAAAACAGCTAAAACGTTGTTTC
Organism: Geosporobacter subterraneus DSM 17957; assembly: GCF_900142145.1. Classification (GTDB taxonomy): domain Bacteria; phylum Bacillota; class Clostridia; order Peptostreptococcales; family Thermotaleaceae; genus Geosporobacter; species Geosporobacter subterraneus. The sequence goes on along the minus strand of NZ_FQZV01000040.1, from coordinate 20,561 downwards.
GCAAATATATGGAAGAAGAAAATAAGGATGAGTTCATTGATATAGAGGATAAGAAAGAAGTTTTAGACGAGGAAGAAGCTAGGGTGATTTATAATCAGATGCTGCTAAAATGGGGGTTTGATTCCAGGATAAATACGACAATAGACCTGCCAGAAGCATTTATCCAAGAATTTAAGATGAAAACAAACTTGTCTATTCGGAAAATTTCAACTATTATAGGAATAAATAAGGATAAGGTAAACAAAATACTTAAGAAGTAGACAAGAGAACCGTCCCCTTGTCTGAAGGAGATCCTATGAACTTGATTCAGGTTAAGCTTTTTGCAACCCCCACCATCACCCAAAACGGAGAAAATGTGTTTTTGCCTTTTCGAAAGGCAGAAGCACTATTTTACTATCTTCTGGTACATCAGCAGGCAACCCGTGAGGAACTGGTGGGTTTGCTATGGCCTGAAACAGGAGAGGAGACTGCACGGAAGAATTTAAGACATGCTATGTATAAGATTAGAAAGGCTTTTAATGCAGAGGTGATTATCTCCCCACAAAAATCGACAGTGATGTTAAATCCCCAGATTCCTATCGAAACGGATTTAAAGGTTTTTCTGGAGGACCCCATAAGAGGATATGAAGTATATAGGGGAGAATTTCTGCAAGGGTTTTATTTGAAGGATGAAAACTGCTTTGAGGAATGGATGCTGCTAAAGCGGGAGCAGTATCGGGATCAATACAGTGCCATGTTGTACCGTCTGTTAGAGGATCATTTGAATAAAGGTCTGCTGGAGGAGGCTGAGCACTTCAGCAAGCTGGCGATGGTTGCAGACCCCTTTGATGAGAGAGCCTATCGATTTTTGATGCAGATTTACGAAAGACAGGGCTCCTTTCACAAAGCCCTGGAGCTATATCGGAAGCTGACAGAGCAGTTATGGCGGGAACTGGGCATTGCACCGGATCAAGAAACGACTGCCCTCTACGAGCAGATCACTGCCATGAAGAGGACAAGCGATAAACCCCAGGAGGACTTTTTTTATGGAAGGTATGGAGAAATCAAGGCGTTAAATCAGGCCTATCATCATTTTGCTGCATCGGAGGGGGGAAAGTCTGTAATCCTATTGGGGGAAGCCGGAGTAGGAAAAACTAAGCTGAAGAGCCACTTTGTGAAAAGCCTGCGGGGAGAGGACTTGGTTATATTGGAGGCTAACTGTTATCAAGCGGAGGAAAGAGACTATCTAAAGCCTTGGCAGAGTATTTTTGGAAAGCTGTCAGAACTGATAGCCGAAAGCGGTGTTCATATCCCCCCCCATTGGCGGAATATCCTAGCCTACCTTTTTCCGGCTTTTGCTGCAGAGAAGGGGGAAATCAGGCTGAATCCTGTGGAACAAATTGACCGGCTGAAGTTTCAGGTGGCGGAGGAAGCGGTTTTAGGTCTTCTCAAGCTCATTGCACAAAAGCACAGGTTGATTTTGGTTTTTGAGGATATTCAATGGATGGATCCTATGAGTCTGTCGCTGCTGACCAGCATATTATTGCATAAGGATTCCAGCCCTATATGGCTGTTAGGAACCTGCAGAAATTACTATGGAAAGGATGTAGACCGATTTATTACAGCGATGTCGCAGATTCAACAGATTGAAAAAATACCAGTACCCCGATTTACAAAGCTGGAGGTAGAGGAATTTATAGCTAGATCCCTTCCTGCCCAAATGATGACGGATACCCTAAAGGAGCGGGTATATCAGGAGACGGAGGGAAATGCTTTTTTCCTGGTAGAATATCTAAATACCATACGGGGAAAAGGCAATCCGGAGCAGATGTCTGCAAAAATACAGGATGTACTAAAGAGCAGATTACTGGATTTGTCCGAGGAGAGTATGAAGCTTTTAAATATTGCCTCCCTATTTTTTGATAAAGTTTCCCTCAATACCCTCAAGCTCCTTAGTGGCAAGGATGAGATGGAGATTATTGATCTTGTAGAAGCCCTTCAGGATAAGTATATATTAACGGATACCGGTGAAGAGGAAATTGCTTTTGCCTTCACCCACCAAAAACTACGGGAATTTATTTATCTGCAGCTTTCCCCTGCAAGGAGGAAAATTCTTCATGGGAAGGTGGCTCATTTGTTGGAACAAGGCCTCCATCACGATCATCGGGATCGGCTGGTCTATTCTCGATTGATCTATCACTTTACCCATAGCGGGAACCGGTTAGCGGCACTGAAATATCAGATTATGAATCTGGATGTCTACTTGGACTTCAGCCACGAGTTGTTTCCCCTCTTGGAGGAGGAGAATCTGGAAAGGGAAAAGATTCAATGGCTTAAGGAAGAAGAAGCCCTTAGACAGTTTAGGGATATTCATAAAAGCCTGGAACAGCTAAAAAAGGATACGGGAGAAAATGAAGAATACCTGTTTCTTAGAATCATGTTCCTTCATATGGAAGGTCGCTACTATATTAAAGAAGGGGAATATGGACTGGGCGTGGAGGCTATTCTCCAGATGATTGAAGCGGCACTGACAACCGAGAATCATGAATATATGCTAAAGGGTTATCGTCAGATGATCTATTATTGTATTCAAGTCCATCATATAGAACAGATGGCAGAATATGTAGAAAAGGGGTTAACGCTGGCTAGAGCGCTGGGACGGGAGAAGGAAATCGGTATTTTTATGCGGCTAAAGGGCTTGAGCCGGATCATGGCAGGGGAGTTTGAAGGTGCGGAGGCCTTTCTGAGACAATCCATTGAGATTTTCCAGAAGCTGAATCAAAAGGAAGACAAATATGGCTTAAATATCGCCGCGGCCTATCATTATATAGGAGAAATACGGCGCTACAGCATGAAATTTTCAGGGGCGCTGCATTACTACGAACAGGCTATCGGAATCTGTGAGGAAAAAAATGTGCTTCGCGGCTCCACGATTTTCTATACCCATGCCGGACAGGCTGCCTTTGATATGGGTGACTATCCCGGGGCCAAACACTACTTGAAGAAGGCTATTGATACCTATAACCAACTGGATACTTTGTGGGGCCGTTCTACAGCAGAGGGGTATATGGCCCTGCTGCTGGTGAAGGAAGGGGATTATCGAGGGGCTTTAGAGGGGCTGAGACGGGCAGAGAAATTTGCAGAAAAGCTGAAAAGTCCGTACGAGCTGGCCCTGCTTCGCCGCGTACAGGCAGAGATCCGGGTCGGCATGCAGCATAATAGGGCACTTCAGAAAATATTCTCAGAAATTCTGCCCTTGGAAGCCACTGTCTACTGTGAACAGGGGATCAAGCTGCTCCAGAGAATACGGGAAAGCTATGAGATAGATATCCTGCAGGTATTAAGCAGGGATTGATAAAAGGGGGGATAACATGCAGCATATTACTGCAAAGCTATTGGGTACACCCACAGTCACATATGAGGAAAAACAGGTTCTTTTTCCCTTTCGTAAGGCTGAAGCCCTTTTTTATTACCTATTAATCAAGAAGAAGGTTCAGCGGGATGAGCTTGTCTCTTTATTCTGGGGGGAGGTAGAGGAAGAGGTTGCAAAAAAGAATCTGCGCAATGCGGTCTATATGATTCGGCGGATTATTGGTGAAGATATCATCCTTTCTCCCCAGCGTTCTATTTTGCAGGTGAATCCCTACTGGCATATCCACTGTGATGTGGATGTTTTCTTACAGGGTAGAGAGAATGCCATAGATCTTTATCAGGGAGAGTTTCTGCAGGGTTTCCTGGTAAAGGATGCAGAGGCCTTTGAGCAGTGGATGTTCCAACAAAGGGACCACTATCGGGATGTGTATATCAACAGCCTGCATCGGAGAGTTCGGACCTGTATGAGCACTCGGAATCTTCAGCAGGCAGAGAATTACTGCAAACAGCTTATTGCTGCAGAGGCTTTTGACGAACAGGCTCATCGCACACTCATGAAGATCTATAGCGCTCAAGGCTACTATAATAAGGGGATTGAGGTGTATCACCGTCTGGTTGAGCTGCTGGAGAGAGAGTTATCTATTTCTCCCGATATTAAGACCATCGATGTCTATGAGACTTTGCTGAAAGAAAGAAGTCTTAAGGAAGCTCAGCAGAAAAAAGACTACAGAGCCTTTTATTATGGGAGGGTAAAGGAACAGCAACTGCTGGAGAGGAACTACAGATATTTTTGGGAGGGCTTTCAGGCACAATCGGTTGTCCTTCTCGGGGAGGCGGGTATTGGAAAAAGCAGATTGCTGGATCAATTCATGAGCAGGATCCATTCAAAAGGCGTTCCTATTTTCTTGTCCTACTGTTATCAGGCAGAGGAGAATTACTTGCTAAAGCCCTGGAACAAAATATTCTCAGAGCTGTATCTGCTGCTGCAAAGGGAAAGAATTGAGATTCCCCAGTTATGGAGAAATATTTTAGGTTACATTTTTCCTGTCTTTGCTTTGGATAATCCCATGACGGATATGAACCCCATTGAGCAGGTAGACTTCTTAAAATATCAGGTAGCAGAGAAGGTGATTTTAGACTTTCTTCGGGAAGTGGCGAAGCATAAGAAATTCATACTGGTATTTGAAGATGTCCATTGGATGGATGATATGAGCCTATCTTTAATCAAAAATATTGTTCAGCAGGATCAAAATCGGTCTATCCTACTGCTTTTGAGCTGTAGAGAAGGCTACAGCAAAAAAATTGACGCCTTTTTTGCTCAGATGGCGGGCCTTCAGTATGTGCATAAACTCCAGCTAAAACGATTTGACCGGATAGAGACCGCAGATTTTGCCAGCAGTATGCTTCCGGAATACACTTTTACGGAAGAACTTCATCAGCTTTTATATAAAGAAACAGAAGGGAACCCCTTCTTTCTTGTGGCAGCCTTGAATAATATGCGGGAAAGTGGAAGTATCCATGAATTTACTACAAAAATAGAGGATCTTCTAAATAGCCGGTTTATGAATATATCAGAAGAAAGCCGAAAGATCCTCAATATCGCTTCCGTTTTTTTTGATAAAGTAACCTTCCAAAATCTGTTGGAGCTGAGCGGGAAAAAAGATTTAGTTTTGATGGATATTTTAGAAGAACTGCAAGATAAGCATATTTTAATGGAAGTGGGTGAAGCTGACCGGCCAGGCTTTATTTTTACCCATCAGAAGCTGAGAGAATATGTATACTCAAAACTCTCTCTTTCGGGGCGAAGAATCCTTCATCAGAGAATTGCCAGGCTGCTTGAAAAGAAGCTTCGTCAGGATAAACGGGATATTCAATACTATTCTAAGCTGATTTACCATTTTTCTAAGGGTGGCTGCAAGCTGGCAGAATTAAAATATACGATAAAAAATTTGGAGGAGTATCTCCATTTCAGTCATGAAGTTTTTCCTGTTGTCAATGATGCGACAATGCTTCAGGATGGATCATTGCATCTAAGTCCTCAGCAGGTAAGGCTCCAATTACAGGAAGCAGGCAGGCTGCTGGAGGAAGTAGAGGAAGAGGAAAAGGGAAATGATCACCTCAAGGGGTTGGCTATGGCCTATAAGCATATGTTAGGCAGATTTCACATCCGACAGGGAGAATACCAGGAGGGCATCCTCCTCATTCAGCAGGTAATCGACGAAGCGATTGAAATGAAGGATTATGTAATGGCCCTCAAGGGCTATCGGCAAATGATTTATTATTGTATCAACATTCAGGAGCCGGATCAGATGGCTGTTTTTCTGGAGAAGGCTCTGAGAATCGCTGAGGACAGCGGAAATCAGGGAGAGCTGGGAGTACTGATGCGATTGAAGGGATTGGAAAGAATATTATCCGGTCAATATGAAGAAGCAGAAATCTGCTTGAAGGATGCTATTAACATTATGCAGGGACTAAAAGATAGAGATCAATATATTTTAAACATTGCGGCAGCCTATAATTTTATGGGAGAAGGAAAACGACATATGCGGGCCTTTCAGGATGCCATAGACTATTATGAGAAGGCTATTGCGCTTTGTGAGGGCAAGAAGCTGGCAAGAGGCCTTTCTGCCTTTTATACTAATGCAGGACAGGCGGCTTTTGATATGGGGGATGAAAAGAAGGCAAAAGACTACTTTAAAAAGGCATTAGAAATCCACGGCAAATTAGATTCCCTTTGGGGCAGATCGATTGCCCAAGGGTATTTAGCCTTCCTTTTGACCAAGGAAGGAAGCTATCAGGAGGCTTTGCATCACCTGATGAAGGCTGAAGAGGATTGCAGCAAGCTTCAAAACCCTTACGAAACGGGTATCCTGCTGCGGATAAAGGCGCAGATCAGCCAGCGGATGGATACGGATAAAAGATTGGAAGAGGTATTTAAACAATACCTAACCGATTCGGTGGAGGATTATTGTGAAGAAGGAATACAAATTCTGGAGAAGCTGAAGGATTGTTATGAAGTAGAGATTTTAAACCAACTGAAAAGGTGCCGGTAGGAGGTCTCTTATGGTTGCAGGGATTATTATGGCGGCGGGATTTTCAAAAAGGATGGGCAGTGAAAAATTACTGCTTCCCGTAGAAGGTATGCCGATGGTGGAACGGGTCATAAGGGCAGCAATCGGCGGAGGACTGGAGGAGATTATTTTTATTTATCGAAGGCAGGAACTGAAGGCTCTTGCTGAGAAATATGGCTTGAAGACCGTTTATAATGGGGCAGCAAGTGAGGGGCAAAGTGCTTCCCTTAAACTGGGTATAGCAGCAGCTAGTCTAGAGGCCGAAGGGTACTTGTTTTTCGTGGGAGATCAGATTTTTCTGACGCCTTCTGTCATTCACCAGCTGCTTGCAGCATTTCACCAAAACCCCCAAGGAATTATTGTCCCGGTCTATAAAGAAAAGCGGGGCAATCCTGTACTGTTTCCCAAAGGGCTTCGGGAGGAGCTCATGCAGGTTGAAGGAGATCAGGGAGGAAGGGGGCTTTTGGAAAAATATAAAGAGAGAGTAGTCTGGCTGCCTATAGAAGAAGAGAATGCAGATATAGATGTGGACACCCCGGAACAATATCAATCGATTGAAGGTATGGGAAAAAATTAGGAAAGCGCTGCAGATAAAGCTTAAGGGGAGAAAGGTTGTACTTTGAGATTTGTCAATAGATACAATCAGGTATGGATTTAGAGCAGCAGGCTCAAGCAGATAATTGGGGAAGATGATTATGCACCTAACAAATGTTATGGCGCTTGCTTTTTTCAAAAATTGAAAGAGGGAGAAATTTAGATAAAATAAAATATTATAGAAAGAAAAATGTATAAAATTTAAACTATTTAACGATAATACCCAATAGTGCCAGATAATGCATGAAATTGGGGTTTGCATATAGAAGAAAGATATATTAGAGTATAATTGTAATTAGCACTCAACGTTAGTGAGTGCTAACAATATGAGCAGCCTATTTACAAACAAAATACATAAAACACAAGGAGGGTTTCTAATGAACATTAAACCATTAGGAGACAGAGTTGTTATTAAGAAATTAGAAGCTGAAGAAAAAACAAAAAGCGGGATTGTTCTGCCATCCCAAGCAAAAGAGCAGCCACAGATGGCTGAAATCGTTGCCGTTGGCCCTGGTGGAGTAGTAGACGGAAAAGAAATCAAAATGGAAGTAAAAGTAGGAGACAAAGTAATTTTCTCAAAATATGCCGGTACTGAGATCAAGTATGATGGCGTAGAGTATACTATTTTAAGACAAAATGATATTTTAGCAATCGTTGAGTAAATTACAATACTTATTTTAGGAGGTAATCAAACATGGCAAAGGAAATTCAATTTAGTGAAGATGCACGCCGAAAATTAGAGATTGGTGTAAATAAATTAGCAGACACTGTAAAAGTTACATTAGGGCCAAAGGGAAGAAATGTAATCCTTGACAAAAAATTTGGTTCCCCGATGATTACCAATGACGGGGTTACTATTGCCAGAGAAATAGAGCTGGATGATGCTTATGAGAACATGGGTGCACAGTTGGTTAAAGAAGTTGCAACAAAGACAAATGATGTTGCAGGAGATGGTACTACAACAGCTACATTGTTAGCACAAGCAATAATCCGTGAAGGTCTGAAGAACGTTGCTGCCGGTGCAAACCCAATGATTCTAAAAAAGGGTATTCAAAAAGCAGTTGACGTAGCAGTAGATGAGATCAAGAAAATTTCTAAGAACATAGAGAGCAAGGAAGCCATTGCTCAGGTTGCATCCATATCTGCCGGTGATGAGAATATCGGAAGCTTAATTTCAGAAGCTATGGAGAAGGTTGGAAAAGATGGCGTTATTACTGTAGAAGAGTCAAAATCTATGGGTACATCCCTAGAAGTAGTAGAAGGTATGCAGTTTGACAGAGGCTATGTATCTCCTTACATGGTAACCGATGCAGAAAAAATGGAAGCTGTATTAGAAAATCCATATATCCTCATCACTGACAAGAAAATCTCCAATATCCAAGAGTTGCTTCCAATTCTTGAGCAAATCGTTCAACAGGGCAGAAAGCTGTTAATCATTGCTGAGGATCTTGAAGGAGAAGCATTGGCTACATTAGTAGTAAATAAATTAAGAGGAACCTTTGAATGTGTGGCTGTAAAAGCTCCTGGCTTTGGAGACAGAAGAAAAGCAATGCTTCAGGATATCGCAATCCTAACTGGTGCTACTGTGATATCTGAAGAATTAGGACTAGAGCTAAAGACTGCTACGTTAGATATGCTTGGAAGAGCTAATACGGTAAAAGTTGACAAAGAAAACACTACGATTATCGATGGCGCTGGAAATGCTCAGGACATCAAAGACAGAATCAAGCAAATCAAGACACAAATCGAAGAAACTACTTCTGATTTCGATAGAGAAAAACTGCAAGAAAGATTGGCAAAGCTTTCCGGTGGCGTTGCAGTAATCCAGGTAGGTGCTGCTACTGAAACGGAGCTAAAAGAAAGAAAACTAAGAATCGAAGATGCACTAAATGCTACTAGAGCTGCTGTTGAAGAGGGTATCGTATCCGGCGGTGGTACAGCATTAGTAAATGCGATTCCAGCAGTTGAGACATTGGTAGGAACACTTGCTGGTGATGAAAAAACTGGTGCAATGATCATCCGACGTGCATTAGAAGAGCCGGTTAGACAAATCGCTGCCAATGCAGGATTAGAAGGCTCCGTAGTTGTTGAGAAGGTAAGAAACAGCGAATTGGGTGTAGGTTTCGATGCATTAAACGAAAAATATGTTAATATGATTGAAGCTGGTATCGTGGACCCAACAAAGGTTACTCGTTCAGCACTTCAAAATGCTGCTTCCGTATCTGCAATGCTGTTAACAACAGAAGCTGCAGTAGTAGACATCAAGGAAGAAAAAGGTGCAGGAATGCCTCCAATGGGCGGCGGAATGCCAGGAATGATGTAATAGAAAGTTTTAAGAGGATCAATGAAAATTGATCCTCTTATTTTTTAATATGGTCAGATTAGAAATTGATTTTTAGAATAGCTGATGATTAATTGTAGAAAAATGCGTCATAGTACGGTTCTATATGGTTGTTATCCTGAGTAAAACGAAGGATCTTTAAAACAGAAACCAAAGATCCTTCACTGCGTTCAGGATGACATCTCTATGATAGTGAGGGATGTAGGGACGCACAGTGTGCGCCCGTCCAAATATGTATTGGAATTAGGTTGTAGGGGTGGAGGACCGTGTCCACCCGGGCAGCAAGATTCCTGCAACCCGCTTTATGATTTGTCATCCTGAACGGAGTGAAAGATCTGACCTTTAAAATTCTAGAGCCGTTCGCTCCGCTCAGGGTGACAGCTTTATGAGGATGATTATGAGGATGATAAAGTAGGGTTGGGTCTCCGTGACCAACCGGGTTGAAAACCCAATGGCGGGCATGGAAACCCGCCACTACGCATGAATGACATATTTCAATGGTAGGGAACCACGCCCCCGTGGTTCCGCCTTACGTTGCATTTTTCCTATTATGTGATATGAATAACCTTTATTACAGTCATTTTTTAAAATATTGTTTTGAGAATGCAATTTATGGAAGGTAAGTAGATAATCATGTAGAAATATTTACCACTAAAAGTATTGAAAGGCAGGGAAGGTCTTCCTGCCTTCCTAAAAAAGTGAGGAGAAATAGGAATGAATGTAAAAAAAGCAGCTTCAGTCTATGCCATTTTTATGGGCCTATGTATGATTGGGATGTGGGTGATGTTTTACCTATCAGGCAGTATACCTGAACTGGAAACAAAACCGGTGGAGATTGCTATGCACTTGATTGCAGAATTTACAACGGCAGCTCTGCTGATTTTGGGAGGTTACGGGCTGCTGAAAGATCAACCTTGGGGAATGAATATCTATTGTATATCCATGGGAATGCTGTTGTATACGTTGATGATGAGCCCCGGCTACTTTCTTCAGAAGGGAGAGTTGTCCTTTGGAATCATGTTTGGGGCTTTCTTTATTACAGCAGTTTTATTGACCTACTTGCTTTTAAAGCAGAAAAACAAACAGGTACAGTGCATTGAAGAGGAGTTGAAAAAATGAAAACCATCGGATTAATCGGAGGAATGAGCTGGGAATCGTCTTTGGTATATTATCGCCTGATCAATGAAAGGGTAAAAGAAAAACTAGGAGGCTTCCACTCCTGCAAATCTGTTATGTATTCTGTTGACTTTGCAGAAATCGAAGAGCTTCAGCACCAGGAGAATTGGAAAAAATTAGGAGAATTAATGATCGATGCCGCCAGGAAGGTGGAGGCTGGAGGGGCAGATTTTATAGTGATCTGTACCAATACCATGCATAAGCTGGCTGAAGTCATCGAGGAGAATACATCTATACCCCTGCTGCATATCGCAGATGCCACAGCGGAGCATAGCAAGAAGCAAGGGATACAGAGGGTAGGGCTCTTGGGCACAAGGTTTACCATGGAACAGGATTTCTATAAGGAGCGCCTAAAGGAAAAGCACGGTATCGAAGTGATCATACCTGAAGAAAATGAACGGGAGATTGTTCATCAGGTGATTTATCAGGAGCTGGTAAAGGGGATTATTCGGGAAAGCTCTAGAGAGGCTTATCTCAAAGTTATCGATCACCTTGCAGTAAGAGGTGCACAGGGGATCATTCTAGGCTGCACGGAGATTCCGCTGTTGATCCGGCAAAAGGACTGCAGTGTAAAGGTGTTTGATACTACCACCCTGCATGCCCAATATGCAGTAGAAACTGCTTTGGCATAAAATAATTTTGAAAAGTTTAGGCATACTGAAAATATAGAAACGCTTTACTTTTCGGAATGGGAGTTGAATCCAAAGTATGTCTATGCCCAGTAGAAAAGCAGCAGAGCAAATGCTGGCGGAAGCTGAAAAAAGAAATCCTGGACCATGGATAGACCACTCGCTGAATGTGGCTAAGGCCGCAGAAGCAATTGCAAAGGCACATCCCGAACTGGAAGCAGAAAAAGCCTATGTTTTGGGGTGTCTTCATGATATTGGGAGAAGGGAAGGCCGTACAAAGCTTCGCCATACCATCGATGGTTATTACTATCTGAAACAAAAAGGATACGAAGACTGTGCCCGCGTTTGTCTAACCCATTCATTTCTGCTGAAGGATATCCAGGAGGCCCTTACAAAAAACGACTATACTGAGCAGGAATCAGCCTTTGTTCAGAGGTTTATTCATGATACTCCTTATCATGATTATGACCTTTTGATCCAATTATGCGACTGTCTTTCACTACCTTCCGGCTTATGTATTATCGAGAAACGGTTGGTAGAGGAAACACTCAGAAAGGGGATGAATAGGTTAAGCATTCCGAAATGGAAAAAGACCTTTGAGCTTAAAAGCTATTTTGAAAGGACTATAGGCACATCTATCTATAGAATACTGCCAGAGATAGTAAACTGCATATATGTGCCATAATATAACAATCGCAGAATTTACGGGGCCGTGGGAAAATTCATTGCCGTAAGCTTACTGTCAGTGGGGATAACCTTTCTCATCAGTGGATGGATGAGAAATCTTTCACAGTATACCCATCAAATTCTCTTCAGAAAGCAGCGACAGGATATTCGGACGAATTGAGAAATTGATTAGAAGATTTCAAAGCAAAAAAAGAAAGTCCCTCAAGGCCACGAGGGATAAGAAAATAGAGGAAAGAATTGTTTGAAATCAAAACTATATTATAATAAGGGAATTGAGACCCTTAGTATAAGTATGATGTAGAAATAAAACCCTGTCCTAGGACAGGGTTTTAATGATATGTATAAACAAACTATCATTTAAGCCTGACCTTCCCACCGAAGGCAGTAACAGCAAATAATAGGCAGGTCTCCTGACTCGTGAATCACCCTACTCTCTCTCGCCTTCCCGTTGATCCAGTGGCTTTATGAGGTTTCGTCATCACTTACAGTAGCGGGGGCTGTGACGGTTTTACACCGTACTTCCCTATTAACCCGATGCGGGACCTATTATCATATTCTTTCAATTAAAGCAATTGTATCATCTTTACTGGCACAATGCAATAGTTTAGGCGCAAAAACTAAAAGAGAGATGACTCTCTCTTAGTACAAGTCTACCTTGCTTGCCCGATTGGTCTCAAGGTTTTTGATGACCAATTCTTTTGTATCGTCATCGAGCTTTTGGAGAATCAAAACAGCTTCTTCCTTGTTTTTAAACCAACTATGTTTGGTTACGATGGTATGAATCAAAAAACCTAAAAGAGCACCGGAGGCGGCGCCATAAAAGATAATTGCCAGGGCTGCCAGCGCTGTGATGGTAGAGACATTTAATAGATTGGTATTAAAGTAGACTGCTAAAAATGCAGACAATCCACCAATAATAAAGCCTGCAAAAACACCCATTCGTACATTTTCGAGACCTGTTGGTGCAATTTCTCTTGATTTCTTGATCAGCACCCCTGAAATTTCCTTTTCAACATGTTGAGAAGAATTTTTCGGAATTACGAGCATGTGGCCTTTAATATTAGGGTGTACTCTCAAATCTTTCATGCACCGTTTTAGGTCAGTCATGTTTTTGAAAGTAGCAATAATATTATACACAAGATCAACTCCTTTCACTTATGCAGTTTTACGGTAATAGGATGGGCTGCAACATTCTCATACATTGGATAGCATATATTATTCAATTCTTTGTCATTTATATACCCAGGCACTATAAGAATATTAAGAAAATTATGCATTTATTATATTATATGGGAAAATTCGAATAATAGCAAATTATTTGATAAAAAACACAAATTTCGACCGAAAACCAAAAAGCGGTGTGACCGCTTTCAACTTAATTCACTTTTGATTTGATTATATTTATCCTTTACTCTTTGTATATCCTGGGAGGGAGCCTTCTTGATTTGATACCAGCCTCGCTTGCTCATAACATTGAAAAATTCTTCCTGATTCTTCAAAACATTTTGCTCGCAGAGCGCAAGAACACTTCTTAAATTCGCACAAGAGGATTCGGTGATGCCAACTGTATAGGCAGAAGATACTTGCTTCTCAGACATTAATAGGTCATTCATCAATTCCTTTTCTGTAAACCCTAGCTGTTGGGCCATGAAATTGTACCTCCTTTGGCAATCTGAGTGCTGTTCTTTTTATTCTGGTGCTATAGATGGGCATTCAAATAGTCCAGCAGCATATTGAAGTTTTGTTTGTGGCGTTGTGATCCTTGCTGGCAGACATTCTTCAATTCGGGATCCGTACAATAATTTGCATATTGTACAAGTTTCTTTGCCATCATAGATTCATAGTTTAATTGATCCTCTAATACCTTTAGGTTCGGTGCATCCAGATGTGGCTTTTCTAGGTTTTCCTGGAACATTCTAATGAACCCTCCTTATGAAAAAAAGCATTTTTACTTCAGGCTACATTTTTATTATTTGATTTTTAAAATTTGATATGTGATGTAAAAAATGAGTAAAAATGAAAATAATAGAGTTGAGAGGAAGAAACAGAAGGTACAGATAAGAAAACTACCAGAATATACAACTCATAAGGAAAAGGGAAAAGGCAAAAAATATGACAAGGAGGGAAAAGTATGGGTATCAAAAATCATCCGATGACTGATTGGAAAAGTGTAGAGGAAGAAATGCGCAGCCAGTGGATGGAGCAGAATAAAGACAACACCCTCAAATGGAATGATGTAGCAGAACACGTTAGATTTGGCTGGATCAAGGCACAGGCAGAAGAATCCAGGGTGGAGAGTATTCATTAATCACATTTTAGGAGGGCTGTACATGAATAACTTTGTGAACAAATTACTAGGTGGACTGCATTTGGGAAAGAGTAAGCATCGATGGGATGACACAGCGGCGCGCTCTGTTGTTCTAAAGGATATGCCTGAAAACGTACTATATGGAGAAGATCCGGGGGCCATCCCTCCTGATGAATTTACCAATCAATTAGAAGATGATATCAAATAGCAAAAACTCCCTAAAAGGGGAGTTTTTCTATGGGAAAAGATAAAAATACGGAAGAATTCATGATATAATTATGTAGCGATTATATTATGGATTATTCCAACTTACGATGATCAAATCGGTCAATTTTATCCACAAGTCTTTCTAAGGTTTCGGCAATTTGCTTGTTGGATGTAGCAAGTACATGAAAAAGATAGACCATATAGATCATAATACCGATATTGATGATAAAGAATAAACCGCCAAAGGCCATAGGAAATGCAACCTTCATGAAATCAGCTCCTTTTGGAATTATATGGGATATTTCTATTATAAATTAATAGAATTAAGAATAAAAGGTTTGGGGGAATTATTATGGGGAAAGTATTATTTTTTGATTGTTTTTCTGGAATCAGCGGAGACATGGCCCTAGGGGCATTTTTAGATTTGGGTATTGATGAACATTACTTTATTGAGGAATTGGCGAAGCTGCATGTGGAAGGTTTTCGGCTGGATATACGGCAATCTATGAAAAAAGGCATCACAGGCACCAGTTTTACTGTGATACTAGAGGAAAATCTACATACACATCACCACCGAAATCTTTATGATATAGAGAAAATCATTGATGACAGTGCTCTCAATCCCTCTGTCAAAGCATTGAGCAAGAAGATTTTTAGGCTGGTAGCTGAAGCGGAAGCCAAGATTCACGGCAAAGCTTTAGAGCAGGTTCATTTTCATGAGGTGGGCGCCATTGATTCGATTGTGGATATTGTTGGAGTAGCTATTTGTATGGACTTTCTGGGAATGCCTACAGTATATACATCTCCCCTGCAGGTAGGATCTGGCTTTGTCCGATGTGCCCATGGCATGATTCCTGTTCCCGCACCTGCAACCCTGGAGATACTCAAGGGTGTACCGATCTATAATCACGGTATTCAGACGGAGCTGGTAACACCTACCGGTGCTGCCATCGTCAAAGCCCTCAGCAGCGGTTTTGGAGACATTCCGGCTATGGAAGTCGAGAAAATTGGTTATGGTTTAGGAAAAAAGGATTTGGAGATTCCAAACATGCTTCGAATCTGTTTAGGAGAAAAAAAAAAGTCCAGGATCAGCTGATGATGCTGGAGGCAAATATTGATGATATGAACCCGGAGATCTACGGCTATGTAATGGAAAAGGCATTTAAACTGGGTGCCTTAGATGTTTTTATGACACCCATTATTATGAAGAAAAACCGGCCGGGAATTAAGCTGTCTGTCTTGTGTGAACAGGAAAAGCAAGAAGAGCTGGAAAAGCTTGTACTCACAGAGACAACTACCCTTGGCTTGAGGAAGTATGAAGTAGACCGTACCATATTGAAACGGCAGAGTGTAAAGCTGAAAACAAAATATGGGGTGGTTTCCATGAAACTTGGTTACATGGGTGGAAAGCCTGTCAAGCTCGCACCGGAGTTTGAAGAGTGCAGGGAGATTGCTGAGGGCTTTGGAATTCCTATTCCACAGGTATATGAGGATTTGGTTTATGCGGCCAAAAAGTATTTTGAAGCCATCCAAGAAAAATAGGATAGTCTATCATACTCCCTTTATTCTTTTAAATCAACAGGAAACACAAGACAATATGTGAGCGTCTCTTTGATCCTTTTGTTTTCGTTCTTAGCGAGTGGAGATAAAGAATACGTTAAGAAACTTGCGTGTTTGAGCGCAGCGAGTTTGCATGTTTTAGGATTCTTTTTCGGAAGGAGCTTTAGAACGGTTAAAAGGGCAAACCCAGCGAATCTGTGTCTGGATTTTCTAGTTGATTTTCTAAATCATTCTCATAGGCGTCAACTTAATCTAAATATTTCCAAATAAACCTTAGAAGCATGTCATTCTGAGCGTTAGCGAAGAATCTTATAGAACATAAGCAAGATTACTTTTGATTATCAGAATATATCATCTAGCTTAAAGATCCTTCGGCTTCGTTTTACTCTGCTCAGGATGACAAATTATGGGTTAAGTTGACGCCTATGAAATCATTCTAAGATAAAATAATTAACCATATTTAGATAAAGCTGCAGGAGAGCAGATTTGGAAGCTGCAGCTGGACCATTATTCCTGGAGCTCCCCTGTAGACATCTATACAGAGGAAGGCAGGGCATATATACTGCTTTGTGATTCTGCCGGCAAAATGTTTTTGATTGAAGGATTGACAGGGAAGGTACTGGATTGTATTGACTTGGGAGCCAATGTAGAAGGTTCCCCTGCGGTTTATGAAAATATGGCAGTTGTGGGTACCCGAGGTCAAAAAATATTCGGGATTGCACTAAAATAGACCTAGAAAAACACAAGAAAATTGCGAATATATTTATTTTCGCCAATCCATATTGACAAGGTTTTGCATATTTGGTACGGTATATAGAAAAATATAGATGAATTACCCTCATATATCTCCGGGGATAGGGCCCGGACGTTTCTACAAGGCAACCGTAAATTGCCTAACTATGAGTGGGATTATCACACCGGTGATGGATCTGGATCGGATGCTGCCATGGAATAATTTCACTCTCGGAATTTTTCCATGGCATTAGTTTTTTGAGGATCCTTGCATAAGGAAGCAGATAGATTAGCAATCTATGAGTAGAGCAAAAGAAGGCTGTTGTTAGGAGAACCTTTACGAGGAGAAAGGATGGGGAAAATGGAAGGAAAATTAATAAAAGAGGGTTTGACCTTTGATGACGTCTTACTGATTCCACAGAAATCTTCGATTCTGCCAAAAGATGTAGAAGTTAAAACCAGATTAACCAATAAGATTAAGTTAAATATACCTCTTATGAGTGCAGGCATGGATACAGTGACGGAAGCAAAGCTAGCCATCGCCATGGCCAGAGAAGGGGGTATCGGCATTATTCACAAGAACATGACCATTGATAGGCAAGCCTTAGAAGTGGACAAGGTGAAAAGAAGTGAGCATGGTGTTATTGTAGATCCTTTTTATTTATCACCGGAGCATGTGATTGCTGATGCCCTGGAGCTGATGGAACGGTATCATATTTCTGGCGTTCCTATAGTAGATGCAAGTATGAAGCTGGTAGGGATTCTAACCAATCGGGATATCCGTTTTGAAAATGATATGAACAAGAAAATCGGGGAAGCTATGACGAAAGATAACCTGGTAACCGCTTCAGAAGGAATTTCCATGGCTGATGCAGAAAGAATTCTAAAGAGCAGAAAGATTGAAAAGCTGCCCATCGTAGATGAAGGCGGATATCTGAAGGGCCTTATTACCATTAAGGATATCGAAAAAACCATTCAGTATCCTAACTCTGCTAAGGATGAAAGAGGCAGACTGCTGGTGGGGGCGGCCATCGGAATCACGGGAGACATGCTGGAGCGGACGGAGGCCTTGGTAAAAGCTGGCGTAGATGTGGTCGTGCTAGATACGGCCCACGGTCATTCACAGGGCGTGTTGGATGCAGTAAAGCGGGTAAAATCCATCTATCCTGAACTGCAGGTGATCGCAGGAAACGTGGCAACGGCTGAGGCTACTGTTGATCTGATTAAAGCAGGAGCTGATGCAGTGAAGGTTGGCATCGGACCGGGATCGATTTGTACTACCCGTGTCGTTGCAGGAATCGGCGTGCCTCAGGTGACTGCCGTTTATGATTGTGCACAGGCGGCGAAGGCTTATGATATCCCAATTATCGCCGACGGGGGAATCAAATATTCGGGAGATATTCCGAAGGCCATTGCGGCAGGGGCTGATGTATGCATGATCGGATCTCTCTTTGCAGGGACGGAAGAAAGCCCGGGAGAAACGGTGATTTACAAGGGCAGAAGCTTTAAGGTATATCGTGGAATGGGCTCTTTGGGAGCTATGGGTGCAGGCAGCAAGGACCGTTATTTCCAAGAGGATAGCAAGAAGTTTGTACCAGAGGGTGTAGAAGGAATGGTGCCTTATAAGGGCGCATTAAAGGAAACGGTATATCAGCTGGTTGGCGGACTAAAGGCCGGCATGGGCTACTGTGGAACACCTACCATCAAAGCTTTGAAAGAAGAAGGGAAGTTTATGAAGATCACAGCTGCAGGGCTGAAGGAAAGTCATCCCCATGATATCAATATTACCAAAGAAGCGCCAAACTACAGCCTAAGTGACTAGGTTACAAGGAGGTTTATCATGAAAAGCCAAGAGTTGATCCTTATTATAGATTTCGGCGGTCAGTACAAGCAGTTGATTGCCAGAAGAGTCAGAGAAAACAATGTATATTGTGAAGTGGTATCCTATCGTACACCTTTAGATAAAATCAAGGAAATGAATCCAAAGGGCATCATTTTTACCGGTGGGCCTGCCAGTGTATATGCGGAGAATGCACCTACCTGTGACCCAGGGATTTTTGAAATGGGTGTGCCTGTATTGGGAATCTGCTATGGCGGTCAGCTGATGGCACAGATCTTTGGGGGCAAGGTAAATCGTGCTTCCTCCAGGGAATACGGCCGGGTAGCTCTTCGCATGACAGATAAGGAGGGGATTTTTAAAGGCATTTCTGATAACACGAAATGCTGGATGAGTCATACGGATTTTATTGAAATTGCTCCCGAAGGCTTTACCATCACCGCTACCACAGACCACTGTCCTGTAGCTGCCATGAAGGAAGCCAGCAAGAAGCTATATGCAGTACAGTTCCATCCGGAGGTAGAGCATACTGAAATGGGCCGTGAAATTATTGAAAACTTTGTTTTTGAGGTTTGTGGCTGTGCTGGAGACTGGAATATGCACGACTTCGCAGAGCAGTCCATCACTGAGATCAAGGAAAAAGTAGGAGATAAAAAAGTACTTTGTGCGCTGTCGGGAGGTGTAGACTCTTCTGTTGCAGCGGTGCTGGTCCATCGGGCCATAGGAAATCAACTGACTTGTATCTTTGTAGATCATGGTCTTTTAAGAAAAGACGAGGGAGATCAGGTAGAACAGGTATTTAAAGAAAAGTTCCAAATGAATCTGATTCGCGTCAATGCCCAAGAAAGATTTTTAGGAAAACTGGCCGGGGTAACGGATCCGGAGACTAAGAGAAAAATTATCGGCGAAGAATTTATCCGTGTATTCGAAGAAGAAGCATCCAAGCTTGGACAAATCGATTATCTGGTGCAGGGTACGGTTTATCCCGATGTGATTGAAAGCGGCACCGATACAGCGGCTGTGATCAAGAGCCACCATAACGTAGGCGGGCTGCCTGAGGACATGCAGTTTTCACTGATCGAGCCTCTTCGTCAATTGTTTAAGGATGAGGTAAGAAAAGTAGGAGAAGAGCTGGGAATTCCTGAAGAAATTGTTTGGCGTCAGCCTTTCCCGGGACCAGGTTTGGCCATCAGGGTACTGGGAGAGATCACAGAAGAGAAGCTTCATATTGTACGGGAGTCCGACGCCATTCTGAGGGATGAGATTCGAAAGGCGGGACTGCATCGGGAAATCTGGCAGTATTTCACAGCACTGCCCAATATCAAAAGTGTGGGCGTTATGGGGGATGAGCGGACCTACAGCCATACGGTAGCCCTTCGAGCGGTCACATCAAGCGACGGAATGACCTCTGACTGGGCAAGAATCCCTTATGAAGTGTTAGAAAAAATATCTAACCGCATTGTCAATGAAGTAGACAATGTAAACCGCATCGTATACGACATCACCTCCAAGCCGCCATCAACTATCGAGTGGGAATAGAAGAGGAGAAAAGATAATAATTATGAACTAAAAAGATTTTGGATAAATAGGCGATTTAGATTTGCTGATTTTGGGCAATCTAAACCGCCTATTTTTTTCCTTTTGCAGAAATAATACATACATAGCTGTAAAAAACAAAAAATAATTGAGATATTTATCTACAGATCCATCTATTAAATGAGTAAATTTCATAATTTTTAAGCCTTGAAATAACAATGTTTCAAAAATATAAAAAAACAGTCTACCCCAATCCGATAAATAATTTGTAAAAAAAATCCACAGAAAGGGGCGACTGCAAATTATGTATCGGCAAACAACTTTATTTACTTTAGATCAAATTATTGAACTTCAACCATTAACAAAATTACAGGCTATTTTGACTTTCATTGACTATTCCATTTTACTACAAGCTTTTCAAATTCAACCCTGTAAACGTGGTCCTAAGGGTTTCTCTTTTGAGGCTTTACTTAATGCCTTAATTGCTATGCAGTTAGAACAAATCTGTACTATAAAGGCATTGGTTAAGAGA
>NZ_FQZV01000033.1 GCF_900142145.1 Geosporobacter subterraneus DSM 17957 | reverse complement strand
TCGTTGTAATCCCATATCTCATAATGAAGAACCTTTGGGAGGATATCAGTCTTGAATTTCTGATACTTGGGGGAATGAATATCATCATGAGCCCATTGCCCAAGGGGAACATATTTAGAAAGAAAAAGCACAAGCCAACGAATTTGTTGATTTTGGTATTGGATTATTAAAAGTAAATAGGTTATAATTGAGTTCATAACAATGACACCTTTCTTCGGGAATTTTTGTTGTGTAGGAACTTCAATTATAACCGAAAATAGGGGGTCATTGTTTTTTTATTTCAAAAAACTTTGTAACCCTTAATATATAAAGAGTTTAAATCTAAAAAGGGGTGTCATACTTGACACTACCATATAGGCAAAAGAGGGCTTAAAAATGAAGAACCAAATCAAAGAAATTATATTGAACCTTGGTGCAGATGTGTGTGGTGTCGCTAACATTGACCGCTTTTCTGAAGCACCAGCAGGCTTTCACCCAAGAAATATATTCTCCGACTGCAAATCGGTCATTGTGTTCGGCATAGTTCTTCCAAAAGGACTTACAATGATCGAACCAAGACTGAGATGCGGTCATTCAATTATGGCACATGCACAGAGGTTGATTGGATCGCATCAAGAGCAGCAAAAGAAATTGAAAGGATCTATAGTAGCTATGCTGTACCGCTTCCCTCAGACGGTCCTTATGAATACTGGGATGCAGAAAAATTGGAAGGCCGCGGCCTGATATCCATAAAACATGCCGCCGTACTCGCAGGACTAGGAACACTAGGCAAAAACACCTTGCTACTAAACGAAAAGTATGGTAATTTGCTGACTTTGGGAGTAGTCCTTACGGAATTTGATCTTGTCTCCGACTCACTTACGGAGAGTATCTGTAGAGGTGGTTGCAATCTATGTATCGAAAACTGCCCGTCTCAAGCATTGGACGGCCGAACCGCAAATCAGACAAAATGCAGGCCGAATACATACGGAACTAATGCCAGAGGCTTTAATACTGTTAACTGCAATAAATGCAGGGTAATTTGTCCAATGAGTCTAGGAAAGAGAAGGGATTAGCATAAGTGAGAGTCAAAAGGGACGGTTCTTTTAGGGGTCAATCGGAAGTTTTGCCTATGAAAAAAGGCTTAAACATTAGCTAATATCTGGTGTTTAGGCCTTAATTTTCATTTTGAATTAAGTCTGCAAAATTTTCGATTGCCACAGAAGAATGAAATCGCTGGAATCAAAACTAATAAATAAGAACTATGGGGTTTTAATATTTTTGATTTTATCTTTTTGTATTTTAATGCTGCAGTTTACCTTTTCTACACGTGGGACAAAGCCTTACATCCCTGCCAACTAGAATACAAAGAACTTCAATGGTTGATAGCCCTTCAAATTTGGCTTGTACATTGGACTCAATGTTAATTTCCTGCAAAGGGTCAGCTTAGTATTTTTGTTACGGTTGGCAAGTAGTCCATAATGCCTAATTTTAACAAAACCTTTGGGTAGAATGTGCATTAAAAACCGTCTAATAAATTCTACTCCTTTTAAGGTCAGTGTTCTCTTTTTGCTTTATTTTTGTTTTTAATAGTAAAAGTTACTGTCTCTTCATCCATAGAAATAATTCGGGTGTTTGGTATGGCTATTCTGTTTGTGTACGTCCAAGGTATTTTACTACAGCTAAAGGACCTGAAAATGCCCTCCCAGAGCCTTAGTTCTTCTTGCTTTCCCAAAACGAATGATACTCAGATTATAGTACCAAATATTGGATGATTATTGATATAATAGAACTAAGATTTCTGAGTCAACAGATAAGGAAAAAGGAGGTTTCTATATGAGGTCAATACAATTGGAAACACCGGTACTTATTTTGGATTTGGACGTTTTTGAAGAAAATATAAAGATAATGAAGGATTTTTTAGAAACTGTATGATTAGCTCTGCGGCCGCACTATAAATCCCATAAGTGCACAGCCATCGTACACCGTCAAATTGCAGCGGGTGCCAAGGGGATCACATGGGCCAAGCTTGGAAAGGCGGAGGATTTGGCTAATTTCGGCATCGAAGACATTCTTATTGCCAATCAGATTGTACAGTCGTCTAAAATTGCGCAAGTGGCATATCAACTGTCTGTGTGCATAACGCAGATAATGTATACGCATTGGCAAAAGCTGCTTTGGTGAAGGGCACTACTATCTACTGCTTAGTGGAGTTTGAGGCCGGTATGAATAGATGTGGTGTCAATACCTTTGAAAAATTCTATGAGTTGGCTGTGTTAATAAGCAAGTGCCCGCACCTTGTTTTTGAAGGGATTCAGGCCTATGCCCGCCAGTTTTTTCATGAAACGGACTATGAAAAAAGAAAAAACTAAAGTGGAGAAGATCGAACAAAGGATTGATGAACTCCTCAGCTATGTTGAGCAGAGAGGACTACCTGTCAAGGAGTCAGCGGTGTAAGTACAGGAACTATAGAATTCAGTAAAGGGGGCAATGGCTATACAGAAATTCAGGCTGGAAGCTACATATTTATGGATGCAGCTTATAATTCTTTAGATATGCATTTCAAGAACGCACTTTTTGTTCTGACCACGGTAATTTGTTTTTGTTTGGTAGAATAGAAACCGAGCAATGCGGAAGCTAAAAATCCGTGCAAAAAATGGAAGAACTCCATTGCAAGCACCCCTAAAATGTACTATCCTTTTTAGTGACGAAACTGAAAAGGAGAATAAGGAGATGTTAACAATGGAGCAAGTATATCGTATCAAATATTTGAAGAAATTTGAAGGGAAAAGTTTAAGAAAGATAACTTTAACATAGAAGTTCGGCCTAAACAAATCAGGTCAGGAAAGCTATCACCATATAGAGACGCAGTAATGAAGTGGCTAACCGATGATGAGAAAGCTCCTCACAAGCAGCGGCATACTGCCAAACGGGTCTATGACAGGCTGCGGGAGATCTACAAGGATGAATTTGATGCCTCTGAAAGATCCGTGAGAAGCTTCGTGGCAAAGCTTAAGAAGGAACTGAAGATTGATACCGACGGCTCCCTTCCTCTTGACCATCCTCCAGGAGAAGCTCAAGTTGACTTTGGTGAAGCCAGATTTATCGAAAACGGAGTTACATACGACGGCCATTATCTAAACATATCATATCCACATAGCAATGGTGGACATACCCAGTTATTCAAAAGTGAGAATCAAGAATGCCTTCTGGAAGGCTTGAAAGCGATATTTGAGCATATCGGCGGTGTTCCCACTGTCATATGGTTTGACAATATGTCTACAGCAGTTAAGAAAATCAAGGACTATGGTGAAAGAGACCTGACCAAAGGCTTTCTAAGATTCATGATGCACTATGGCTTCAAAAGCAACTTCTGTAATCCCAACAGTGGGAATGAGAAGGGTTCAGTTGAGAACAAGGTGGGCTACCACCGCCGGAATCTCTTTGTGCCGATTCCGGAATTTAAGGACTTGCGAGAATACAACAAGGAACTTCTGCACCGCTGTGATAAAGATATGAAAAGGAAACATTACAAAGGACTCGGGTTGATTAGTGAACTGTTTGAGGAAGACAAGAAGGAATTCTTCAAGCTTCCGGAAGTTCCCTTTGAAGTGTATCTGCATGAATTCACAAAGGCTGACAACTATGGCAAGGTTAAGTTCGATACTAGAACATACTCATCTTCTCCAAATGCAGCAGGCAATCAAGTGATGATAAAGGCTGGAGCCTATGATGTTGAAATCTTGGATAGTGACTGTAATCTGATTGTCAGACACAAGAGGCTCTATGGAGAAGAGAGAGAATCAATGATCTGGATCCCATACCTTGAGCTAATGGCTAAGAGACCAACAGCATTGAAGTATACTGGACTTTTCAATCAGTTACCGCTGACACTGAAGCAATTTCTAGAAAACAGTGATTATGAGTGCAAGAAACAAACCCTGAAGATATTTGCACGTATGACTGCAGATACCAATATGGCTGCAGCAGTGGCTGCGATTGAAGAAGGAATCAGATGTGGTGCCAGAGACGCAGACAGCATGTGGGCTACATATTGCCGCATAAATTCCGGAAGTTTGCCGGTAATGGATATGTCCCTTCCGGATACAGTTCCGGAACTTAACAACTTTACGCCAGATATTAATATCTATGATGAACTGATAGTTTGTGGAGGTCTTTAATCATGAATTCAGATGCATTGATTAAGCAGTACTGCAAGGAGCTTCGGTTTGGGAGAAACCTCTATGACAACTACAAAAAGATTCAAGCTAGTGATTATGCAGACTTTCTGGCACAGCTTCTAAAGCTTGAACTGGATAACAGAGAACTAACACGCAAGAATAGGAACCTAAGAGCTGCTGGTTTTGATATCATAAAGACTTTTGAGGGGTATAGCTTCAGTCAGATACAAATACCCCCGGCACTAGATGTTGAACAGCTAAAGACAGCAAGCTTCGTAGATAAGAAAGAGAACCTGATCCTTTATGGACCCGTGGGAACAGGAAAGTCACATTTGGCAACTGCAATTGGTGTAGCAGCCTGCAGTAGTGGCAAGAGAGTGAGATTTTTCCGTACAGCATCATTGGTGAACCAGCTTAGTGAAGCAAAGGCAAAAGGTGAACTGAAACGCTTTATGAGGCTGATAGAGAAAACTGATTTATTGATATGTGATGAATGGGGGTATATCCCCTTTGAAAAGGAAGGATCTCAACTGCTGTTTCAGATCATATCAGAATGCTACGAAAGAAGAAGCGTCATCATAACGACAAACTTGGAATTCAGCAAGTGGAATGGTATTTTCTATGACGAGAAGCTGACCAGTGCTATTATTGATAGGCTGGTTCATCACAGCCATCTGCTGGTCTACACAGGACCAAGTCACAGGCTAACACACTCAACCATGAAATCCCAATAATGGGAATGGGGTGCTCGGAAAATTAAGTTCCGGAATGCTCGAAAAGGTACTTGCCAAAAACAGATAATGGAGAAAAATAAATAAGACTGATGGATTTGCCTGAATTTACAGAAATGAGGATGAATGAAAGAGTACTGTGGCATTTTATGACAAACCTGTTCCCAAGAGAAGACAAACGAAACGTCCCCTTGTCTTCGAAAATAAACCGCCGGCTATCCTTAGCCGGCGGTTATGATTCAGACGGAGATGACTCCTTATCTTTGTGCTTCGTATTGTCTTAAAAGCTTCACAAATAACTCAGGAATTTTTGCCATGTTTTCAGGAGTTTCTACGAATGAAATCCGGAATTGTGTGCTGCCTGGGTTATGCTCACCTGGTTGAATATCATAGAATCCTTTCATCGGTGCGATCAGAAGGGTTGTTTGAACACCGTCGATCTCAACAGATCCTTCTCCTGCACAGTATAAAACGAAGTCAATTGCATCAAATCCAGGTTTTACTACATTTCTAACATCAATTACGGTGTAAATAGATGCGTCAGGGCTTGAAACAATCAAACCTGGCTCTTGCTCTTTCAGACCTTTATATACACCAACGATTTGTTCTCTGTAGTACTCTCGAATACTCTTGCACCACTCAGCGATTTGCTCCTTGCTTTCATGTGCCAGTGCACCGAATATATACTGTCCGATTACGTTGGCGCAAAGGTTTGCAGTATATTCCGCTACGGAACGGTTGTTGAATTCTGCATTGTCCGTAATTAAAGCACCGATTCTTAAGCCGCATGCATTCCATACTTTTGATGCAGTTTCGATACTGATTCGTCTGCCTTCAATGCCAGGAACATCTGCGTCGGTAACTCCCCAGATACTCACAAGCTTGCTGTCTTCTACATAATAGAGTTCACGATAAGCTTCATCACTTACCATCCACATGTTATATTTCACGCACAGTTTTGCCAGCTCTTTAAGTGTTTCGTAATCATAGTACTGTCCTGTAGGATTGTCATAAGGGATGACAAGAAGTGCTCCAGGATTATGGGCTTTAATGGCCTCTTCGATCTTATTCAATTCTGGAAGATTGTACTTGCCGTCTTCGCCTAGATTACGCTTTACTGTAACTGTTTTGCGCCCGATTCTTTCTGCAAAGGAAATGTAATTGGTATAGGCTGGATCGATCATCATAAGGGGCTTGTCGCCAGTACCCGCGGCTCCACACACACCCATTAAAAGCAATTCCATAGCAGCAGATCCGCCATCGGTTATCTGAACGAACAAATTGCTCGTATCGAAACCTTCACATTTTAGGATGTTTTTAAATGCATCCTGACATTCTGTATAACCAGCGGTAGTTGAATATCTCACAACACCCTTTGCAAATGGGCTATCAGGTGCATCTAATGCAAACATCCTTTTCTGCATAGCGGGATTTGTCGGGAGTGAAACATTACCGATGCCTACATTGATTACTGCCTCGGGCTTGACTTTGCGCTCCTCATACTTCATTTGCGCCAGTCGAACAGCTGATGGTTTTCTTGATTCAAAGTGAGCTGATAGAATTGGTTTACTCATGAATAAATCCCCTTTTCTAAAAAGTATTTTTTAATTTTCGAGCCACTTTACTTTAAGTATTCGAGTATAACGTTTTCTTAGTGTACCCAGTACTATTTTATCATCAATTTATATTCTTTTCACTTTTTTTTATATGCTTTTTTAATGAAAAACTAATTATAAAAATCATTTGTCTGAACTTTTTTATTTTCAATAAAAGCTTCAAGAGGAATGCCTAAATTTTATGAAAGATGACGTATGATTCAATAAATTTTGAAAATAATAGCATTGACACATTGGATGAAAAAACATATACTATTTAAAAATATGAAATAACTGTGAAGGGAAGAGTAGGTGTTTGGAGTCTCGCAGCGAGTCAGGGTTGGTGGAAGCCTGATGAGATGAATTATACTGAAGGACCTCCTGGAGTTGGTTATCTGAAAACCGTACTTGGTGAATAGGAAAACCCGGATTTCCCCGTTATAGGAAGCAAAGTGAACTATTTGTTTTGAAATAGTTAAAAAGAATGGTACCGTGGGCAGAAACTCACTTCTTGTAAAAAAGTGAGTTTTTTATATTTATCCATGGTAAGGGGAGCCTGTGCACACTCTGCCTTATTCTTGATATCTATTTCTCAATAAATAGTTAAAAAGAGTGGTACCGCGGTCAAATCGCCTCTTATCTATAGAGGTAATTCCTAAACTAAAGCTATCAGAAGCAATACAGTTATTAAAAGACCAATATGGCAAGGTGAATCTGGATGGAGACTTAGATCCTGAAGGAGAAGTGCTTATATCTAGTTATGTAAAGGAAAAGTATGGGTCAGATTTCGTTTTCCTTACCCATTATCCCCAATCAAAGAGACCAATGTATACGATGCCTTCTGAGAATTGTGAAACCCATAGCTTTGATCTGCTATTCAGGGGGCTCGAAATCACTACAGGAGGTCAAAGAATACACCAATATGAAAAGCTAAAGTACAATATGATAAAACATGGCCTTAATCCTGAGGATTTTGAAGGATATTTGTCTGTATTTAAATATGGAATACCCCCTCATGGCGGATTAGCCATAGGCCTTGAAAGAATAACAGCTATGCTCCTGGGATTGGATAATATTCGGGAAGCAACACTCTTTCCAAGGGATAGGGGAAGATTAGTCCCTTAATTCGATAGCATAGCTTTAAGGTGAGATCTTTGGCTTAGTTTAGGGCAGTATAGTTAATATATGAGAAAGAGGATTCTCAAATGAAAGCATCTATCTTGCGGGTAGGTGCTTTTATTGTATAAGAAAGCCGGTAAAGCATCAAAAGCTTTAAGTAATGATTGACTATTATATTTTATTGGCACTGCACACGCCGATGCATGGGTATGGCATAATGCAGTTTGTTAAAGACATAAGTAATGATCGGGTAAATTTAGGACCCGAAACCTTATATGGAGCCATCAACACAATGCTGAGCAAGGGGTGGATTTGCGCAGTAAAAAATGAGGGAGACAGCAGAAAAAAGGGATATGAAATAACAAAAACCGGGCGTGCTATGGTACTAGAGGAAATTCAAAGATTAGAGGAGTTAATAAATAATGGTAAAAGAATAGTAGGGGGCGATGCTCTATGAAGCAGGTAGCAAGGAAATTGTTTATAGACTTTGAAAAGGAAGAGCAATGGATTAATAAAATGGCCACAAGGGGGATGAATTTTATTGATTCAAAATACCCCCTATTTAACCTAATCGAGCTAGATAAATAAGGGGTATTTTACTTTTACGGCAAGTTCTTAGGAAAAAATAGATGGATGATTAGATGTCTTCATGTTTCACTAGGATGCTTTGCTTTCTACGACCTTTTTATCCTCAGCCATCTTTGCTTTTTCCCATGCTTGATACTGGCTAAGCAGATTCAGTGCTCTTTTAATAATCTTATCCTGAACCTTTGAACTATCTTTAAGAATTTGAGACATCTGTACTAACTGGATATCCAAATACTTTGGATTTTGAAATTTACCGGCAAAAGAGGATGGATCTGATTTTTTTGCTGATGCAGAAAGGGTCTCTTTGAACATCAGAAGCAGAAAACTATTTTTCTTTTGCTTTGGAACCTGTTTTGTTTGTTCATAGACCTGATTAAAAAACTTCTCAATATTGCGTTTTCTATAATAATAAAATGTAACACCTGCACCAATGCCTAAACTTAGTACTGCGCCTACAGTAAACATGCTCGTAATATCCATGAATAAGTTCACTCCTTTGTAAGATATACTATTCATTTTATCATAATTCCGCTGAAAACACACTACTATGGGGCATGAAGCCAAATGATGAAAGCGTCTAATAGGTCAGTTTAATTTTTTATATAATAGGAAAGTGCTGCTTTCCTATTATATAAAAAAGAGGGGTTGTTGGGGATGAAATCCCCTGCTCTATGCACTATTAGAGTCAGTTTATGATACAAATGCTTCTTACCTCAAGTCACGAAGAGGATCAGATCATCAACTGCAAGCACTGCTGAAAAACGATAGCCTGCTATGACGGATTCGGGTTTTAAATCAGGAAGTTCAGTATAGGGATGATCGAATATTTTCATAGAAGCTTCCCCCTTCCATAAACATAGAGTATGCGTACATTCTATAAAGGAATCCGGCAGGTGTATTGTAAAAAATTGCAATACACAGCAGTTTAAAGTGATAAATCAGTGATATAATGATGTATATATTCTATTTAGGATGGTGTTTATAAAGGAGATACATTATTATCGGGTAGATGCATGCAATATGGTTGAGATTAAAACCTGTGCCAATGATGTACATGCATATAAGGACCATCTTCACCAGGAATTATCAATAGGCTATACAGAAAAAGGGGCAACGATTTTAAATGTAAACGGAAGGCCATGATTTAAGAGATATACATGAGGATCTGCGTGTTTGTTTCAGTAAAGGGGCTGAAAAGTTTCTGCCCTTTGGTGCTAAAGAATACGAAGCTGTGGAAGACCGGGAACTGATTTTTACCAGCGGCGATATAGTCCAAACTAGAAAATGGATCTGGAGACAGAGTGAATTAGGTAAAATGACACTGGATACAAAAGATGTGTTTTTTCAGTTGGTAGGATTTGACTGCACCGAGGATGGCCATTTGAAAAAGGCTCTTGATACACTGGAGAAGCTTATTGTATAAAGGTTTGGAGGTAAATGCCAGCGCTACATAGTGAATCAGGATAATCCCAGGATTGAATTTTAACCGAGAGGAATTATGATCGTGAAACCTTTTACTGAAACAGTGATTCGAATAATATCCGGCATTCCCAAAGGCAGAGTCATGACCTACGGGCAGATTGCAGGTCTTGCAGGAAATCCCCGGGCTGCCCGTCAGGTTGTCCGTATACTCCATTCAATGAGCGGGAGGTACAGCCTTCCGTGGCATCGGGTTATTAATGGAAAAGGACAGATAGCTTTGAAAAATGATGTTTCCTTTACTGAACAATTAATGCTCCTAGAGATAGAGGGTGTTGAAGTAGACTTAAATGGGAATATTGATTTAGCCAAATATCAGTGGCATCCATAGGGCGTATGCATTCACTGAAATCTGAAGCAGCTCTAGCAAGGGTTCAGATTAGCGGTGTCATCTTCTATTAGAGCAACTCTGCCATGATGTAATTGTAAAGAAGGCTATATTATGATATATTGGTTTCATAAAGAATATTTGGAAAATAATCCAAAATAAAGGAGGAAGAGTATGGCTATTCTTACAAGATTCAGAGATATTATGGCAAGTAACATCAATGCGATATTGGATAAAGTGGAAGATCCTGAAAAGATGATAGAGCAGTGCCTGAGAAATCTTAACAGTGATTTGGGAAAGGTAAGGGCAGAAACCGCTTCGATTATAGCAGAAGAACATCGGGCAAAGAGAGCATTAGATGAGCTTATAGAAGAAATGAATAAAATGCAAAGCTATGCAATCAAAGCCTTAGAGGCCAATAATGAAGACGATGCCAGAAAGTTTTTAGAGAAAAAATCTACATTAGCAGCAAAAGAAGCGGGGTTAAAGGAAGCCTATGATTTAGCGGCAGCCAATGCCAATAAGATGAGAGAAATGCACGACAAACTGGTTGCGGATATCCGAGAACTGGAAGCCCGTAAAGATATGATTAAAGGTAAGCTGGCTGTGGCGAAAACCCAGGAAAGAATGAATAGAATCAGCTCCTCTGTAAATAGCACCAATAATTCCCTATCGGCTTTTGATAGAATGGAAGAGAAGGCAAATCTGGCTCTGGATAAAGCAAATGCTATGGCAGATTTGAGTGCAGGGACGAAGGATGACATAAAGAACTTAAAAGAAAAATATGATAATGCTGCAAACATAGATAGTGAATTGGAAGCCTTAAAGGCAAGTTTAAAAAAATAAGCAATCTGCATACAAATGAAGCTGTAGTTTTGATCTACAGCTTTTATCATCTTTAAAATGCAATTGGCCTCAATTTACTATAGGTGATATACTGGTCTTAGGGTATTTATTGAGGAGTCTGATTGTTTATTTTTAATGGGAGGTGGGGATGATGGTTATCCATTATAAGTGCCCCGATTGTGGCGCTGATATGGGTTTTGATAGTGAGTCCGGTAAGTTATCCTGTGACAGCTGTGGAAGAAAGGACAATGTAGAGGATTTTCCAAAAGAATTTATGTTCAATAGGTTTGCGGAAGGCGAGGCTGTGGAGTATCACTGCAGGAACTGCGGTGCAGTTATACTGACGGACGCAGATACTACAGCCACTACCTGCAGTTTTTGTGGGGCAGGGGTCGTACTGGGAGATCGGCTGTCGGGAAATATGGCTCCTGCTAAAGTCATACCTTTTACGATCAGTAAAGAAAAGGCCATGAAGGCATTTAAAGCATGGTGTAAAAACGGGCGTTTAACTCCAAAGGGATTTATGACGGCAGACAGAGTAAAAAGCATAACGGGAATCTATGTTCCTTTTTGGTTATACGATCTGAACAGTAAAGCCCAGGCAGATGCGGTATGTACGAAAGTCAGAAGCTACAGCAGAGGAGATTACATATATACAGAAACCAGCTATTATGATGTACATCGAAGCGTAGACCTTAATTATCTAAAAGTACCGGCAGATGCTTCTGTAAAAATGAGCGACCAGCTGATGGATAAGCTGGAGCCCTTTGATTATAGCCAGCTAAAGGATTTCAATACTCCCTATTTAGCCGGTTATATTGCAGAGAAGTATAACTATGATGATAAGCAGCTGCTCTCAAGGGTAAAGTGCAGGATAGAGGACTATGTAGAATCCTATATCAACGCTACGATCACCGGATATAATACGACAGCCTATAAGAGCAAGCATATTGATACAACCAAAAAGCAAGCTTATTATACGCTGCTTCCCGTATGGATGGTATGTTATGACTATAATCAGGCAGAGCATGTTTTCGCCATGAACGGCCAGACTGGAAAGATCGTAGGGAAGCCTCCGATCAGTTATGGAAAAGTGGCTGCTTGGTTTGCAGGCATTGCAAGTGCTGTATTTATCCTGCTGAAATCAGCAGCATGGATTATTGGAGGTGGTTTTTAATGCAATTCTCATTGTATTTAAGAAGGCTTTCAATCATTATGCTGATCATGTTTATAATACTGAGTATTAGTCCTGTAATGGCTGCTGAAACAGCAAATCAAAAGGTATACGATTTTGCGGGACTTTTAACGGCGAAGGAAATCGCAGAACTGGAGAGCTTGTCTAGCGAATATAGCCAAAAAAGACAGGTAGACATTATCATATTGACCACTAGGGACACACAAGGTAGAGATGTTGTAAGATATATGGAAGACTTCTATGATGAAAATGGGCTGGGTTACGATAAGCCCCATGGGAATACGGCGATTCTGACCATCGACATGGAGCATCGGGAAGTGTATGTTGCAGGCTTCTATAAAGGTAAGCAATACTTAGATGACAGCAGATGTGATCTGATTCGAAGGAAAATAACCCCCGATTTGTCTGCAGGTAACTATTATGAGGCTTTTCGTTCCTATATAGAATTATCCTATCGATATATGGGCATAAGGCCAGGAGTAAACCCAGAAAACATATTGTTAAAAACCTGGTTTCAAATACTTGCTGCTGTCATCGTTGCCAGTGTCAGTGTCATGGTGATGGCTTATCATTCGGGAGGCAGAACCACTGCGGGTGCCGGGACTTATTTGGATGTTAACACTTCAAGGATTACCAGCCAAAAAGATACCTATATAAGAACCGATGTTACGAAACGTAAAAAGCCTTCTGATAAGAACAAGAGCGGCGGCGGAAGTATTGGGGGAGGCGTATCCAGCGCGGGACACTCCCACAGTGGAAGCAGAGGGAGTTTTTAATAGCATAGCTAAGTGAAGGGAAGGATAAATATGATTTTTAGGAAGCAATTTGCCGATGTGGTAGAGTGGGAAGAGTTCAGAGATGATATGATTTTTTGGAAATGGAGTAACCGGGAGATAAAGAAAGGAAGCCGGTTAATCATTCGGCCGGGACAAGACGCCATATTTTTAAATTCCGGAAGAATCGAGGGGATATTTAAAGAAGAAGGGGATTATGATATTGAATCCCAAATTATTCCCTTTTTATCTACACTGAAGGGCTTCAAATTTGGGTTTAACAGTGGAATGCGTACAGAAGTATTGTTTATAAATACCAAGGAATTTACAATAAAATGGGGTACTAAAAATGCGATTCATATGCCACACCCGCAGCTCCCAGGAGGGGTTCCTATTAGGGCCAATGGAACCTTTCATGTGAAGGTGGATGATTATGTGACCTTGATTGATAAAATTGCCGGGATAAAGGAAGCCTATTTTGTAGAGGATGTAAAGCTAAGGATCGTATCTGTGTTAGATCAACTTCTAATGAAATGGATCAGCAAAGAGGGAAAGGATATGTTTAATCTTCAAGCCAACGCCTTTGATATTGCAAAAGGAATCAGAGAAGATTTGGATATGAGCATCCTGAAGGATGGATTAACCGTTACCGGATTTAATATTATTAGCTTTAATTATCCTGAAGAGATACAGAAAATGATAACCAAAACCGCTTCCCACAGTATGATCGGAGATATGGGGAAATATCAGCAGGTAGAAATGGTGGACGGCATTGCATCCGGAAGGGTTAAAGGCGGAGGAGCCGCCTCTGATATGACAGGTATGATGATGGGGATGAATATAGCCGGTGAAATGATGAAACAAATGAATCAGAATCAAAACCAAAACACAACTTTGCAACAAAGGCCCAATTTCTGTCCCAACTGTGGTACAAAAACCGGTGAAGGTAATTTTTGCTCCAACTGCGGAAAAAAATTGGTGTAGGATAAGTATTATTTCAGGGGTACACCATAGTAAGTAACAAAAGAGAGTTTATTAGATATATTCATTTTGTATTTAAAGACCGCTACTACAGCGGTTTTTAAATACAGGAAAAACTTTCTGCAGTTCATAAAACTACAGGGGTGAAATGAATGCTTAATCTTAAGCGGTCGATTATGCTTCAATATGAAAAAAGATAAAATAAGGGTAAAACGGCGATAGGTTGGAAGATGGGGAATCGCCTGACCGTGAATAAAAGACAAACGAAACGTCCCCGTGTCTGCAAAGGCATACCAGGCCTCCTATAGAGGAGGGGAAATGACGCTAAGAATGCAGAAGAATGATAGGCTAGAGATAATAGGGACTGCAAAGATCGTATTTAAAGGTGAATTAAATATTTAGTAATTTAAAGAGGATTGTCCCGCATAATTAGCAGGAAAAATTTGATTATTCAGGAGAAGGTAGAAGGATTAGAAATATTTTTATATAATAAAGAGATAAAGAGACTATTGATAAAGCGGGGACACATATGAAATATAGAAAGCCCATATATCTGCTGCTAATCTTTATATTTTTAGCGGGAGTCCATACAAATAATTCCTATGCCCATCATACAAATCCCCCTATAATACTGAAGGCAGGTGTTGATCCTAGCCTTCCTCCTTTTCAATTTGAAGAGGATGGAAAGATAAAGGGCTTAAACGTAGATATACTCAATCTCATTGCAGAAAAAAATAATGCACAGATAAGTTATATACCTCTAAATAAAGGAGAAAGCATAGCCTACCTATTAGATGGCCGTATTGATTTGGTTTTGGGCGTGAGATACGATCACAGGCTATCAGACCAAATACATTATACAGAGAGTATTGTTCAGTCTGTGGTGTGCATGCTGGCTAAAACTGAAAACAGCAAAGAAATCCGGGATAATCTGAACAACAGGTATTATCTTGCCAGCGTTGAGAATGATTCTGTTGAACTGAACTTTCTTCAGAATCTCAGATTGATCAACTTTAATGTAGCTTTTAATCAGGAGGATGCTTTTGAACTCCTACTGCTAGATCGAGCAGATTTTCTCCTAGGGGTGAAGGATGTAGCCGAATATTTGCTAAACAAGCATAGCCTGGCAAATGAATACACCATTGTAGACAGCTATACCACCCCGGTTGAATATCTAATTGCGGTTAAAGGAGATAATAGAAACCTTTACAATCTATTAGACAAAGGAATCAGCCAGCTGAAGCTCAGTGGAGAGTATGAAGAACTTTATTTCAAATGGGTCGATAATGGTGCCGCAAACATAGCCCGACGGCTAGAGAGCATTATTAAGATAAGCATTATAGGACTTATCCTGGGGCTAGTCATTCTATTTATGGGTATTGTCTGGAACATGCAGCTAAAGGAACAGGTCAAGCTGAAGACCCTTGAGCTTTCCAAGACCAATAGGGATCTGGAGGCGCAGATTATTGAAACCAGAAATAATATTGAGTTAAAGGATTTAATTTGTGAAAGCAGTCCTAGAGGTATTGTAATCTTTGATGTAGAGGGAATTATCTCCATATTTAACAGCTCTGCCCTAGCCATGGCAGAGCTTCAGGAGCCGCCTATCGGAAAATCCATTTTTGATATAGAGCCTATAAGCCTTATGCTCAAAGAGACTATGGACCTGGTTATGGAGGAAAGAAAAAGCTATGTATGCGAGCAGTTCAGATATGTTAGGAACAACAAAGAGTTCATCTATAGATATGTAATGTATCCTTTGCATGACTATGAGAAAAAGCTAAGGGGCTTAATCATTACCATTGAAGATATCACCCAAGAATGCAGACTAAAAGAGCAAATGGTGGAAAGGGATAAAAACCGGGCCCTTACGCAAATCATATCAGGAATATCCCATGAGATCAGAAATCCTCTTACTACGATCAAAACATTTATCGAGTTGATTCCAAGAAAAATAGACAACCAGAAATTTAAAGAGGAGATTGCAATCGCCGTTCCAGAGGAAATAGAAAGAGTGAATAATCTCATAGAGAGTCTTATCGACTACGCGAAGCCAAAGAGCCAAAATAAGACACGCTTTCAGCTGGAAGAACTGGTAAGCTCCTGCTTAACGCTGTTTAAGCCCGTTTTGGAGCAAAATAACATTGATTACCAAAACCGTATGCAGGGATGTACCTATATCTACGGGGATAGGAGTCAAATAAAGCAGGGGATCATAAACTTTTTTTTGAATGCCATAGACGCTATTGTGGAAAAGTCCGAGATGATCCATGATGCAAGCTATCAGGGAAAAATAATAATAGATGGTTTCAAGGAAGGCGATGAAGTGAGGCTTTCTATCCATGATAACGGTATAGGGATGGATGAAGAAGAGCTGGAAAGGGCCTATGAGATTTTTTATACTACCAAAGAAAAGGGAACGGGTCTGGGACTGCCTCTCTCTATTCAGATGCTTGAGATGAATCATTGCCGCGTATCGATAAAAAGCTGTAAATTCGAGTATACGGAAATCTTACTAATATTTAGGGGTGAATCCATATGAAAAATAAGATTCTAATTATAGATGATGAGAAAAATATATGTACATCCCTTACCTATGCATTAGAAGATCTACATGAGGTATCCACTGTTACCAATCCTAAGGAAGGGTTAGCCTTGCTGAAGGAAACAAATTTTGATTTAGTTTTGCTGGATTTACGAATTGGTAAAATCAGTGGATTGGATATATTAAAGAGCATTAAGACCATAGATCCTGATATCGTAGTAATCATGATGACAGCCTTCGGGTCCATAGATTCTACGATAGAGGCTATCAAAAATGGGGCATTTACCTATTTAACAAAACCATTGAACATCAATGAGCTGATCGTAACGATAGATAAGGCATTGGAATTTAGGGAATTAAACAAAAAGGTAGCCTATCTGAACAATGAGCTTAAAAATAAGTACTCCTACAATGGAATCATAGGCAAGAGTTCCTTCATGAAAAATGTGTTTACCCTAATCGATAAGCTTAAGGATGTGGATACGAATGTATTGATTACAGGCGAAAGCGGAACCGGAAAGGAGCTAGTGGCCCGGGCTATTCATTATGGAGGAAAGAGAAGCAATGAAAATTTTGTAGAGATCAATTGTGCAGCCATTCCAGACGGACTTTTAGAGGGAGAACTTTTTGGTCACAAGAGGGGAGCCTTTACTGGTGCCGACAGAGACAGCATAGGCAAATTTGAGTTTGCAGACAAGGGAACCATCCTGTTAGATGAAATCGGAGATATGAGTTTGACCCTGCAGGCAAAGCTTTTGAGGGTTTTAGAACAGAAGGAATTCACTCCTCTTGGAAGCAATACCCCTATAAAGCTAAAAGCCAGGGTCTTAGCCTCTACCAATAGGGATTTAAAAAAGCTTATGGAGGAAGGACTTTTTAGAAATGATCTGTTTTTCAGATTAAATGTGATAGAGATTAATTTGCCGCCATTGAGGGATAAAAAAGAAGATTTACCATTGCTGTTTCAGCATTTTATAGAAATGTATAATAGGGAGTTTGGAAAGCAGGGCACGAGGCTGTCTCCTGCGGCAGAAGAACTGCTTCTCAATTATCCGTACCCAGGGAACATCCGAGAGCTGTCCAACATCATAGAATGCGGTGTGCTCCTGGCTAAGGGTGACACCATAGAAATAGAGGATCTGCCGGAAAAAATCAGGATGGGTAAAGCCTATAGCCAGCTGGCACAGAAAAGCAACCCATTTTTAGGACTCAGACTGGACGAAATCGAAAAGCGAATAATCAAGGAGACCCTTGAACTAAATAAGGGCCATAGAAAAGCCACAGCACAGATGCTGGGGATTAGTGAAAGAGGTTTAAGAAACAAAATCAAAGAATACGGACTTTAAGGGGAAAATATTGCAGAAATGCGGCAAATTTTTCTCTTTTTTTATAGGGCATATAGGGGATAAAAATTGTGAAAACCTTTACGCTTGCCTACTTTGGAAAATTGGTATGATAATTGCTTCTGTATAAATGTGCAGTCAAAATCATTTAGAGGAGGAATTAGAAAATGAAGAGAAAGTCAATATTATCTGTTAGCTTAGCATTAGTGTTTTTGCTATTATTAACAGCATGCAGCAGCAATACCGGTGCCCCATCCAGTCAGAGCTCTGGAAACCCAGCGACTGGCAGCGAAAGTACGATTAATAAGAACGATTATTTCATAACTGTTGCAACAGGGCCAACCAGCGGACTATATTATCCAATTGGCGGAGCTTTTTCTAATGTGATTAAAAATCAGTTGGGGTATAAATCCTCTGCCCAATCAACAGGAGCATCCGTAGAAAATATCAACCTGATACTGGATGGAAAAGCTGATTTAGCCATTACCATGGCAGATGCTATTGCCCAAGCCTACGATGCTTTTGGGGCCTTTGAAGGAAAAGAACCAAAAAAGAATCTGCGGGCACTTATGGGCTTGTATCCAAACTATGTACAACTCGTAACCACTGAAAAATCAGGTATAACTAAATTTGAAGATTTGAAAGGCAAAAGGGTAGGTATCGGTGCACCAAACTCTGGAGTTGAGTTAAATGCCAGAATGATGTATGAAGCTCATGGCATGACATATAATGACAGCAAGGTGGACTATCTAAACTATGGCGAGGCTATAGACCAGATGAAAAATGGAATGATAGATGCAGCTTTTGTAACCAGTGGTATCCCAAATGCAACGATTATGGAACTGGGCACTACCAATAAGATCGTGATTGTACCGATCGAAGGCGAAGGGGCAAAGAACCTTATCGCAAAATACCCTTTCTTCGTAGAAGAGATCATTCCGGCAAATACTTATGATACAGGCAAAGATATAAATACGGTAACAGTTAGAAATATCATGATCGTAAGAGAGGAGCTTCCAGAAGAGGTTGTATATGAGATTACCAAGGGAATTTTTGAAAATATTGAGGACATAAAGGCTTCTCATAATACGGCCAACCAGCATTTATCCTTGGAAAATTCTCAGATTGGTGTCAGTATTCCTATCCATCCAGGAGCAGAGAAATACTACAGGGAAATGGGAATTTTAAAATAATATGAATGATAAATTAAGTGAGAAGAAGCAATTTATTGCTTCTTCTCATCTAAAAATCTATTTATTAACCCTCTCCTTACTGACAGCGGTTTTTTTTCTCCTATTTGATATATCCATCACACAAAGACTCTATATCGTCAATCAAAAGACGAATGAGGTGTATCTGACAGCAGATGTAAGCCCGGGAGATAAGCTTACCTACGGCTGGATTCACTCCCTTGAACAAATACCCTGGATAGAGGATTATCACGTATTGGAAAACAATCATTTAATGCTGGATCGGATTACCCTGGTGGGCTTTGGTGCAGGCATTCCCCATAACAAGGGTAAGGTGACCCGGATCGATGACGGAAGAATCATCATGGAGGAAATTAAGGAGGACTTTGAAGAAATCCTATGGATACATTCACAGACTGCTACCCAATATATTGGATTAAATGACCAGAGGATTATAGAAGGTAGAGATTTGCCTCATCATGAGTTGTTAAAATTGAGAATAGAAAAGAGGTTGAAGATATGTCGAAGATCACAATAGATAATCAAATAGGGGATGAACAGCTTGAGATTATCGAAAAGTATGACAAGGAGCAAAAGACCCGTTCCTTTGATAAGGCATCCCTGGCGAAGATGATCTATTGGGCTGCTGTTATCATTTCATTATATCATTTTATTACTTCCTTTGTTGGAGCACCGGCTACTTTAAAGCATAGGTCTCTACATGTCAGTAT
The DNA here is from genome assembly GCF_900142145.1 of Geosporobacter subterraneus DSM 17957. Taxonomy (GTDB): domain Bacteria; phylum Bacillota; class Clostridia; order Peptostreptococcales; family Thermotaleaceae; genus Geosporobacter; species Geosporobacter subterraneus. Next base: position 28,234 of record NZ_FQZV01000033.1, on the reverse strand, counting down.
GATGCTGTTTTTGTCCTTTATCCTATATCCTGCCAGCGACAAAGCAAGCCGAAAGAAACTGCCTGTATATGATACGGTATTGGCGCTGCTGTCTTTAGGCATCACCCTTTACGTATGGATTGATTATCCGAACATCATCGCACGTGCCGGTTTGATTAATAGGATGGATATGATTGTAGGCACTTGCTTAGTGGTGCTGGTCTTGGAGGCTTCCAGAAGAATCTCCGGGTTACCCTTAACTCTACTGGCTATGGTATTTATCGCATATGCGCTATTCGGTAGAAATATCCCCGGAATTTTCTCTCATAGGGGTTATGATTGGTCATCTCTAGTGAATCAATTTTTCATCAGCACAGATGGAATTTATGGGACATCTGTTGGGGTAGCCTCCAGCTATATATTTCTATTTATACTATTTGGCGAGGTAATGAATAAATCTGGTATGGGTAAGTTTTTTAATGATATTGCCTTGGCCTTAGCAGGAAGCTCTATGGGTGGACCGGCAAAAGTTGCCGTTATCGCCAGCGGCTTTTTAGGAAGCATTAATGGTTCTGCCATTGCCAATGTGGTTACTACTGGGACCTTTACGATTCCTCTTATGAAAAAAACCGGATATTCTAAGGAATTTGCAGGTGCTGTAGAAGCAACGGCCTCTGTCGGAGGGCAGCTGCTTCCGCCAATCATGGGTGCTACTGCTTTTATCATGGCAGAGATGGTAGGAATAAAATACAGCAGTATCATTGTTTATGCTGCAATCCCTGCTATTTTATACTATATAGGTATTATTATTCAGGTGCATTTTAGAGCTTCAAAGAGAAACCTAGTGGGTCTTCCAAAGGAGGAGCTTCCAAAAGTCGGTGATGTGATGAAGGAAAGCGGACACCTTTTGATTCCTATCGTATTTTTGCTGGGCATGCTGTTTTTCAGTGGTAAAACCGTTGTGTTTTCAGCGTTCTGCTCTATCCTTGTGACCATAGCAACCAGTATGCTCAAGAAAAATACTAGAATGAGCCTAAAGGATATGATAGATGCCTTAGCCAGCGGGGCAAAAGGAACAGTATCCGTTGCCATGGCCTGCGCCATCGTGGGAATTATCATAGCGGTGACAAGTATAACCGGGTTTGGACTTAATATGGCCAATGCGATTATACAACTGGGAGGTACCAGTATCCTTGCTACCTTGATTTTTACCATGGTTACCTGTATGATTTTAGGTATGGGGCTGCCAAGTATACCTGCCTATCTTATCACAGCAACCATAGCTGCACCGGCTCTGGTGAAGCTGGGGATCCCAGTAGTAGCGGCTCACCTGTTTGTTTTTTATTTCGCAATGTTTGCAAACTTAACCCCTCCTGTTGCCCTGGCTGCCTTTGCAGCGGCAGGATTATCCGGCGGGGACCCGATGAAGACCGGTATAGCATCTGTAAAGCTGGCATTAGCAGGCTTTATTATACCCTATATGTTTGTATTCAATAATGAGATATTACTGCTGAATACAACTTGGCTGATCGCCTTAAGGGTAGCCTTTACTTCCATCATTGGGGTGATGATGATAGGGGTTGCCATAGAAGGCTACCTGTTAAAACAAGTACCGGTGTGGCTTAGAGCGGCATCCTTCCTATGTGCCCTTTTATTAATCACAGCCAATGTTATGCAGGACATGGTTGGATTTGCCATATTAGCAGTTTTGCTGGTACAACAAATGCTAAAAGTTAAAAAAGAAAAGGCGAATGCTTATTAGAAGAACCAGAAAATAGAGCTTAGGAGCATGTATTCCTAAGCTCTTTTAGTCCATATCCAGGGACCTGTTGAAATCTACAGATTTTAAAATAGTAAAACGGGGGTGGGAATTATGAATTTTGATGCCTTGATTTATCGTTATGGATCAAGAAGAAATGTCGTTTATGCAAAAAAGGGGATGGTAGCTACGGGGCAACCTATGGCCGCCCAGGCAGGCCTGGAGATTCTAAGGGCTGGGGGAAATGCCATTGATGCGGCAATTGCTGCCGCTGCTTGTCTGACGGTGGTAGAGCCAACATCCAATGGAATCGGGGGAGATAACTTTGCCCTAGTATGGACAAAGGGAAAACTTCATGGTCTCAATAGCAGTGGAAAATCACCGAAATCAATATCCATTGAAGGACTTGCTGAAAGGGGTATAACAGAAATCCCAAAGTACGGGTGGATACCGGTAACCGTACCTGGGGCTCCAGCCGGATGGGCTGTACTAGCCAAGCGTTTCGGCAGGCTGCCCTTGACAGAAACATTGGCTCCCGCAATAAGGTATGCAAGAGAGGGTGTTATATTAACCCCCAATGTAGCGAAACTATGGGAGAAAGCTTATAAAGAGTATAAAGCTACCCTGAAAGGGAAGGAATTCGCCGGCTGGTTTGAGACCTTTGCGCCAAGGGGAAGAGCTCCCGGAGTCGGAGAAGTTTGGGCTTCTCCGGACCACGCCAAAACATTAGAGCAAATCGCAGCCACCGATGGAGAAGCCTTCTACAGGGGAGCACTGGCAGATAAAATAGATCAGTTTTCCAGGGAATACAATGGTTTTTTAAGAAAAGGAGATTTAGAAGAATTTGAACCGGAATGGGTGGAACCGATCAGTGTAAACTACAGAGGCTATGACATTTGGGAGATTCCACCCAACGGCCATGGGATTGTAGCTTTGATGGCCCTTAAGATTCTAAGCGGATTTGAGTTTCATCATAGGGAACATGCAGATACACTGCATAAGCAGCTGGAAGCTATGAAACTGGCCTTTGCCGACGGTCAAAAATACATAGCAGACCCCAAAACGATGTCTGTAACGGTAGAACAGCTGCTGTCTGAAGAGTATGCAGCCAAGAGAAGAGCCCTCATTGGAGAGGAAGCGCTAACGCCCACATCGGGAGATCCTAAGTCAGGAGGAACCGTATACTTGGCTGCTGCTGATGAGGAGGGCAACATGGTTTCTATGATTCAAAGCAATTATATGGGCTTTGGATCGGGACTTGTAGTGCCAGGAACGGGAATAGCATTGCACAATAGAGGGCACAACTTTACATTAGATAGAAATCACGATAATGTTTTAGCACCGGGCAAAAGACCCTATCATACAATTATCCCAGGATTTATCACAAATGACAATCAGGCAGTAGGGCCCTTTGGGGTAATGGGTGCATTCATGCAGCCTCAGGGACACGTGCAGGTTGTCATGAATACAATAGATTTTCACATGAATCCGCAAGAGGCACTGGATGCTTATCGGTGGCAATGGGTAGGGGGAAAGACGGTTTATGTGGAACCGGACTTTCCTAATCATCTGGCTTTACAATTGGCCTTGAAAGGACACGAAATTATTCCCATACTGGATACATCCATCATGGGGCGGGGGCAAATCATCTGGAGAAATGAGAATGGGGCCCTTTGCGGAGGCACTGAACCGAGAACAGACGGCACAATAGCTGCATGGTAAGTTCCTTATTTACTCAATAAAGAGGATTCTTCATCTAGTACTTCAGAAGGTTCTTGGACCAGGAGTACCCCCGCAAGGACCATGGCAATACCTATATGTTGAAAGAGATTGAGTTTCTCATTAAAGACTAAAAAACTGACCAAGGAGGCTACCACTGGCTCAATTGTAGCAATGATAGAGGCACGACTGGACTCTACTGCATTCAAGCCTTTGGTATATAGGGTATAGGCCAGCATAGTTGAGAAAAATCCAAGCCCAACAATATATAACCATACTCTGGGATTTGAAAAGAGAGGGAATATGGAGCTCAATCCACTAAAGGGGGTTACTGCAACAGCGGCAAAAACAAAGGTATATACGGTAACTGTCAATGAATCATACTTTCTCAGGGCAAATTTGCAAAAAATGCTATATAAGGCGTAAAAAAATCCTGATCCAAGGCCCAGCATGAATCCATATAAGGAGATAGATCCACTGACATCAGGAAAGATGCCAATCACCAATGCACAGCCGATCAGGGTTGTAACCAAAGCAAGGATTTTTCTTGAAGTTAGTGCTTCTTTAAATAATATTCTAGAAAAGATGGTCACAAAAGCCGGAGCAGTATATAGAAGGATAGCTGCGATAGAAATCGAAGTTTCCCGAATGGCACTAAAAAGACACCAATTAAAAAGTGCAACGCTAATAATACCTGTGCCTATAAAATATTTGCTATCCTGCAGCTGGATTTTTAAGCGCTGTGGATCTTTAAAAAGTGTATAGAACAGGAGAAAAAAGGCTGCAGTGATTGCACGGATGGTAACGATTTGTATAGATGAAAACCCTAGTTTGTTCAGATAGGTTACGAAAAGTCCAATGATGCCCCATAAAGCAGCACCTATGGCAATCAATAGGTATGCTTTTTTTTTATTCATTTGATTTTCCTCCGGCTGTTTTGATATTATTGTAGATTATAAACCAAAATATACGAAAGAACAATACCTGAGTCAAAAGCGTTCCTTTGAACCATCAACCTGACGAAATGGAAGTTTTATAAATAGCAGGCCCTATCAGGGGCTACTATTTTATTGGAAATGATAGGATTTAAGCATATAATGAAGATAGAATAAGTTAGTTAATTGGGGAGGCAGTATGTTAAAGAGTGAGTTTATAAAAGATTATAAACATCATGCGTGTTATCGGTCGTCCTTTCAGGGGCATAAGGGCAACCGTTGATCCGTCCAGCAACTGGATGATTCGATCAATAGGCAATAAGGCTTTTCCAAAGCTTGCACGGTTTCCTAGGATTTCACAAACATAAATGATCTTAGAGGGCTAAAATGTAGAGGGATTAAAATAAGCTGAATAGAACAGGCAGCTATAACTCGGGCAAAGGAGAGATTCAAATGGATAGAGTAGATGAGTTCATACAGATATATAACGAGCTAGATCGAGAAATCAAGAGGGTTTTGAAATTAGATAACGGCACCCCCCATGTAAAGGCATTGGATATCATGGCGAAGAAAAATGATTTAATTGCAAGAAATCTAGATGTGTTAAAGCAGTATGCCAGACTGAGAAACTGTGTTGTACATGATACCGTCTCCGGGATTGAAGGGCCTATAGCTGTGCCGCTGCCAGAAGTAGTTGAGCGGTATCAAAGCCTGTTGAACCGATTTAAGAATCCCCTAACCGTATATGATATCTGCACCCATCGGTCAAAAATGCTGGTGGCATCGCCGGACAGCCTGGCTATAGATATTATGCAGGCTATGGAGAATCTCCTAATATCCAGAGTACCTATATTGGAAAAGGAAAAAGTGGTGGGCATATTCAATGGAAATGTCCTCATACAGTATTTAGCGTCTATGCAGAAGTGTCTGATTTCTAATCAAACAGTTATGAAGGAACTAATGGAGTTTACCAGCTTGGAGAGTCATCGGAAAGAGGAGTTTGACTTTGTAGATAAAACTTTAAACGTATATGATGCTGAAAATTATTTTAGGAAAAGAAATAAAAATAATCACAAACTGGTGGCGCTATTTATAACCTCCGATGGGACCAGACAGGGCAAGCTCTTAGGCTTGTTAACAGAATGGGATTTGTTCAACAAAGTTGATCGGTTATAAAAAGGTGTGTATCAGTTATTATGGATATATCCATGAGGAAGATGTAATTATAAAGATTAATGTAAAGCCTTTTTTAAGGAGCTTGTATTTTAGGCTGCTGGATCAGCAGGAATACGTAAAGATCGTCCATGAAATAAAAAAGATACTAGAGAAAATGAATCAATATAAATAGGCATTTTAAGAAAAACAGGTATCTATATGGAGGTATAGAGAATGGGAAACAATCTATTTCAATTTTCACTTTCAACAAATAAGTCTCAGGAGTTCATAGATATCACATATCTGGTGAAGCAGGCATTGGAGCAATCCGGAATCCGAAGCGGTATTGCTGTTATTTATTGCCCCCATACTACTGCAGGAATAACGATTAATGAAAATGGGGATCCTGATGTGGTGCGGGATATCCTATCGGCCTTGGACAAGGTGTTTCCTATAGAAGGTGATTATAGACATTTTGAAGGGAACTCTCATGCCCATTTAAAATCCTCCTACATGGGAGCAGAGAAGACCGTCATCATCAATGAAGGAAAACTACTCTTAGGAACATGGCAAAGTCTATATTTTTGTGAATTTGACGGACCCAGAACGAGAAAACTATTAATAAAGATGATATCCGATGAATGGGAATCCAGAGGTTGACATCACTGCTGTCTATGCATATAATGTTATTGAACACCACAATCTAAGAAAGGGCAAGGTACTGGCAGAAATGAAAATATAATTCACTTCAAGAACAACGTAAAATGAGAATCTGGATAAAGTCTTTAAAATAGGCTTTATTGTCGTACATTTTATTTTTAACTTGTGAGTGGATAGTGTTTTTTAAAACCGTCGGTAGCTTGTGCATATATATTTTATAACCTGAACAAGGGCAGGAGTCTGGGCATGTGTTAATGTATTTCTGATTACACAGGGCTTGAGATTTTATTTCTGTCATACTTGGGTTATTATTTATGACACTATCCCTCCAAAATGCAAGGAGGGTTTTTTTATGCTATTAATAGAGTGCAGCAATGTGAAAAAATATTTTAGTGATCGATTAATCCTGAATATAGAAAATCTGAAAATCTATTCGGAGGATAGAATAGGAATCGTAGGTGTAAACGGAGCCGGTAAAACTACCCTTGTCAATATTCTAAGCGGAAGACTTGAACCTGATGAAGGGTGGGTCAAGGTATATGGGGAGTATGGATATATTTCTCAACTGGAATCTGCTCAAAATAAAAGAATCCGTGGAGAAATGGCTTCAAAGCTGGATATACCAGAAAAATGGAATGAAAGCATGAGCGGGGGCGAGAAGAATCGGTTTAAACTGGCCGAGAGTTTGGAGAATGAAAAGCCCCTGATCTTTGCCGATGAGCCTACCAGCAATGTAGATATTGAAGGAATCAAAATCATGGAAAGCATGCTTGAAGAATTTAGAGGCGCTTTAGTGCTGATATCCCATGATAGAAGCTTTTTAGACAGGCTGTGCAATAAGATCATAGAAATAGAGAATGGTAAGATTAAAATTTATCATGGCAATTTTTCCGAGTATAAGATACAAAAAGATAAGGAGTTGGAAAGAGCTCATTTTGAATACGATCAGTATGTGAGAGAAAAAAGACGATTGGAGGGTGTCATCCAGGATACAAAGGAAAAAGTCAAGCAGATCCGTAAGACACCTAAGCGAATGGACAATTCAGAGGCTAGACTGCATAAGATGGGAAATCAGAAGGCAAAGGCCAATCTGGAAAAAGCAGTAAAAAGTGTAGAGACCAGGATTAAGCATCTGGAAGTAAAACAAAAACCCATAAAGCAGGAGAAAATGAAGCTGGATTTAGAAGGAATACATGTGCTTCACAGCAAGATCATCATAGAGGGGGAAAAGATCCAAAAAGCCTTTGGAGATAAGAAGATATTTAATAACGCGGAATTTAGCATTTATAATGGAGCCAAGGTAGCACTGATCGGGCCTAATGGATGTGGAAAAAGTACCCTGGTTAAGATGATCATGAATCATGATCCTTCCATAAGGATAGCGAGGGGTGCAAAAATCGGATACTTTAGCCAAGATTTAAATATCCTGGAAGAAAGCATGAGTATCCTTGAAAATGTAATGGGCAGCAGTATACATCCTGAATCTTATGGCAGAAGACTGCTGGCACGGCTGCTATTCAAAGGAGAGGATGTTTATAAAAAGGTGGGTGTATTAAGCGGCGGTGAACGGGTTAAGATATCCTTTGCCAAAATTCTCCTTCAGGATATGAATCTGCTCATATTAGACGAACCGACCAACTATATGGATATCTATTCCCTTGAGGCAGTAGAAGAAGCCCTTAGGGAATACGAGCGTACTTTACTATTTGTAACCCATGACAGGAGCCTTATAAATTCTGTTGCGGACCATATCATGACTATAGAGAATCAGGAATTAAAGATGTTTAAAGGCAGCTATCAGGAGTATTTGTTCAGAATGGATAAAGCTATAGATGATGACAGGGAAGGGGTAGAAAAGCAGATTCGTATATTGGAAAATCGTCTTTCGGAGGTTTTAGGAAAGCTGTCTATGCCTTCAAAGAAACATGATATAGTAGTATTAGATCAGGAATATTATGCAATACTGAAGGAGCTAAAGAGGATGAGAGAAAATCTGCAAAATTGTATGGGAACATAATGGGAGGATAAAAAATCAAAAGTAAAATTTTTAAGGGGGAATATGCATGATACAAAAAATTGAAGAACTATCTATGAATGCACTGCCTGCACTTTCAACAGTCTTCGTAGATGGATGGATTCTTAGATTTGCCAATGGCTATTCAAAACGAGCCAATTCTGTAAATCCCATTTATCCATGCAGCGTAAATCTTGAGAGTAACGTAGCAATCTGTGAGAGATTGTTCCAAGAGAATAACCTAGATACAGTTTTCAAGCTCACAGAACAGGAGGAAATCTATAAACTGGATGAATTGCTGAGTCAAAGGGGATATTCCTATGAGGCGAAAACCAATATCATGGTAAAAAATATATTAGGATTTAAAATACAAGAATCAGAAAAAGCCAATGCTTTTGTATATAGAGAACTTAGGGAGGACTGGTTTGAGGCCTTTATAACAATGAACAGAATTAATGTCCAGAATGCACAGACCTTACGGAGGATGCTGCAAAATATCATACCGGATACCTATTATGGATATGTCATGGAGAATGGCAGCATCACAGCTGTAGGACTGGGAGTCTCAGAAAGAGGTTATGTGGGGATGTACGATATCTGTGTGGAGGAAGATCGACGAAGACAGGGGCTAGGGACGAAAATCATGAACAATCTTATAGATGCGGCTCTCGAGGATGGGTGTACCTATTCCTATCTTCAGGTTGTGGATGCCAATGAACCTGCAAAAGCCCTCTATGAGAAGCTTGGTTATGAAAAGCTGTACAGTTATTGGTATAGGGTAAAAAAGAAGACAAAATAAAGCAGAAAAAGGAAGCAAAGGAGATTACACCATTGCTTCCTACTATAGTTTACGGCCAGAAGATTAGTAACCTTACTTCTTAAGCTTTAAACCTTTAACTTTTTTCGATGAATGATCAATACTACGGCCAGGATTAGGACCATACAAACCTGCATCGAAGGCTCATCTAATGTGATGGTAGGTGTAGCATCTGGATTGTTTAAAAGTCTTTCCTGAACCTCTAGCAGTTCCTTTTCCTGCTCTTGGGTTTCAACGACGATAAAAGCAGTTTGAGGTGTCAGTATCCTTGTTCTAAAGCTTGCCCTTACCAGCTCCAAAGAATTCCTCTCTCCCGATGAGGATGCCCGTCTTGACATAGCATCAAGGAGCAGGGCATCTTGATATAGATTGCCAGTAGAAGCAAAGGATCTTTTATCCATATCTGTCAACACCAGTTCACTTTTACCATTATCTGAAACATAAACTCCATGATAATCTAAAATAGGCTCTACCGTCGGTTTTGCCACCGTACCTTGCGGTCTGTTGTCTGCAAAAGAGTAGGGGGTCAGGGTAAGATTATGATTTAATCCATAATAATAGGCACTTTCAGGGAATTTGCCTGATAGCAGCTCTGTGTTTTGAGGGAAAACTGCCTTTGGCATGTTATCGGATACGGCAATAATGATGGGGAAGGTATCTATATCATTTTTATCCAAAATCCGATGCACTGCCATATTCAGGTTAAATCCGCCTTCTGCTCTATAAACTGCATTTTTTATATTCGAAAGGGGCTGTTCCTGAAGCTTATAGGATGCAAAGATTACCTTGGCATCGGTTATGCCATTGGCTTTCACATAGTCTTGAATTTGGCGGATGTGCCAGGCTACATTGCTGTTTTTAGAACTGTCGATTACGAAATAATATTTTGGTGCCCGCACAGCAGCTTGTAGAAGATTTTTTTGAGCAGCAGACAGCAAGACAGCACCCGCCACTTGGATTTCCTTTTGCTCAGCAGCTCCATTTAAAGCAATAGACTGATGATCTAAGGTTAAGGTAAAGGGCTCCCTGTGCATAATTTCAAATCCGGTTTCCCTGATTTCTTTAGGCCCAAAGGGGAAAACCCTGAGCTCCAAGATGTTTTTACCGATGTAATGGAGCAGCCCGGGATCACGCCGTGTGTTGACAATCTTTCGGTAGATAAATAAAGCAGCCCGGCGATCTGTAAGCAGCCCTTCTTTTCTTGTTCCCAGCACATCCAGGTAATAATCACTAATATAGGCTCCTTCCGGGAGTTTGAATTCTGTCTGATATTCTCCGTTTCCGGTGTCAGTGTAATTTTCCAGCTTTAAATGTATCCAGGATTTATAGACGCTGTTCTGCTCATCAAATCTTGTTTCGCTGCTTGCAGATAAAAGGCGGACTCGGTTGTCTACAATAGAGGGATCTGAAAGATTTGATTCTCCCAGGTTGTGGCCTGCGTCAAAAAAGAGATTTTCAAGCCTAAGGACACTGTCGTGGGAAATAATTTTGTTATCGAGAACCAAATGGGAATAAATGGAGGATAAAATCGGCGTATTTCCAGATGAAAAGCCAAATTCACCCCTTGTAACCTGCAGGCTGCCCTTAAGGTTTTTCAGGGTTCTTTTGAGTTTCGTCAGATTTACAGATTCATTGGCAGGGGTCTCCTGGTATTGGAGATATTGTGTTGCCGCAGAAAAATTTCCTTTATCCCCCATAAAGGCTGTACCCATGCTGAGCGGCAAAGTAATCATGCCGAGGGAGAAAATCGCAGCAAGGCGCTTCTTGTTCCACCATTGGGACAGGGTCTTCCATTCCTTCAATAAATGGTATCCCTGCAGCAAGGTTACCATTGCAGGCGTCAGGATCAGGACGCCCAGGCCATAAAAAATTAAGCCAATAAAACCCAGGGGCATGATAGGCAGGAAAACAATGAAAAAATACAATATATAAGAATAACCTATGGATTTAAGATAGAACAGCGCCAACCTAAGCTCTTTGTTTTTTACTGGAGGAATAAGGAGCAGCAGTCCGTTTATTGCCGCTATGATAAAGAAGAAGGGATGGCTAAAGTCTCCAAATAATCCGGCGGAGAAGCCATCATTTCCCATATCGGCAAAGCTTTGATTTAAGGCCAGCCCCGCCAAAGGAAAACAAAAAGCAATGACAAACAGAGCGATGGAATATTTTCTGCTTGGCTTTGCATCGGTAGTGATAGGTTCCTCATTGCGTTTCCAGATAAAGAAAAGCTTTACAATAAAAAACAGCATTACATAGGCACCGGCTACGATAAATGTGATCATAAACATATTGGAGTTCATACCGCCAATAAGATTTATCCCTATAAACCAAAGAAATGGAATGGCAATGAGGCCTAAAACATATTTTACTGCCTCATGGGCTGCTCCGGGGGTGGTAGTGTTATAAGCCGTTCCAACAATACCGTACAAAACAGAGAGCATATAGGACGCAATAAATACCAGCTTGGGGCTGACAAAGCCTTTCGGAGAGAAGGACTCCAGGGCATAAACAGCACCCCATATGATAAACAGGGTATATATAAAGGAAATAAGGAGGAATATCTTTGTTGGAAGGACTTCTTCCTTTCGTTTTGTATAAGCGTAAACAGATAAGCCGATGCCGGATAAAAGCATAAGAAGGATTGTCAGTAAAAATCCTTTTAAATATGCCAGGCCAAAGGAGAAATGGACATACCCTATGGCTGCAACCTGAGGCACGAGGACAAACAATGAGAGAAATAAGGGACTAAATAACTTTCTCATGATGATCACTCCTAAATAGTCTATTTAAAAGAGCATAACTGAGCATTAGCGCAAGGAAATACAGGGATATACCTATGCTAGAATGAAAGAGGGGAAATTTTGGGTGAGAAACCAGTGGAATCGACCCGATAATCCTAATACAGCTAATGAATATTCCGATGAGAATGGCTCCTGCCAAGCTGACCATGCACCACAGTACTTTTTGAAACCTTTTAAAGTGTTTAACAAACATACAGGCAGTCATCCCAAACAACATGACAATGAATTTAATGCCCATGCATTCGCGGCCAATCGCAAAGGTACCGTCTATAGAAGAATAACCGATGCCCTTCACATATAGCAAAGAGGTATTATAAAAAATCTCTGTTATTTTTGCGTGGGGATATAGGAAAACAGCGATTGTGTGATCTGGTAAGACCTTAACCCAGTAGGCTATGCTTATGGCAAGGAGGGCAGTAAAGCAGTAAAAAATAAGGTTTTGGATTTTATCCTTCATGTTTTGGGACCTCCACATACAGAATCAGAAAGGGGCAAAGGATACAAAGCATATAGAGTACCTTAAAAATCTGCTTATCCGTAGCATATCACTGTTGTTTTTATTTATCAATAGAGCCTATTTGCGAAATCATTAGCATTAGCTGATCCATACTTTGATATTCTCCCTATTTCTTTCAATAAGCACTGAAGGAGGTTATCCGGTTTTTTTATGATATAACACCAGTTTACAAGTGATGTAGTGATTTAAAAACAATTCCATAAAATAACAAAATCAGACACCTGAATCCTAGGAATACTAATCTTATGACAAACCAACACCCTAGGAGGCGTCTGATATGTTTAGTATATCCCAAGATTCATTTATTCAAACGATAGAGCAATATTTACTACAATACCGTTCACTTTTTAAAAAGCGGAGCTTTAATATTTTCCTTTGGCTAGTCTTTGCTATTATCTCTGTTGAAGAAGTTCGATCTATCCGCTTTCTACATGAAATTTTCATCAAAAAGTACGGTAGAAAAGTATTGAATTCACTATACTACCTTTTATCCTATGTCCATTTTCCTTCAGAAGAGCTAATAAAGGTTACCGTAGGTATTGGAATTGCCTTAATTCCTGATAATTTGAAGCATTCTACAGTTTTTCTAACGATTGTTGATACATTACAAACGAAATATAGTTTCAAAGGATCAGAAAATTTAGCCCTTCGTGTCTACGTCATCCGTTGGAATATGAAAGTCATATTCTACCAACATAAATTCTTTTGGGGATTTAGCAACTACATGGTTCGCAATAAACTAGCCATTGAAAGATATGTTAATCTTTTAGCTATAGGATTTACCCTTGTTTGTGTGCTGCCATTTTTAGATCAAAGGTTAAAAGCCTGGCAGTTTGAAAGTCCTCAAGCAATAAAGCGTGAAATATCAAGGCAGATTCATAAGGAATTAATTTTAGATAGTTTCGTATCTTCCCTCGAAAATAGCAAAATAGATGCTTCGATAGAGGAATCTGTTAAATGCTACTTGCAGGGAAAGAAGATTGCTTAGTCAAACTTGTAAACTAGTGTTATTTATATAAATTGGAGAATATTACTGTCAAGTAATGGGTTTTAATGTAGGGCAAAAGCAAAAATTAGAATATTATGCTATTTAGAGCAAAAAAATTTTGCAATAGCGCCAAATTATTTGGCGCTATTTACTTAAGTTTTTTCAAGGATTTTAAAGATAAATGAAATAGGTGCAAAAAAAAATGGCAGTTGCCTAACTTTGTTTTCTAAAGATTCTAAATAAAAAAACAACTGATTTTAATGCTTTGACAGGATTATAACAATCAAAAATGCAATGGCATGATTCTTGCAAAAAAATCTAGAAATAACCCTGTTATGGAATGGAATGATTCCATTTAATTGAATAATAAAATGTCAAATAACGGAGGTGAAAATAGGAGAATAATTACTCGCTTTAATTTAGAAAAAATCAGAAGGAGGTAATTGAATGGTACAAGAGACAAGCACAAAACCGGAAGTAAAAGCAAGACCCCTGCGTAAGGGCGTTTTCTGGCCATCTATTCTTGTAATTGGTGGCTCGGCAGTAATCGGACTTTTTAATAATGAATTATTAACTGAAATCGCAACCAATACTTTTTTATGGACATTAAGAACCTTTGGTTGGCTCTATCAAATTATTTCTATTATTGCATTAATCCTTATTGGTGTTTTAACTTTTTCTAAGCTTGGAAAAATCCGGTTCGGGGGAGCCGATGCAAAGCCAAAGTACTCCTTTGGAACTTGGTTTGCCATGGCACTTACCGGAGGTATTGCTACAGGGGTAATTACCTGGGGTGTAAATGAACCTATTGTTTACTTTGGTAATGTATGGGGAGAACTGTCCCAAACAGGCGTTACACCAGGCACAGTGACTGCAGCAATATTTGCCCTGGCCCGTGTATTCTTCAACTGGACCTTTATTCCTTACGCAATGTACTCATTATGCGGTCTTGTAGTGGCTTATATGTATTTCAACCGCAAAAAGCCCTTATCTGTTACATCTTCACTCATTCCATTATTTGGAGATAAAGTGACTGAAGGTGTATGGGCAGATGTAGTAGATACACTTGCACTTTTAGGTATAGCATTAGGATTATCCGCTTCTCTTGGTGCAGGGTTAACCTTGGTAAGCTCAGGTTTGGAAATGACTTATGGAATTCCGCAAAGTTCTTTTGTATGGCTGGCTTTAGCCGTAGTGATTACCGCTACCTTTACGGTTTCATCCCTGCTGGGAATTGATAAAGGAATCAAGTGGTGTTCCAGCTTGAACTCAAAGATATTTTATGTTCTTTTAGTTTTCTTATTCCTTGTTGGACCTACACTGTATATCCTAAGAATGACTACAGCAGGTATGGCGTATTGGCTGCAAAACTTCTGGATATGGGGATTGGATCCAATCGATATCGGCGGAGAGGCTCTGGTTATGTGGTGGACATTATATGACTGGGCGATCTGGATTGCCTACGCACCGCTGATGGGTATATTCCTTGCGATCATTTCTTATGGCAGAACAATTCGTGAATTTATGATTATCAACTGGATTATGCCATCTCTATTCAGTGTTATTTGGTTTGGTATCTGGGGTGGTACAGCAATTTACTGGCAAACAAACGGTACATTAGATTTAGTAGGTACAATTAACAGCAATGGGGCTGTTGCAGCTTTATGGGCTTTCCTGGGGCATATACCCTTTGGGGCCATTATCATCCCGATTGTAATGTTTACGCTGGTATTATCCTTCTCTACAGCGGCCGACTCCATCAATAGAACCGTTGCATCCCTTTGCACAAAAGGCATAGAGCATGATGAAGAGCCTGCTACATGGCAAAAACTGCTTTGGGGTATTTCTGTAGGTACCATTGCTTACTTAATGGTAGCATTTGCCGGCGGTTCTCAAGGGGTTAACGGAGTTAAATATCTTTCCGCTGCCGGCGGTTTTGTAGTACTTTTTGTATTTGTTCTTCAAGTAGCTTCTTGCATCAAAATGTTCTTCATTGATAAGGTTGAGGAATAAAATACCGGTATGAGGTGGTTAGGAAGAAGAGCCAATCTTCTTCCTATACCCTCTATAGGAGGAAAAAATGACTGAAAAGGATGATTATTTAAAGATTGCAGAGAACTATGAAATGCCTGAAGCCTTTCAACATCTTATCCCTCACATGTTTAGTGAAAAGGAAATCAAACTAATTGCCCTCATGGGAAAAAAAGAATTTACAGTTGCGCAACTGCAGAAATTAATAGACAAAAACATTAGCGGGGATAGCGGCTTATTCCTGCAGAATTGTTACAGAAGAGCTATCACAAAGAAAATTGAAAGAGAAGATAATCTCTTTTTTAAATTGGATCGATTCTACACCCGTCTATCCTATTTTGCCCAATATGAGCCAGATCATTGGCAAAGAATTTCTGAAGAGGACCGACAAAAGCTGGATCAGTGGTGTTTTGCCACTTACGTTGAGGATATAAGAGAAACCATTGAAAGAAAAATCCAAGGGGAGAAAATATCCCTTCATAATAGCAATCTAATGACTTTAGAAGAAGCACAGGAAACGATTGAAAATATGGACAGAGAAATCTATCTACAGCCTTGTAACTGCAGAGCAATTGCATTAAAATGCGATAAGCCTAAGAACACATGTATTCAGTTTGGGCATGAGATCAATACCCCCGCAGATAGAGGATGGGGAGAAAGATTGACCAAGGAAATGGCAAAGCAAATTCTAAAAGAGGCCAACAAAAATGGCCTGATCCATTCCGGTGAAGATGAGGCCCTGTGTAATTGTGACGGATGCTGCTGTTATCCTTTTAGAGCTGCTCAAGTACTTGGATCTAAAGATAAGTGGCCTAAGGCTGCTTATAGTATCTACTGGAACGAAGAAAAATGTATTCATTGCAGAAAATGTGTGAGCATTTGTAACTTTGGCGCATTTTATCTGGGAGAAGACAACAAAGTTCACTTTGATCGAGAAAAATGCTGGTCCTGTACTCTATGTGCAGAGCATTGTCCAAAAGACGCAATTATCTATTTAAGATAATACAGTTTGCTGAAATATAAATAACTTCCTTTAAGATTCAGAACAGCAAATATGACAGTCAAGGAAATATCGACTGGGAATTTAAGCAGTATAGGAGGAGGCATACTATTGACTAGAAAATTACGGGCACAAGAGATTCAAAAGGTTATTCTTGGGGGCCAGATTAGTATAGAGGAATTTATTGCAGTAGCTCGGCATGGTGCTATGGTGGAATTTTCAGATTCCTATATTACACGGGTAAAGAAAGCCCGCGACCTTGTAGAAAAGTGGACTGAAGAAGGTCGCGTCATGTACGGGGTTACTACCGGATTTGGAGCATTATGCACCCAATTTATATCAAAAGAAGAAACTGCAGAGCTGCAGCGGAATATTATTTTATCCCATGCGGTTTCTGTAGGAGAGCCTCTTGGGATTGAAGAAGTCAGAGGAACCATGCTGATGGTGCTGCTGAATGTAGGTCAAGGATATGCTGGTGCACGTATTGAAACCATGGAGCTGTACAGACAATTTCTTAATCGCGGCGTCACTCCCTTTGCGCCTAAGGAAGGTTCTGTAGGATACCTGAGCCCTGAAGCCCACATGGCTTTGGTCTTGATTGGAGAAGGAAAAGCTTATTATAAGGGAGAGCTTTTATCTTCTCAAGAAGCGCTAAGAAGGGCAGCTTTATCACCGATTGTACTTTCATCAAAAGAAGGACTAACACTGGTATCAGGAACCACTAGTGTAACGGCTATTGGTGCCTTAGCCCTTTACGATATGATCAATGCATCCATGACAGCAGATGTAATTGGGGCCATGACCCTAGAAGTACTTAAAGGAACGACAAAAGCCTTCAATGAACGTCTTATGCAGGTAAGGCCCCATGCAGATCAACAAAATACGGCTGCAAATGTCCGAAAAGTACTGGAGGATTCAAGCATTGCCAAACACTTTGAAGAGCATCGCCTGCAAGATGCATTATCTCTCCGGTGTATACCGCAGCTCCATGGTGCTGCAAAGAAAACACTGAAAGATGCACTAAAAACCATTGAGATAGAGATGAACGCCTGCTGCGACAATCCGATTATCTGGCCTGTGGGAGAGGATGGAGAAACGATTTCGGGGTGCAATGCAGATTCTTCCTATGTTGGTATCGAGATGGATTCGGCTTGCATCGCTGCCACAATGATAGCTAAAATGTCAGAACGAAGAAACAATCGATTGGTAGACGGAAATCTTTCTCCATACCCTTGGTTCCTGATCAAAAATCCAGGACTCAATTCCGGACTGATGATTCCACAGTATACCCAGGCTGGGCTGCTCAACGACATGAAGATTCTTTCTCATCCGGCCACCGTCGATGGAGTGCCCACCTGCGGCGGACAAGAGGATTATGTTGCAATGGGGTATAATGCCTCGAAAAAGGCAAGACAGATTGCAGAAAAGCTGGAGTTTATTTTGGCTATAGAGCTTTTATCCGTATTTCAGGCACACCAATTTATGGAGGATGGGCTTTACCCTGGATCAGCCTCCAAAGCCGTATTAGATGAGATCGCACAAAGTGTGCCAAAGATGGAAGAGGATCTATACCTCTATCCTCATATCAATCATTTGAGAGACTTGATTCATACAGGAAGGATTATAGATCTGGTAGAAGAAAAGATTGGAAGGCTGGTATAAAATGAAAGCAGAGATTGATATCAAAAAAATCTTTTTAACACCGCCGTCAACAATGTTTGAACGTGTAATACTCTTTCTTGTCATGGTGATTACCTTTATCCTCTTCTTTGGACCCCTGAGATTTTCTCAAATACCTCCCATAGAAGCAGCGTTAACGGCAGCATTGCCTGCCTTGACAGTTTCTTGGGGATGGATTGTATTTCTTCGGTCGATTTTCAGAAAAAGGGATTTTTGCAAAAAAATAAAATAACAAAATAAGAGTAGTCTCGGACAAGGGCTGCTCTTATTTGTCATAAACAATACTAGGGGGATTAACTATGTTTTTTAGACCTACCGTTATATTGAGTATATGCTTTATCTTAAATATTGCTTTCTTCATATCTACAGGAATGAATACGGGTTATTCTATACTTATATTTATAGCTGTTCAGACCTTGATCCTGCTGTCCTTATGGACGGATTACAGAGTGTCTAAGGGTGAATTAGGAAGGGATCATACATCAAGGATGATAGAGGATTTAATCAATGGAAATTTATATCATGCCGGTGCAAATAGATCCATCGGTCTTGAGGCAAGATTAAAGGAATTTGTAGATAATTTTAGGCATACCCTGTCAGATATATATGGAGTTGCAAGAACTGTTGACAGTACGGGGATACTATTGCAAGAAGATATCAATAATGTTTCAGAAGGGATGAGCAGCATATCCACTGCCATAAGCGAAATGGCAAGGGGAAATTCTGAGGTTGCAAGCTCTGTTACAAAAGCGTCAAACAATATGATGAAAACCCACGAATTTGTAATGGAGATAAAAGAACAAATAACTGGTATTAATGAAAACTCAAAAAATACTATGGATATGGTCAATATAGGAAACGCTGCTTTAAAGGCCCAGCGTGAAAAAATGAGTGAAAGTATAGAATCTATCCAGTATGTCAGCAGTGTAATCGGAAATCTTAAAAACATGGCGTCGGAAATCCATTCTATTGTAGATACGATTTCCAGCATCTCTTCGCAGACAAACCTATTGGCATTAAATGCAGCCATTGAGGCTGCACGGGCAGGGGAAGCAGGCAAGGGTTTTGCTGTAGTTGCACAGGAGATCAGAAAGCTGGCGGAAGAATCCAATGGCTCTGCCCAGAAGGTAAGGGATTTGATTCATAAAGTAAACACAGAGGTAGATGAATCTATAAAGGCAATAGATATCAATAATAAAACGATTATGGATCAGGAAATCTATCTAAAAAACACAGAAAAGGCTTTTTTCGATATAAACAATGCCATGCAGGTGGTTGAAGGGGATATTAAAGGAATCTTTAGCAGAATCAATGAACTTACTATCTTTAGTGAAACCGTAAGAGAAGAAATTGCAAATATTTCTGCTGTATGCCAACAGTCAGCAGCCAGCTCCGAGGAAATAAGTGCATCTATGCAGGAAAATACAAATTCCATTGAAGCTATAACAGAGAAGTTCAGCGAATTTACAAAGAAAATTCAGGTGATTTCCAAGCAGCTGGATCATTATAAATTTTTCAAGGTTGCTCACAATGAGTATACGGAATCCTATTTTCGGCTAGAGGCGCTAAAGGAAATCGTGAAGAGAAAGCATGGAATTGCAGTAGAAGGAATACTGGTGAATAACCAGGAGGTATGGAGGAGCGTGGCAGAGGGTAAGGCAGATGCCACCATCGTACCGTGGATGCCTAATTCCGATGCATATCTTGAAAAGAAATACGGCAATCAGCTGGAAAATTTAGGTGCAAACCTAAAAGGCTGCAAGATGGGCTTGGTAGTGCCTGCCTATGTAACCGTGGATAGTGTGGCTGAGTTAAAAAACCATGCCCATAGATTTAAGAACAAAATATATACCTTACAAAGGCGTACAGGCATAGGACAGCTGACGAGAGAAGTTTTGAAAACCTATAATCTCCATGATTTTGATGTGATCCATGATGAGGAAGAGGCAATGCTTCAATCATTAGATCAGGCTATTAAGAATCAAGAATGGATTATTATAACAGGCTGGCAGCCTCATTATAAATTTGGTGTATATGATTTGAAGTTTCTAGAAGATCCTAAAGGGGTATTCGGCAAGGAAGAATATTGTACAACTCTGGTAAAAAAGGGATTAAGAGAGGAAAATACTGAACTGTACCAGACCTTCAAAAATTTCGAGATAGATATGGATACGGTCAATAAAGCTCTGAGCGAAATATATAGGGGTGCGGATATCAGAAATACAGCATTAAAGTATGTAGATTCTTTGGTTAAACGAGCTTAATAGGGTGACATTTATTTGATGATTATTGAGCCAGTCTGAGGATTCTGCCTATAATTACCTTGCATGTGGAGCATAATGAAACAAACAATAAAAGCGAGGTGATATAATATGGATAAAAAGAAAAGAACAAGAGAAATTGACAGTAATTTTTTCAATGAGATGAATTATGAACTGGCAGGAGACATTGGTGCTATTGATAATGAAGACATGGTAAATCACAAAAAGCTGGTTACCGAAAAGACTTATAATAATCGGAAAGATATAAAGCAGTAAAGATGAATAATATACCACCTTGATGGATTAAGGTGGTATATTATTTTGATGTATAGATTTATATTGATTTTTCAGAAAAAATAATATATCATAACTATATCATAAGACGTCTGACAACAGTAGAATATATAAACTGATTATGCTTCAAAGGGGGTATTCATATGGAGGTAGTTACCTTCGGAGAGAGTATGGTGTTGTTTTACCCGGATGCTACAGGACCGCTGCGCTATGCTACCAGCTTTAGAAAAACCATAGCAGGTGCAGAGTCGAATGTTGCCATTGCTATGGCAAGACTGGGACATTCTGTAGGATGGTTTTCGAAGCTTGGAGAAGATGAATTTGGCCGCTATATACTATCCGTAATACGGGGAGAAGGTGTAGATGTTTCAAGAGTCTTAACAGATTCCAATAGAAATACGGGATTGTTATTTAAAGAACGCTTTGGTTTCTCCAACCCCAATATTTACTATTATCGAAAGGATTCTGCAGCCAGTCGTCTATCGCCAGAAGATCTAGATGCCTCTTATATTTCAAAGGCTAAAGTATTGCATATAACCGGGATAACCCCCGCTCTGTCAACGCCTGCGCAAGAAGCTGTTTTTGAGGCTATTCGTATAGCTAAGGAGAATAATGTAATTGTTTCCTTTGATCCGAACATCCGTCTAAAGCTTTGGGACATAGAGACTGCAAAGCCCGTACTATTGGAGATTGCCAGCAAAGCAGACATTTTACTGATAGGAGAGGACGAAGGAGAATTATTAGCGGGCACCAATGGGCCAGAGGAGCTGGCTAAAACATTTATGTCCATGGGATGTACCACAGTAGTAGTGAAGCTGGGGAAAAGGGGCTGCTATGTAGAAAATACTGATACGAAGGATTATATAGAAGGATATTTAATAGAAAAGGTAGAAGATACAGTAGGTGCAGGTGATGGCTTTGCAGCAGGATTTCTTTCAGGAATTCTGCGGGGACTGAG
The DNA here is from genome assembly GCF_900142145.1 of Geosporobacter subterraneus DSM 17957. Taxonomy (GTDB): domain Bacteria; phylum Bacillota; class Clostridia; order Peptostreptococcales; family Thermotaleaceae; genus Geosporobacter; species Geosporobacter subterraneus. The sequence continues at coordinate 6,666 of NZ_FQZV01000033.1, read as the reverse complement.
CCTGCAGGAAGCTGCTGAGTATGGGAATGGAGTGGGAGCCATGGCTACATTAGTGAGTGGAGACATGGAGGGATTCCCAACCTATAATCAACTCATGACTTTTATTGGAAAAAGGGGATATATTGACCGATAAGTAATACGGTTATCTAAAGAAAGCCACAGGTGAGATTACCTAGGGCTTTTTTGTTGTAAAACATTTAAAGGCATCACAAAAAAACCTAAAAAAATTTGTATAAATATTGACAAGCTGTGAAAAAGCAGGTAATATAAAATGGTGAAAATGATAACCATTATCAAACATTAAAAGATATCAACACAGTTCTTTTTATGAACACTGGATATGTTTTATAAAGGTAATGGAAAGAGAATAAGACAAAAGAAAAAATAACATTAAGGAGGTTTTTTATGAAAAAGTTTATTTCAGGATTGATTATCGGTTCTATGCTCATGACGGGTGCAGCTTATGCAGCAGGAGCGAAAATCGAAGTAACCTTTAAACCGTTAAAGTATTATGTGGATGGAGTAGAAAAGGTGCCGCCTGCAGACCAAGCGGGCTTCATTTACAAAGGCAGAACCTATGTGCCATTGGCTTTTGTGTCCGAATCCCTAGGCAAGGAAGTAAAGTGGGACGGAACTACCTCATCAATTTATATTGGTACGCAGCCAGCAAAGACGGAAAGCAAGACAAGCCAAAGCTATGAAAATGGAACCTATAGAGGTGCTTACATAGATGGCGGGTATATGCAAGTAGGTGTAGAATTCAAGCTGGAGGATAATATTATCAAGTCCATGGCCTTAAAGCATCTGGAATATAAGGGGATTAACTACTTGAAAGAAGAGGAAAACAAGACAGTCGTTGGTGTCCGTGGCCAATATCAGAAACTGGCAGATTACTTAGTAGGGAAAGATATTCGGGATAGCCTTTCTGATCTATATGATCCAGGTAAGATTGTGACAGAAAATGTGGATGCACTGACAGGTGCAACCCTGAGATCCGGTAAGATTATTTCCTCAGTTAGAGATGCTCTCAACAGAGGCGTCTATAAGTATTAAAGATACATAAGAAACTAAAAGACCCCAGTTGGCAGAGAATACCCTTCCAACTGGGGTCTTTTTAGTTTCGGCTAAGATTGATTTAAGGTATCTATGAATCCTCTCAAAGCGTCGGAAACAGGAACATTGGTGTATAATGGCGTTCTATAGGAATGGCTGCCATAGGGTCCCCTAATATAGAAATCTACATAAAGGGGTATTCTTTCATAGGTATATTGAGCGGTCTCGCTGATACTTAACAGCTCTTTAAGGATTTCTGGATCTTTTATTTCCACACTGTCGGGGGTATTTGACACTGCACCGTTTTTATCAAACTGCACCCTTGAGGGTTCTTTCCTCAATACAGCATATTCAATATCCTTAGGCAGCAGCACCAGATTCTCATAGTATCCCTTTTCCTCAAGCCACGCAGTCATAGATTCAAAGTCCTTACGGAAGCCATAATGGTAGAATTTATCCTTGTTATCTGTAATTTGTATATAAATAGAATCATTAGAGTAAGTAGTCATTTCCTCGTAGGTCATGGAACGAACCTCTTCCTGGAAAAGCGCCATAAATTCCCGCATTTCCGGGCTGTTTGCCAAAATCAGAGGCTTTTTAGAGGTGCGGTTATCGCTGATTTGAATCCACTTTATATCTTCCGATTTTTGCACAACAATCGGGTACCTTATTTTTTTGTATTCCATGGATTCATAGATTGGCTTCAGCAAAGAAGCATGCTGCTTCTCATTGACTGTATATTGGCGTACCTGGTATTTGCCATTCTTTAATATATATACGATATATGGGGAGGGGCCGCTCACCTTTTGTTTGGGATGCTGAATCAATTGACCATGGAGGGCCATAATGTTTTTAATGCTTTCAGGGTCACTGAAGAAGGAATTGGCTTCATGGTGCATATCTTTATATTTGGGGTCTGTAGCAGGATCTTCGCTGGTCCAGATATTGGAGTAATAACCAAAGTAGACCTTCTCTACTTCCTCAAACTGAGGCATGTGGCGGACGTAGCCGAAAACATCTGCATGGATACCAATAAGCAGTAGTGAAATAGCTGCTGCATATACAAGATAACCTTTGTAAGTATGCAAAACCCTAAAGGATTTTTGCATCAATATCTCTGCAATGCCATAGGCAATGAGAGAGCTTAAGAGGTATCCTACTAAAAATACAGGTAGAGAACCTCCGGAAATACTTCTAAAATATAACCCTCCCAGCAGCATTCCGCAAGTCGTTACCCCATATTTGAAGATTGGACGGAAGTAGGTAAAGGCAATAATCTCTCCGGCTGCTTCAAGTTTCCTCTTTTCATAGGCATAACCGGCGGCAGCCAAGAAAAACAAGATGGCAAAGAGATATCCCAGTAGATCTCCTATTGGCAGATAAGGTCTTGCTGCAGGATTGTTAAAGAGTACAAACCATGGCAGCTTATCGAAAAAAGGATCATAACCGTTGCTTCCGCTGAAGCCATACAGCCAGGCGGCAATATTATCCCGAAGAAGTACATAAAGGCCTAGGGGCAGCAGATGCAGGATGTAGTTGAAGGCAATGTGGGCTACGGAGTTGCCAGTAAACATTCCCACAAAGACAGCGACAGAGAAAAACAAGATATTAAATAGAGTAGTCAATCCCATCCACTGCAGTAGGTCTAACATGGAATAGTAGGCACCTATAGAAGTAAAGACTTTTAACAGGGTCATGGTTAGTCCGATGAAAAGGACTGGAGCCATGAGGAATAGGAAGCCTGACGCAAGCTGGTTTAAGTACAGGGTTTTTCGGTTGTAAGGAAGGCTATGGATTGTAGCCGTTGACTTGCTGGTCATTAAGTATCTAAAGAGCAGCACAGCCAAGGCTGTAGGCAGAACTGCCACCATGACCATTTGAAAGTCATTCCGACCGGAGAAAAAGTTCAGACAAGCATCCAATTGAACCCTTCTCCATTCGTTTTGAGGATCCGGCACATACATCATATATTGAAAAGGCACGGAAAGAAATAAGATGAATGTATATAAGGCGCCAACCCACCAAAATCGCTTGACATTGGCTTTTAATAATCCTTTGCTAAATAGTGATGTTTTGGATGTCATAACCCATACCCCCTAACTCATAAATGAAAATCTCCTCCAGGGTCAGAGGCAATAGATCCAGTATAACCGGATTGTGGTTTTGTACTTTAGTCAGCAATCTATCCCGTTCTCCCTTTACAATCATGAGCAGTACACTGCCGTTTTTTGATGCATGGAGAACCTCTTCATCAGAGAGAAAGTCCTTGGGGACTTCACCGGAAAAGGCGATCTGCAGCTTATGAATATCGGATTTGATATTGTCTAGCTCTCGTTCAACTACGATTTTACCATTGTGCAGAATGCCTACGTGATCACAAACGTCTTCCAATTCTCTAAGGTTGTGGGAAGATACCAGTACAGTGGTTTTGTATTCTGCCACATCCTGAAGAACCAGATTCCATACTTTTTTACGCATTACAGGATCTAGGCCGTCAACAGGCTCATCCAGAATCATCAACCGTGGAAGGGTGCATATGCTCAGCCAAAAGGCTACCTGTTTTTGCATACCCTTGGACAGACGGGTAACTCTTCTTTTGCTGTCTATAGGGAATACCTGCTTTAAAAGTTTATACCTTTCCCAGCTCCACTGAGGATATATGCTGGCGTAGAAGTCTGCCATTTCATCAATGGTATATTGAGAAAAAAAATACAAGTCATCGGATATGTATCCAATGGAAGACTTCATGTTAGGATTTTCATAGACTGGTTCCCCCTGAACCAGAACAGTACCGGAATCTTGGCGGTAGATGCCCATGAGATGCTTGATCAGTGTAGTTTTTCCCGCACCATTGGGACCCAGCAATCCATAAACAGATCCCTCTTTGACATGCAGGTCCAGACTGTCTAGTGCCTTAAAGTTACCGAAGTGTTTCGTTAGTCCTTTTACTTCAATCATTCGGCTCGGCTTCCCCCTTTTGATAAATAGTATCAATGCAGGCTATGATCTGCTCTTTCTGTATGTTTAGATACATGAGCTCTGCAGCAATTTTTTCCAGCTCTGTGATAAGTTCATTGCATCGGCTTTGATTTGCTGTATGATCCAGTGGTGTAACAAAGCTGCCTTTTCCACGGACAGAATAGATAAATCCCTCGGTTTCAAGATCTTTGTAGGATTTTTGTATGGTATTGGGATTGATGGTAAGGGATTGTGCCAATTCACGAACCGAGGGGATCTTCTCATTGGCCTTTAGAACCCCGTTGATCATCAGCAGTTTCATTTTTTCCTTGATTTGTTCATATAAAGGTCTTCGGTCTTTGAAGTCTAGCTGAAACATAGGCACCTCCTAACTGTATTACGATATATAATACACTTAATACAGTTGTATTATATATCCATATTTTTATCGTGTCAAGAATTTGCTTTGAATATATTTTTGCACAATAAAAGCAGCCGCAAGATTGCGGCTGCCTGATAGAGCCTAGTTTGAAATATTGTATTCCTGTAAAACCTCTTTTCCATAGAGTACAATAGGAAGATCATCCTTCTTGTATTTATCCAGGTGATTTTGATAATCCTCCTTTGTGGCGAAGGCAGATACGACTTCTAAAGGCTGCCCTTCCTTCCCTTTAAACAGGATATAAAGAATGTCTCCCTCGGCTGTCTTAGCATAGACGTCTCTAGATACATAGAAGCAATTTGTTTCTCCCTGATTCAAATCTACTTTTACCTGAAAAACAGAGTTGCTGTTGTTGACCTTTTCCACAATCTTCGCTTCCCTATAAAAATAAGCCTCTTTTGCAATTATAGCACCATCTGATACAAAATTCCGGCCCAGGGCACCTACCCCAAGGATAAAGACAATCAATATCATTCCAAGAATAAAAAACCTTTTATACATTTGATAACCTCCTCTCATTTTTTCATGCGCCTATTACATACTATTAGGACAGCTTAGAAGATATTCGTACTTTTGAGGGACTATGGAAATTAGCAAATATTGCACTTCATTGAATCCGTGTCATTCCAGGTATATAATTGTATTGATAATCATTTTATAAAGAGGATTGGTTCCATGTTAAAAAACTAAAAGATTTTATAGAAGAGCTTGCCAATACAGAAGTACCTCCGAATGTATACAACCAATATGCCTTTGGGTCAGAAGAAAATGCAATCAGAAGGAATAATCTGCTGATCTATTTGAATCAGATGAGTAAAATCAAGCCTTCTGTACTTCTTGTAGGAGAGGCACCGGGATATAAGGGCTGCAGGCTTACAGGGGTGCCTTTCACCAGTGAACATCTGTTGATGAACAATATGGCCGGTCTGAAGTTATTTGGGAAAGAGGCAGGATATGGTTTGGCAGTAGAAAAGGAGAAATTATTGAGGGAAGCTACAGCGACGATCATATGGGAAACCCTGCTGCAACACCATATTATCGCCCTTGCTTGGAATGCCTTTCCTTTTCATCCCCATAAAGAGGGGCACGAAGAAAGTAATAGAACGCCTTTAAAGGGGGAATTATTAATAGGAGAAAAGCCCCTTTTACGGATCATCGATCTATACAAGATAAAAAGGGTAGTCGCTGTAGGCGGCAAAGCAGAGCAAACCCTGGGTAAGCTGAATATACAATGCCATAAGGTAAGACATCCTGCCCAGGGGGGAAAGCGAGATTTTGTTGAAGGAATAAAGAAACTGAAAGAGAACTATCTGTATTAGGCGCTTTATTCGATATGGGAGGTGCATGATGGAAAGCTATCAATTTACTTATGATGAGAAAACCTACATCCTTAGCCAGGAGAACTGTAGTGGTCTGATTAATGACGAAACAGATCCGGTGAAAGGAATTGGAATCAAGGAGATTCTGGACCTATTAAAGGGGCAGGAGGAAGTGGATTTTGACATTGCCTATTATGGCGAGCCTTGTTCCAATTGCCTGGCGGGAAAAGCTGAAAAACTAAAATATTTTCCATTCTTAGAATATCATTTTTACCTTTTTACAAAAGCAGGAGAATATGTCACAAGCAGTATATCGAAGGACTATGAAGGTACTTCCTTTGATAAGCTGTTAAAGGAAAAAAAGGTTGATAATAGCTATATTGCAAATATCATTCTATGTACTAACTGCGGAGATTATACTATAGAAATTGAACAATGCGAGGTATAACGAATAGAAGCTCTGCTGCTTGATAGATCTGTACCATTGGGCGGCATTGTTTTAAATAGGTGTTCATTGGAAAAAGTAACCTTATCAGAGTTGCAGATCTGTAGCTTATAGTTTACCGTAGGGGCAGACCCATAGGCGTCAACTTAACCCATAATTTGTCATCCTGAGCGGAGTAAAACGGAGTCGAAGGATCTTTAAGCTAAATGATATATTCTGATAATCAAAAGTAATCTTGCTTATGTTCTATAAGATTCTTCGCTAACGCTCAGAATGACATGCTTCTAAGGTTTATTTGGAAATAATTGGATTAAACTGACGCCTATGGGGGCAGACCTACGTGTCTGCCCGCTTTTTCGGGACGACCCATGTGTCGTCCCCTACATTTATTTTTCATTGAAATATTTTCTATGTCTTATGAGGACACCATGGATATTTTGAAACCCTTT
>NZ_FQZV01000034.1 GCF_900142145.1 Geosporobacter subterraneus DSM 17957 | reverse complement strand
ATAGCCTCAAGAGAATAGTCTCGATTGGTACCTAGTGAAGAATAATACTTTTGATAAAAAGAAAAAGGGATAAACGGAGTAATATCAATATGTTGGTTTAATAGAGAAAGTAGATTATTTTGATCCTGATGAAAGAACTTATCAAATTCAGATGAGATATCACAAAGATTTAATTGTTTCGCTGAAATTGGCATAAGTTTCTCCTTTCTTGTAAGTTTTGAGTTATGTACAATTTCACAATGTATATATACCCAAAACGGGGGAAACTTAGCCATTTCAATAGATTAAAATGCAGTATTTGTGCGAGTTGTAGAGTTCTGCAACGAGCTAATCTAGTAAAAAAAGGGGGGATAACAGAGAGGATCGCTCGTCGAATCTTATCTATATTTTATGAAATGAAAAAGCTAGGCTATCAAAGAATGGATGCATCTTTACGCCATATACTGGTGTCTAAGGATAAAACATTAAAGCTTGTTGATCATTATCATGCATTTACACAGAAAGATCCCTATCCTGTTAAATTTCTTAGGCAGCTGGAAGAATTAGGCTTATTATATCAATTTCTAGATCACGTATTGCAGTTGGACGAAAAACTGTTTAGTCAATGGAAGAAAGCTATGCCAAACTATTTCCACAATATTTAAACAGTGAATGCCCTGAAGGAGGGGTATTATGGTAGAAATAAGTGAGCAGGGAAAAATAATTTTGGATAGTTGTTCCTTAAGTGCTGAAGATATTAATTATGTTTGCGAGCAATTCAATATCGGAAAATTAAAAAGTATTCACAAACGTTTTGAAAATACTGCCAACATAAATCTGATGTTTGAAACAGAAGCTGGAAAATTTGTACTCAAGCTTCTGCATACAGAGCCGGAAAGGCTAAATTCCATTATTAAAGTTATGAAAATCCTTCATATGAACCATGTGCCGGTCATATTACCGCTACAGGACATCAATGATGAATATTATGTAAGCATGAAAAACTTAAGGGTTCAATTGACCCCTTTTGTGGATGCAGGGAAATTCAGCTTTGAGCAGAGGCAAGCAGTGTCAAGCGGCAGAATTCTAAAAAAGATGCATATGACATTGGCTAATTTCCAGGAGATTGTAAAGCCAGCGGGATCAATTTATCCCTCCCGCAAGATATTAAATGAGGGGATTGCCCGTCTCATTGAATTAGGAGATAGTATTCCCCGAGAGCAAGTAATGCTGATAAAAGATCTGCATGACAAAATTACAGGCTTATGGTCCAGTCAATCCCCAGGTTTGCCCAATACTATTATACACGGGGATTGGAATGAAAGAAATCAGCTATTTGATGGCCGTGGAAGAGTTCGTTGTATTTTGGATTTTGATTTTGCACAGCGAAGGGAGCGTTTATTTGATGTTGCCTATGTTCTTTGGAATTTCTTGATACACGCAGATTTTCAGCCTTTTGCCAAACCATTTATGAAAGGTTATGGTCGCCTGACAGAACAGGAAAGAAAGCTTCTGCAGGTGGAAATTGCCAGGGTGAGTTGCTTTTTTATATGCACAGCTTCTTTTTCTAGAAACCCTAGTCTGCAAATCGATCGTCAATTAAAGCAGCAAGTACCGTTTATTAACTATATTTTATCCGATGACGGGGAAAAAAAGATTAAAGAAGTTTGCGGTTTTTTCTAAAAAAGTTATTTGAGAAAAATATACGACCCTGTATATTTTCTATTATTCCAAATTAGACAATAACACAGGATACAAAGAACCTAGTTTTTGCATAGTAAAAGGCAAAACTAGGTTCTTTGTGTCCCGGTCCTTTTAATTCCAATCATTAGAAGGGCAGAATCACTGAGTAAACAATACCTCACCAACATATCCTTGATAACATATAATTTAATATAGACGAAAAAGGGGTGAAGTACATGTATGATACCGGACTATTCAATGAACTGGTCATTACCGTCATACGGGGGTTGCTGATTCCGCTGGTGCCGGTTATAGCGGCATATCTAATAGCCTTGATTAAGAAGAAGACAGAGGATATCAATAATCAGCTTAAGGATGCACAACTCCATAAATATGCAGATATGACAGAGAATATTATAAATACTGCAGTTACAGCGGTTTATCAGACATATATCGATGATATTCTTAAAAAAAGAGGTGTTCTTACAGATGAGGAAATGAAGACAGCCTTTAATTTCATAAAAGAGAATTCTGTAAAGATTATCAGTCAAATCCTAATGGAGGAATTGTCTAAAAAATATACGGCCTTGGACAAATGGATTGAAAACATGATTGTCTGCAGCTTAAATCCGCAAATGCTGAAGGATAACAACCTAGCAGAAAAATTGGAATGGAGGGTATAGTATGAAAATCATTATAGACTCTGGACATGGGGGGAAGGATTCGGGAGCATCAGGATTTGGGGTAAAGGAAAAAGACTTAAATCTAGTTTATGCCAGGCTTCTTGCGGTAAAGCTTGAAAACTATAATATTGAAGTGGATAGATCCCTTATCAATGATCATTACTATTCACCCGATGAATTGACAGACAAAATAAAAAAGTCGGGAGCAGATATATGCATTTCTTGTCATAACAATGCAGCAAACGGTGCTGCAAGAGGATTTGAAGTGATTCACAGCATACACTCCCAGGGGACGCTGGCAAAACTGACAGCGGAAGAAGTCAGGAAAACAGGCTTTCCTGTAAGACGGGTTTTCAGCAGAGAAAGTACAGCTCCATCCCGTGTAGGTCAAGATTATTACTATATTATCCGGGGAACCTATCCCACAGTAGAAACCATTATTGTCGAATTTGGATTTATGGATAATGGCGAAGATTTTAAACTACTGACGGATCCTGCCTGGCAGGATAGACTTACAGCAGCAGTAGCAGCAGGCATAGATAAATATATAAACTCCAGTATAGCTCTAAAGACAAGGATACAGGGAAATTCTATTCTCCTTCCGGAACAACTGAAAGCTGCTTTGAAGGCGGTTAACAGCGCTGCAAATACAAGTATAGTGGATACTTACTACCGGATTGCCCCTGTCTACGGCATAAAAGCAGATTTAGCCTTTCTCCAAGCCGTCCATGAGACCAACTGGCTAAGATTTACAGGAGTGGTAAAGCCTGAGCAAAATAATTTTGCAGGGCTTGGAGCTACAGGACCCAGCAATCCAGGACTTTTTTTTCCTACAGCAGAAGCGGGAGTTGAAGCCCATATACAGCATTTATATGCTTATGCTGCAACCACATCGATCCCTGAAGGACGTACCTTATACGATAAGCGGTTTCATCTGGTCAGAAGGGGAAGTGTAACTTACTGGGAAGATCTCAATGGGAAGTGGGCCGTTCCCGGTATCGGATATGGAGAAAGGATAGTGGAATTACAGAGGACGGTAGCGGAAAGATATCCTTTGCCCGATAAGCCCGTAACTCCAGAGATTCCTTCGACTCCCCACTGGGCAAAAGTGTGCCATGACGAACTACGGAAGGCCGGGCTCCTCTTAAATGATCACATAGATACGATTGATCAGCCTGCTACCAAGGGTGTTGTATTTTGCCTGGTTAATAATTTAAGAAAGGAGTTGATAAAAAATGAGTAGCTTGCTGTACATTATTTCCACTACAGTCATAATCGGTTCCATTTTGGTGGTGCTCTACTACTGTGCAAAGCTTTTATCCGCAATAAATAATAGAGAAAAGACTATAAAGAATCATAAGAAAATCGACGAAATTATGTCGAAGTTAGACAATACGATTATGCAAAGCGTCATGACGGTTAATAAGTCCATGGTCAACAATCTCAAAGAAGCAGACTCTTTTTTTCAACAAGAGAAAGAAGAAGCCTTCCTAGAGGCAAAAGATAGAGTAATGAAAATCATAACCGAAGAAGATCTCCAATTTCTTGAATCCTATATGGAAGATGTAAATGAATGGATAAACAATAGAATTGAATATTATGTAAAAAACCTAAAGCAGTAATCGATGATTCCTTGAGTTAATCAATCTTTAGTCCTTAACATTATGATTCTACCACATAGATATACGCTATGAAGAATAATTTTCAAAAAAGTCAAAAAAACATCTTGTAATATCCAGAAAATGGAGTTACACTATTAGTATAAACACGCGTTCACAATAATAACAAGAGGTGTTGCCATGAATGCTTCAGATATCGCAAAAATTGCCGGTGTATCAAGAAGTACTGTTTCCAGAGTAATTAATAATTATGGAAATGTTACAGAAGAGACAAGACAGAGAGTGCTGGAGATTATCAAAGAATACAATTACGTTCCCCATGCCTCAGCACAAATGCTGGCAGGCAAAAAAAGTAGAATTATAGGCTTATTTATCATTGACACAAAGGATGACAACCATGGCAATAAAATGTGCACGAGTTCATATTTTTCTCCTTTTACCAGTGCAGTCATTGATGCAGCCAATAAACAGCGGTACAATGTACTGAGTACAATCGTAAATGAACAGCAGGATTTTAACAATGTAAGGGAATTATTCTATAATAAAACCATATCTGCGGGCATTTTTATCGGCGGAAAGAACAGTGAGCCTTCCATTATAGAAATTATTGAAAGCGGATACAATGTGGCAGTGATCGAACAAGAGGTGTCAAATGAGCAGGAACCCTTCAGCAGGTCCATTGTTGTAAATAGTGACAGCTTTGGGGGCGCCTATGAGGCTACCAAGTATCTCATTCAGCTGGGCCATATTGCAATTGCCCATATCACTGGAGATTTGGAGCAGTTTACTGCGATTTCAAGGGTAGAAGGATACAAAAAAGCATTGGCTGAAGGCGGAATACCTCTTAGGAATAACATGATTGTAAAGGGTAACTATACGGAAGAAAGCGGGTATAAGGCTGTAAAGAAGCTGTTATTAAAGGAAACACCCACAGCCATATTTATTGCCAATGACAGTATGTGTTTGGGGGCTATGCGTGCCATTGAGGAGTTAGGTCTAAAAATACCGGAAGACATATCTCTGGTTGGATTCGATGATATTGAGTTAGCCCGGTATCTGCAGCCGGCACTAACAACAGTGAGAATACCGCTGCTCAATATGGCCTTTATGGCTACCAATAACTTGATTAAAGCCAATGAAGAGGAAATCAATTTCTACGCAAATTATAAGATACCTGTTGAGTTAATCATCCGAGACTCTTGTCGAAAGATGAAGTAATTATTTTTTTAATGCAGAATGAACGCGTGTTCACACAGCTTGTACAAAGGCTATACAGTTTTCATATGACAATCTAGTGGTATAGCATCACATAATCATCCATTATTTAAAAGGGGGAAATAAAGATGAAAAAAATGCATTTGAGGAAAGCGCTTGCTTTGATGATGTGTGTAGTTTTCATTGCATCGCTGTTTGCCGGATGCAGTAACCAAGGTTCAGAACCGGCAGCCAACAATCCGCCGCAGGAAAGCCCGGAAAGTGGTGTAGTTCCGGCAGAGAAAAAACCGGAAGATTTTACCGGAGAGCTTACATTCTGGCACTTTAACAAGGATGAGGGGCCAAAGCTTGCAGAAGCCTTTATGGGAAAATACCCAAATGTAAAAGTAAATGTTCAGATTACCTCGGACACAGATCTAGCTTATCAAAATAAAGTAACTTCAGCCATTCGTGCAGGATCAGGCATGCCGGATGTATTGGCAGCTGAAAATGCATTTGTTAAGAGATTTGTAAATTTGCCGGGAGGATTCGAAAACCTGTCTGCTGCACCCTTTAATGCGGAAGAATATGTAGATGCAAACATCCCTTATACAGTAGATATCGGCAGAGACAACGCAGGCAATATGAGAGCCTTATCATGGCAAGCGTGTCCAGGCGGCGTTGGCTATAAACGGGATTTGGCAAAAAAATATTTAGGAACAGATGATCCCGATGAGATTTCAGCGATGCTTTCAACACCGGAAAAGATTGTTGAGACCGCCAGAAAAGTAAAAGAGGCCAGCAAAGGAAAGGCGAAGCTGTTTGTAGGAACAGAGGATTTGTATAAAATATACGTGGGCGGAGCACGTACACAGCCATGGGTAAAGGATAACAAGTTTATCATTGATCCAAAAATGCTAGAGTATATTGACATCGCTAAGACCATGCGAGACGAAGGTCTTGAGGGTGGTATCAGGCAATGGACACCGGCCTGGTCAGCTGCAGTAGCCGATGATATCCATATGTGCTATGCAATCCCTACATGGGGTATTCAGTGGATTGTAGCTGTAAACGATGAGAAAAATGCACAGGCCGGAAGATGGGCTGTAGCTACACCTATGCCTTATTATGAAGGCGGGACATGGGCAGGAATCTCCCAGCAGTCTAAAAATAAGGAACTTGCATGGGAATTTGTTAAATTCCTTGCAACAGATAAAGAGCATTTAAAAGCATGGGCAATTAAAACAGGAGACTTTGTAAATCACATCGCTGTAATTGAAGAGCTAAAGAACGATTCAAGCTTTGTCAATAAGACTGTAAATCAAAACACCTATGAAGTTTATGGTCCTATGGTAGAAAAAGTCAACGGTAATCTTATTACCCAGTATGATGATCAGATGCGCAAATCATTCCAGGATATCATGCAAACCTACCTGGCAGGTAAGATCACAAAAGAGCAGTTTATTCAACAATTCAAAGAGAAGGTTAAATCCGATTTGCCGGATTTGATCGTTGAGTAGGTGAATATTGCCTTATTAGCAACCCTGCTAATAAGGCAATTCCATTCATTATTCCCATGGAAGGGAGGAACGGATGTGCGGTCAAAAAGCATTCAAAAAGATACATATGGATATTTGTTCATCGCACCATTTTTTATTATATTGACTATATTTGTAGTTTATCCGATCATCTATTCTTTTGGCATTAGCTTTACCAAGTGGGACGGAAGCATTGTACCTCCCCAATTCGTTGGCGTGGAGAATTATAAAAGGCTGTTTAACGATAGCTTTTTCTTTAAGAGTGTAGGCAATACATGGATGATGTGGTTAGGCTGTATTATCCCTCAGTTGATCATGGGCCTTGCTTTAGCAGTAGCTTTAACAGACAGAAAGCTTAAGGGAAAAGCCTTCTTTCGATGGATCTATTATTTGCCCAACCTTGTGACCATGGCATCAGTAGGTACATTAGTATTTTTTCTATTGGATTGGCAGTCGGGGTCTATAAACCGAATCCTTTTGTCCTTTGGGCTTGTGGATGAGCCTATAAACTTTTTGCAGGATATATTCTCTTCGCGGTTTGCAGTTTCCTTTACTTTGTGGTGGATGTGGTTTGGATACAGCATGATTATTTTTATGGCTGGTATTCGAGCGATTCCTGAAGAGTATTTCGAAGCTGCCAGGGTAGATGGAGCAAATAAATGGCAGACATTTTGGTGTATAACCCTTCCTTGTCTCCGACCGATCATTTTGTATCAGGTAGTAACGTCGCTGATTGGCGGTTTAACCATGTTCGACGTTCCCTACGTACTGTCCGGGGGAAACGGTGCACCGCAGATTTCAACCCTCACCATGGTGATGTACTTATACAATACCACATTTGCTAATTATAATTTTGGCTATGGGGCAACGATAGGTGTCGGTTTATTTGTACTTGTGATCATGGTGGTAGCTGTTGCCTATAGACTCATCAACAGAAAATCACTTTATGAGTAGGGGGGAGTATAATGGCATTTGATTTAACTACGCAGAAGGAATTGTCCAGACCATTAAGGACAAAGCACTCAAAATGGGAACTATCAACGATTGGACTGTACTTTCTTTTGATTTCTCTAGCAGTTTTATGCTTTTTGCCTTTCTATATGATGATCATTAATGCTACTCATACCAGCAATGATATCGCTACGCAATTAAATGTACTGCCGGGAAGTGCTTTTGCAGACAACTATAAAAGAATGATGGACAGCGTAAACATGTGGCAGGGCTTTAAAAACAGCCTGATTATCTCCATATCCAGCACGGCCTTAGCAGCTTATTTTGGTGCTTTAACGGCCTATGGATTTTCTAAATACAGATTTAAAGGAAGCAGGCTTTTATTTGGCATATTGCTCGGTTCTATGATGTTTCCATCTCAGCTTGGATTGATCGGTTTTTTTAAGGTTTGCAGTGAGCTTCACCTGATCAATAAGCATTTGGCATTGATTATTCCTGCCATAGCCAATGCAAACTTTGTATTCTTTGTAAAACTTTATATTGACGCTGCAGTACCCAATGAAATCGTTGAGTCGGCCAGAATAGACGGATGCAGTGAATTTAGAATATTTAACAAGATTGTACTTCCCATCATAACACCTTCTATTGCCACCATGTCAATTTTTACTTTTATCGCCTCATGGAACAGCTACTTAGTTCCATTGGTTGTATTGTATGACGAGAAAAAATATACGGTACCGATTTTAACAGCCATGGCCAAAGGGGTATACCGAACAGATTTTGGTGCCGTTTATGTGGCGATTGCAATGTCAATGGTACCGATTATGGTTGTATTTGCCTTTTGTTCAAAATACATTATCGGAGGACTGACGGCTGGGGCTGTTAAGCAGTAGTTATTAAAGCTATGAAAAGACAGGGATACTGAAATAGGGTATGGCTTTTCAAGGCGAGATCAAGAAAAGGTAAGGAGAATGATTATGAAGTATGGATATTTTGATGACCTTCAGAAGGAGTATGTGATTACGGAACCTCGGACACCTGTTGCATGGATTAATTATATCGGTACCATCGACTTTGGCGGTTTTGTGGACCAAACCGGCGGAGCCCTGCTCTGTAAGGGAGATCCGGCCTTAAATCGGATTATTAAATATATCCCCCAGCTGCCTGGCGGGGAGTTTAAAGGGGAGACCCTTTATATTCGGATAGGCGGTGCATCAGGATATAAGATTTTTTCACCCTTCTATGTGCCTACCCTGGATCATTATGACAGATATGAATGTCATGTGGGTTTAGGCTATATGAAAATCATATCTGAATTTTACGGAATAGAAACTGAAGTAACCATTTTTGTTCCTTTAAATGGTTTCTGTGAGATTAGAGACATATGTATAACCAATCTGAACAAAGAGCCCGTCCAATTAGATTTGATTCCTGTTATTGAGTATACGCATTTCGACGCTTTAAAGCAGCTTACAAACGCAGATTGGGTTCCGCAAACCATGCAGTCAAAAATCATCGAAGAGGCTGAAGGCCGCAAAATATTAACCCAATATGCTTTTATGAATAGAGAGCATCGCGTCAATTACTTTACATCTAATCACCCAATCTCTTCTTTTGAATCAGATAGAAAAAAATTTCTTGGGAATCATGGATACGGCACATGGAAATCCCCGGAAAGTCTAAATCAAGATGAATTAAGCAATTATGAAGCATTGAGAGGAGATAATATAGGAGCTTTAATGCACCATTTAGGTGTCCTGCAAAGCGGTGACCGCAAACGGGTGATTACACAGCTGGGCCAAACTGCGAAGATAGACGAAGCCATAAAGGATATTCATAAGTATAGAGATCCTAAATCAGTGGATAAAGCACTGGCAGCCCTTAAGCAATTTTGGGAGGATTATCTTTCAAAGGCTGTGGTGAATACCCCCGATGCAGCGATGAATAGGATGCTGAATATCCATAATCCCCGCCAGTGTTATATTACAAAAAATTGGGCCAGGTATCTGTCCTTATACCAATTGGGCTTTGGTGCCAGAGGAATTGGTTTCAGGGATAGTGCCCAGGATGCTATGGGAATACTTGGCCACGCACCGGAGGAAGGCAGAGAACTTGTGGAGATGCTCCTCCATGTGCAGAACAGAAATGGGTCTGCAATGCACCAGCTTAATCCCCTGACGATGGAAGCCAATGCAGGGGACTCAAGAGAGATGGAAGACAGACCCAAGTACTATAGCGATGATCATTTATGGATTGTTTTAGCAGTTTGTGCTTATATGAAGGAAACCGGAAATATGGGATTTCTATCGAAAAAAATACCTTTCTATGAAAAAGACAGGGAAGAAAAACCTTTAGAGTGGGGAACAGTCTTAGAACATCTAAGGCGGGCCATTGAATTTACAAGACAGGATCTAGGTGCTCACGGCTTACCTCTGCTGGGTTTTGCTGATTGGAATGATACAGTGAATCTTCCTTACGGTGCAGAGTCGGTGTTTACGGCCAATCTATACGGTGCTGCGTTAAAGGAAATGACTGAGCTGATGGAATACCTTGGAGATGCGGTATCGGCACGGAAGTATCATGGATATTATCAAGAAATGAAGCAGAATGTAAACCAGTGCTGTTGGGATGGGGCCTGGTATATTCGCTATTTTGATGATAAGGGAGATAAAATTGGGTCAAAGGAAAATGATAAGGGGAAAATTTATGTCAATGCCCAGTCCTGGAGTGTGATTTCTGGCTTTGCACCCTATGACAGGGCGGTGAAAGCGCTAATATCCGTAAATAAATTGTTAAATACAACGAAGGGGATTAAATTGAGTTATCCCGGATATTCGGGCTACGAACCAGAAAAGGGAGGGATTACCACTTATCCCCCGGGAGCCAAGGAAAACGGAGGCATTTTCCTGCATAGCAATCCCTGGGTAATCATCGCCGAAGCGATGCTTGGAAATGGCAATCAAGCCTATACATATTATACGCAAATCAATCCGGCACTAAAAAACAATATCATTGACGAATACGAGTGTGAGCCCTATTGTTATCCTCAAAACATCCTGGGAGATGAGCATCCTCAATTTGGATTGGCGCGGAACAGCTGGTTGTCGGGTACGGCTTCATGGATGTATCAGTCAGCAGTAAAATACCTGCTTGGAATCCGACCCAGCTATGGCGGATTAATCATAGACCCCTGTATCCCCACCGACTGGCAGGGTTTTACGGTCACAAGACATTTTAGGAATGCAGTCTTTAATATAAATGTTAAAAATCCGGAGGGTATCAGTAAAGGGGTGAAGCAGATATTCTTGAATGGAAATGAAATAGAGGGGCAAACAATCCCAATCCCCGATGGGGGCACAATTTATGATGTAGAGGCAATCATGGGATGACCGATGAAAGGATGTGTAGAATATGAAATACGGGTATTTTGATGATGTCAATAGAGAATATGTAATACAAACCCCTAAAACCCCCTATCCATGGATTAATTATCTCGGAAGTGACAACTTCTTTGGCTTGATATCCAATACGGCTGGCGGATATTGTTTCTATAAGGATGCCAGGCTCAGAAGACTGACGAGATACAGGTATAACAATATCCCGCTGGATAACGGCGGAAGATACTTTTATATAAGGGATAAGGATGGCTATTACTCACCTGCCTGGATGCCGGTAAAAGAGGATTTGGACAGCTATACATGCAGGCACGGGATGGGCTATACAAAAATTACAGGGGTGAAGAACCATTTAGAAACAGAAACACTGTATATGGTCCCCTTGGGAGACCCCATAGAAATACATCGGGTAAAAGTAAGGAACAAGGGCAATGTCCCAAAGGAGATTATTATTTTTTCCTTTATTGAATTCTGTCTTTGGAACGCCTATGACGATATGACCAATTATCAAAGAACCTACAGTATCGGTGCTGTGGAAGTGGATAATGGAACGATTTATCATAAAACCGATTACAGAGAAAGAAGAAACCACTATGCCTTTTACGGGGTGAATCACCAGATCAACGGTTTTGATACAGATCGAGAGGCATTTTTAGGACCATTCAACGGATTGCATGAGCCTGAAGCAGTACTCGCAGGAAAATCTAATAATACAATTGTCAGCGGATGGAATCCAATCGCATCCCATAGTATTGAGATAAAGCTGCTACCCGGTGAAGAGAAAGAACTTATTTTTATTTTAGGTTATGTTGAAAACCCTGTTGAAGAGAAATGGCAGGAAAAGGGCGTCATCAACAAAAAAAGAGCAAAAAAGCTTCTGGAAAAATACAGTACCGGCGATACGGTTCATAGGGCATTTTTAGAGCTGAAAGAACATTGGCATCAACTGTTAACAAAGTTTACAGTGAAAAGTCATGACGAGAAGCTTGATCGAATGGTGAATATATGGAATCCCTATCAATGTATGACTACCTTTAATATGTCCAGAAGTGCATCTTATTTTGAAACAGGTATAGGAAGAGGTATGGGCTTTAGGGATTCAAACCAGGATCTGTTAGGCTTTGTGCACCAGATTCCCGAAAAAGCAAGAGAAAGAATTCTAGATATCGCAGCAACACAATTTGAAGACGGCAGTGCTTATCATCAGTATCAGCCCCTAACAAAAAAAGGAAACCACGAGATAGGATCGGGCTTTAATGATGATCCCCTATGGTTGATTTTAGCTGTCACCGCATATATCAAGGAAACAGGTGATTTTGATATTCTGGATGTGCAGGTACCCTATAACTGCGATCCAAACAACATGGGGTCTCTTTTAGAGCACATGGAAAAGTCTTTTCATTATACATTAAACAATCTGGGACCCCATGGACTCCCCCTCATTGGCCGTGCCGACTGGAATGACTGCTTAAACCTAAACTGCTTTTCTGTAAACCCGGACGAATCCTTCCAAACCTGTGAAAACCAAAAGGGAAAAACTGCAGAGTCTGTCTTTATCGCGGGGATGTTTGTCTATATAGGAAAAGAGTTGGCTGGATTATATAAGCGGTTAGGAAAGGAGGACTTGGCCCAAAGTGTTCTTCTGGAAGTTGAAAAAATGCACAATAATGTTGAAACCCACGGTTATGACCAAGAGTGGTTTTTAAGAGCCTATGATTTCTATGGAGATAAGGTGGGTAGCGTAGAAAATGAGGAAGGGAAAATTTTTATTGAACCCCAAGGCTTTTGTGTAATGGCAGGAATCGGAATTGATAACGGTAAGGCACAAAGGGCATTAGATGCAGTGGATCGGTATTTGAATACACCTTACGGATTAGTGCTGCAGCAGCCTGCCTATAGCGAATACAAATTAAATCTTGGAGAAATATCCTCCTATCCTCCAGGATACAAGGAGAATGCAGGAATCTTCTGCCACAACAATCCTTGGATTATGATTGCAGAAACCTTGTTAGGGCGAGGGGATAAGGCTTTTGAATATTATAGGAAGATTGCACCGGCTTATCTGGAAGAAATCAGTGAGATTCACAGACTGGAACCCTACGTATATGCACAAATGATCGCCGGGAAGGATGCACCAAGGCACGGGGAAGCAAAAAATTCATGGCTTACGGGTACTGCAGCTTGGAATTATGAAGCCATTACAAAATGGATATTAGGAATCAGGCCAGACTATGACGGTTTGACGATCGATCCTTGTATACCAAAGGATTGGGATAATATAGCCATTAAACGGGTATATCGTGATGCAGAATACCATATAACCATAAGGAATCCTGAGGGGGTAAGCAAGGGAGTCAAAAAAATAATTATCGATGGTCAGGAACAAGACAGCAACTTTATTAGACTATTGGATAATGCTGCTGTGCACAATGTGGAGGTCATAATGGGCTAAAACAGCATTCGCATCATGATTTTTCATCCATATATGGGTATATCTATTTGATTTTGAATCGGAAAAGAGCGTTTTTTAAACTTTAAAACACCTTAATAGCTTTGGTAAGTTCAAAAAAGCGGCAGTATACAAAAATGATAATAAAAACATCGGACCATGCACCGATGTTTTTAGCATTAGAGAATCTAATTGTTGATAGATACTAATTTACAGAGAATTATCGTAAGGGGGGACGATTATGTTAAAGGTACCAGCTCATTCGTGAGCCTTTTGAGAATAATGTTCTTTTGGTTGTTGTCTTTAAGATGCTCAAAGAGGTTTTTCATGAGCAGCTCTGAAGGAGTATGATGGCTGCCATAGTCCTCCATAATTCTATCATAAAGCCCTTTGATTTCCTTTCTGGATACAGGCATGATACAGTATTCTTTTATGGATTTTCCAAAATATGAATCATCTATGGCTTCCAGGTATTCCTCTAATCTGTAAGTACTGTCCTCATGCTTTGTAAAAGTAATATAATCTCCGAGGTTGGAGGACGTACCAGGGGAGTACATAATAGTTTGAATGGCCTTCTCAATATCTTCCCCTATTGAAGTTCTTACGGTAATCCCATCCTGTGAGGGGATAGCCTCAGATGTCTGAGTATTCTGCGGATTTGCTATAAATGCAGCTATAAGAACTGGGGTAACCACAACTGTAGCCGCAGTGACCCAGAAACGCGGCTTTTTTTCCAGCCCAGCTTTTCAAGACAAAGCTTTACCAATTCAGTGGAGTTAATAGGTTCACTTCCCCAAATTAAACTTACGAATTTATATTCTGCATCGAATAATTTATACTGCTGCATAATGAAAATACCTCTAAATAAAGATTTATTTTATTAAAGTACTTATATATTTTTTTTACTGCGATAAACGCTGGGGGTCATGCCCATGTGCTTCTTAAAGACACTGGCATAATAAGCAGTATTGCAAAAGCTAAATAAAGTAGCAATTTCGTGAATACTCATATTGGTAAGCTCCAAGAAGTCCTTGGAGTTTTCAATTTTTTGCTGCTGAATATAATCTGTCACCGTGAGGCCAACTTCATTTTTGAACTCAGCAGACAAATAGGCAGCAGATTTTTCTGTTAAACGTGCCAGTACATCAAGAGATATTTTTTCTGTAATATGCTCATGGATATAATTGATCATACGGGTAATGGGCAGGGAATAAGACCGGACCCTTTCCTGATTGATCATTTTGATGAAGGTTTTTACCATATGATATTCAAAGGCTTGCAATTCCTTGATATTATTAAGCCGTTC
Organism: Geosporobacter subterraneus DSM 17957; assembly: GCF_900142145.1. GTDB lineage: Bacteria > Bacillota > Clostridia > Peptostreptococcales > Thermotaleaceae > Geosporobacter > Geosporobacter subterraneus. Next base: position 31,226 of record NZ_FQZV01000034.1, on the reverse strand, counting down.
GATTTCTATAATAAATACATCGCTTTGGGAAAAGACATCTTCCGGGTGGACATTTGCTTCCACCGCAGCTCGTGTAAAAAGTGTGCAGCTGGCGATAAGAGAATTTTTTAGGGAGCGAAGGGGATTATCGGCCAGCGTCGCCCGTTCAGTAGAATTAATCGTATCAAGGGTTTGCAATGCCTGTTTTTCCAAGCCTCGCTTCATTTCATTAAGGAGCTTTCGTTCCAGATAATAGGATGGGTGGCGGTAATCGCAGTGCAGGTTCTCCATTTTTTTAAAGAGGAATGAGTTTGACATTTAAAACCTCCTAAGATTATATTAAAATATTATTAATAAACTAAAAATTCTATTATTATCCTATGAGAAATCGTTTACAATGTCAATATGGTGATTTGTTTGGTAACGTTTTCTATGAAATCAAACAAGCCACACGTGAGCATTTAAGGGCGGACATAGGTTTTAGAACGGAAGCCTTGATTCTCAGATGAAGGAAGATATTAAAAAAGGGGGAGCGTAAATGAAAAGAATTTTATCTATTTGTCTCATTATGGTATTAATTTTATCCTTGATTGCACTTGCAGGATGCACTCCGAAGGCACCTGCGGGGGAGCCAGCACCAGCGGCTAATGAGCCAGTTGCGAAAACAAAGGTTAAGTTTGCAGTTCAGGCAGACAGTACGAAAGCTCTGGAGAGTATCGTAAAAGCATTTAATGAGAAAAGTGAGCTTTATGAAGTAGAAGCAATTATTTTGACAAATGATTCGGGAAATATGCACGATCAAATCGTAAACTCATTATCCAGCAAGTCAGGAGAATATGACGTAATTTCCATGGACGTAGTATGGGCAGGGGAGTTTGCAGCGGCCGGTTATCTTGAGCCTCTGGATACTTTCATCAAGGATGCAGGATGGAAACCTACAGATTTTAATGCAGGTTCTGTATCGTCAGGAAAATACAAAGGAAAGCACTATGCACTGCCTTATTTTTCAGATTTAGGCTTCTTGTATTATCGTAAAGATATCGTATCAGAAGAGGATGCTAAAAAGCTTGCCAGTGGTGAATATACCTATGATGACTTATTTGCAATGGCAGAAAAGTATTCTGGCCAAGGCGGTACAAAGTACGGCTATGTGTATCAATCCAGCCAGTATGAAGGGCTGACCTGTAATGTAAATGAATTTACAGCCAATTGGACTGACCTGGAAAATGGATTGAAGATGATGAAGAAGTTCACAGACTCCAAGGCAACTCCAGACAATATCTTGGTCTATACAGAAGGGGAAACCCATAATGCCTTCTTAAATGGAGAATCTGTTTTTGCTAGAAACTGGCCATACATGAACGGAATGGCTGCATCGGGAGATTATACGGTTAAAGTAGACCAAATCGGTTATGCTGCGCTGCCCAATGGCGGTACTGTAGGCGGCTGGATTTTAGGCGTTAACGTAAATGCTCAAAACATGGAAGGTGCTAAAGAATTCTTAGCATTTATCGCAGGTCCTGAAGGGCAAACCATTAATGCTACCGTAGGCAGTTATCTGCCAGGCTTCAATGCACTAATGAACGAGCCAAAGGTACTGCAGGCAAATGCACTGCTAACCGATGAAGCATTCCAGAAAGCATTGCAAAGCACAATTGCAAGACCTGTAGTTGCAAACTATTCAGAAGTATCTGATGTAATCCAGTTAAGAGCCCATGAGTATTTATCCGGAAATGGAAAACTAGAGGATGCTGTGAAGAACATTGGAGAAAAACTACAGTAACAATAAGGAATTCCATAAAAGCTTTGGTTGGTGAAAATCGCCAAAGCTTTTTTATTAGATCTTTTATAGGAGTTGTTTTCATGAGAAAAATGAATGCATGGTTAGATCATCATCTGGGCTATGTCTTAGTAATACCTGCACTGATCTTTATTATACTATTCTCTCTGTGGCCGGTTGCCCAGTCAACAAGGTTTTCATTCTTTGATTTTCAGCTAAATGACCAGCAAAAATCAGGCTTGTATTTTACTGAGCAGTATAATTTGAAGCTGATGCATGAAACCTTTGACTATATAGATTACTATTTGGAGATTGAAAAAGACACAGTCAAACAAAGCAGTACCCAAGAGAGGATTCAAGATACACAGCAGGAGATTCTTGAAATCTATGAAAGTATTCAGGCTATGTTTCCGGGGCAGACAGGTATTGTGTCAATCAATGATCAAGAACACGAATTTCTGGTGAAAGCTTCTGATCAGGTATTGGCTGGTTTGGAAGCTCTCTATCGGATTGAAGATGATTTTAACCTCCAGGAGGATATAATGATGGTCGCTTCAGAGCTGGAAACCTCCATCATTCAGCCAAACTACGTTGGCCTTAAGAATTTCCAATCGGTACTAAGAGATCCAAGGGTATGGCAGACCATTCGAGTTACTTTGTTCTTCACATCCATTTCCGTTGGAATGGAATTAGTCTTTGGTTTAATATTAGCACTGATAATGAATAAAGCGATGATAGGCAGGGGATTGATCAGAACTTTTTCCTTAATCCCTTGGGCGATTCCTACCTCCGTAGCTGCCCTGATGTGGGCATACCTTTATAATGGTTCCAGCGGAATTGTAGCCCTTATTCTGGCTCGGGTTGGCATCGTAGAGCAGGCTACAGATTTAATGCTGACCAGCTCCAGTGCACTTTGGTCAATCATTTTTGCCGATGTTTGGAAGACGACCCCTTACTTTGCCTTATTGCTGCTGGCCGGATTACAGGTGATTCCCGACAGTTTATATGAATCTGCCATGCTGGACGGCGCCAATAAATGGAAACAGTTTTTGCATATCACTCTGCCGCTGCTGAAACCATCGATTCTGGTAGCACTGCTTTTTAGAACTTTAGATGCATTTAGAATTTTTGATTTGATATGGGTATTGACCGGTGGTGGACCTGGAGGAACCACGGAGTCCATTTCTATCTACGGGTATAAGGTCATGTTTGCCCAGACAAGGTTTGGCTATGGGGCTGCCATTATTTTGGTGATGGCTCTTTGTGTGGGTGTGATTTCTTACTTATATATTAAGTTCCTAGATATTCAACTCATATCGGATTAGGAGGTGAAAGCCTGTGATAAACAAAAAAGCAGAGCGACTTTTTGGAGCCGCTATTGTCCTATATCTATTGATCATTATATTTCCGTTTATTTGGGTATTTCTGACCTCTCTAAAGCCTGAGAGTGAGATATGGGGGGCTGGTGCTTTCAAGATACTGGCAGACCAGCCTACATTTGAACACTATGAAGCCTTATTTAGGGGAAATATCTTAAACGCTTTGAAAAATAGTTTAATCATTTCTACGATTACCACAACCTATGTCACCATGGTAGCTGCAATAGCTGCCTATGCCATTGCCCGGCTCAAATTCGTTGGAAAACGTCTGATACTGGCGATAGTATTGGCTACCTCCATGTTCCCTCAAATAACCGTGGTAGGGCCAATCTATCAGTTATTTGTCAAGCTGAATTGGACCAATTCCTACTTTATCAGTCTTCCCTATTCTATGATTGCACTGCCGGTGGCTATTTATATACTGGTGATACATTTTAACAAGGTGCCAAAAGAGATGGAGGAGTCGGCAAAAATAGACGGGGCTTCTAAAATGAAGACATTCACCGATATTATCCTGCCATTGGCACTGCCGGGTATTTTTACAGCGGCGATCATTACCTTTATTTCCGTATGGAACGAATTTTTGCTTGCTTTAACCCTTAATCCCGACAGCAGCTATCATACAGCTACAGTAGCCATTACTTTCCTAAGGGGACAATTCCAGATTTTCTGGGGCCAGGTTACAGCGGCTACAGTGGTAGTAACGATTCCTACCTTAATCATTGTTATATTATTTCAGCGTCAGATTATCTCCGGACTTACATCTGGTGCCGTGAAGGAGTAGAGTAAACACATGTGGAAATTAGAAAGTTCATCTCTGGATGTTAATGTTTTGCCAGTTGAAGAAAGCCTTTATGCCCTTGCCAACGGGTATCTCGGGATCAGAGGCTGCTTTGAGGAAGGGTATCCTCAGGAGTATACCAGTATTCGGGGAACCTATATCAACGGCTTCTATGATCTGATAGAAGCGAAGTACAGTGAAAAGCTGTTTGGGTTTCCAGAGGTGCAGGAGAAGATGCCCAATCTCATGGATGCGCAGACCATGGAAATCTATTTGGACGGAGAGCGGGTATCTCTATTTAACGGATGTCACACAGACTATAAGCGGGCCTTATATTTTGACAAAGGATATGCAGAGCGCTCCTTTGTTTATCGGACCCAAAAAGGAAAAACCGCTACTGTCCGGTTTCGAAGAATGGTTTCTTTTCAGGTAAAGGAACTGTTATTGATCGAAGCTGAAGTTCAGTACGATGGAGAAATACGGATCAGATCCATTGTGGATGGGAATGTAAGCAACTATACAGATGATTTTGATCCGCGAGTTGGGGAACATGCTCAGCTGTTGGATTGGAAGAGCAGCAGTCTGGTGGATGAAGCGTATATGGTTTTAAAAGCAAGGACAAAAAAGCTGGATTTTGAGGTATGCTGCGGAGTATATCACCGTTGTTCAAAACCGGAAATATCCGTGGTGATAGGAGGAGAGCATGAGCCTCGAATGACAGCAGAATATGCAACCAGCGGAAACATCACTTTAACGAAGTATGCAGCCTATTGCGACAGCCGCTGTCAACAGGAGCCTGTTGAACATCGTGTGTTGAAGATCATTAAGGAACAATCTTATATATCCTTAGAGGATCATTTAACAGACCAAAGAAAATATTTGGAAAATTTTTGGAAGCATTCAGATATTCAGATATTTGGTGATGATCTTATCCAACAAGGAGTGCGGTTTAGTCTATTTCAGTTGCTTCAGTCTGCGGGAAAAGACGGCTTGACAAACATCGCAGCAAAAGGATTAACCGGCGAAGGCTATGAGGGTCATTATTTTTGGGATACGGAAATTTACATACTGCCCTTTTTTCAGCTGACACAGCCTCAGATTGCTGAAAAACTGCTGACCTATCGTCACAGTATACTGGACCAGGCGCGGAATGAGGCCCGTACCTTAGGCCATAGGCGGGGCGTAAAATACCCCTGGCGAACCATTGCCGGCAGGGAGTGTTCCACTTTCTTTCCAGCGGGATCGGCCCAGTACCATATCAATGGGGATGTGGCCTATGGGTTTATCCAGCATTACCTACAGCATAAAAACCTGGATTTTATCTGTCATTATGGCGCAGAGGTGGTTTTTGAAACCGCCCGAACCTGGTTGGAGATTGGACATTTCTCCAATGGAAAATTCATGATTCATAGTGTTACCGGTCCAGATGAATATACCTGTATTGTTAACAATAACTACTACACCAATGTTATGGCACGATACAACATGGAATGGGCGGTCAAGCTCTATCACATTCTTAAGGAAGAAAGACCGGAGGCCCTTAAAGGGATTATTCAGAGAATCCAGATGCAGGAATCTGAGATCGATGAAATGATTTCAGCCTACAAAAACATGTATTTGCCTTATGATGAGCAGCGGAAAATTCATAAGCAGGATGATACCTTTTTAGATAAGGCCCTATGGGATTTTGAAGGAACGCCTGAGGACAAATACCCTTTGCTCCTCCATTACCACCCACTGACCATCTATCGATACCAGGTGATTAAACAGGCAGACACAGTCCTGGCACATTTTCTTCTGGAAGATGATTTAGAAGATGAGATCATTCGAAACACCTTTGATTATTATGAGAAGGTTACGACCCATGACTCTTCCCTATCCTCCTGCATATATGGCATCATGGCTTCCCGATGCGGCTATTGTGAGAAAGCCTATGACTATTTCATGGAGACCGTTCGTTTGGATTTGGACAATACCCATGGGAATACGAAGGACGGACTCCATGTAGCCAATCTGGGGGGAACTGCCTTATCTGTTATATTTGGATTTGCGGGATATCGCATCAAGGATACAGGAATATCCTTAAGGCCCTGGTGCCCTGAGAATTGGAGCGGATATGAATTTAAGCTGTTCTATAGGGGAAGACAACTGCGGGTAAATGTTACAGATCATTTGGAAATAGAGCTGTTGGAGGGCGAAAGACTGGAAATAAAAGTTTATGATAAACAATATGGGTTAGACAGCTTATTGAAAATACCTTTAGAAGGAATGAAAAGAAATGATTAAAGCGGTTATATTTGATTTAGACGGTGTGATCACCGAAACCAGCCACCAGCATTTTGAAGCTTGGAAAGCAATCGCTCATATGATTGGCGTGGAAATCGACAGCTCGGTAAATGAGTCTCTAAAAGGTGTCTCGAGAGAAGAATCTTTAAAAATCATTCTTGCTCACGGAGGCATACTAGGGAAGTATACGGAAGATGAGATGGAAAAGCTCAGTTTTTGCAAGAATGAATACTATAAGCAGCTGATCAGCCAATTTACCCCGGAAAATGTATTTGAGGGGGTAGTTGAACTATTTGCGTTTCTGCGTGCGAAAGGAATAAAAATAGCTATCGGAAGTGCATCTCACAATGCCCCAGCTCTGATCAAGGCCATGGCACTGGAAGAATATATTGACTATATTGTAGACCCCAGTGAGGTGAAAAAGGGCAAACCGGCACCGGACATTTTTCTGAAGGCTGCAGAGGCACTAGAGGTAGAGCCTTCAGAATGTATAGGAGTTGAAGATGCCATAGCAGGCATTAAAGCCATAAAAGCTGCAGGGATGTATGCCATAGGTATTGGAGATGCGGAAGTATTAAAAGAAGCAGATATTGTCTTTAATAGCATAGCTGAAATTGATTTAAGCATTATAACATAGCCCCTCTTATGGAACCACTGTTGACAGTTAAGTCACAGTGGTTGTTTTTATACCATAACTTTCGATTATTCGCTGACGAAGTAAATGCGATTCTGCCTTTTGACACCTGACTGACTATGTTAAAATAAATCATAATAGTTATGTTATCATTGTAACCAGAGACCGTGCCTATGATAAAGAAGTGCAGTCATACATGATTAAAACGTATGCAAAATACATCAGAATGATAGGAATCAGGAAGGTAACAAAATAAATTAGGTCACTGTATTTGGAGGTGGAATAAAATGATTGCTAATGCCTATAAAAGCCTGCTCAATGAATTAGATGCAGGGAAAAAGGCTGTTATGGTCACAATAATGAATGATAAAGGCAATGACCGGAATGTTTCTCCAGAGAAAATTCTGCTTACGGAGGAAAACCTGCGGGTCTATACTTCTATAGACAAACTGGATACACTAATTTACCAAAAGGCGCAGTATGCTTTGGAAACCGGAAACATTCAATTTATTAAAGAACAAGATACCATAACCTATTTAATTGAGCCCTACTTTCCGGAGCCTCGTCTTATTGTATTGGGGGGAGGGCATATTGCAAAACCTTTGGTTGAGTTAGGTGCCAGGGTAGGATTTTTAGTGACTGTTATCGACGATCGTCCCTCATTTGCCAACAAAGAAAGATTCCCCGATGCTGAAAAGGTGATTTGTGAGAGCTTCGAAAAGTGTTTCAATTTATTTCATATAAATAAGTCTGCTTATGTTGTCATTGTAACCAGAGGGCATCGACATGATATGGATTGTCTTAGAAAGGCGTTGAAGTATCATGCAGCCTATATTGGGATGATTGGTTCTAAGCGACGGGTTAAAAGTGTAAAAGAGCAATTACTCAGTGAAGGGTATTCTCAAGAACAGCTGAACAAGGTGAATGCGCCGATCGGTCTGGACATAGGTGCGGTTACACCTGATGAGATAGCCATTTCCATTATAGCACAAGTTATTAGCTACAGAAGGCTGGCCAATACCCTATCGGGAAGTGCTGCATCTCCAAAAATCAATTGGCCGGAGCTTGATCGAACAGTATTAGAGGAACTTAGCAAAGGAGAGAATGATCCTAAGGCAGTGGTTACAGTGGCTTCTACAAAAGGCTCGGTCCCGAGAAAAGCAGGAGCCAAAATGCTTGTATGGCCCTACGGAAAGACGCTGGGCAGTATAGGCGGAGGGTGCAGTGAAGGCGAGATCATTCATATAGCACGTGATGTAATCCGGGATGGAGGGCATAGGGTTCATAGCATAGACATGACAGGTGAAGTTGCTGAAGAAGAGGGTATGGTTTGCGGTGGCGTGATGGAGGTCCTTATAGAGTCTTGTGATAAATAAATACGTCAGAAAAGGTCAGAAAAGAAGGTTTTGACATAATTTATTTTAGAGAAGGGGAAATTAAGTTTTTATTAATTTGTATAATTCTATATGCATATTTTGTGAATTTTCACAATGGAATTTCTTCTATGCATCCTGTATACTTGGGGTAAAGAAAACTGAGGGGGCAAAAATATGGCAAAAGTAATATTAAAGGGAATTAAAAAAATCTATCCTGGCAATGTATATGCAGTTAAAGATTTCAATATGGAGATTGAAGATAAAGAATTTATTGTACTCGTAGGGCCATCAGGCTGTGGAAAAACAACAACGCTCCGAATGGTAGCAGGCTTGGAGGAAATATCAGAGGGAGAACTGTATATCGGAGATCGCCTGGTCAACGATGTATCTGCAAAGGATCGCGATATTGCCATGGTATTTCAAAATTACGCCCTATATCCACATATGAGTGTATATGACAACATGGCTTTTGGGCTTCAATTAAGAAAGATGCCAAAGAACCTTATTGATCAAAAAGTAAAAGAAGCCGCAAAAATTTTAGAAATTGAACATTTACTTGATCGTAAACCAAAAGCCCTATCTGGGGGTCAAAGGCAGCGTGTGGCTTTGGGCAGGGCTATTGTCAGAGAGCCTAAGGTGTTTTTAATGGATGAACCTCTTTCTAATCTTGATGCAAAGCTCAGAGTGCAAATGCGAACTGAGATTACAAAGTTACACAAAAAACTTGAATCTACCTTCATTTATGTAACTCATGATCAAGTTGAAGCGATGACCATGGGATCAAGGATTGTCATTATGAAAGACGGAGATATTCAACAGATTGACACACCACAAAATGTTTATGAAAATCCAGAAAACTTATTCGTGGCAGAATTTATCGGAAGTCCACAAATTAATATACTACATGGTACAGTTGTAAAAAATCATGATAAAATTGAATTACAGCTAGATGACGATACGCCCATAAATATTACAGAAGAAATGCAAAAAATACTTGAGCAGCGGGGGTACTTAGGGAAAAAAGTTTATGTGGGAATCAGACCGGAACATCTTCACGAAAGAGATATTCAACCGCTCCATCATGATTTTTCGACCATATATGGAAAAATAGAAGTGGCCGAACTAATGGGTGCTGAAAAATATTTTCATATGATGATCAGCGGAAAACAGATTATTGCACGAGTTGATTCAAAATCAGTAAAAAAAGCAGGAGATGATATTGAATTGAATTATCACTGGAATAAGGTTTATTTATTTGATTTTGAAACCGAAAAGAGAATTATTTAAAAGCTTACACTAAGGGGTATCCTATGGAGTCTATGAAAGCGGTATTACAGGAAATCGGAAGAACGATGGATAAAAAAGTCTTCGTTGTAGCACAGGAGAAAGTTTTTGCATATCCTTCTGATGCTGAGATTTCCATTTCACTTACAGAACTTCAAGAGAATCTTGGAAAAAATTACAAAGGCTATAATATCTATTCTTTATCATCAGAGTATCCAGATACTTATGTTTGCCTAGAAGGTGAAAGCTTTTGCAGGGATACGATAGCAAATCTTGTATTGATCATGCTTGCAAGAGCACTGCAGGAGCATAAGTCGCTGCATCAGCTGGTAAAAGGAGTTTTAAAGGGAAATATAGAAGATGAGCAGAGGTTTATGCTTGAGGAGAAGAAGCGTAAGCTGCTGCCGGCTTACCTGATCATGATAGATACGCTAGGTAAATATAGCGAGGAAGTACTGGAAATAACATCAAACTATATAGATATCAAGCTCCAGCTGATAAATGAAGATCATGTGATCTTGCTGTCAGGGGATGGGGCAATAGAGGACCTATGCAAGGACATACGGACAAATATTATGACAGAACTGCTTACAGACTGCTCTATTGCTATTGGAGGGATACTACAGCATAGTGCGGAGCTGGGCATCTACTACAACCGTTGTCTGGAGACAATGGCATTAAAAAGGCGGTTTAAGCTCCCAGAGAATGTATATCATTATGAGAAGATGGACTTTTATCGTATCGCGGCGGATATAAACCCAGAACTAAAAGAAAGCATTCTTCAAAAAGTATTTAGCAAGAAATTTGAAGAAGCCCTGGATCATGAAATGGTTACAACCATTGAAGAATATTTCAAAAACAACCTAAACTTAACAGATGCCGCCGCAAGATTATTTGTTCATAGAAATACACTGCTGTATCGATTAGAGAAGATTTATCGACACAGCGGCTATGATTTGAAAAACTTTTCGGATTGTTGGCTGTTTCAGTTAGCCTGGGTGATCCGTAAAGAAAAAGCAATTTAGCGGTAGATCTTAGCTATAGAACCCAGCTGTGATACAGCTGGGTTCTATAGATTTACGGGTCTACAACAAGCTGTTATTTTGTAGGGACAGACCCATAGGCGCCAACTTAAACTAAATATTTCCAAATAAACCTTAGAGGCATGTCATTCTGAGCGTTAACGAAGAATCTTATAGAACATAAGCAAAATTACTTTTGATTATAAGAATGTATCATCTAGCTTAAAGATCCTTCGACTCCGTTTTACTTCACTCAGGATGACAAATGATGGGTTAAGTTGACGCCTATGGGGACAGACCTGCCTGTCTGCCTGCTTTTTCGGGACGACACATAGATCGTCCCCTACATTTATCTTTCATTTTACTGGCGTAAATCCATAATTTATGCAACGGGTTAATGGTTTACATTTCTGATTCGTGGGAAGTGAGGTCCAGCCAAGTCTCTAATAGTAGATCCAATTCGGACTGTAATTGGGATTTTTCTTCAAAGTTTTTTTGAAGTCTTTCATAATCACTGCTGGCTTCCGCCATTTCCAAATCTTTTTTCCGAATCTGGTCCTCTAACAGGGTGATTTTTTCTTCTATTTTTCTCAAGGATTCTTGCGGTTTGCTAGGTGTTTTAGAAATTGCTGGAGCTTCCGGTTTGGTCATCTTTTTCTCCTTTGGCGGCAACGGTTTTTCTGAAAGCAATTTCTTTTCAAGCTTCTTCTCCTTGAAATCCTCATAGTTACCAAGATACTCTACAAGTCTTCCAGCCTCCAGCTCAACGATACGGTTAGTCATTCGATTGATAAAGTAACGGTCGTGGGAGATAAAAAGAATCGAACCCACAAAGTCAGTGAGTGCTTCTTCCAGTGCCTCCCTTGAATCGATATCCAGATGGTTAGTTGGTTCATCTAAAACCAGGAGATTGAGATCTTCCTGCATTAATAAGCACAGCTTCAATCGACTTTTCTCACCACCAGATAGCGTTCCAACCTTTTTAAATACATCATTCCCATAGAAGAGAAACTTGGCTAAAATACTGCGGGCCCTTCCTTCCGGCACAGGGACCTGATAGCGGAAGGTCTCTAAAATAGTAGCATCTTCTCTAGGAAAAAGGACTTCCTGCTCCAGATAACCAGTACGGAGATTCGCACCCCTCTTGATTTCCCCACTATCAAAGGGCAGCTGTTCCAGTAGGATTTTTAGCAGGGTAGACTTACCGCTGCCGTTCTTGCCAAGGAGCCCAACCCTTTCACCGTATCTCATCTGGAAGTGAAGTTGATCCAGCAGCATCTGATCACCAAAGGTTTTTCTCAGGTTTTTTACGATGAAGACATCCTTTCCCGACCGCTGTTCACCACCTAGTTGAAGCTGGATTTTGGCCCGGTCCGTTTGGGGCCGGTCAAGTCTCTCAATCTTATCCAGCCGTTTCTGCATGCTGGCGGCACGCCTGAAAAATTTTTCATTATCCCCCCTGTTACCCCAATCCCGAAGATCCTTGATGGCATTCTCCATAGCTTTTATTTTCTTTTGTTGGTCTGTATAAGCCTCGAATTGGAGCAGCAGCCTTCTTTCCCGTTCGTCCGCATAGTAGGAATAATTGCCTTCATATAGGGAAGCTTTTCCATCTTCTATCTCGATAATGCGCTGAACTACCCGATCAAGAAAATACCGGTCATGGGAAATGATGAATACAGTTCCCTTATATTCCTTTAAATATTCCTCCAGCCACTCGATAGATTCCAGGTCGAGATGATTTGAAGGTTCATCCAGCAATAAAATGTCAGGACTTTGCAGCAGAATTTTTCCAAGAATAGCAGTAGTTTTTTCTCCTCCGCTTAGGGAGGCAAAATTTCTGTGCAGAAAATCCTCCGAAAGCTTCAAGCCGCTGCTTACCTTGCTCAGTTTTTCCTCCATAGCATATCCGCCCTGGTGCTCAAAACGGAGCTGTATCTCTCCATATCTTTTCATAATGGCTTCTAATGCTGAGGGAGAAGCATGGGCCATGTCTAATTCCAGGCCATGCATTTGCTCTTTCAACAGCAAAAGCTCTTCAAAGGCACCATTCAGTACATCTAATACTGTGGTATGTTCAGAATAGACAGGTATCTGGTCCAAATACCCTAAGGATGCGTTTTTTCGGGTAGACAAAAAACCGCCATCCTGTTTTTCTATCCCTGCAATGATTTTAAAAACAGTAGTTTTACCGCAGCCGTTTTGACCGACTACGCCTACTCTTTCACCGGTACCAATCTCAAAGGTAATATCCTCTAAAACCCTATTGGCACCATAATACTTTTCAATGTTTCTTAAAGCTACGTCAATCATTTGAATTCCTCCTTATTAAGACAAAAGCCCAGACAGGTAAATCTATGCCTAAGCTTTGAAAGGAATAATATGCAGAGAAATCAATTCTATATCAAAGAATATAAAACTGTTTTATGACATAAAAAAGCCCAGGCAAGTAAATCCTTGACCGGGCATTATATTTGACAGGTTTGGGATGATTTACTTAACGCTAGTTGACATAATATCCAATTTTAGACACACTACCCCCTTGGCAAAAAAATCAAATGTAATTGCAGTTACAGGCAGTCTTTCTAAAATTGTATCAACCAGCTGTTGTCCATGCATCCTTCTTCACCTCCTGATCTTCCTAATTATACCATATGGATTGTATTTCATCAAGGCGAAATTTGACGGAAATTTTTCTATTGACAGAATAGATAGAATGGTCTACAATTTTATAAAATAGTTTCAAAATTCTATGATTGGAAAAAGTAGATAGGCAGCGAAGGCATAGCGAGTCGGGGATGGTGGAAGCCTGATGCAGAGGTGCTTATTGAATGGTTCCAGGAGAAGCAGTGTGAAATCCTTTTGGAGAGTAGCATGAAGCCGTCGGCCTTACGTTATAAAGGCAGGGTATCGAAAGAGCAGTGCTGTTTCTGTACCTGAAAAAGCGAGATAGAACATATCTATCTAAAGTAGGTGGCAACGCGGAATGAGAACATTTCGTCCTATCAAATTAGGATGAGGTGTTTATTTTTTTTGTTTAGCTTTGCTGGCGGAAATAGAAAGATAGGACTGTCTAATAAGGGTGGCACCACGGAAAAAAAAAGTATTTCGTCCCTGTGATCAGGGAGGATGTGCTCTTTTTTATTTGCTTTCAAAAAATACTAAAAAATAAGGGGTGGTAAAGTGATTTATCCAAAATTAGAAGAATTTAAAAGGCTTGGCAGCTGTGCAGAGATGGTTCCAATCTTTTTAGAGATGGAGGGAGATACGGAAACACCGATTACCCTATTTAAAAAGCTATGCAGTATGAAAGATAGTTACCTATTAGAGAGTGTAGAAGGAGGAATAAAGTGGGGTCGTTATTCCTATATTGGCAGAAAACCCTTTATGAAGATCACATGCCATGGACAGGAGGTTACTGTCACTCGAGGAAAAGAGCATGTCTTGCGCAGGGGAAAACCTCTTGAGCTTGTGAAGTCTTATATGGGTGGGATCAAAATGACATCTGCAGACAACATGCCGGACTTTAATGGTGGCGCCGTAGGCTACATCAGCTATGACATTATTCGAGATTATGAACAGCTGGGGCAGATTAATCGGGACGATTTGCATATACCCGATATCTATCTAGTATTTGCAGAAGAAGTGATTGTCTATGATCATGCAAAACAAAAAATCAAAATCATTCTCAATGTAGCAGTGAGTGACAATTTAGAAAAGGACTATCAGAATGGAAGCGAGCGCCTTTATAAAATCAAAGAGGAGGTTATGAGTAAAACACTTTCTAATAAAGAAGAAATAAAAGATTTTTTTCAGGAAGTATCCTACCAAAGCACAGAGACCAAAGAAAGCTTTATGGAAAAGGTAGATAAGGCAAAGGAATACATAAAGAACGGAGATATCTTTCAGGTGGTATTATCCCAACGGCTGCAAATCAAGACGGATATAAATCCTTTTGATGCCTACCGCTCCCTGCGAAGCCTGAATCCTTCTCCCTATTTGTACTATTTTGACTTTGGCGATTATCACGTGGTGGGTTCTTCTCCAGAACTGCTGACAAAAGTAAAAGATGGTTGTATTGAGACCTGCCCGATTGCTGGAACGAGACCCAGAGGGAAGGATGCGCTGGAAGATGAAGAACATGCCCGGGAGTTGTTAAGGGACGAAAAGGAATTGGCGGAACATTTGATGCTGGTAGATTTAGCAAGGAATGACATCGGAAAGGTATCTGCTTTTGGTACAGTAGAGGTTAATCAGTTTATGGATATTCAAAGATACTCCCATGTGATGCATATCGTATCCAATGTGGTTGGAAGATTGAGAGAAGAATATGACATGTACGACGGACTCGTTGCTTGTCTGCCCGCTGGTACGGTTTCAGGGGCACCAAAGGTTCGGGCAATGGAAATCATCGATGAGCTGGAACCCAGAAAACGGGGACTTTATGCTGGAGCAGTAGGATATTTTGGCTTTAATGGCAACATGGATATGTGTATTGCTATCCGCACGATTCTGTTTAAAGAGGATACAGCCTATATTCAGGCGGGAGCCGGTATTGTTGCAGATTCGGAACCGGAAAAGGAGTATGAGGAAACCCTGCGAAAGGCAGAGGCACTTATACAAACTATTTATAAAGCAAAGGAGAGATCCAAATGATTGTGATCATCGATAATTATGATTCTTTTACCTACAACCTGTATCAATACGTAGGGGAAATCCATCCCGATGTGCGGGTTTTCAGAAATGATAAGGTGACCACAGCTGAACTACTGCAGATGGACATCAGCCATCTGATTATCTCACCAGGACCAGGATTTCCTAAGGATGCGGGTATCTCCATGGAAGCTGTCAAAGGCTTAGGAAAAAAAATTCCCACCTTGGGTGTATGCTTAGGACATCAGGCCATCGGAGAAGCATTTGGAGGGTACATCGTACACGCACAAAAAGCCGTACACGGCAAGACCTCGAAAATTCTCCACAATGGGGAGCATTTGTTCCAGGGGTTGGAAAATCCTCTCGATGTTACAAGATATCATTCTTTGGTAGTAGATCGAAAAAAACTGCCGAAAGAGCTGGAGATTACAGCAGAAAGCTCTGAAGGGGAAATCATGGGGGTAAAGCATAAAGCATATCCCATATACGGACTACAATTTCACCCCGAATCCATATCTACGCAAAGAGGAAAAGAGATGTTAAGAAAGTTCCTTGTCTTATAGGAAATAAAAGGAAAGGAAGGAGCGTTACATGAGATGCTAAAGTCTGCAATAGGTAAAGTGATAAAAGGGCAGAGTTTATCTGAGAAAGAAATGATGACTGTGATGGATGATATTATGGAAGGCAAGGCAACTGCTTCACAAATCGGAGGTCTTCTTGTAGCACTGCGAATGAAAGGGGAAACCATAGAGGAAATAAGCGGTTGCGCAAAGGTGATGCGGAGGAAGGCATCTTCTGTAGAAATCGATGCAGCTTATGCCATTGATACCTGTGGCACTGGAGGGGATGGATCCCATACTTTTAACGTTTCTACGGGAGCTGCATTGATTGCTGCAGCGGCAGGCGTTACCGTGGTGAAACACGGAAACCGGTCGGTCTCAAGCAAGTGCGGCAGCGCAGATGTACTGGAGCACTTAGGTGTAAACATTGGATTGACACCATCAGCAGTACAAAAATGTGTAAAGGCACTAAATATTGGTTTTATTTTTGCACCTAATTTTCATCAAGCGATGAGCCATGCGGCTGAACCGAGGCGAGAACTAGGGATAAGAACGATCTTCAATATTTTGGGACCTTTGACCAATCCTGCAGGGGTTAAGGGGCAAGTACTTGGTGTATTTGCTGAAGAGCTTACGGATTTAATGGCAGAGGTTTTGAAAACTCTAGGGGTGCAAAGAGCTATGGTAGTACATGGGCTGGACGGACTGGATGAGATTACGATTACCACAAAGACAAAGGTAAGTGAATTAAAGGATGGACAGATCACAAATTATATGATCGATCCAAGGGATTATGGGTTACCGATGGGGGATAGGAAAGATCTGGAGGGAGGCTCACCACGCCAGAATGCGGAGATTCTGCGAGGACTTTTCCAAGGGGCGAAAGGGGTTAAGAGAAATATGTTAGTATTAAATGCCGGTGCCGCTATTTATGTGGGAAAACAGGCAGGTACTTTGGAAGAAGGAATTTGTCTTGCAGAAGAAATGATTGATGGAGGACTTGCAGTGGAAAAGTTAAATCAGTTGATACTACTGAGTCAGGGGAAAAGTCTATGATACTGGATAAAATCATCCGCCAAAAAAGGCTGACAATAGAAAAAGAAAAAATGAAGATGCCTTTACACCGTATATTCTCTATATTGGAGGAGGGAAGGCAGCCTTTGGATTTTAAACGGGTGCTAAAAAACAAGTCAGGACTCAGTATCATTGCGGAAGTAAAGAGAGCTTCCCCTTCCAGAGGCGTTATTAGAGAAGATTTTAATCCCCTAGATATTGCGAGGATTTATCATCAAAATAAGGTAGAAGCAATCTCAGTATTGACAGAAGAAGACTTTTTTCAAGGAAGCAGTCAGTATTTATCCCAAATCAGAAGGGGTACGGATATCCCCCTATTGAGAAAAGACTTTATCATCGAACCTTATCAGATTTATCAGTCGAAGGCCTTGGGGGCCGATGCGATTTTGCTGATCACAGCAGTCCTTAGTATAGAGGAATTGATACTTTTTCAAAGATCGGCAAAAGAAATCGGTCTCCAGTGTCTTGTGGAAGTGCATAATCAAAAAGAACTGGAAGTCGCATTGGAGGCAGATGCAGAGATCATCGGCATCAATAATCGCGATCTTAAAACTTTTGAAACAGATCTAGAGACAACGGCAGATCTAATGAAGAAAATGCCCAAGGGAAAAATCATTGTCAGTGAAAGCGGCATCCACACCAGAGAGGATATGAAATATCTGGAGTCATTAGGCGTAGATGGGGTACTGATTGGTGAAAGTCTGATGCGGGCGGACTCCATCGGAGATAAAATTAGGGAACTCAGGGGGGTGGGAGATTGACAAAGATAAAGATCTGCGGACTAAAAAGAAAAGAGGATATTCAGTATGTAAATCAGCTGCAGCCTGATTATGTGGGTTTTGTATTTGCGAAGAGCAGCCGGCAGGTTGATTTAAGCTGGGCAAGAGAGTTAATCCAAGGCCTGGATCAACACATTAAAAAAGTAGGCATATTTCAGGATATGAGAAAAGAGGCGGTCAACCATATAGCTGAAGGCTGCGGATTAGATGTTTTACAGTTTCATGGAGACGAGGAACCGGAGTACTGTAAAGCCTTTCAAAGGGAGGTATGGAAAGCCTTTCGGATTAAAGATGATGAGAGTTTCATTCAGATGCAGCAATATGCTGTAGCAGGCTATCTGTTGGACACCTATACGGCAGGTCAATACGGTGGAAGCGGAAAAACTTTTCCCTGGGAGCTGGCAGTAAACATAAAAAGAACAGGACTATTAATAGCAGCAGGAGGGCTTCATGCAGACAATGTAAGGGAGGCCATCCGAATTTTGAAGCCGGATATTGTAGATGTAAGCAGTGGTGTAGAGAAGAATGGCTTAAAAAACTTTAATAAAATGAGAAGCTTTATAGAGAAAGTGAGGGAATAGTATGAAAGATGTCAAATTACCAAAAAGATTTGGACTGTTTGGGGGACAATTCGTACCGGAAACCTTAATGAATGCATTGATTGAACTGGAAGAAAAATTTATAGAGGCCAAGGAAGACGAAAGTTTCCAAAAGAATTATCAATATTATGTGAAAGAATATGCAGGAAGGCCAACTTCTTTGTATTTTGCTAAAAACCTGACGGAGCGACTGGGAGGGGGGAAAATATATTTGAAAAGAGAGGATTTGAATCATACAGGCGCTCATAAGATCAACAATGTTATTGGGCAGGTGCTGCTGGCAAAAAGGATGGGTAAAAAAAGAATCATTGCAGAAACGGGAGCAGGACAACATGGTGTGGCAACGGCTACTATCTGCGCAATGTTTGGGCTAGACTGTGAAGTCTACATGGGAGAAGAGGACATACAGCGGCAATCGCTAAATGTATTTAAAATGAAGCTGTTAGGTGCCAAAGTGAATAGTGTAACTTCTGGAACCGCAACCTTAAAGGATGCTACTAATGAAGCTATAAGAGACTGGGTAACCCATGTGGATGATACTTTTTATGTAATCGGTTCTGTTGTGGGCCCTCATCCCTATCCTACCATGGTAAGAGATTTTCAGCGAATTATTGGGGATGAGGTGAAGGAGCAGATTCTGGAAAAGGAAGGGCGACATCCCGATTACTTAATTGCCTGTGTTGGCGGAGGAAGCAATGCCATGGGACTTTTTTATCCCTTCAAGGAGGAAGTTGGCATAAATATCATTGGTGTAGAGGCATCCGGTAAAGGTGTAGACACTGAAGAACATGCGGCTACTATTGCAAAGGGCTCTATTGGGGTACTACACGGTATGATGACCTATTTGCTCCAAAATGAAAATGGACAGATTCTGCCCGTTTATTCTATATCTGCCGGACTGGATTATCCTGGTATCGGGCCGGAGCACGCTTATTTTTATGCAAGTGGTCGGGCATCTTATGTATCTATAACCGATGATGAAGCATTAGAGGCTTTTCGCTTTTTAACGGTAACAGAAGGGATTATTCCAGCGCTTGAGAGTGCTCATGCCATTGGCTACTTGATGAAGCTTGCTCCAACTACAGGTAAGGAAGAGATCATTGTGGTCAATTTATCGGGCAGAGGAGATAAGGACATTGATACCGTATTAAAATATTTGGGGAGGAATGAGAATGAAAAGCAGGATTGAAAGAAAATTTGAAGTATTAAAAAGCCGTCAGGAGAAAGCGTTAATCCCTTATATAACCTGCGGAGACCCCGATCTGGAAACTACGGTGAGCCTTGTACTTGCTTTGGAAAAGGCAGGAGCAGATATTATTGAACTCGGGATTCCCTACTCCGATCCCTTGGCTGACGGGCCTGTTATTCAAAGAGCTTCCCAGAGAGCTTTGAAAAATCCTATTACCATTGATGCTGTTTTTGATATGGTTGAAGAATTACGAAAGCAAACAATGGTTCCCCTTGTGTTTTTGGTCTATTACAATTCTGTTTTTAGATATGGTACGGAAAGATTTCTAAAAAACTGTAGCGAAAGCGGTATGGATGGATTAATTATTCCTGACCTGCCATTAGAGGAGAGAAGAGAACTTTATGAGCAGATGAAAGCTTATCCTATTGATTTGATTCCAATGGCAGCCCCTACATCAGAGGAGCGCATTCAAGAAATCGTTCAGGTTGGCAGTGGTTTTGTCTACTGTATTTCCTCAAAGGGGGTTACAGGAAAGCGGGTTACTTTTGAAGACAGTTTAGCCCACTTTATGACTCAAGTAAAAAAATATGCATCCATTCCTACCGCTATTGGCTTTGGTATATCCAGCCAAGAGGCTGTGACAAAGTTAAAGGGGCTCAGTGATGGTTTGATTGTGGGCAGCAGTATCATAGAAAAAATCGAAGAGGGGATTCTAGCAGGAGATATTGAAGGAAAGGTTTTTGACTTCGTTCGGGGACTTCATCAGGCCATTGAATAGAGATATGATATAATGATATATTAGAAGAACAAAAACAGGATGAAGGAGGAATACATATGCGCATTATTGATTTACGCAGCGATACGGTAACCATGCCTACCGAAGAAATGCGAGAAGCAATGTTTCGGGCAGAGGTGGGGGACGATGTATACGGAGACGATCCAACCGTTAAAAGGTTGGAAGAATATGCGGCCCAACTGGTGGGAAAGGAAGCAGCTTTATTTGTACCCAGTGGTACTTTTGGCAATCAGTTGGCGCTCTTTGTTCATTGTAAACGGGGCGATGAAGTGCTTTTAGGAGACGATAGCCACATCGTGCAGCACGAGGTAGGAGCAGCATCGGTCATTGCCGGGGTGCAGCTAAGAACTCTGACCAGTCGGCAGGGAGAACTGGACCCCAAAGAAATAGAAGCCAAAATTCGAAAAGCGGAGGATATTCACTATCCTGACACAGGACTAATCTGCCTGGAAAATGCCCACTCCAATGGCAGAGTCATCTCTCTGGAAAATATGGAACAGATCCATGAAATTGCAAAAAAGTACCATATCCCTATTCACCTGGATGGTGCAAGGCTGTTCAACGCAGCCACCTACTTAAAGGCAGAAGCCAAGGAAATCACCAGGTATGTAGATTCAGTGATGTTCTGCCTGTCCAAGGGTCTTTGTGCCCCGGTAGGATCTATTTTGGCAGGAAGCAGGACCTTCATTGAAAAAGCCAAAAAAGGCAGAAAGCTTTTAGGCGGCGGCTTAAGACAGTCAGGATTCTTAGCAGCGGCAGGGCTGGTGGCGCTGGAGAAAATGATCCATCGCCTGCAGGAGGATCATGAAAATGCTCTATTGTTGGGACAGGAGCTTTCAAAGATACCGGGCATACAGCTTAGTCTGGAGGATATTCATCTAAATATGGTATTTTTCGATATGTCCGCTGCTGGATATGATACGGATAGATTAGTGGAAGAGTTTTTGAAGAAGGGGATTAAAATCAATCCGGCAGAGGATGGGATTATGCGCTTGGTTACCAATTATTGGGTGAGCCGGGAGGATGTGCTGTATGTAGTAGATACCATGAGAGAATTATTAATGGGAGAGCATACAGAATAGAGCAGGGGCAGACCTAAGTGTATGCTCCCTCCATTACGGGACGACATGCAGATCTGCTTTTAACAATTGATTTTCAAATTAAGCCTAGGGCGATCTCCCCTAGGCTTTTATTTGTCGGAGCATATTCCTTGAAAAGAAATCGGTCATCTCTTCTATATTTTTTACCTTCAGAATACTTCCCGGATCATTGGCAGTAGCCATGATGGAGAAGTAGGGAGGCAGACGAAAGCCTTTATTGATATTGAGGGCATCAATCAGCTGCTTTGCCAGGCTGTCGCTGCCGGAGTTGCCGGAGACGATGGCGGCAAAGATATATTTATCATAAAATTTGATTTTATGATAAAGAGCGGTTAATCGATTGATGACCGCCATGAGGTTTGCAGAAACGGAATCATTATAATTTGGACAAATCCAGATCACCGCATCGGCATTTTCAATGGCAGGAAGAACTTCCTTTACCATGAATCCACCATAAAAACAGCTGCTTTGCAGACCGAAGTGTCTGCAGGTATGGTAGGGACAGCCGATACAATCTAAAACTGTTCCGTTTTGAACATGAAGCTCCTCAATATGGCATTGGGACAGCTGCTTCTTTATCATATCCCACAGCATCAGGGTATTGGAGGATTTGCGATAACTGGAATGGAGTACTGCAATTTGCGGATGCTGGATCCGGGTAGGCTGATCTGTTAGGAGCCGTTCTCCCAAACGCCTGGATAAATCAAAGGAAATCTGCTCTAGGGAAGTCTGGTAGGTCTTCTGCCAAGTGAGAAAGTTATGGAGGCTGCCGGTGGCTTCTACCAATGGATGACCCATAAAGCTGCAGCCCAGCTGATTGGCCAGAAAAATAAGGGCTGCGGCTGTACTCTTTGTGTACAACTCACTGGCACTATGGACTAAGAGAGCTCCTTGAGAACCCAAAAGGGCATCCTTACCCCGAAGCATCAGCTGCTTTAAGATATGCAGCAAAGGAATATTGAAGCCCATTTCATCAATTTCTACAGCAAATAATATTTTCTTATTCTGTAAATCCGGAAGAGCTTCAGCTGTCTTAATGATTTTTATAGAACTGCTTCCTACTGCCGCTTTGATCATTGTCTGAAGTTGTTGAGAGGGTTCGCCGGGCATCAGCAGATAGATCATAGCAGGTGCCCCAATCGTGTATAGGTCTGATGCAGTCTCACCCATAAAGGTTCTGGAAGCTTTAGCCTTTCTATTTCTGTTCCAGCCAGGCTAAAACGGTTTTTAGCACCCATATAGACACCACCCATATAGGTGGCACTATAATGCCATTCTCCCCTCATGGTTGCAATAAGGGATAGGGCACCAGAGGAGAGGGCAGGGGCGACAAAAGGTTTAAAGCCTGCCTTTCTTACTTCAAGATTTGCTTTTTTTTGCTTTTTCTGTCAGCAGCAGAGAATACTCCTCATTATAATTATCGATGCTGTCGGCAATAACCAAATCCTCACCATGGGGACCAAAGGCCCGGCCTTCTCTTTCATAGTGACGGGTATCCGGGCTTTGGTTGGCATAATAAAGGGCACGGGCATGCATGACGCCCAAACCATACCCCCTTATTTGCTCCGGTGCCAAGCCCTTAAAATCGTAGATGCCCTGTTCATTCTGATTGCTGGATAGCAGCAGTGATTTGCACAACAAGTCTACGGGATCTGAGACAACTGCAAAGATCCCTCTATAGGATGAAGCTCGGGCCTGTTTGCCATACAGATTTAGGATTTTTGCGTTTTCCTCCAGCTGTACCATGCGCACATCCTTTCCTTCTTCTCCGATGGCAGGTACCCGGGCAGCGATACAAAATACAAAAAGGTGGCAGTTAAAAAGCTCTTCTTCTGTCAGGATATTTACAGGAGGAAAGGGTCGGTCATTTGGCCCGTAAATTTGGTTTGTTTCATACTGCCATCGAAGCAGCTTTTCTTCACTTCGATCATAGATGCCGATGTTCTCAATACAGCTGCCTCCGAGCAGCCGTAAGCCCATCAGCAGTGTCCCGCCTACGTCCCCTAAACCGGAGATATGAACCCGCCATTTATGGGGAGGTTTGTAGTCTAGAGCATTTTCCCATTGGGGGTATGCACGATTGACCGCCATTACCTGACGGTGATTGATTTTTTCAAGAAGCCAGTCTGGCAAAGATGAATGATTTTCCTGCTGCTTTAGCAATAGATTCAAACCCTCTTCCTCAAGACTAAGGAGACTTGAGGCGGAAAGGCAAAAGCTCCGCCTGGATTTATTAGGGTCCAGCTCCAGAAGTCCATAGAGCAGACCATCGGTGTTTCGGGCCTGTGCTTCATCTATTCTAGGCAGATCAGCATAGGATTTTTGAGAAAAGCATATTTTATCGCCATAAATATAGTAGAACATCTTATTTACCTCCCTGGTGAGATTGTACAACGGTGAATTCAAGGCGATGCAGCAGTTCAAGATCATTTTCCAGATGACTGGATGGGTTCACATTAAGATCATAGATCATACTCTTTCCATGATCCGGATATCTGGGATAGATAAATACCTCGCTTAACTGGGACAGGGTGAGGCTTCGTTCGTTCAGGCGCTGATATTCTGTCTCCAGTGCCTTTAAAATTTGTACTGCGTTTTCGATGCAGACCTGAGAAAGCTGATAAATGGACTCATTACTTACTCCTTTAATAAAATGAGGCGCTGTATAAGGTAGTATCAGATTAATAGAAGGGATCAGGTTTTTCTGGGGATATATCCCTCTCCATAGGGTGTCTCCTCCCATAAAGGGATAGAGCCAGGATTCATTGAACCAATGACGGAGTTTTGGAATAAAATAGGCGGAATCAACCTCCCGATCCTGAACCTCCAGCAATTCCTTTCCTCTGCCGGAGAGAAGACCGACGATAATTTTCTTGACCTGAATCTTTTCTTTTTGAATCAATGGATCCACTACTTTTAAACGGTAGCCCTTATTCAGCAGGTCATCTACTAAAATCACCGGACGATTAAAGGAACGAATCATTTTGATTTGATTTTCCAAATTGAGATAATAGGGGAAGGCTCCAATGGTGAAGCTTTTCATATCGGGATAAAACATTTTTTCTGTGTGCAAAGACTTAGTAATCGTATTGGGAACGATGGCACGATTCAGTACATTGCCGAAGGGGACACACATGGCATGCCCCAGCCTGCGCGGTGTTAGAGGTACAGAGGGCACCTGGTTTTCAAAGCATATTTTCTTTACCAGAGTTTCATTGATCATATTGCTGTCGAAAGAAAGCACCAGCTGGCCCGGATATAGCTTGGTCAGTGCATTCTGCAGGCGCTTTCTGCATTCCAGGATCACCTTTTGCACCCGGCGGCTGTCGCGGAAGGGCTCCTTAATAAAGTTTTCCACATCCAAACTGAGGGTACAGGGATGAACCATATTTACCGCCATTACGGGATTGCCTTCGCTGCTGCAGGGCAAATCCTGAAATCCGTGGTTTTGCAGTATTTCAACCAGCGACGGAGAAGGTTGGCTAGAAATCCGATTGTAGTAGATACCATAGCCATAATCATTTTTTAAGCAGTAGGCTAAAGTTTCTGTCAGTATGATCTGATGCAGATTGTGAAATCCTGTACTTTCAAGGGCTGAGATGCCATCGATCAGTACGATCCTGCCGGTATAGTTTTCACGGATGCATTGAGAGATATGGGTATCCCTAAACTCCTGAAAAATTGCTTCTGCAGGGACACGATGGAATACAGAATAAGCCAGCATTCTACCTTTTTCCTTTGCATCCCGGATCAGGATCATTTTGCTGCCGGGTTTTTGAAAGACTTTTTTGATATTGGTAAAGGCATCATGATGCCCATGAAATAAACTGGAAATCTCGTGTGTTAATGAATCCTCTAAGTGATCTCTGATTTCCACATCGATGGATATGGTCTGTACCAGGGACTTATATTGAGGCTCACGGCGATATAAATTGTTATCATAGACATACTTTTGAGCCAGTGGGTCAATCAGCTTTGAAATGTCCCTATTTTCATCGATATAGCTTCGGATCTGGCTTGAACTGATATCTTCGTATTGAGGGGGCAGGTTTAGTTTAATTACCGGTGCCACAATTTTTTCCATGGCATGCTGGAGCCGGATATTTTCTTCTGGTGAAAACTCACTATCCCTCCGCTCAAAAACGATATGAGGAAATTGAAGGAGTTGATGTTGATTGCTTTCGTCCCGATAGGCAGAGGCGTGAAGTATGACATCGCTGCCCACTACCATATAGACCTGTGATTGGGGAAAGCTTTTTTTCAGGGCTTCCAGATCTTGAGGATTTGCAATATTAATAGGGTAATCATCGGGGTAGAGGTAAATATCCATCTCATCGGCCACAGACATATGGATGATGTTTTGACGAATTAGATTTGGTTGTGTTCGTTTGGACCATGAGAATTCATCTACTGCAAGGTATACTTCAAAGCCCAAATCCCGTATTTCCCGGGTAATTTCCTTATGACCAAGGGTAAAGGGGTCGAAGGAGCCAGGGAAAAATGCAATTTTTTCCGGCACATCCAATTGAATATCCTTTTGAAAAAAGGTATAGTCCGATATAAAGCGGTAGATATGGTTTAAGCCTGCAGAGTTGGTGAAAACCAGCAGTTCACTATCCTCTATCCCTGGAAGGAGAGACAGAATTTTCTTTGCCATTAGCTTGAAAAAGTGATGTTTCGCCTCCAGCTTCAGAAGCTTTGATCCAAATACATCCTTACCAATCACGCTGAAAGACATCTGTTTAATTTGAGGATGATCGTGAACAAGACCATTTAACAGAATTCCCAGCAGTTGTTCCAGACGACGGTTATAATGGTCTTCTTCTTCTGGGAAGAGTTCACGGTATTTAGGATAATGGGATAGGAAGATGCCTATGGTTTTTAACAGCAAAGTGCTGATTTGAGCATTGGATTGTTTTATCTTTTCAATTAAGTCCGCAATGATTTCATCCAATTCTATGGGCTGCAGGTAAAGAATGATCCGTCCAAGATAATTTGGGATATACTTGGCAAACTGGATACCTTCAATTTCCAGTGAGCGGATGAGTTCAATGGCTACATCATTGCGCTGCTCCAGCGGGAGGTTGGGAAAAAGCCGAACCAGTGCTTCGCCGGCACGGCTGCGCACATGATCCATGGCACTGACCTTTAACAGATTGCAAAAATGCATAGCTGTATAAAGCTTGTTAATATCTGAACTTCCAAGGGTATAATCCAGCAGCAGCTCAACGTGAATTTTTTTAGAAACCCAATTGGTGGCTGTTTTAAGGTTACTTAAGAAAATATCTGATATTCCCTCCTGAAACAGTTCATAGGAGTTCCTTTCCAGCTTTTCAGGAACGGAGTGGGGAAATAGTTTTTCGTAGATTTTCCCCAATAGAAAGCTTTCTGCCGGAAGTGAAGAGTGCTTTGGCTGCTTGGAGAAAAGCTCTAAAATCTGCTGCATGATGATTGTATCCTCTGACAGATGCCTGATAAAGAAATAGATGGCTTCCAAGGCAGAAATGCGTATTTCGCTGTTAGGGCTGTCCAACTGAAGCAGCACATATTGAAATATGGTTGTGAGGCAGGTGTCATCGGTGCATAATGGAATATATTTCAATGTCTCTAAAAGGTCGATTTGAATATCCTCTTCCCGGTACCGGTCCAGATCATAATAGCCCAGCAGCGCCTGCCGAAACACCTGTATTTGTTCATGAGAGCAGTTGGTGAATAATGAAGCGATTAAGGCACTGATACTGTATCGTATCCAGCGGCGATGAACCGGGATAATCTTATGATCAGGAAACATACAGAGCTGCAGATATTGGTGCAGCAAATCTATGCCTTTCACCGCAGGTGTAAGGAGCTTCTCATCCTTAGGGATTTCTTTTTTATAGTCCTCGTCAAAGGTGGCAATAAGCCGTCCAATGAGCTCTGCACACTGCCGGCGAATATCCTGCTCCGGATGAATGAGCTGTTCATAAAGAAATTTCATCATGATAAGCTTCTGCTTTTGTGTAAGATAGGTAGAGTACTCTTCAAACACATCCAAGTATTCCCGCAGCACGTTTGCATCCTTCTCGCTTCTTGCGATTTCTATGATTTCATTTAGAGAAGCCTCGTCCCGAAGTCGATTCATCAAATGAATATTGTGATGTATAGCCATAAATTTTATATTTTGAGTAATCTCACTGCCCGCCATGAGGGAATAATATTTTTTCCTATACCTGGGAGCATCAGTCAATGGCTTATTGAGTTCAGTGACAATGCCCGTATCAAGCATATAATCCTCAAAATCCTTTAGTTTTCCATAGACTCTCCTATAGCGTCTTTCTTTTATGGTATCTACATTGTCCAATTTGCTAAGGATGACCTGGAAGGACTCCTGGAGATTAAAGATTTCCATTTGAGGGATACCCTGTTGGATGGAGCCATTCTTAACACGAAAATCACAGTAAATCAGAATCAGGGATTCTAAGGACAGATTTTCCAGCTCTAAATCCCAGACGGAATGGTTTAAGGCAATATGGCCGATATAAGGCAGATTATGGTTTTTGAACCATTGATCTGTATAGTAATAATGAAGGTAGGGTACGCGGTTAGACTCGAAGCTGCGGCAGCCATACTTTCCAATATCATGGCCCGCAGCGGCACCGGAGACTCTCCCCAGATCTACAGGAACTCCATGGGCGTACAACTGTCGTGCAACAAAGAGGGCCAGATAATGAACGCCGCAGATATGATCCAGCGTGTTATGGCCGATGACTTCATAGTTTAGTTTCATCATTTCATAGATATATTCCTGTTGAAAAGCCTTTATAAAGGCCGTATACTCCTTAGGGTTTGGAAGCACTTCCTGCTCCTCCTCAGAGAGAAAGACCAGGGGGTATCGGCTCTGCCAGGTACCATCCTCTGTCTTTTTTTGAAATTCAGAAACGATTCGCAGGGTAATAAGATAGAGCTGACAGCCTGATGATAAATGAGGGTCCAAGGATATCTCCACAGAGTGCGGAAAGGACTTGCTGAGGGCAAATTGAAAGATATATTCTAAAGGCTTGGCCGGCTTTTGATCTCCCCATAACTCTCTTAGCATATCCTGACACAACAGATAAACAGCATTACAGCTGTAATCCTTATTTTCTACGATTCGATGGATTTCATTAATAAAGGTTAGATTTTCCGTATGCTTTTTAATAAATTCCTTTTCTAAATGATAGACTTCAAGGAAATCCTGATTGAAAAGGGCAGTACGCAGTTGATGATAAAGTTCTTTTGTGATGGAAGCAGTCATAGGTCTCCCCCTCGTCATGGAAATATGGTTATTAACATTATAACGTATTGTAGACATTAATAAAGATTATTCTGACTCTTTTCTTTGGTTTTTTCATCGGTTGTATCTAGAGATTTACGCCATAATAAATGTACTCTTGTAGGGGCTGGCCTTGCGTCAGCCCGTTTTTCGGAACAGCACAGGGGCTGTTCCATATAGGCGTCAACTCAATCAAAATATTTCCAAATACACCTTAGAAGCATGTCATTCTGAGCGTTAGCGAAGAATCTTATAGAACATAAGCAAGACTACTTTTGATTATCAGAATATATCATCTAGCTTAAAGATCCTTCGACTCCGTTTACTCCGCTCAGGATGACAAATTATGGGTTAAGTTGACGCCTATGGGCTGTTCCCTACGATAATATTTCTTTATAGAGGATTTATCTATAGAGTAATCTATCCATATAATAAGCATTTAAAAGAAATTTTTTTAAAAGCATTGACAAAACAAAAATGAAGCAATACAATAATAGTGCAATAGTTAACTAGTGCAATAGGTGTACGTGGGAGGTGGCATCAGATGGAGTTTGATAACTCAAAACCCATTTATCTTCAAATCATAGACGATATCAAAAAGCAGTTGATTCGGGGGGAACTAAAGCCAGGGGATAAAATATTGTCCCAACGGGAATTTGCTCAAAAGGTAAAGGTAAATCCTAATACTGTGCAGAGAGCTTATAGGGAGATGGAAAATATGAGTTTAGTAGAGACCCTGCGAGGACAGGGGACTTTTATCTATAACAGACCAGGTATGCTGGATGAGATTAAAGAAGAGATGGCCAGTCGGGTGTTGAAAAGTTTTCTGGATGAAATGTATTCATTGGGCTTCGACAATGAAAAAATTATAGAGCTAGTAGAAAAATGCCAGCAGCGATTGGAGGAGGATAAGAGATGATAGGGTTTCAGGAGGTTACAAAACAGTTTGGAAGCACAAGGGCACTAGATCAGGCTACCATGGTATTTCCGAAAGGAAAAATAACAGGATTTCTAGGACCAAATGGTTCCGGTAAATCAACCAGCTTAAAAATGATTGCGGGACTCAACAGGCCGGATTCAGGATCGGTATTGATTGACGGGCACCGGCCCTCTGTGGAAACAAAAAAAGATATCGCTTATTTGCCTGAAATCGACCACCTATATCCTTGGATGACGATTGGAGAGGCTGCTGATTTCACAAAAAGCTTCTATGAAGACTGGGATCATAATAAATATATGGAGCTAATGGATTTTCTGCAATTAGAACCTTCTATGCCGATAAAAAAGATATCAAAGGGCATGAGGGCAAAGGCAAAGCTTCTTTTGACCTTTTCAAGGGATGCTAAGATTGTACTGTTGGATGAGCCGCTGTCCGGCATTGATATTTTAACAAGAGAGCAGATTATTCAGACCATCATCCGAGACTATCGGGCAGGAGAACAGAGTATTATCATTTCGACCCATGAAATTCAGGAAATTGAGGGTTTGATTGATGAAGTGATTTTTATGGACCGAGGGAGGGCTGTACTGCAAGGGGAGGCTGAAATCCTGCGCAGTGAGAGAAATAAGTCCTTAGTGGAATTGATGAAGGAGGTATACCACCATGGGAACTTCTAAGGGGAATATGCTCTATACTTTATATAAAAAGGATTTAAAGGCGTCGAGATTCGAGCTGATGTTGATTGCCGGGGTTATATTGGCAGTCAATCTATACATTTTCTATAAAACCACTACCGGGTGGCCCCTGCAGGCAGGTTTTGCGGTAAATATGGGTGGGGCTATTGCAATCGCTATGGCCATATTTATAAAGGGATTTATGACAGTTCGGAATGAGTGGAAGGAAAATACAGTTTATTTGATGATGTCATTACCCGTATCGGGAAAGCTGATCTTTCTCTCAAAGCTTCTTTCACTGTTAACCCAATGGATTGCATTGGAAGTATTGGTAGGCGTTAGTGCATTTCTTTTCTTTAGAGGGATGATGACACCCTACGATTGGGGAAAACTGGCGGCCCTTCCTTTTGCATATAGGATAGAAATGCTGAAGATGGCATTTCTGATATTCTTGGGTGCAAATCAGGCATTGATCCTAGCCTTCTTTAGCAGTGTTATCGGAAAGCTGTTTAATAAGTTCTCAGGGTTAATAACCTTTGGCACCTTAATCCTTTCCAATATTGCTATTTCAAAGGTATCTGGCTGGATCATCAGTCTGGTTTCCAGATACCAAATCGATGATCTGGGAAGCAGACAAATGGATTTTTCCCATGGATCGCTGTCATCGACTTTTTTTCCTGCCAGTGTATATATTGCTACAGCCTTAGTAATTATTGGGTTTTCTGTAGCCCTGTTTTTCGGTACGGCAGCTATTTATGATCGCAAGGTAGAGTTATAGAGCGAACCACCTATGTTCCATAGGTGGTATCTATATGCATGAAAATATTCATAGAAAAAAGTTATTATACCCCTACAAACTATAGGGATTTCCTATTGGTAGAGCCCTGTCTCCCTGTGATAGACTTCTCTTAGAGAATAGATCAACCGATGTACTTAGCAGGTATTATTAAATATGTAGGTAGTTGCAGAATGTGGTTTTGATTTATCCACAGGAGAAATAGTATTTATGCGACAGCATAGGAAGATATAAACATGAAAAAAGGCATAGCA
>NZ_FQZV01000031.1 GCF_900142145.1 Geosporobacter subterraneus DSM 17957 | reverse complement strand
AAATGCAGATCGATACCATCCGCTTAAAGTTGATCAAGATTGCATCAAAGATAATCCGATCAGCAAGATATATTACATTCAAACTTTGTAGCAGCTGCCCATATAAAGAGGAATTCTACGAAACCTTTGAAAACATAAGGCGACTCCCAAAGTTTGAATAGCAAAAACAGTGAACCTTGGCAATTTCAAAACGGCAAAAACAACCCAAAAACAACTATTACGGGATAAGTCTACCCTTTTTTAGGAACTTTTTCCTTTATATAGATTTTTAAAACTGATAAAACTCAATTTTGAGGGTCTAAATTCATTTTTTAGATCTTCATGAATAATTCAGGTTAAATGTTATCCATTTTAAAAGGAGGATTTATTATGCAACATCAATTACCCAAATTAACTTATGCTTATGACGCCCTGGAGCCGCATATTGATCAGCTGACTATGGAGATTCACTATTCACGGCATCACGCCACCTATGTTAACAACCTAAACAATGCATTAGAAAACCATAAAGAGTTGCAGGAGCTCTCCCCTGAGGAACTGCTTAAATCCATAGATAAGGTACCGGAGTCAATCTACTGGGCTGTGCGGAATAACGGCGGAGGTCATTACAATCATACACTCTTTTGGTCCCTGCTAAGCCCCAATGGCGGCGGCCGCCCTGTGGGAGAACTGGCAGAAAAGATTGATAAAACCTTCGGCAGCTTCGAACAATTCCAGGATGCTTTTAATAAAGCGGCAATCTCACGCTTTGGTAGCGGCTGGGCATGGCTGGTGCTGCAACCTGATGGAGCTTTATCCGTAGTTTCCACTGCAAATCAGGATAATCCTATTTCTGAGGGACTAAAACCCATCCTGGGACTGGATGTATGGGAGCATGCCTATTACTTAAGATACATGAATAAGCGTCCTGACTACGTAAACGCTTGGTGGAATGTGGTAGACTGGACAGCAGCAGAACAGCGCTATCAGCAGTTAAAAGGGTAAAACCCGTATATGTGAGTCTCCGATTTCCGGGCTGTAATCATCTAAACTAAATAGGCTGTAGGAAAATATCTCCTACAGCCTATTTTATTGGGAAGACAAAGCAATATAAATAGGATTTGTAATTGCTGTCAGTGAATCTTCTTCATCATCAGTAATTTTTTGATGCAGCTCAATACGATACCAGCCCGCATCATGAATGGATTTCTCAATATATAGATTTATTTTTTCTCCAGGAGGACAGGGGTACCTTTTAATAATATATCCATCCTTGATAAGTCTTAATTCCAGTGCATCTTCCTGATGCACTACCCCTATATGGAACTCCAGTGTCTGGCTTTTTGAGAAGACAATCGCATCCCCCATCATATAGATTTTTCCTTCGTACAGGGCTTCAAATTTCAGCTTAGGCCCTGTGGTCATATACACTCTTCCTCTTTTGATACCTTGGAGCAGTGCCTCTTGGGATAAGTTCTCACAAAAAATATAGTTTAGCAGCTTTCCTAGTTTTTTTCCATGCTGGTCAAAGCTGTGAAGATCACTGCCCGCCACCGCAGTCAATCGGTAACCTTTATTAAGCAGATCATTCCATAAGCTTCTGGCCATTTCATTGGTTCTGGTGTTTTTCAGCAGCCAGGGTGCATTCCATATTTCTATGGCATCTACTTGCCCATAATCTACGTCCTGAAAATTCCAGCTCACCTGCCCATTATGGTTGAGGCTGCGGGGATGATTAATGCAAAAGATACC
Source organism: Geosporobacter subterraneus DSM 17957 (assembly GCF_900142145.1). Taxonomy (GTDB): domain Bacteria; phylum Bacillota; class Clostridia; order Peptostreptococcales; family Thermotaleaceae; genus Geosporobacter; species Geosporobacter subterraneus. The sequence goes on along the minus strand of NZ_FQZV01000031.1, from coordinate 50,228 downwards.
GCCTTTATTACGGGTATCCTTTATAATATCCTGCATGGTTCGATTGCGATAACCTACACGCCAGTCGATCCAATCATCAATTCCAAGGGCATTGGCATGTCCTCCGGGAGTAGTTACTTCGACCCCTGGGATTAGCAATATGTCCTTGTATCTTTTATAATATTGCCATCCGCTAATGGTATTGTGATCGGTAATAGCAATAAAATCCAGCTGCTGTTCCCTTGCTTCTTTAACAATCTCTTTTACCGATTCTTTTCCATCACTCTCTTCGGAATGTATATGAAGGTCTCCCTTATACCACTTTTTCTCATTATATAAAACATGCTTCTTTTGGGTTGGTTTTTTAATGGCAAACCGGTTAATAATATCATTGTCATAATATACCTCGATGTTGAGATGGTATTTGCAAATTGCAAAGACCTCCATGCTGTCTATTTCAGCGATCCATCGTCCTTTAGGAATGTTTCCGAATATTGCCCCCGGAGATGCATAGGTAGGTGCAACCACTATTTCAATCTCATTTCTTTTGTCATTAGCCGTATATTTCCCAATCCCTCTAAATCTTCTGTAGTCATAAAGCTGCAGATAGAGCATATTCTTAGGTTCTTTATTATATTGTAAATGAACATAAATCTTTGTGGCACCTTCTTTGACTTCAAAGGGAAATTGAAAGTATTTTTTCCGGTCTCTTGTTGATAATACGCCCTGGAAATGATACACCACTGGACTTGATTCCGCTATATGGGCCAGGTCACTCATCTGCAACATCCCTTCACTATGTCATCATTTGCAGGTTTTTCCTGAAATGCGCCATTCTTTATTATTTCTTTTCCTATTATATGAAAGGAATATTAACAGACCATTAACCTTATATAAAATTTCTGTTAATTTTGTTAAGTGTTATGAAAACTCTGCCATCCATCAAAGATCTATTCTCCTCTATAGATCTGTGATTAAGAAATTTAACATTCAGCGAAACGGCACAGAGGCCGTTCCCTACGTAAACCTCAATAGAGATGTAGAGATCCACGCCTTCGAAGGCCACTGGAAAACTCCTGGTTTGTGTCATTCTGAATGAAACGAAGTGAAATGAAGAATTTCTGAAGTGGCTTAAATCCTAAGATTCTTCGCTGCGCTCAGAATGACAATCCTGTGGATACAACTTATTATTTGACTTTTTCAGTGGCCTCCGCCTTCGTCGTTCCGAGTATAAATTAGGATTCTCAGTCATCTATATAGATAAACGCGTCTACAACAAGATGTTATTTTGTAGGGGCAGACCCGGGTGTCTGCCCGCTTTTTCGGGACGACACATAGGTCGTCCCCTACATTTATCTTTCATTTTACTGGCATAAATCTATATATGAATATTGCTTTTGTAAATATAAGATAATAAAGTTTATAACCTTTCATACTGATGCTGGAGGTGATTGCTGTGTTTCATTTATTTTCTTTTAGAGGCCGTTTAAGCAGGAGAGCATTTTTAAAGCTTTTCATTCCTGTTTATATCATGCAGAGCATAACAACAGGTTTTATTTTAAATCCGCCGGAAACCTACAGTATCGCCTTCATTCTTGTCCCATATCTCTTAACTACCCTATCAGGAATATCTCTGCTGGTTAGGCGGCTTCATGATATTGGCTACTCGGGCTTTCTTTTATTAATCCCTTTGTTTAATCTCTATTTGTTCTTATTAGCCCTCTTTAAAAGAGGAGATAGCGGAATCAACAAGTATGGAAGCGGCTCATAAGAAAAAGTAGATTTCATAAAAATATCGCTGTTCTCCTCTCCTATACCAATCCCTGTTTTTTATTGTCTTCAAATATTACGGAATACCCTAAGCCTTGAAATTACTTTTGTTGAAGCTCCAGCAAATTTATAATTTCCTTGACAATAAAAAATGGCCGGAAGGTTTTTAAACCGTCCGAACCATGATCTCACAGCAAAAACTTCATTTTTATATCTCTCTTCTTCCTTCCAACGCCTTAGACAGCGTTACTTCATCAGCATATTCCAGATCTCCCCCCACCGGTATTCCGTGAGCAATTCTGGTGGTTTTGATGCCCATGGGCTTGATCAGCTTGGAGATATACATAGAGGTAGCTTCACCTTCAATCGTTGGATTTGTAGCTAAGATCACTTCCTTAACAGACATATTCTGCAGTCGAAGGAGCAGTTCTTTAATGCGTATATCCTCCGGCCCAATGCCCTCCATAGGAGAAATCGCACCATGGAGCACATGGTATACCCCTTTAAATTCCCTTGTTTTCTCCATAGCTACAACATCCCGCGGATCTTCAACTACACAGATCATGCTCTTGTCCCGCTGTTCACTTCTGCAAAGGTTGCAGGGATCTATATCTGTGATGTTGCCGCAGTAAGAGCAGTATTTTGTTCTTTGCTTTGCTTCTACAATCGCCTCTGAAAGGCTTACAGCATCTTCTTCTCTCATACTTAGTACATAAAATGCCAGTCTCTGAGCAGATTTTCTTCCTATGCCAGGAAGCTTTGAAAATTCCTCGATTAATCTAGCTACCGGCGCCGCATAATAATTCATCGAATCTCCTCTTTTCAGCAAATGTTTCTCTATAATTTTAGGCGGACACAAGGCCCGCCTTTGTTTGTGCTTTATAAACTTTTTTAATACTAAAATAAGCCCGGCAGATTCATTCCGCCCGTAACCTTGCCCATTTCCTTCGCCATCATTTCTTCAGCCTTTCTCAAAGCCTCATTGGCAGCAGCTATGATCAAATCCTGGAGCATTTCGATATCATCAGGGTCCACAACCGCAGGCTGGATGCCAATATCTAGGATTTCTCTCTTTCCATTTACTTTTACCGTAACGGCTCCACCGCCGGCACTGGCTTCTACTTCTCTTTGTGCAATCTCTTCCTGAAGCCTTTCCATTTCCTTTTGCATCTTTTGTACCTGCTTCAGCATATTATTCATATTACCGGGCATTCCGGGGAATTTTCCTTTTGACAATTTTATCTCCTCCGTTTTACGAATTTCTTTTTCATACACTATTATACCATATATATTTTCCAAATATTGATATAATCATGATTATTCTTCTATGATTTCCACCAAGTCCTCTCCAAAGATCTCTATGATCTTTTGAACCTCCAGATCTTCTTCCGCTATGGATATTTCTCTGCTGGCCTCAGAAAGTTTTGGGGCTTCATCCTCCATGATACATTTGATTTGCACAGCTTCCCCCAACATCTCACCGATGACCCCTTCAATAAACTCCTTGTTGGGGCTGTTTCCCGCAGCCTCCTTATGAAATCCAAAGCCATCTTTAAATAGGATCAGCAATGTACTCTTCTCTACAGCAGCAGGTTTTCCTTCCATCAATACTGCATGGGCGGATATTTTCCTTTTTTTAATTTCCTTCAAAATATCGGGCCAAAGCTTTTCAATTTTCTCGAAGGAAAGTGCTTTGCTGGAAACAGCCGGCGGCGTTGTCAGCTGTCTTTCCTCTATCTTTTCCTTTGGTGATTCTACCGGTTTTTTCTGTTCTTCTGCATCTATTTCTATTTCCCCTCTTGCAAACCCCTGCTGAAGCTTTTTCTCCACAGCGGCAATCCGCTCCAGCAATCCGTCTACCGATGGATCAAGCATGGGCTGACATAGCTTTAATACTGCAACTTCCAGCAGTATCCTCGGCTGACTGGACCATTTAGCATTTACCTCCACCTCTGATAAAATATGAATGGCTCGAATAATGGCCTGGGTATCGGTTCTGTTTCCCTGTTCCTTCAGCCTTTCTATATTTTCCCGGGAAAGATTAATGATTCCCTCCAGATTTTGGGAAGCCTTTGTCATCAGCAGATTTCTATAATGTCCTATCAAATCCTTGATAAACTGCTGAATATCCTTTCCCGCACCAATAAGGGCTTCGATATTTTCCATAGCCGCTTTTGAATCTCCTGCTATTGCTGCATTGACAAGGCTAAAAATAAATTCATCGGTGACTGTCCCCAAAACGCCAATGACATCATCATAGGTGATCTGATCCACACAGTATGAGATACATTGATCCAGCAGGCTCAAGGCATCTCGCATAGCACCATCAGCATTGCGAGCAATTAGCCGGAGAGCAGTTTCTTCTGTATGAATATTCATTTCCCTACAGATATGACTTAGGCTTTTCACCATCTCGTCTTCCCTTATACGCTTAAAGTCAAAGCGCTGACATCTGGATAATATGGTGGCAGGAATCTTATGGGGTTCAGTGGTAGCCAAAATGAAAATTACAAAATGAGGCGGTTCTTCCAGGGTTTTTAACAAGGCATTGAAGGCCCCCGTCGAAAGCATGTGTACCTCGTCAATGATGTACACCTTATACTTTCCATTGGTAGGAGGGTATTTTACATTCTCTCTTAATTCACGGATGTCGTCTACGCCATTGTTAGAGGCAGCATCGATTTCAATGACGTCCATAACCGTTTCATGCTGAATACCGATACAAACATCACATTGATTGCAGGGATTTAGATCTATAGGATTAGAGCAATTGACAGCCCTGGCAAAGATCTTTGCCGTAGAGGTTTTACCCGTTCCCCGAGTGCCGCAAAACAGGTATGCATGGGCGATACTGTCATTTTTGATCTGGTTTTTCAAGGTTTGTGTGATATGCTCCTGCCCAATAACATCCTCAAAGGTTTTCGGTCGCCATTTTCGATATAAGGCAATATATGTCAAGGGGATCACCCTCTTTCCATTGGAATTATTGTTGACTGTATTTTAAGTCCAATTATTTACCATTATAACATATTAACATATATCTAGCTATTTTATACTTTCCAGGACAATAAAAAAGGCAGCTGCAAGGGGCCGCCTCGATTCTATTTCTACAGTATGTATAAATCCTAAGATATACTTTTATGAATTTCCACCATCGCCTCCACCACTTCCGGATGAAACTGACTGCCGCTGCAGTTTTTTAATTCTTCTAAGGCTTCCTCCATGGTCAGACTTCTTCGATAAGAACGCTGGGATGTCATGGCATCGAAGGCATCTACTACCCCGATGATCTCTGCATATAAAGGCAGTTGCTTTACTTCTATATCCTGTGGATATCCCTTTAGGTCATGACGTCTATGGTGCAGCAGGATGGCCTCCATGATTTTTGGAGAGAGACCGATGGGTTCTAAGATTTTTCTGCCTATGATCGGATGCTGTGTAATCTTACTGTACTCCTCTTCATCCAGCTTCCCCGGCTTCGTCAATATCAAATCACTAATGCCAATCTTTCCAATATCGTGGAGAATTCCCGCCACTTCAATCTCCTCAAGCTCTTGATCATTCATTCCTAAATGCTTGGCTACCTCCACTGCATACTGGGCCACCCGAAGGGAATGTCCCTGAGTATAGGTATCTTTAGCCTCAACAGCCACTGCCAATGCTCTGATGGTTTTAAAATAGGATTCTTTAAGATCCTCATAGAGCCTTGCCTTTTCTATGGCAACAGCAGCATGATTCGATAATGTATCCAGGATGTGAATGTTGCCTTGGTCTAGCCTATCTTCACTGCTAACGGTCATGACACCGATGACTTCTTCTTCTACTATAAGGGGGATGAAGGCCACATGCTTAATTCTATTCTTCTCCATGACTCCCTGGTTGTAAAGGGTCACGTGATCTTCTCCCAGGTCATTAAAAACTACCGTACGTTTTTCTTTAACGGCTTTTCCCATTCTGTCTCCATCAATATAGATTGCATCTCTATATACGAAGCTGCTTAGGGGGCCTTTGCACGCCTTTAAGATTAATTGTTTCTGGTTTTCCAATAATCTTATAGAACAAAGAGATACGCCTAGAGTTTCTATAACTTTGTCCACAATCTGATCTAATAATTCATCTATTTTCAAAGTAGTTTTCGAGGCCGTTAGTACACTGCTAATTTCATATAATGATGCAATTTCCTTGCTTGTTCTTCGTATCTCTTTTTCCAGCTTTCTCTTTTCTGTTACGTCACGCCCTAATCCTTGCACGCCAACCCATAAACCATTCTGATAAATCCGTTTCGTGTTGGTTTCCATCACCACCCGGCGCTGTCCGTCGGCTGCAAGCATCCAAAGTTCAAAATTCTCATAGTCATTTTGCTTTATGCCTTCGATGATATTTGCACAGACAGCATATTCATGTAATGGGCACAGAATATCTGATAGAGGTTTTCCTATCAGCAATTCCTTTTTATAGCCTAAAATTAATTCTACCTGGTCATTGATATAGCTGATATTTCCATTTGGGTCCATTACCCATACCAACTCGGAAATGTTTTCTATCAATAATCTATATTTTTCTTCGGAGTGATTTAACTGTTCTGCAGTTGCCTGGAGTTGTTCATAAGATGCCTCTAATTCTATGTTCATATCCTGCAGCTGTGAATTGTTCTCCATTAACTGCAGTGCCTGCTCCATCAGCATTTGATAGTTTTCATGAAGTTTTGCCCCCATCTGGTTAAAAGCAATCATTACTTCACCAACTTCATCTTTATAGGGCTTATGCTCTATGTATATATCATATTTTCCTGCGGAGATCTCCCGGGCAGCATTGCGCAAGATTTCCATAGGTTTGGAAATATGTTTTGAAACTGAATACCCCACAAAACCAATCCAAATCAGCAACAGGGCGGCCAATACAAAGAAAACGCTTAAGATCTTATAGGCAGAGGAACTGGAATAGTCAATCGTCCCATAAACGAAAAAACCCAGAAGCACAATAGGAATCAAAGTAGTAATCATGATGATTAAGGTCAGTTTTGCCGCATAGCTTCTCCCAATCAAGCGATGACCCCCCCTTCGAAAGCTGAAGATTATTTTTTATTATATCACATTTTGTAAAGTCGTGTCATATATGATATTTTGGGGCAAATAAAAAACATGTAGAAAAATCTACATGTTTCCTAAACATATATAGGGCCGTGCACCTATCGTTGACATGCTATTACTGACGTTACCTGAACAGTTAACTCAGACCAGGCTCCCCCACGGCACACGAGAGTGCTTACTTACCGTTGCTTCCTTCCGGACCTGGCGGGGTTCATAAGTTCCCGTTGCGCGGGACCCAGTCGTCCTCGCCACTTACTCAGGGCAGGCTCAACAACAGCAGGCCTCCGATAGGAATTCAATCCTGCTGCAGCGGGTTGCAGGTTACAGGGCACCGCTACCTCCCCATCTAGCACGGCAAAACTTATAAACAGTATAATGGCGGAGAGAGCGGGACTCGAACCCGCGGGGCCATACGGCCTTACACGCTTTCCAGGCGTGCCCCTTAGCCAACTCGGACACCTCTCCATAAATAAATTTTATCAGCTGGGCAATACGCAATGCCTTAACAGAATTTTATTATATCGAAAAACTTGTCTTCTGTCAATGAATCCTGTGAAATATTTTGCTGGCAATATTTTCAACATATCCTTTTAAGCAAAATACTCGGATCCCTATTTTATGCCTCTCCTGTCACACTCCTAGGTTTATCTGCATAAGCTATTATGACAAGGAAGTTTATGTGGGTTTACATAGCCATAGAGGAGGTGTCTAAAGAATGAGTGATACAGCTGTAGAAAAATCCGGGTTAGGATTCTTTGGAGGAGACAATATATTAATATGGATTTTAGTTTTTTTCGTGCTCTGCGGCGGCATAGGTCCATTCTGCAATATTTTCCATGGATTTGGAGATAATACCTTGCTGATCTTTATTGTCGTAATCCTACTTTGTTCTGGGGGATTCCCATTCCTAGGTCTATAGCAGCAGGATGTGCTAAAGAATCGGACTATTTCCGGTTCTTTTTACTTTTCCTCAAAGCACGTCTTTTCATTTTACTTTTTTTTTGCTGTACTGTCAATATATCTTTTCTATACGAACAAAAAGTGCTATACTATTATCTAATGACCCGATTGAGCGAAAAGGTTTTAACATTTCCCTTGATATATTCAATCACTAGGTTTATAATTGATAACGCAAGGAATAATATTAGTAAATATAAGGTTTTTTCAAAAATAGACCACAATGGAAGAAGGAGGAAAAGATGGAAATTAAGTCTATTAAAAAACTAAAGCTTTATGGCTTTAATAATCTTACAAAGACCTTAAGTTTCAACATGTATGACATTTGCTATGCAAAAACCGTTGAGGACCGTAAAGGTTATATAGAATATATTGATGAACAGTATAATGCAGAACGGCTTACAAACATCTTAACAAATGTAGCCAACATTATCGGCGCAAATATTCTTAATATCGCTAAGCAGGACTATGACCCTCAAGGAGCAAGTGTTACAATATTGGTTTCAGAAGGTCATGTAGATCCTACGGATACATCTGCTAACAACGAAGCTCCAGGCCCTCTTCCTGATGCTGTGGTTGCTCACTTGGACAAGAGTCATATCACCGTTCATACCTATCCCGAGTATCATCCTGATGAAGGAATCAGTACTTTTAGGGCAGATATCGATGTTTCTACCTGTGGACATATCTCCCCTTTGAAGGCATTAAATTATTTGATTCACAGCTTTGACTCCGACATCATGACTATAGACTATCGTGTAAGAGGTTTTACCCGAGATGTAAGCGGTAAAAAGTATTTTATCGATCATAAGATCAATTCTATTCAAAATTACATCGCAGGAGATACCCGTGATCGATACCATATGATTGACGTAAATGTATATCAGGAAAATATCTTCCATACAAAAATGCTATTGAAGGAATTTGACCTGGACAACTATTTATTTGGTATTACAAAAAAAGAACTTCTTCCCGGTGAGAAGAAAAAAATCAAGCAGCGTCTAAAGAAAGAAATGGCCGAGATCTTCTATGGCCGAAATATCCCTAAGGTATAAAATAAAAGCTTCCCTTTCTAAGAATCTAGAATTGGAAGCTTTTTTATTTAAATCCTTGATTATGTTGCGTGTAAACATCAGAAAATCTTTTCCCTGCCTCCCCTGCCCTGGCAGACTGCCTGCCAGGGCAAACTATTTAGTAGATTCTATCGCACAGAAGCGGCAATTCTTAACATTTCCTCCCGATCCAGATTTCCAGTTAATGTAAATTTAACTTCACTGCGATCCCAATGGATTTTTATTTCTCCGTTCACAAATTCAAAAATCATGTAATTGAATCCATGGATTCTCTTTTCCGAAACCTTTCCGTATTTCGGGTTAATATGAATACTGGCGGCATACTGACCGAACATCGGCTCCTGCAGCAATTCTATTTTCTTATCCCCAGTACCATAAGAGATTCTTGCTTTTATGGTCTTCCGCCCCAGGTTTGTAAGGATTACATTGTTTACAGTATATCCCTTTGGCATATACTCCGGTTCTTGTATTTTAAAATTGGCCACATCCCTGGCATCCTCCAGACTCATTTCCATATCTTCCAGCTGTACTTCCTCGGCTGCTATTAGAGATTGCCTCCTTACATGTCTTATCTCCCCCGGGGTCCTGTTATCCATTTGTACATTTATACTTTGATCGGTCACACTGGTAAAAATATTCATGGTTCGAAAATAGTTGGCATAGCCCTCGTGATTGATGGCAGCACCGGCAGCCACACCAATCAGCAGCAGGATCACCGCCGCTGCAATATTATTGTGTACAGAGGGTTTCTTTTTTTCTTTATGAATCCTTTTTTCAATATGCTTCCAGCTGTCCTCCATAGAGGGAACGTGGATCTCTTCCATGGCATCTGCCAAAGCGTTTTTGATCAGAACATCCATAATCTCTTCTCTATTCATGACTACCCTCCTTTTCCAACTGCATCCCTTGAAGGCTGTCCTTTAGAATATTTTTTGCCCGAAATAGCCTTGTTTTGACCGTACCGATATTTAAATTTAGTGCTTTACTAATCTCTTCATAAGATAAATCACAATAATAGTATAAATAAAGTACCTCACTATAATGATGCTTCAAGCCCTTAATTTGTTCCCGAATATAGGCCTGTACTTCTTTTTTTTCCAATATGTCTTCCGGAAGCTCAAAGCCAAATTTATGATTATCATAGCCCCAGGCCAATATTTGATCCTCGTCAGCCATGCAAATTTCTCTTTTGTTTTTATTATATCGGTCCTTTGCCAGATTACAGGCAATAGTACAGAGCCATGCTTCAAATTTTTCCGTATCCCGCAGCTGCTCTAATTTGCTAAATGCAATGACAAAAGTATCCTGTACGATGTCTTTGGCATCATCCTCGTTTTTTACGATAAAATAAGCAGTTTTGTATACCTTATTTCTATAGGTTTCGAATAAAACCCTATGCAGCGAGAGTGCCTCACTTTTTCTATCCTTTAACCCTGAAAATATCCCCACTGTTTCAACCCCTTTTTGATGGCAATTTCTATTTCTTCGTCAAGTCCTCTACGATTAAGCTTATCCCCCACTCTATCATACCTTATCTTTCAAAGGAATTCCATAAGTTTCCATAGTTTTATTCTGGAACTCTTCCCTCAATTTAGTTATCGTGTTGCCGGAGTAAGGGGGGTGCTCAGACTGTCTTGCAGTCGTCGAAGGGGAACTAGGTTCCCTTGGCGAAGCACCCCCTGTGTGCTTTTTTATACTTCTTTGTGAATATTTACATAGAATTGGGCAGCTTCTGGAAGAATAACTATAGTAAAGCCATTGTTTTCGAATTTCATTGTTGGGGCAGGTGTTTTTATTTGAACAAACTGGACTTCTACAGTGTAACTATTGAACTATTGGTAGGGTTTTTTTCACTGCTGCTGGTTACCAATATTTTAGGTAAACCTCAAATCAGCCAACTGACTCCCTTCCACTTTATATCGGCGCTGGTACTGGGAGAACTGTTGGGTAATGCTGTCTATGATAAGGAAATCAGTATCAAATATGTAGTTTACGCAATTGCTCTATGGGGAAGCCTCCTTTTTCTGGTGGAACTGCTCACGCAAAAAGTGAAGAGAACAAGGAATTTTTTTCAGGGCAGTCCTTCTGTTCTTATCCGCAGAGGCCAGATCGACTATCAGGAATTGAAAAAAAACCGAATGGATTTGAATGAGTTATTAAGTTTGATGCGTCAGAAGGATGTTTTTTCCCTGCGGGAAGTAGAGTATGCGGTTTTAGAACTCAACGGATCCTTAAGTATCTTAAAAAAATCTAACTACGACTTTATCAGTCGTCAAGATCTTCAGCTTCCTGAAAAACCTGTCTATTTACCCGGTGCTTTAATCATGGATGGGGAGATTATTCAGGATAATCTAGACAATTTCGGTCTCCCTGTCACATGGTTAGCGGAGCAGCTTCGCACCAAGGGTTATAAGGATGCACAAGATATTTTATACGCAGAATGGCAGCAAAATAAAGACCTTTTAATCATCCCCTATGAACAAAATTGACTCTCCTCAATTATTATTTTCACTAATTATAAAACTCCATAATTTCCTAGACAAGAACAAAATTGAATCCCGTCAATAATACCCGGTGCTGTCTCCCTGCACGGCTAAACAGAATGTATATCTCCCACAAGTTTGGAAATACTAGGAAATGTTGTAAATCTACAGAATTTGGAGGTTTTTATGATTCGTATTGCGATTCCAAGGGCTATGTCCTATTATTATCTTTATCCTTTTTTTAAAACACTGCTTTCAGATTTGGGAGCTGAAACGGCCTTATCCTTACCCACCACCAAGTCTACTTTAGAAAATTTGTCCGCCTGTCCCACGGATGAGCCCTGTGTAGCAGTAAAGCTTTATTTCGCCCACGTACAGCAGTTGCTTGAAACAGACTGTGATTATATTCTTTTGCCAAAGCTGATTCGTGTCGATCAAGGAAGCTACTGCTGTCCTAAATTCATCGGCATACCAGATATGGTCAAGACAACCTTTGGCCAAGAAAGCCGGATACTATCCCCCCGTATCGATGTCCAAAATCCTGAAGTGATGGTCCAAGACCTGGTTCAGCTAACGGGATCACTGGGTTTAAATAAAAAAGATGTAGCAAAAGCTATCCAACATGGCTGGGAGGTACAAAAGGAAGTCTCTTCTTTAATGGCCTCCCATGGTCTAACCATAGAGGAAGCTTATAGATGCTTCGATGGCAAAAGGTCTATAAAATCCTCTAATCCGCCAGCCTCCCACTCATCCCACACCATTGGTCTGATTGGCCATCCCTATGTACTGTATGAATGGATCAGTCACAATCTCCCGGACCGCCTCCGACGCTACGGCAAAGTCATTACTCCAGAAATGATATCGGAGACAAAAATCAGAGAGGAAATGCAGCAGATCTTTGAAGGCGAAAAGCTTTGGACCTTTGAAGCTCAATTGCTGGGAGCAGCTTTTTATCTTATGAAGAACCGATTGGTAGACCGTTTGGTTTTAGTAGGTCTTTTTGAGTGTGGCCCTGAATCCATTATAGAGCCTTATATTGAAGCTATGGCTGAAGAAATGAATATTCCACTGCTGAAGCTTTTTATGGATGAGCAAACAGGAGAAGCGGGACTTGTCACAAGAATAGAAGCCTTTATGGATACGGCAGTTGAAAACCGGGAAAATACGGAAGAAGCAGGACTATCCTCTTCCCCTGTAATCCCTGCCGTTGAGCATAAAAAAAACATTATTGGATTTCCCTCTATGGGACGGTTGGATATCGTTATTGATTCTATACTAAAACAATGCGGTGTTGAGACGATCCGTCCGCCAGCCCTATCCCGGCGATCCATCGAATTAGGCAAAGATCTGGTTCCAGAATTTGTTTGCCTGCCTTTGACAGCTACCTTGGGACAGATGATTGAACTGCTGGAGATGGGAGTCAATGGCTTCCTCATGGTAGGAGGAAAAGGCATTTGCCGTTTGGGCTGGTATGCACAAATACAGGATATGCTGTTAAAAAGAAAGGGGTTGAGCTTCGATATGACCATCTTGGACTCACCCTTTCCCTTAAACAAAAACGGTTCCAGCTTTATCAGCTCTGTCAAAAAAATTACCAATAATGCCTCCTGGGGTACCATTGGTAAAAGCATTGGACTGGCCTATTATAAACTAAAGCTTTTAGACCACGGAGATGAATTGCTGCGGAAATTTAGAGCCTATGAGGCAGAACGGGGTCAGGCAGACCGTGTCTATTTAAAATTCCAATCCCAAGTGGATCAATGCTTTTCCTACCGAGAGCTTTTACGGCTTCGTAGGGACTTTATTCAGGAAATGACCTCTATTGCCCTAGAAGAAACAGAACCTCTGAGGATCGCCCTTGTAGGTGAAATCTGGGTACTGCTGGAACCCTTCGTAAACATGGGTATTGAAAGATTTTTAGGCCGCCACCCCGATGTTCGGGTTTTAGTAGAAAGGGAGATTAGTGTAAGTCACTGGCTCCAGAGCAATCTATTCCATACCCCTAAGGCAATGGTCAGAACCAAAGCTGTTCACGCTGCTGCTGCTCCCTATTTGTCAGAACAAGTGGGAGGCCATGGCATGCATAGTGTAGGATTAAGCGTATTGTCTGCTCAAGAAGGCGTTGATGGCATCATCCACCTTATGCCCTTTACCTGCATGCCGGAAATTGTAGCGCAGAGTATTTTAAGTCAGCTTACAGAAAAGCTGGACATCCCTATCCTTTCGCTTATCGTTAGCGATCAGACCGGCGAAGCTGGATTTGAAACCCGTGTGGATGCCTTCTTAGACTTATTATTAGAAAGACGTTATGAAAAAAGAAAGGAGAGTGTTGGCAATGGGATACTATATCGGAATTGATGTGGGCAGTGTAACAACAAAGCTGGCATTGATTGGAAACCATGGAGAAATGCTTTGGAGTACCTATAGACGTACGGAGGGTGGCCCCATCGAAGCCATTCAACAGTCTTTTTTTCAGCTTTCTAAGGAAAAGGGATTGTTGAACCAGGAAATTCTAGGGATCGGTGCAACGGGCAGCGGCCGCCACTTGGCATCGGTTATGGTAGGTGCAGATGTTGTAAAAAATGAAATTACTGCTCATGCAGCAGCTGCAAAGCATGTTGAGCCAAGAGTAAAGACAGTGATTGATATCGGTGGTCAGGACTCAAAAATCATATTCATTAAGAACGGTATTTCAACAGGTTTTAATATGAACAGCATCTGCGCTGCCGGAACAGGTTCTTTTCTGGATCATCAAGCGGGAAGGTTAGGCATCCCCATAGAAGAATTTGGAAGTTACGCTCTAAAATCTTACAGCCCCGTTAAAATTTCCGGCAGGTGTGGTGTATTTGCTGAATCTGATTTGATTCACAAGCAGCAAATGGGCTATAAGAAGGAAGATCTGATCGCTGGCCTTTGCATTGCATTGGTAAGCAATTATCTCTCAAACGTTGCCCGGGGAAAAAAAATCGAACCACCAGTCCTCTTTCAGGGAGGTGTGGCCGCTAATCAAGGTATTAAGGCCGCCTTTGAACAGAGATTAGACATTCCCATCACCGTCCCGGAGCATCATAACGTTATGGGCGCATGGGGTGCTGCCCTGCTGGCTAAACAGTGGCATGAAAGAACCAGACATGAATCGGCTTTTCGCGGTGTAAAAACAATTAGCTCCTTCTCTTGTGTCCCAAAAACCTTTTCCTGTGCTGACTGCTCCAACCATTGCGAAATCAATGAGCTCTACATTGGAGAAAGCTTGGCCAGCCGGTGGGGAAGCCGATGCAGCAAGTGGTCTGACCTGGAGCGGTCCTCGAAAGACTATCGGGAGACCCGCCATTTTCCGCTCCAGGGATTTCAGCAGCAAGTTTCATCCTAATAGCATTTGATCTAAAGTTTTATCTGTATAAACCATATGAACAAGGAGGTTATATTGATGCAAAAAGAAAGTTTAAAAGAAATCAGTTTCCCAAATCCTCCTCAATCCTATTGGATTGCCTCTACACCCAGGACAGATTATTCAGAGCTCCAGGGAGATATTGCGGTAGATGTTGCAATCGTAGGAGGTGGAATGGTAGGCATCACTGCAGGATACCTATTAAAACAAGAAGGTCTGAAGGTTGCAGTCATGGAAGCCGATCGGATTCTTCAGGGAACTACCGGCTATACTACCGCAAAGGTCACCTCCCAGCATACCCTCATCTATAATAAAATTATGCATCAAATGGGAGAGGAAAGGGCCCAACAGTACGCAGCAGCCAATGAATCAGCCATTAAGACAGTTGCCCAACTGATCAAGGAGCAAAGTATAGATTGTGATTTCTCATGGCAGCCTGCCTTTGTTTATACTCAATCGGATCAATATGTTCAAAAAATCGAGGCTGAGGTAAAAACCGCTTCCAAGCTTGGCATTAAAGCCTTTTATCAGAAGGAAATCCCTCTGCCCTTCCCAGTAAAGGCTGCTATGCGCTTTGAGGATCAGGCACAGTTTCATCCAAGAAAATATCTGCTTGCCTTAGCGAAACAGATTCCAGGGGACGGAAGCCATATTTTTGAGCAAACAAGAGCTGTAGATATTGAGG
This sequence comes from Geosporobacter subterraneus DSM 17957, assembly GCF_900142145.1. Classification (GTDB taxonomy): domain Bacteria; phylum Bacillota; class Clostridia; order Peptostreptococcales; family Thermotaleaceae; genus Geosporobacter; species Geosporobacter subterraneus. The sequence goes on along the minus strand of NZ_FQZV01000031.1, from coordinate 34,803 downwards.
AAGGCGATAGTCCTGCCGTCGTCAGTGCGAGTGGCAGAAAGGTATACGCAAAAAATATCATTATTGCTTCCCATTATCCCTTTTATGACAAGCACGGCTTTTACTTTGCCAAAATCTATCAAGAAAGGTCCTATGTATTGGCTGGCAAGATTCAGGAACGGTTTCCCGGAGGCATGTATATCAATGCGGAGCAGCCTACCCGCTCCCTTAGATCTCTGCCGACAGAAGATGGAGAGCTGGTTATGTTTATCGGAGATCACCATAAGACCGGTCAGGGAGAAAATACGTTTCAGCACTACCTTAACCTGAAACAGTTTGCCCAGGAGATCTATACCCTGGAAGATATTCCTTATCGCTGGTCTGCCCAGGATTGCATCACCATGGATGGACTGCCTTATGTGGGCAGGCTTACTTCAGAGAAGCACAATATATTTATTGCCACGGGATTTCAGAAATGGGGCATGACCAACAGCACTGCTTCGGCAATCATTCTAAGAGATCTAATTGTCAAAGGCGACAATCCCTGGACAGATGCTTATGATCCTGCCCGATTTACTCCTGCTGCTTCCTCTAAGAATTTCATCGTTGAAAATGCCGATGTAGCTGCAGAATTTGTTTCAGGAAAATTAGCACCGGTTCCAAATCACATCGACCTCCAGCCCGGGGAAGGAAAAATTGTAGAGGTGAATGGTCAAAGAGCAGGAGCTTATAAGGATGAGGCCGGAAAGATTCATCTGGTAGATACCACCTGCACCCACCTGGGATGTGAGCTTCAGTGGAATGCTGCGGAGAATTCCTGGGATTGTCCTTGCCATGGCTCCAGATACACCTATGATGGCCAGATTATCGAGGGGCCTACTGTGATGCCTTTGAAAAAAATAGAGGAAAAATAATCATAGGGTTGCACAATGTGCAACCCTGCTGACTGATGAGAACCCTATATAGTAGAGTTTCTTTTCGGAGTCAGTCCCCTCCTTAAAACTATCGGCAGGGAACCTTATATTTATTTTTAGTTAGGAATAGATTTGAAGGCTTTATATAAGATGCTCACCAGAATGAAAGAGATCAACAACTCCGGTAACAGATACGCCCCATTATATACAATCGAATAAACCCAGGGATTCGTTCCTTCCGGTGCATAGGAAGCCCAGATAATGACCCCTGAAAGCACCGAAGAGATGAACCTGCCCAATATACCCAAAAAGGTTCCCGCGTAGACACCCTTTAGATTCCTGCGGAACAATCCTGCAAATCCCAGCAGACCAAAGGCAGCCAGGTAATCTAATACAATAGACAGGATGTGAAAAGAGTATTTCGGCCCAAGTATAAACTGTAATGCCCCATAAACCGTACCGGCTAAAATTCCTGGTCCTACGCCCCAGCGAATAGCAAAGAGCAAAATAGGCACCATGCTTCCTGCTGTAACCGATCCTCCGTAGGGTGCTTCAAAGATTTTAACGTAGCTTAATATCTGTGCCAGTGCAATCATAATGCCTGCTTCTACCAGCATTTTTGTTGATATTTGTTTCATGCTTTCTCCTCCTTTTTTGCAATAAAAAAACTGCATCGGTTTAATGCAGCATGATAGGCGAAACTTGTTATACTTCCTACGCTGGCATTACCCAGATCAGGTATGCGGGTCGAAGGATCAATGGACCTTCCTCTCAGCCGGATTCTTCCAGCTCCCCGATAAACGGTTCAGTTTTTTTCAGTTTATCACAAATGTATCTGTTTTGCAATATTGCATAGTATCGAAAAAGGCCAAAGAGTATCCAAAACTCCTTGGCCCTGCTGCTTACAGCTTAAATGTTTTTATGCTCTCTCCAAGCTGATTGATCATTTGATTTAACTTCTGTACAGATGAGGTGATCTCTTCCATGGATGCGGTTTGCTCCTCTGCCGATGCACTGATTTGCTGGGTAGCCGCCGCAGTCTGCTGAGACACCGAAGAAATATTTTCTATAGCTTTTAATACGCCATCCTGGGCATCATAAATATCCTTCAAATCCCTGCTCAAAGCGAATATCTGCCCCGAAACATCCTCTACAGAAGCTCTGATCTGCCGGAAGGCTTCCTTTGTCTGCAGAAGAGAGTTATTTGCATTGATAACAATTTCCTTAGCCCCATCCATCGTCGCATCTGTAGTCTGGATAACTGCAACAATCTCACCAATAATACTTTGAATTTTATCTGTGGACTGGGAGGATTGTTCAGCCAGCTTTCTGATTTCATCGGCCACAACGGCAAAGCCTCTTCCCTGTTCCCCTGCTCTGGCTGCTTCAATGGCTGCATTGAGTGCCAATAGATTGGTCTGTTCTGCAATAGATTGGATAGTTTCAACAATCGTTCCAATAGATTTGGATTTTTCAGCAAGTGCCCCGATATTTCCGCCAATAGTCTCAGCTGCCTTCGTGTTTTCTTTCAAGCGAAGCTCCAAATCATCCATCAGCTGCATCCCCAGTTTATTTTTCTGCTCCATGATCTCCGTACTGAATCGGGTTTTTTCTACTTTTCCATTGGCGTCTACAATCTTTTCTGACAGCAGGCTCGTTATATCCAAACCCTTTGAAGCCTCCACTGCTTGATTCGTAGCGCCTGCAGCGATTTCCTGAATACTTTTGGACACTTCTACGGTAGAAGCCCCCACCTCTTCTGATGAAGCCGCAATCATTTCAGACGCCTGTTCCAGCTTTGTGGCTATTTCCTTCACGCTGCCCACCAAAAGCCTAATATTTTTCAACATCTGATTAAAGCTGCTTCCCAACGCTCCGATTTCATCCTTGCTTTTAATATCTGCCTCTGCATTTAGATATCCACTGCCTGCCTTGCCCATGACATCCACTAGCTGTGCCAATGGTTTTGTGGCCGTTCTTTGAATTAATACTGTAATGATCAGTGCAGCAATCAAAACAGCTCCCAGCAGAATAATTCCTACCTGTATACGGAGGGTATTGAGGGGGCCTACGAACTCTTTTGTTGGTACAGCAATGACAATAATGCTGCCCCCCACCTGCTTAAACACTGCATATTGCTCAAGGCCGCCATAACTATATGTAAGATTGCCATTTCTTTTTTCTAGTATTGCTTTGCCCCAGTCATAATCATTTAAATTTATGCCCACCGTATCTTTCATTGGATGAGCAACCACAATCCCTCTGTCATCTACCACATAGCCATAACCTTCTTCCCCAATGCGCAAGGTATCAATTAAGTTATTCAAGCTCGAATTGTACATCTGCATAGTACTGGTGATCGTTCTTAACTCATTGTCCGCCTGCAAATAGAGCTGATGAAGTATAATTTTCTTTGAAGAATAATAACTGCCAACACCTAAAGTACTAATGGCAACAACCATAACCAGTAAAACAGGAATCAGAACCTTACTTCTTAGCTTCATAGGATAAATCCCCCTCTGCAGTTATGAATATCTTTTGGTATTTTGACTATGCAACATTTCGACGATTATATGCAAAAACCCTTCCTTTTGGGAAATCCTTTTCCAAAAAAACTACCTCTTTACACCGGATCATTATCTCGGGTAAAAAGGTAGTTTGTTAATACATAAGAACCTTTGATGGATTACTTTACCTTGCTGGCAGTACCGGCTTTCCAGTACTCTGTCTCAATTCCGATCTCCTGAGAGACAAATCTGGCCCCATTGGTTCTATTATAGTGATCCAGGGTTTTCATAATAATTCCAGAGCCTAAAATAAGGATCGGCACGTTGGCATACACTACCATGATGTTAACGAAATCTGAAATATACCAGAGATTTCCCAGTTCAAGTCCTGCAAGAACAGTTAATGCGCCAAAAGGAACGAAAAACAAAGCTCCAGCTGCACGAATCCCTGTAATAAAGCTCTTGCCTCTTGAAATAAAGTTGCCTGAAATCTCTGCGAAGAGAATGAGTCCGATCAAGGTAGTAAAGGCAAACAATGCATAGCATAAAGAAACAATCATTTTCACTGCAGCATCCATAGAAGTCCCAGGCACAAGATGCTGAATGGAAGTCAAATAAACTGTCAGCTTCGCAGAACGGATAGTCTCCCAGGCAACTCCTGCTTCTCCCGTCCATACGTGGGCCATAACCACCATAAAGGCCGTCATGGTACAGATCACAATTGTATCTAAGAAAACCCCAAGGGATTGAACAAACCCTTGCTCGCATGGGTGATCGTTGTCGGCTACTGCTGCAGCCATAGTAATGGTACCCTGGCCAGCTTCATTTGACATCAATCCCCGCTTAATTCCCTGTGATAAGGCTACGCCGAAAGCTCCTCCAAAGATGGCCTCAGGGGTAAATGCTCCTGCAAACACGGCCTTGAAGAAATAAGGTATAAGAGGAAAGTTAATAATAATCAATATAAGTATAATTCCGGTATAGATTACTGCCATGAGAGGAACCAATAAATCAGTTACTGCAGTTACCCTTCTAAGTCCCCCGAAAACCGTCACAGCTACGGAAATAATTAAGAAAATTGCAATGGCATAATAAACGACAGATTGACGGTCAAAGGTGGTCCCTGCCATCGTATCTGCCACAGAGCCCAAAGCAGTAAACATATGGAAGGTTTGCCCCGGAATACTGAATAAAGCGTAAATGATGAAAATCCAGGATAATAAAACTCCCACCCATCTTTTGTCTCCGTAGATCTTTTTACCATAGAAAGGAAGTCCTCCTACAAATTCATCCTCTTCCTTTTCTTTAAAAATCTGGGCTAAAACAGCTTCTGCAAAGGCCGTTGCCATTCCGAAAAAGGCAGACACCCACATCCAGAATACTGCTCCTGGTCCCCCTACAGAAATAGCTCCTGTAACCCCCATGATATTACCGGGACCAACCCGCATAGCAGAGCTCAGCAGGAAGGCAGCCAATGGACTTACTCCTGTATCAGAAGCCTTTTTTTCCATCAGGATACGTACCCCTTTAGAGAATCTGGTACACTGTACAAATCCCGTTTTAAAAGTCAAATAAATACCGCTGCCCACAAGAAGAAGAATTGCAAATGTAAATTTTCCTAGTATGGGAATATTGGCATACCATGCATAATTGGTGGGAAAATCCCATAAAAAATCAGCGATCGGAACGATAAACTCAAAAAACTTATTAATGGATCCGAATAATTCGTTCATTCACTTTGCCTCCTTATTTAATTTTTGCTCTACAGATTCTTTCCTTTCTTTTTCATCTTCCCTCCTTTATGCTGTTGGTAGTTGATTTTATTCTTTAGAGTTTCTTATTTTTAATAATTAAATGAATATATATAATATTCTAATTATAATATTGCATGGACTTCCATTACAATAAAAACTTTCAAATTATGTGTCTTACTGAATTTCATTCTTTTTCAAGCTCTTTTGACAAATTGAGCAATTTACATAGTTATTGGCTTCAACATCAAATTTTACTTACGGCTTTTTTTATCCTGCTTAAGCCTTCCTCTAACAGCCTCCTCGAACAAGCCACATTCATCCGCATATAGCCGCTGCCTTCCGGGCCAAATCCGGTTCCGCCATTGAGGGCTACCTTGGCTTCGTTCACCATAAGATTATGAAGGTCTTCATCCTTTAAACCCAACTCCTTGCAATTTAACCACAGCAAATAAGTTCCTTCCGGTTTATTGGGCTTAATTTGAGGAATATGGTCTTCGCAATAATCGGTAACAAAGCGGATGTTTTCTCCAACATACTCCATCAATTGCTTTAGCCATTCTTCTCCCTCTTGGTAAGCAGCTTGCATTGCCACCAAACTAAAGCAGTTATTTCTTTTTATATCTAATATATTTAATATTTTCTCAAACTTGTCATGATCTTTTGTATCTGGAAAAATTACTGTTGAAGCCTGAAGGCCTGCAAGATTAAAGGTCTTGGTTGCAGAGATGCAGGTAATGGAATACTTGGCAAATTCCTCAGAAATAGAAGCAAAGGGGGTATATTTTTTTCCATATAACACTAAATCTCCATGGATTTCATCGGCTATCACCTTGATGTTATTTTTCATGCAAATATTCCCCAGTTTCGTCAATTCTTCTTTTGTCCATACTCTTCCCACTGGATTATGTGGATTACATAGAATAAGATATTTCACTTGATCATCGATCTTGCACTCCAGATCCTCATAATCCATTACATAATCTTCTCCAACAAGCTTTAGAGGGTTGCATACAAGTTCCCGACCGTTGTCCTGTACTACACTGAAAAAAGGATAGTATACCGGTGTCTGAATAATAATTTTGTCTCCCGGTTTTGTAAACTCCCGCATGATAATGCTCATAGCAGTAACAACGGTAGGACTGTAGCTCATCCATTCCCGCTGGATCTCCCAATCATACCTTCTTTTATACCAGCTCACGACGGCTTCAAAATAGGTATCCGGCCTCGCTGTATAGCCGTAAATCTCCTGAGCAGCCCGAGCTCGAATCGCATCCACAATCGGCTGGGCAGCCTTAAAATCCATATCCGCAACCCAAAGGGGCAGCAGGTCACCCCTTCCAAATCTTAGTTCCAGCTCATCGTATTTTGCTGCAAAATTGTTGCTTCTGTCTATAATCCTGTCAAAATCATATCTCATCCCTGTTCCTCCTTCGACTTTATGCTTTATTAATGGTCATTGAATAAGATTAAGCTTATGTAAGATACCGTATTTTTTCCATTATTATAGGGGATGCCGCAGCTGCGGGTCAATGCCATGACATCAATTCCGTAAGCCTCTACCGAGGCAGTAGCATGCTCAGGAAAATAGCATTCTTTCCCTTCCTTGTAAGCACATTGTTCACAGTATCCACAGGGTCCCACATTCAAAGAAAGCGTCTCTTCCATCTGATATTTAGCTGCAAGCATGGTTCTAATTTCCCAGAAAACTTCATCGTGTACTTTTTTCCCATCCATCATCCCCTTCATATCAAAGGAGTTTTTCAGCTGGTGGACTGTCTGAAACAGGAGCCCCTGCCCGAACTGCATCGCTTTTGCCTTTAAATCCTCTACCGCACCTACTCCAGGAGGGCACATCCAATTACTGTCGTACATACCGCATTTATTCTGTTCGCACATTTTCCGCAACTCATCAGAAAACTTCACTTGCCCCATGTTCACGATTGCAGCATGAGCAGCATTCAATGCCAATACATCCTGGACTAGGGCTTGTTGCCAGTCTGCCATATCCTCACCCCTATTTCTCTCATTATGCTGGTAATTATATCATATATTGTTTAAAGATTTTGTCAATTCTCCCTTTTTTTCAAATAAAAAGAGAGCGGTTTTTCGCCCTCTCATTTATTTTATTAGGTTTATGCAATCAGCTTAAAGGTCCAATCTACCAGCTCTATTGCCACTTCTGCAGTAACGTCATTTTTATCTAAGTACGTATTTAACTCTACTAAATCCATAGATTTTACCAGCTTCGTATCCATCAGATGCTTGAATACATACTTCACCTCATCAACGGTCATTCCATCGGTTACAGGTGTTCCTGTTCCCGGAACAATATCAGAATCCAACGCATCCATGTCAAAGCTTAAATGCACAGCCTCCACATTATTTGCCTTCAGCTTTTTAACAATGTCTTGAAGCATCCCTTCAATTCCCATATGCCTTACTTCTTCCATCGTATACAGATTCAGCTTCTTATCCTTGGCCAGCTTGATCTCTCCCTCATCTAAGTCCCTTGCTCCGATGATAAATACGTTTTCCGGCCTTACCTTAACACCCTTGTAATAAACATCTGTCAGAGAAGTACAACCTACTCCCATGGCAGCTGCCAACGGCATACCATGTACATTGCCCGATGGGGATGTCTCAGGGGTATTGATATCTCCATGGGCATCAATCCACACAACAGCCAAGTTTTCATAATACTTACTGGCACCTGCAATGCTTCCTAGGCCCAGTGAATGGTCTCCGCCAATCACAAAGGGAAAGTTGCCCGAAGCCAGTGAACTGTAAACCTGATGGGCCAGGTTAGTATTTACCTCAACGATCGGCTTAAGATACTTCATTTTATCGTGAAAGGCATATTTTTCTGTATCACATACCTTTGGGACATATATATTTCCAAAGTCATAAATACTATGGTTATATTTCTTAATCACCTCTACGATTTTTTTCTCTCGCAATTTTTCAGGCCCGTACTGAGCACCCTCTCTGTCACAGCCATAATTGATTGGCACACCGATTAAGCTAATATTCATCTTCTGCTACCTCCTATTTTGCGATTGTATGATTGAGATTTTTATGCAGCAGCTATTGCATAAAAGAAGCTTTTTTAATTTTAATAGCAATTGTCTGAAAGTATAGTTTATTAATAGCCTAGTACTACAGTACAATAGTGATTATAGCATCCCCAAAATTGCAGGTAAATCAAAATATTTATTAATTTTTCAGAATAATTATTAATTTTGAATGTTTATACTTAAGTCTGCTTTTATTTTTTTCTTCTTTAATCCTATACCTTCTTTTCTGTTACAGAGAAACCCTATAGCCAGTATATTTTCCTTAAAAGTCTGATATTTATAAAAAAACAACCCTTTGAATAAAAAAAGTTTCAATTGGAAGATATTAACGGCATATTTTTCAATATCCCAATCCTAAAGGCCATCTCCTACTGCAGATAAAACAAATCTAAGACCCTCTTCATCAGTCTTCATATCTTTGCTCCCTTTCATTTAACCCTTTATGATAAGGCAATATACTCCTACATCCTTTCCTCTGTCTTATGCCCTATCAATACCCCAAAGGTTTTTTCCCCTTGTAACAATGCTTCCAATTCATCCTCCGGAATAGGCCTGCTAAATAGGTATCCTTGTCCAAAATCACAGTCAAAATCTTTTAAAATTCTATACTGCTCTTCCGTTTCAATTCCTTCTGCCGTAACCAGATAATTCATATTGTGAGCAAGGTCTATAATGGTTTTGGCAATAGCTTGTTCGTGAAAATGCTTTGTGATATCACCTATAAAGCTTTTATCTATTTTTATCATATCAATTGGCAGCCTTTTGATATAATTTAAGGAGGAATATCCGGTACCAAAGTCATCCAGGGCAATACGGATATTCATGGTTCTTAAGGTATTCAATATATTCATGGATTGCTTTAAATCATACAGTGCCATGTTTTCTGTTATCTCAAAAACTAAGTCTCTACCATATACACCGACTTCTTCTATTATACCCTGAATCTTATCTCCCAGATCATATTGGCTCAGCTGTCTAGCAGATAGATTGACTGACATGTTTATCTGGGGCAACCCCATATCACGCCACTTCTTCAGGCAGCGGCATGCCTCTGCAATGACTCTCTCTCCAATTTCCACGATCAACCCTGTTTCTTCAGCAAAAGGAATAAATTCTGCCGGAGAAATCATCCCCTTTACAGGATGCACCCATCGGATTAACGCTTCTACCCCTTTTATTTTACCTGTTCTCAGATTTACAATAGGTTGATAGTAGAGTCTAAATTCTTTTCTTTGCAGTGCGTTCCTTAGATCCTTTTCCATCTCCAGATATTTAATCGCTTTTTCATTCATATCGGATGTATAAAATGTGTAGCAGTTTTTGGAGCGATCTTTAGAGACATACATGGCTGTATCTGCATTTTTCAGTAAAGTCTGCGCATCCTGACCGTCCTCGGGAAAAACTGCAATCCCCATGCTGGCAGTAATAAAAAGCTCCTGCCCTTCTATCACCCATACTCTGCTGATGATCTCCATAATGGCAATAATCTGTTTATGGAATTCTATGGCATTCATCATGTTAGGGATAACAATACCAAACTCGTCTCCCCCTAAACGATATACCCGCTCTTCCCCTTGTGCAGTCTGTCCTAAGGCAGATGCTATTTTTTTTAATAATCTATCACCATAGGCGTGGCCCAAGGTATCATTTATTTTTTTGAAATTATCCAAATCCAGATATAAAAGCGCAAATCTCTGCTGTTTGTTTTGTGCTTGACCTATGATTTCTTCTAAATGATTCTTGAATATTTTCCGGTTGGGTAGCCCTGTTAATTCGTCATAATATGCCAGGGAGAATAATTCCTTTTCCATGAGCTTTCGCTGGGTAATGTCGGTTCCCATAGCAATGATCCCCAATACATTTCCCTGATTATCATAGATGGCATTATTGTTCCAAAGCACATCTAGCCGTCGTCCATCCTTGGTTATTACTTCATTTTCCTGATTCCTTACAATTTCTCCTTTGAGGATTTTTTGCACAATCTCATCGGTATGGGTTCTTTTTTCTGAAGGTATGAATAAGTCAAACCATCTCAATCCTAAAACTTCATCCTTTCGGTATCCTGTTATTTCCTCTGCATAGGGATTAAATTCTATGATTTTGGCATCGGTACTCAATCCTAATATAAACACAGCAGCCCCATTAATGATGCTTCGATAAAGCTCCTTTTCCTTATGCAGCAAGGCCTGCAGTTCCATATAGCTGGTAATGTCCGTATGGGAGCCTGCTGCCCGGATAGCCTGTCCCTCTTCATGCCAGATGGCCTTCCCCCGGCTCAAAATCCATCTATAATTTCCGTTCCTGCACCGTATACGGTAGGTGTCTTCATAACTCCCTGTTCTAGATTCCAGATAATCCCTTATTTTATACAGTACAGCTCTCTGATCCTCCGGATGGATCAGCTCCTTCCAGCTGTCATACTGATTGGGCAATTCTCCCTCAGTGTATCCAAGGGCTTTCTTCCATCGTGCAGAAACAAAATATACATCGTTTTTCAAATCCCAATCCCAGATACCGTCATTAGCTCCCTCTACAGCCAGTTCATAACGCTGGTTGCTGACCATAAGCGCATCCCGGTGCTTCTCCAGTTCGTCAAACTGCTGGTTCAGCTCTTCATCCATAGCCAGCAGCTCCTCGTGAGCAGAGCTTAGATCCTCATATCCTTGAAATACTTTATCTATAGCTTTCTTGAATAATTTCATGGTTTTATGAATAATTCCATAAAAAATTAATCCTGTGGCAATAATGTAAAACCAGCCTTTATATAGCTGTAATTGCACATACATCCCTTCATCACTCACCAGTACTCCCAATGTGTAATCAGAAAGCAGTATCCATAGGCCTCCCATAATGACATAGATCACTATAATTTTTTGGGTCTCTTTATGTGGCTTGAGTTCTCTGTTAAACTCTAAAAAATCTACATACTCTTTTTGCAGCTCTTCAATTTTTTCATCAAACCACGTTAGATCTTTTTCTGTCTTCATCATCATCCCTCCCCGTGACCATTGTCTGGCCACATAGCAGCAAAGTGAAATTATAGGGTTTTTTATCGAAATATTGTTTTTTATAAAGTAATATTCTGAAAAATATTACAATAATCCTCTTTTATTTCCATTTTTAACTATAATATTTAAGCAAAATCCCTGTCTAAATATCTATAGACAGGGATGAACTGTTGTTAATTATTTTCTTGGAATGTAATCATACGCTTCATTATTTCATTGCTGCGCCCGATGAAGCTGGTCATAGCCTCCGGCGACAGAGGCTTATGGCTCAGCATTGCCAAATCATACACCTGCTGGGCAACTAATTTGACCTCTTCTGAATCTACTTTAGCATGGCGTAGACAGAATTGAATTAAAGGATGCTTTTTATTCAATACCAGGATCTCCTCGCTGGGCATCATACTCGGATTAAAGCCTCCCAGGCTGTAACGCTGCATCATCTCCTGCATTCTTCGGTTATCCTCAGAAAGTATGATCATGGCAGCGATGTCCTCAGATTTTAAATTTTCAAGCTGAAGCTTGGTGTTTTCTTTATTAAGGGCCTTATTAAATACAGCTGTTAAAGCTTCGACTTCTTTGTTTTTAATCTCTTCATCCACCCCTTGGTCGGAATCCTTCATGAGCTCTGAAATATCTGAGTCTACCCGCTTGAAGTGGATATCATTCTTTTTCATTTCCATATGGGATATAAAGGCTGAATCTATACTATGCTCCAGAATCACTGCCTCTACCTCATGCTCTTTCAACAGCTTCACATACTGGGCCTGCTGGATGGGATCAGACACATAGTAAATCTGTTTTTCCAGCTTTCCGGTATGCTTTTCCAGGTATTCCTGAGCAGTAACGTACTGCTCGCTGGTTGTCTTATAAAGGACAATGCCCTCAATTTTTTCATAGAATTTGTGATCCTTAATTAATCCGTATTTTACGAAAGGACTGATATCTTCCCAGAACTTTTCAAACTCTGCTCGGTTGTCTTTAAATAAGCTGTTGAGTTTATCTGCCACCTTTTTTGTAATATAATCAGAAATTTTTCGTACAAAACCGTCATTTTGCAAAAAGCTTCGGGATACATTCAATGGCAAATCCGGGCAATCAATCACGCCCTTTAACAGCAGCAGGAACTCCGGAATAACCTCTTTGATGTTGTCCGCGACGAAAACCTGACTGTTATAGAGCTTAATGCGCCCTTCAATCGTATCAAACTCGGTGTTCAGTTTAGGGAAATAGAGAATACCTTTTAGATTAAAGGGATAATCCATGTTAAGATGTATCCAGAATAAAGGCTCCCTAAAATCTTTAAAGGTCTTTCTGTAAAAGATTTTATAATCCTCATCGTTGCATGCATTCGGCTGCTTTAAATAAAGCGGTGCAGTATCATTTAATGCTTCCGGCTCAGAGACAATGATATTTCCATCCTTATCCTTTTCCGGTTCTTTGTCTGCCACCTCAAAGTAAATGGGATAGGGCATAAAAGAACAATACTTTTCGATAGTTTCTCTCACAGTAAATTCATTTAAGAAGCTTTCCCCATCTTGTCCCAGATGCAAGGTAATCTCCGTACCTCTTTCGGTTCTGTCGCCTGCCTCCATCTCAAACTCCGTACCGCCGTCGCAGCGCCATTTCACTGCTTCTGTGCCGGGGCGGTAGGATAGGGTATGGATTTCCACCACATCGGCTACCATAAAGGAGGAATAAAAGCCCAATCCAAAATGTCCAATGATCTGATCCCGGTCCCCTTTATCCTTATAATTCTTTAGAAAATCCTCTGCCCCGGAAAAAGCGATTTGGTTAATATATTTCTTTACTTCTTCGTCGGTCATGCCGATTCCATTATCGATGAACTTTAGGGTTCTTGCTGTTTTATCCAATACTACCTTCACATAAAAATCCCGCTCGCCCTTTATGTCTGCTTCCCCTAAGCTATGTAGCCGTTTTACCTTTGTGATGGCATCACATCCGTTGGAAATTAGCTCCCGAATAAAAATATCATGGTCTGAATACAGCCACTTCTTAATGATAGGAAAAATATTCTCGCTGTGGATAGACAAATTTCCTTTTTGCTTACTCATAAATACCCTCCTGATCATTTGATCGTATTTTGTTGTTGTCCCTGGTAAATTCCTAAGGAACTGTAGTTTTTTACAAATTTATATTACACCTAGATAAATTCTTCGTCAATATAAAAATTAGCACTCACTTATCGAGAGTGCTAATTTTTTGATCCGGCTATTTATATTTTGAATATCTCTACGGATTTTGTCAGGTTTTTTACCATTGCGTCTAACTCCTGTATCGATGCAATCACTTCTTCTATGGAAGCCGTCTGCTCCTGGGCAGCAGCGCTGATTTGCTCCGTAGAAGCGGCGGACTGCTGTGCTACAGCCGAAATGTTTTCGATAGATGCCATCATATTTTCTTTTGATTTGTTGACAAATTGAATATCCTCGTGAAGAGATTGGATATGCTGCATCACGTGGTCTACCGATATTTTCATTCCCAGGTATACCTCTTTCGTTTGATCTAAATAGTGGTTGGCTCTTTCTACGATAACCTTTGCGTCATCCATGGTAGCACCGGTATGCTGCATCACAGCCATAATCTCTTGTATCATTCTTTGGATTTCTCCTGTTGCCTTAGATGATTGATCCGCCAGCTTTCGAATCTCATCAGCCACCACCGCAAAGCCACGGCCCTGATCTCCTGCCCTTGCAGCCTCAATGGCGGCATTGAGCGCCAATAGGCCGGTTTGCCCTGCAATGGACTGTATCGTCTCTACGATCATGTTGATATGACTTGATTTTTTCCCCAGCTCTTCAATCCCCATTCCTACAGAAACGGATGCTTTTGTATTATCCTCAAACCCTTTGGTCAGTTCAGTAAGGGATTGAATTCCCAAGTCATTTTTTTCCTGCATCTGGGTGGCATCCTTATATGCAGTATTCAGCTTGTGACTCATGTCTTCAATTCTTTTCGCCAAATCATTGGTAATATCGTAGCTTCGATTGGCTTCTATGGCCTGATTTCCGGCTCCAGAAGCGATCTCCTGGATCGTTTTTGCAATCTCTGTGCTTGAGGCCCCCATTTCTTCTGTGGTATTTACAATCATATCAGAGGTATTTCTGGATTTAAAGGCAGTTTCTTGAATATCCTGAATCATTTTTTTCATTTGCTGAATCATTTTTGCAAAGCTTTTTCCCAATAGGCCGATTTCATCTGTGGATTCCCTATGAATTACTGTAGAAAGATTTCCATTTCCCGCTTCCTCCATAGATTTTGCTAATCTTTGGAGAGGATAGGTTATCTGCTTTCTGATCAGTAGGGAAATAATTAAAATGGATATGGATATAGCACCTACCAGGATCAGCAGTATTCCTGACCTAAAGGCCTTAACATAATCCATAAATTCAGATATTGTAAAGGTTGCCACGATAATCGATTGATTCCACCTTTTATACATTGCGGCTTTTTCTATGCCCTCATACACATAGCGGATGGTCCCTTCATTTTTCTCTAGGATTTGTATACCCCAATCGTAGCTCTTAATATCCAATCCGATTTGTTTTTGTTCCGGATGAGCGATCACTACGGCTTCTTCGTCTAAAACATAGACATACCCTGATTTCCCGATATGCATACGTTCTACCAGACCCTGAACATCCATTTTTCCGATGAGCTCTTGTACTGCCTTTGGCTCCAAACCGATTTGGACGACCCCAGGCTGATCCATTCTAGCTACGCCAATATATTGAAAAAGTACTTGATCTACCCCCCTTGGCGTGGGTTCCTGGGCTAAGGAAAAGCTTTTGTCTTCAATAGCCCTCAGGAATGGGCTTGTCTGCTCTGTGGTTTTAAAATCAAATCCATAAAACTCAGGCTTATTTCCATTGACTAAAATGCCATCCTTATCTACAACATGAATTTCATCCACACCAAAATCCTGAGCAAGCTTTATCATATTTTCTGTTTTTAAGATATCGGTGTTGACCGCAATAAGCCTTGCAATGGAATAGGCTAGCTTTATGTTTTTTTCATTCAGTGCCTCTTTGGTAATATTGACCATATCCAGCCTTTCCTGCATGGTATCCTCCACCGTACTGAGAGCATCCTTCAGCTGGGAATGGATCATCAACATTGCAAGATCATAGGCCTTAAAATATGCAAATGCTCCTAAAGTGCCAATGGCCAATATAAGAATGATTATCAAAGGAATTAGTATTTTCGTTCTCAGCTTCATACTGCACACTCCTTGTTACCTTCAAGTATCATAATAAATTGTTCTACCAGATTAGGATCGAATTGTGTTCCTGAGCATTTTTTGATTTCCTGCAATGCTTCGTAGGAGGATATTGCCTTTTTATAGGATCTCTCCGAAACCATTGCATCGTAGGCATCTAAAATGGCTATCATTCTGGCCCCCTGGGGGATTTCCTCTGCCTTAAGCTGAGCGGGATAACCTTTTCCGTCCCATCTTTCATGATGATGCAATATTACCTTTGCTACCTTATTTAACATTTTTGTATTGCTGGCAATATAATAGCCTATACTGGAGTGATTTCGGATAATTTGCCAGTCGCTGTCATTTAACCGATCGGGTTTAAACAATACTTCCCTGGGTATAGCAAATTTCCCGATATCGTGATACTTTGCTGCCAATACTAAATCCTTAATATCCTCATTCCCGAAGTTCATATAATGCCCCCAGTTTTCCATCATGTGGCTCATTCTACTGGAATGACCGATTACTTCTTGCTTGATATCCTCCATCATCGCTGTAAGTATATTGGGATACAAGCTGTAATCTGCGAAATCACAACCTGAATGTAGCATATTTACCCCCCTCATTGTTTAAAGATTTATTTGTAAACCCCTTTGCAGAATATACTACTTTCAACGGATGTTCTGTTTCATACTTCTATAGGAATAGCTTAAGCCTTTTAATTTTTGGGAGAAGCAGCATCATTATTCTTATCTGAAAATTCAAGGATATTCAAGGCCTCTCTGTTGTTCGTGGATTTTCTAATCACAAGAATATCATACTATATCTGTATTGCTTCACAATCAATATGGAATGAACTATTGCTATTAAGGAATAAATTCTGTCGTATTATGAAAAAAGAAAGCATATTTCTGGGTTTTTTCCCGAAACACGCTTTCTTTTTACAGTTCTTCCTGTAATGATAAATATTTTCTCATTTTATTTTGAAATGTAAATCCTACCATAGCAGTCTTGTCGTACCCTTCGAAATAGATCATCCATGATCCAAACCTACAGTCCACCATTTTGATCCGATGGGGGTTGATGATATAGGACCGGTGTATCTGAATCAAACCGCTGCTGCTGTCCATATTCAATACATTTTTCAATGGCATCCGCTTAATCAGGTACTGGCCGTGGATCGCGTGAATCATACAATGCTTGCCCATTGCCTCTATAAAATAAATATCCTTTATATAAAAGCGCATGAATACCCCGTTTATTTCAAAAGTCAAAAATGCCTCCTGTACCTTATTATTTTGGGGAGAGCGCAGCAGCTTTTGCGTTAATTTCTCAATCTCTTCATCTTCATAGGGCTTGATGATATAATCATAGCAATGAATCCGTTTAAACGCCCTTAACATATGCTCATAATAAGAAGTAATAAATATAATCCAGGCAAATTCATATCTGGGATTTTTTCTAATTTCCTCAGCAAATGTTAGTCCGGAACCATCTTTTAACTCAATGTCTATAAAGAATAAGTTTATTGGATAATTTTTAGATATCTCCAATCCACTATCTATAGAGTCTGTCTCCAGTACGCAAACCCCCCTGTCTGCCCTTTCTAGAATTTCTACTAATCGCCGCCTTTGTACCGGCTGATCTTCTAAAACCAAAACATAAATCATCTAATTTACCCCTTTACCCCATCATTTCCTGCTTTAAATCAATAAAGGAAATGCGAAACACTGTATATCCAGCCTCAAAGAATATTTCAAGTCTCCCGCTATTTCGCTTAACAATATTCATCACATTGCAGAGGCCGTAACCCCTCCCGTTGCCTTTTGTTGTATATCCGGCTTTACATATGTTCTCCAAATCCTCAAGGTCAAACTCAATACTATTATTTCTAACCTCTAAGTATCTTACATTCTCCTCAGATCCCATCTCTAGAATAACATGCTTTTCTTTAGATCCTGACTGCTCTGCAGCTTCAAAGGCATTATTTAATAGATTGCACAATATTTCAACTAGTTCATAGTCCTCTACAGGGTAGTCGTTAAAATCCTTCAAATCATATTCAAAGGTAATATCCTTTGGTGCCGCCTCTAACAATTTGCTGTAGATCACAGCTGCCAGCACCCTGTTTTCAAGAAGGACTAACTGACTTGTACTAACGGTACTATGTTTTATGGACTGAATATACTGCCGGATCTCTCTTTCCCAATCCATTCCTCCAAGGTGCAACAGTCCATAAATAGTGTTCAAGTGATTATTAAACTCATGCTGCTTTTTTCTGATATCGGTGATGATGTTTGAAAATATAGGATAGTATTGCTTATAGATAGCTATAGACTTTTTTTGTTCGTTTAATGCAATCGCCCTTTTGACCCCTGCAAAATTATATAGATATAAGAGCCATGTCACAGCAAAGAAAGGGTAGATGTGATCCCATACCTGCTCTTTGTAAAGATCCAGTATCAGGCCTACTAAGACAATCACTATCACAAAGCTTATAATAATCATTGGGCTTTCTCTCAGGCTATCCCTGAATTCACTTAAAAACGTTTTCATTTTTTTTGAATAGCTGCTGAAGAAAATTAGCAACAAAAATGTTATGTTGACAATCACCACAAGAGCTTTATGGTTTATATTTCTCTGATAATCTACATAATCCTGAAACATTAGCTTATGAAAAATTAGCTGAAAGGACTGAAGGCAGAAAATAATAATGATGATTGTAAAAAAGTCATATAGAATTTCCTTCCATGGTTTTTCAAAAATCAGCTTCCCCAGGAATAGGATCACTCCATAGACTATATACCGAACCATATATCCAGTCACAGAAAGACCTGGAATCAGAAGCCAGATGGTTATGCTGGAAAGCACAATAAAGAGTCCGCAACGCAAGTAACGTTTTTCTATTTCTAAGCCAATCAAAACCCAAATCCTCATGATTAAGATCATTTGAATCAATGAAGAAAATAAAACTGTGGTACTCATCTTACAAACACATCCACCTTATATTTTTTTAGTCTTTTTTTGGCAAACCGGCAGTAGATATTACGCACTTTTTCCTTATTCATCTGTAAATATGCATAAAATCGATCTTCGTATCCGAAATATATTCCTTGTTAATAATAAATATTGAAAATCCAATACCTGCAAGTCTATAGAGCCAAAAAATATTCTATACTATAGTTATAGATATTTCTACAATTTTCAAGAAATTTCTACATATTTTCAGAAAAAATTTATACCTTTTTTAGCTTAGTTGGTACCGTTTTCATAGAAGATCCTTCAATTATTTCATAAAATGATAGGTGATTTCATTTTAAATTATATCTTACTAAAGGATGAACCAATATGTGAATGACTAAGCTCAAGTCTTCTCAATGCCGCAGATTTTCACTGCCCATCTTTTAATTTTTTTCAAAAATCAGATTGTTCTGGAATGTGCTCATTGCGGAAGCGTATATACTTTTAATTGTAAGCAACAAAAACTTCAAAAAAAAAAAGAAGCCCCGCTTGAATGCTTGACTTCTTTAAGCCTGTTTATGTAAGTCCGGCTTTACTTTCCATACTGCTGAGCCCGTTTCTTTTTTTATCACTGTCCGCTTTGCTACCATTCGGTTGACTAAAGACGCTGCTGCAATAACGAAAGTAACCTTTACAGGTGAAGTTAAACTGAAAACTCCCGTTTTAAATCCGAAAAATACAGCAATACTTGCAATCATATTAAAAGCTGTACGAACCCCTTTATACTGACCCATTCTTTCTTCTACCTCTTCACCCTGTGTAAGAGACATGCCTATACCGTCAGAAAGGGTAAAAACAAATGCATTCCCATAGAATTAAAATGGATCAAGGCAGAAAAGATAACGGGGGTATGGTATTATACCAAGTATTTAGTGCCAAAGGACAGCTTGATAAACTATATGGCAACAGAAGCTTGCCGCATCCATCAGAAGTCCAAAAAGCATATAGAGCTGCTGGAGCAGTATCAAAATCCCTAAATGACATACGGCCCACCGAAGTCATACCAACGGAGGGCTATTTTCAATTCCAATCATCGGTCAGAAGAAATTCACGTATGTTCCGATGCTTGAGGCCATCCCTGCTCATATCAAATTCGTCATAGGACACAACATACTTGGGATAGTTATCTTTTATAGCACCATATGCTCCGAATTCACGCTGGATCGTTTCCTCACAGGCAAGCAGATAGGCCACTTGAACATAGAGCTTTTGCCCTTGCTTTTCAGCGATAAAATCAATCTCTTTTTCTCCTGCTTTTCCAACGGTAACTTTATAGCCCCGGCGCAGCAACTCCATAAAAACAATATTCTCAAAAATGAGATTGATATCTTTCATATTCCCGCCGAAAACAGCCTCCCTGATTCCGTGGTCAGCAATGTAGTATTTTTCATTGACAGTGAGGATTTTCTTCCCCTGCAAATCCTGTCTGCGGACACGGTAGAATAGAAAAGCATCCTCGCAAGCCTTGATGTAGTTCAATATGGTTTCCGGCGCAACGGTGCGGCCCTCTCTTTTAAGATATTTGGAAATTGCCGTAGCGGAAAAGGTCTTACTGACATTTGCCGTAATATGGGCAATGATGCGCTCCAGCAAATCAACATCCCGGATATTGTTGCGTTTCACAATATCTTTCAGGACAACGGAGTTGTAGAGATCCTGCAGATACTGACGGCTCGGCTGTTCGGCATAGCGGAGATTGCTCAAATATGGCATCCCGCCATCAGTCAGATACCGGGTAAACATCACTCTCGAATCGGCATCGGGAAAAACCTCTTGATACAGCTTTGAAAACTCTTGAAAAGAAAAAGGATAAATCACAAACTCTACATACCTTCCTGCAAGGTATGTGGCCAGTTCTCCCGAAAGCAGCTTGGCGTTGGAGCCGGTAATATAAATATCACAGTCAAATTCAACCCGAAAGGAATTGATGCACTTTTCCCAGCCGGCAACTTCTTGAATTTCATCAAAAAACAGATAGGCCTTGCCGGAGATGTCCTTCACCCGCCTGGTAATTTCCTCATGCAAGGCGTTTGCAAAGCAAAGGTGTGCGTTGCTCATATTCTCAAAATTGATAGAAATAAACTGATTTTCATTTACACCGGAGGTGACCAGTTCTTGCTTAATTAATTCCAGCATAACAGATTTTCCGCTGCGCCGGATGCCGGTTAAAACCTTAATGAGCTCGTTTCCTATAAAGGGACGAATGCGGCTCATATATAACTCTCGTTTGATCATAAACAAAAGACCTCCTTTGTTATACCTGATACCATAACAGTACAATATCACAGACACATCTTAAAATCAAGTTTATTTATATGGTTTTATAAGATATATCTTACATAAACTATATTTCTATAAAATTCAACACATAAAGTGAAATTCAATTAAAACACCGGGGAATCGGAGTGCAGAAATGCACTTCAATTCCCCGGCTTTTCTTGTATATAGAAAAGCCTGCTGCGGACATTGACCGCAAACAGGCTCATGGCGGAGGCGGTGAGATTCGAACTCACGTGCCGATTGCTCGACAACCTGATTTCGAGTCAGGCTCGTTATGACCACTTCGATACGCCTCCATATTCTATTTTAATACACCGAGCCTTTCGAAAAAGTCAAGGCAAAGTGTAGAAAAACCGTAGAAATCGGTAAAAAGCTAAATTTTAAAAATTCCGCAAACCCACGAAAACTCAAGGGTTTCCTGCATTTTCAAGGCAACTGACTGAGTGGATTTCGAGACCGTCACCATGGGCCACTCGGACATCTCTCCATAGTATTTATTTACTTTTCCGCAATTCCTTAAAAAAGGCCTTCATTATTCCAGCACATTCTTCTTCCAGTACACCTTGAATGATCTCTGTTTGATGATTGAAACGCTCATCCTCAGGGATATTCAATAGTGACCCTGCTGCTCCTGCTTTAGGGTCCATAGCCCCTATGATCAACCGATCAATCCTTGCCATCATAATAGCACCTGCACACATAGGACAAGGCTCTATGGTTACATAGAGATCACAACCATGCAGTCTCCATCCTCCTAAAACTTGTGAAGCCTCACGGATCGCCAAAATCTCAGCGTGGGCAGTAGGATCCTTGGCGGTTTCCCGCAAGTTGTATCCCCTGGCGATGACTACGCCGTCCTTTACCACCACTGCACCAATGGGGACTTCTTTTCGTTCCATAGCCTTTGCCGCTTCCTTCAATGCTTCCTGCATAAAAAATTCATCCACAGCCTTACCTCCTATAGAAGGACACTATGCCTAGCAAGAATTATAACATACTGCGTAAATCTGAGCAAGGGGGGCAAAATAGCAAGGGATATACCCCACACCGGAGGTATATCCTGCCACTGTGCTTTAATTGCTCTTTCCTCCTTCTCCTATCATTGTCATATTTCCTGTAGTAGGCAGTACTCCCTCCAATTGCTGTTTTATATTTTCAATTCTTGCTCTTACAAAATTGATAATCGATATGGAGCTTCCACTCATTCCGCCACCGGATCCGCCCTTCATATTTCTGCCTATTTCTCCTTGTGGCCTGGCAGGTCTTTCAATTCCATCGACCTTTGAGGTCTTCCCCCCTCCGGAAATTCGGGAGGCACACCTGGTCTCAGATTTTGCGGCGGTTGCGCCAATCCTTCATTTGTCTGCTGTGCTGTACCTGCTGCTGCATCCGGCTTTGCAAATGGATTTTGAGCAGCATTTTTCATGTTTTCTGCCTCTGTTTCAGCGTATACGATACTTGCCTCAAACTGCTCCATGGTATAGAACTTTGTGGGGTCTGCTTTAACATAGGGCCGGATAATCTCAGAAAGCTCAGCCACTCTTTCTTCGAAGCCTTCAAGGTAGGCGACAAGCTCTTTGATATACTGATGATATCTCTCCCTGTATTCCTGGACGGCCAACAGCTTATGAATCATTGGGAGGTTTTTTATATTTATTCCTGTTACAGGTTCATCAATGGGAATCGTTGTACTGCTTCCTCCACCACCGCCAAATCCGCCTATAGACATGTTGTAGTCCCACGGAATAACAGTAAACTTTCCATCCTGCCCATACAGATAATAGTTCTGCGCCAGGTTTCCGTTATAGCTGTCATAGTTTCCAAGTACTGTATTGGCTGCAATGTATCTCAGGGCGCTGTCTACATCCAGTACACTTTCAATATTTCCCTTTTCACCGAGTTTCATGTCGTTTAATACTTTAATTAGGTTTTTAAGATCTGTTTTTGTCTCATCTTTACCAGACTTCTGTTCGCTTTTCTCATAATTGCTTCCTTCAACATACTCCAGAGTACTGCCTTGCTCCTGTTTATAAAGATTCCCTTTATCGTTGCTGAAATTTCTCTCTAGAAAACTGTCATCAATAGCTTCAACACAAAGATAGAAACCAAACAGCTCACCATTGATATAGATATTGGCAAAGACTGTTAGGGGGACGTCTGCACCAATTTTCCGCAGGGCCTCATAGCTTAAGTATTCCCGCATATAGGAGGGGTCAGAATACATATTGTTTACGACGAACTCATCCAATCCAAAAAGGGTCTGTCCTTTTACATACTTATCCAGCTTAATCCTGAAGCTATATCGATCGGAATCACTGCCTGCAACGGAGTGCATCTATAAACTCTTTTTGATTTACCTGTTAATCCATTTCCACAACATAGTTCAGCTCATAAAGACTGCCAAGGTCTGTTGTTCTAACCTTTCTCAGCATATAATTTGTGGTATAGACTTCAAAAACCTCATCAAAAGCACCCTCAAAATCTAAATCCTCAGGGATAATAATTTTTAAAAGCTTTTGAGAACTCATTTTCGCTCCAAAGTTTAATAAATGGAGCGTCAACATCAGCGAGCACAGAACCAGGGTAAACAAAACTGCATATCCGTAAAATCCAACCCCACAGGCAAGCCCTGCAGCCATGGAAAAGAGAACATAGGCAATATCCTTTGGGTCCCCTGGTGCACTTCTAAATCTGATGATTGAAAAAGCCCCGGCCAAGCTAAATGCCCTTGCCACATTACTCCCAATTAAAAGAATAATGATGGCAATCACTGAGGGTACAAGCACCAATGCGAGGGCAAAATTTTGGGAACAGCTGCCCTTTCTGCAGGTTTTCATATACGTGGAGCTGATAATGCCCCCTAAAACAAAGGAAACTACGATGGTTAGCATGGCATTGGCTAAAGATATTGAGGTACCAGCGGAAGCGATGTCAAATAAGGCTTCAAGCATACATTCCCACCTCCTTTCAATTCTCCATTTCTCAATAACATTCGTTTATGCTCTTCCCCATACACTGTATGCTCTGATGCGCAGTTTTTCTTTATACTTCGGCTTAGACAGCGAATTTCTGATTAGATGATTGTCTTTTGTATCATAATAAAGATTGCTGATGGTATAAAATTCCTGTGCTTTATTATATTTATCCGGCTCCATGGTAACCAAGAGCAGCTCAAGCAAGTGGTTATGATCCTTTTTGATAATGCGGTAAAATATGCAAATGTGCGGGGCAGCATCAGTCTTTTATTAAAGAAAAGCCATCATCATGTTATCTTATCTATCACCAATACTGGAGAGGGAATCCCTGTGGAGCATATCCATAAGGTTTTTGATAGATTTTACCGTACCGATCCATCAAGATCAAGGACAAGCGGAAGCTACGGACTTGGTTTAGCTATCGCTAAAACGATCATTGAACAGCATGGGGGGAAAATCTCTGTCCAAAGCATTTTATCTGAGCGCACGACCTTTTCTATTGAATTGCCTACGATTAACAGTTAATGAAAACTATCGCTATTAACAAAACTCCTCTTGGTGAACTTTCATTCTACTCATCTTGAGGAGTAAGTGTCCATCCCAAGTATATCTTATTCTGAATACTCCTTTCTGTCTGATTCCGTATCTACAGCCTATAGGCGAACCCTTAAACGCAGCTTAAAGATCATTTTGATTTTCCATTATCTTCATTCAAAAAAATTATTGACCCATAAAAATCAGGTAAAAGCAGCCTGCAAAAAATCAAAACTACCTGCTTTATTTAGAGGGTAGTTTTAATATCAACATGCTAAAGGATAATAATCTTTGGTTCATTTTTCGTCACTACGATGGTATACTCAAACTGGGCTACAAAACTGCCGTCCGATATTCCATGGGCAGCAACATCGTTTAATCTGATAAAAGAAAACAAATGATTATGAGGTCTTTTTAACAGGCTGATTCTTATTCAAGCCCCCACCTATTCTGGATAAGGATTTTTCGTGTCTTTATGAAAAATCCCTCCTAAATCGCACCTAACGAATCAGAAGGGATTTCCTCATGTATGTCATTATTATGTTACAAAAAAGCTTCCTGCTCAAGTCTACACTTCACTTCAAGCATCTTATTCAGTACAGGATAGAATTCTTTATAATCAATATTACTGCTTAGTTTCCTTACTTTTGCTTCATATGCCTCATCAAACTTGAGCCAGTATTTTTCTTTGGAAAGAAAAGCTTGCACATCCATCATAAATGGTTCTAACGTAGGAATAATATTTGCTTTTAGCCTTTGATATATAGCAAAACCCCCTACATCAATATCTCCCCAATGAAAAAATCTAATCCCACTTCCCAGGGATGCAGTATAAACCTTTGTGAAAAATAAACCTCTGATAGGACTATAAAATCCTCCATGAAAAATCACAAGCTCTTCTGCTTTTTTCATTCTATTAACATACTCAACATAATTTGTTTTATTCTCTATGAATAAAACCTGCTTAATTTCCCCTAGATCTAAGGCCTCGATATCTTTGACCGTTTGAGATTGAATAATGCTGCCCTTTTGAAAAGCTGAAAAATCAACTATTTTACCGTTGATGTATCCCTGAAGGCTACCACAGAATTCTACTTGCTCAGGAGTCTTTACAATCCCTGCCAATCCAAGAATTTCGTCTTCTGTAGCCAGTTCAGCTTCAATTTGATCTTCCATAAAATAATTCTTAATAATTTTTATTAACCTCTTTTTTACGTTTTTTTCGAAGAATTTTGAATCTCCATAGCATCTTATACTAAATACTCTTTCCAAATATTCCTCATCGCCCTTTTCGTCTATGAAACAAAGAGCGTCTAGAAGCGCCTTTACCATATCTATTTCATTTGGAAGAAATCTTCCCACTTGTTTGTCCTGTTCTATCTGTTCTTTGACTTGAGCTAAAAAGACTTTGATCCAAGGTGTACAGATCTTTTTATATGTTGTATCTACTAGTACAGCTATCCTTTGAATAACATCTCTTTTTGGAGTTCTCCCTGCTTCTCGATAGGTCTCTTCTATTGCCTCCATGCGGAGCCAAACCCTGTTTAAAATGTTTCCCTGCTCATATTTCATCCACTCATATTCTAAAATCCCCTGTTTATGCAAATCTATAACAATAGAATTAATCAGTTCCCGCCTATCGTTCTTTTCTATATCGTACTCAGGAAAATCAGAAGCACAGCACTTTAACATAATTCTACGGGGCCCTATTCCTTCTTCCAAGGAGGCTTTACTTCTTTCAAACTTGTCCAACAATCGATCCAGCATGATCTTTTTATAGTTCATCTGTTACCGCCTCCATGAGCTTTTTCCCGTCAAAAGCTTTTACACAGGAATAATTTCCATCCCGAATTACACATAAATTACGATCCACCAGTGCAGCAATATCACCAATTTTTTCAGGAGGTGCTGAAATAACGGCCTGAAGCCCAAATCGCCTAAGCAGCTTGATACTCTCTTGAATTCTCTCGCTATCCATTTTGCTAAAAGCCTCGTCGAAAACGATTAATCTTACCGTATTGCTTGAATCATTTTGTTGTCGAATCCGATAAAGCTGGGCAAAGGATGCTAAAACTGAAATATAAAAGGGAGTCTGGGTTTCCCCACCGGATTTTTTCAGCAGCGTTCGCGATAATCGTTGGTTTCTATCTCCATCGTCGGTTACTACCAGATCAAAATGGAGATAAGTTCTATAATCGGTAAATCTTTTTATATTCTTTTCCAGCTGAGCTCTTGCATCTGCATTGGCCATAGCCTCATCGGATATGATTTGTTTGAACAACTCTTCGATTGCATCTTTATGCTTATCACGAAAAATCTGTGAACTAATATTAAAACCCTCCAGCAGCATTTCATCGGTTATCATATCATAATATCTTTTATATTCCGCTTTCGGTTGAATAACAAAACGATACCGGTCATTTCCAAAGCTGCTTTGTTTTAATGCTCCGTTTAATTCTTCGATCTGCCCCTTCACCGTATCTATATTGGACTTAAGTTTTGCTAAGAAATCATCTCTAAATTGTTCGTAGGTCTTCTCCTTTGCATCCTGAATCTGCTTTTTGTACGCAGGAAGTCGTACATTCATCAGTTCCTTTAATTCACGATCATATAAACTATTGGTTTCCTGATGAATGTCGTAGGACATTTTATAATCTCGATTGTATTCAGCTCGAACAGATGTCAGTTCACTTTTTTTCTTTCCCACTTGGCTTTCTGTCCGTGCTACCTGGCTAAAAAAGCTTTGATAGACTGCCTGCGCGCTGTTGCGGGCTCCCAGTTCCTTGGCAAATCGCGGCTCACCTATCTCTATGCACCAGTTCGCATCAAACATTTGAGATACTTTTTCCCCTTGCATTTGGAGTTCCCCTTGCTCCTTGGGGATTTTATCCTGTTCAATATTTCGAATCTTCTCCCCTAGTGTACCGCTTAGATGAATGAGCTCCTTTTCTTTCTCTCCAAGCTGTGAGATTTGCTCTTCTAGTTGTTTAATTTGGTGCTCCAATCCAGTAATCCAAGTCAAATCCAATGCACCCAGTTCATTTACGATCTTATGATAAAGCTCCTGCAACCCAGGGATTTGCTGCATCTTCTCTGCAACCTGTAAAATTCCTTCTACCTCATTATTATTGAGCACTTCCATATCACCCAGGGATTTTAAAAGAGGTACTACATCCCTGCATATATTGAGTATCCCCGCTAACTGAATTAATTCCTGCTGTTTTCCTATTATTTGATCCTGAATGGATTTCCGCCCGATATAGGGAGTTTTCCATCTTTCAGGATTGAGCTGTCTTGCAACAAAATTTTGATACAGCATACAGGTATCTGTGATACTTTTGGTATAATTCCTTAAGGCCTCTACTTGATCGCACTTTATCACATTACCCAGTACAAGATCGATAAATTGTTGTGCATAAGGATGCTCTGTAATAATCTCTTCTGCCAGGCTGCCCGGCTCCCGTTTGATTCTTTTAGTCCCTATTTTTCCTGTGTCTACAAGTCCCCAGTCGTAGAAACCTTGTTGAAATTTCAGTTGATCATATACTTTCAATGCATCAATAAAGTACTCTGGTTCAACAAACAGGTAAAACTTCTGGGTATGGAGATAGGCTTCCACTGCGTTACGCCATCGCATATCATTAATTTCAAGCAAATCCGATAAAATGTGTACAGGTATGGATCGATTATATTTCTTTTCTAGCGCATCTTGTATATGATCCCTTAGTGCTAAAAGTCTTTTGTCATAGGGTTTTATCCCTTTCTCCAGCCCTTCTAGCTGTGTTTTTGTTTCTTGAATCTTGTCTTCTATGCTTCTGCGAATCTGTCCATAAGAATGATTGATCCCAGAAGCTCTTTCTTTAAATCCCTCTACTTGCTGCTTTACCCTTTTAAAACCCTCAAAGCTCATATCTGAGATTTGTGCCATATCTGCCTGAAGAAAAAATTCTGCAGCCTTGCTGATATTTTCGGCATCTCCAATCAAACCGTTCCATTCGCCTAATAGATGTTCGCTCTCTTTAATCTCTGCCGGTACAATATTTTCATAATGTATCTCTTCCTTTAACCGGGATATGTTGCTTCGCCATAAAAGTCCATATTTTCTTATATTATCCGTAGTTTTTTTGCCTTCTTGCTTTAGATTTTCCAATTGATTTTCTAAATTTCTTTTCTGTTTCGTAAGCTCGTCCTGTTTTCTATAAATATCCGAAGAAATCTTATCTTCTATGAGCTTTTCCTTTCTTCCTTTCATATCGTCTTGCATTTTTACGTATTCCTCTTGAAGACATGACAGCCGCTGTAACTCCGCCTTATCTTTCGCCAATTCCTCTTCTAATTTTAAAAGATTTTCTACAGCAATCTCCTGCTTGGCACGTTCGATAATATATCTCTGAATCTCTAGCCGCTGTTTTTCCTCCATAAATGCATCGTACTTTTGTTCAATAGATTGAAGATGAGATAGCCTCTGCTCCATCATATCTGTATCCAATTCCAACCTTTTATAATGCCTAATATTCTCTTGCATGAGACTTATGTCGATAGGGCTTTTAACATCACATACGTATTCGGTAATAAAGGTTTCTATGTCTGTTATTGGGGTAAAAGGAACAGCTTTTTTGAATAGGCTGAAATATTTGTTCTTTATGCCTCCCAGCTTGCCCTTTAATAACTCCTGATATCTGCGATTACTGTCGGGAAACTCAAAGCTTCCTTTTTTATAATGTTTATGGAAGTAGTTTCTAAGATCTTTAAAGCTCATGGGGACTTTTTCTATAATAAATCGGTTTTGGGGAATTTCTTCATTCAGTATGAAGAATCTATGCTCTTCTGTACCATCTCCATAGCAATCAAATACAACACCAAGGGTAAAGGAAGTGCTTTTTACACTATCGTAGAGTTCACAGGCTATATAACTGGTAAATCTCCCTTCTCGGAGATATCTGTATCCCACATCCCCATCATCACCTTGTTCTCCTCTTAAATAACCCTTTAGTGTTCTACCTGATTTTTCGTTAGCAGCTTTATTAAAAAAATGACCGCTGGTATCCCCTAATAGTAATAATTGCAATGCATCTATAATTGTTGATTTTCCTGCAGCATTTTTTCCCGTTAAAAAGTTTATATTTTCAAATTCAATCATCTCGTTCCAAAAATAGTGCCAATTAATCAATAGCATTTTCTTCAAAATCTTCATAATCCTTCGTCCCCCCGAATTAGGGTCTCCCCGTCTCCATCCATCTGCAAATCCGCTCCATTTATTTCCTGGTCCTCGGCTTGTAAGCTTTCATACATCCTGCTGATTTTCTCATTGGTTACAATGAATAAAATAGAGGGTAAGACAAACATCTTCGTATCAGCAGCCTCCCAAGTCCCTTCCAGCTTTCTGAGAATCTGAAAATAGGCTAGTTTTCTTAAAGCTTCACCCAGATCCTTATCAGAAGGTTTCTTTTTAACCAATCCTAATGTAATCATTTTGTGGACGATCTGTCCGGTAGTAATAATTACTTCATTTCTTAAGGTTAGTTTTTCTCGTTCCTCTTCATATATCAATCGGATCGTATATAGTATCATCGTAGTGTTCCGATCAAATCGTACTCTATTGAATTCATATGCACTGCTTAAAGCGATCACTCCATAGTTGCTGTCCTTTTGCAGCGTCCATCCTGAAAAGCCTAGATAATCTAAAAACAACTCAAAATTACGCTCCACAAATCTGTAATCCGGGCTAACCTTCATGAATCCCTCTTTTCCATCATAAAGGTCTCGCACTATAAAGGTATGTGAAAGCAAATAGTTGGTAAGCCGCTTAAATTCTTCTTTTTCAGAGTTCGTTAGCTTCTCGTATAGTATACTCCACATGATTATTTTTCCTTTCTGATCCATCGCATTTTTGGGATTTTATAGCCATTATTATTGACATACCCTTCGGAGAATTCCGTTGTATAAAATACATTTCGTTCTCCTCCTTTTAAAGTAGCTAGCATGCATAAGATAAAATCCTCATCTCTTTCTAATAAAAACTCTTCACTGTTAAGAATGTCTACTCCCTCCATGGCTTTTCTGACGTATTCCATAATCCGAATATGATTATAGCTCTGCTTGGCTCTCTTCATAAATGTTTCCAGTGCATCCTCACCATTATCTCCTTCTAAGGTCTGTACCTGTAGGGGTGCCTCTTCCTTTTTTCGGTTTCTAACTGCGCTTACATACAATGATTTTTCATCAATATATCCTTGCTGAAATGCATCGGTGGCATTAATCATTTTTTCAAGCTGGGAAAATACTCCCTCTTCCTGTGTGGTTCCAATACGTGTGAGTATATCTACCAGCTTTCCCTTAATACTTCGATCCGTATTTAGCAGATATCTCATTTTTTCTATGGAAGCACTTGTATAGGTAGCATTTTTTCTATCAATTTCCTCTAGCATTTCATCTAATTTTTCATAGATATCTATGATTTCCCCAATTTTTACTATAATATCTTCTCTTGCATCCTCTATGGAAATATATTTCCCTCTCATTATTGCCTGTCCTGATATTTTTTCTCTAACTTGATCATCAATCAGCCATCTGTTCAATATTTGGAGAACAGGGCCTTTAAATCGTGGTACAGAATCTAGTGTTTTCAACGGATGATACACGCGGTCCATAATTAACTTTTTATACTCATCAAAATGTCCCTTCAGCACATCATTAACCGTAACGTATTGATTTAGGGATTGATGATACCTGCGGATATTGTTGTATAGTGTTTTAAGCTCGTCCAACAGCCTAAGTGTATTATCATGAGCAGTTACAAGTGCATTATACATAAACTCGTCCCGTTCATGGTCTGCGGTTTTTATAGATGAATAAGTGGAATAAACATAGGAATTATATTCTTTTGTGCCATCTTCCGTCAGAGAGTATAAAAGATTGATTAGCTTGATGGAATAGTCTGGCAAGGTGATGTATTCTTCAAAGCTATCTACTTGATCCTCTATATCAATCCATTTTGTGGCCTTTAATCTTCTCAGGATAAAGTGTGCCGTAGCGGAGAGACTAACTTCTTCTTTTATATTTTCCACGATTTCCTCACCCTCAGAAATTTCTGACAGATCTAATCCCAGCATCATCTCATCTAAATTAGCAATCAACATAGAAACAAGATTTTCTTTTGTTATAGCCATTTCTTGCTTGAATACCTTCCTTAGGACAAATAAAGCCTCCACATATATTTCCTTGTTTTTAGATGCTAATATAGAAAACATATTATGTGGCAATAGATCAAATAACTTCAAAAGATTGCACCTCCCAAGCTGATCACCGTTATAGTTGACGAGACTAGCCGTATTTTAGCTTACTCCTTCTTCAATTTATTATATCAATCCTGCTAAATATTGTAAAACAAAGGCATTCCGTACCCTAAAAATAAAAGTCCTGTGTATTTTTTAATACAGAGGATCCTCTAGTATATAGCCAAGTTAGTTTTCACTAACTTGATTTAATAATATCATTTTTTGTGAATATCTATTATTGCTATAAACTTCAAGCTCCCTTTGCATATATAACACTTATCATTATGCCAGGTTTTATTGATGGCTTAATTGAATCGATAATTACCAGATCTACTTTTCTATCAAACAATTCTTCCAAGTAAAACTTTAAATTCATATAATTATCAAAGGTCTCATGTCCATCTTCAAATCGTACAAGTATATACACATCACTATTGTCAGTCTCCTGATTTCTTGCAAAGGAACCAAACAAAGCAAGTTTTGAGACAAAGAATTTTTCAGTATTCTTCATATTATTATTCAATATTTCTATGATCTCATTGGAACTATACATGAGATTACTTCCCTTCTATTATCAGGCTCCTCAGGGATGAATCACAAAACAAATTACACAGCCCCCCTTCTGGTCTTTTACCATATGTGCTATATCCTTTTCAAGCCTAATAAACCTTTGACCATCATTTGCATTACACCAGCCGATGGATTTATCCCCATGGAAAGCCAAATATCCTTTCATGGTTCCATCCTTCAGAGACTTCTACATAATGCTCTTATTCCTCATTTTATATGAATGATTTCTCTTTATCAATCGATATCTGCACTTCCTGATAAATGCCGAAATACAGCATAAGACCACACCATTCAGGTACGGTCCTATATCATAAGACAAAGGGACGTTTCACTTGTCTTGCAGCCGCTCCCACTGCTCCACTTCTGTCCCGAGCTAGTTTTTTCATTCTCAAACAAAACCCCTGTTAATCTAATGATTTGCAAGGGTTTTCTAGTGCATCTGTGAGGATTCAAACCCTCGGTACGGGAATATCTGTACTACGGTTTTTGAGACCGTCACCATCGGTCGCTCGGACATCTCTCAATAATCATTATTTTATTTTCTGCAATTCTGGAAAAAAAGACTGTATCATTTCACTACATGCTTCTTTTAGTGCTTCCTGCATGAAAAACTCGTCCAACAAGCTGCGTCTCCTAGTAAAAGGGAATCTGCTTATCCAGAATTATACCCTAAAAAAGATGTCTTAACAACGATTTACCTCTTCCAATAATGATTAACGGTCTAGCGTATCTTTCCTGCTTTTACACCTCACCAAATTTCGATTCTAAAAGCCTAACCCGCCCTTTTACTGCTTCTTTTTCATCAGAGCCTTCAGCGGATAGTATGATCCTATCTCCTTCAACAGCTCCCATGCTTAAAAGAAATCAAAGGCTCTAAAAACTCATTATCGGCAAAAGTTTCTGCAAAGAAACAAATTACATCTGATTTAGCTGTCTGGACAGGCTCCTCCAGTTTGCAGTCTTCAAGTCTTTCTGAGGCATATCAAAACTTAAAGGATAGTGAGAAAAAAGTAAGAGCCTATTTAGTAAATCAGGGAATTAAAGAGCAAGACATCATATTTTCTACAGCCCTTTATTGATTTTATGAATACTGTCAATCGCATATTTTACTTCTTCTATTGTATTGTAATGGCTAAAGCTAAATCGTACTGTACCCTGTGGGAAAGTTCCCAAGGTCTTATGAGCTGATGGCGCACAGTGCAAACCACACCGGGTCATAATGCCATACTCTTTGTCTAGAAGATAAGCAACTTCTCCATTGTCCCCTTTTGTAAAATCAATAGAAACCACTGCTGTCCGGCCTTGTGCTCCAGGCAGCCCTACTAATCTTACACCTCTCATATTCAATATTCCTTCAATAAACTGCTGTGTGATCCGCAGTTCCTCGTCTCTTATACTTTTAATTCCTGTTTTCATAAGATATGTAAGTGCTGCATGGAGTCCAAAGATTCCAGGAAGGTTCATGGTTCCCGGTTCAAACTTATCCGGCAAATAATCCGGTTGGACTTCAGACTCCGAGGCGCTCCCAGTACCGCCGCATATGAGGGAATCCATCTTTTTCGCTAATGGATTGCTGATGACAAATCCGCCAATCCCCTGTGGCCCTAACAATCCTTTGTGTCCTGTGAATGCAACTGCATCTGCATTTATTTCTTTAAAATCTATCTCATAAATCCCTGCAGTTTGTGCACTATCTACTATAAAATTGAGATTATACGCCTTACATAGCTTACCTATCTCATAAATGGGAAGCATTGTCCCGCACACATTAGAGGCATGGGTCATAATAACAGCTTTTGTATTTGGCTTTATATGCTGCTTAATATCCTCAACATCCAACCTTCCAAAGCGGTCGCATTGTACCTTGGAAAACTCTATTCTTTGACTGCACAGTTGTGATAGTGGTCTCATCACTGCATTATGTTCCATAGAGGACAGGATACAGTGGTCTCCTGCCTGCAGTATACCTTTTATAAGATAATTCATACTTTGGGTTATATTCATGGTAAAAACCACATTATCCGGATTATCGAAATTAAAAAGTCTGCAAATCATTTCTCTGACCTCAAGCACCACTTCGCCAGCTGAGAAAGCGCTGCTGTAAGTCCCTCTCTTTACGTTAATTCCTATATTATCTATATAGTTCTTTACTGCGGCACCTACCCCTGGGGCCTTCGGAAACGTAGTTGCTGCATTATCCATATAAATGTTATGCATCACATCTCTCTCCAATCTATATGTACTTCCACTTTAATTTCATTATACAGGACGGAGGGATAGGAGATTATAGATATTTTCTATGGAAATCTTTACCATCATTTTTTCTGTCAATTATACATCCTCTATAATTGATAATATAATATCCCTGAGATCATTATTCATTACTAAGACCAGCTAATAAAAGTCAATAGGTTAGTTTAATTTTTTTAAAAAAGTAGTTTTTCTAAAAAGTGTACAGCAAAGCTAACCATTGGTAAAAGCCGAACAATGGCTTCTCTAAAGAGTTGAGTTTTATCTACCTAAGCAGCGATGCTTCGATGTGAGTTTTTGTCTTTTCTCCATGCTTGATGATCTTCAGGGCTCCTAAATACAAATGGCTTTTCATCACGGAGAACCGCGAAGATATAATGGAGAAGCTTGTGCATAACGGCTACAAGAGCCACTTTTTTCTTCTTGTTTTCACATTTTTTA
>NZ_FQZV01000035.1 GCF_900142145.1 Geosporobacter subterraneus DSM 17957 | reverse complement strand
AATAATCTTAGAGTTTCAGGGATTAAAAAATCGAAAGTATTCATGGATTTAACCTGTATTGCCATCATCGCATCTAAGATGGTAAAGGCTGATAAGAAATTGAATCATGCAGCATAAAACTAACAATGTAAAAATGGGAGGGATGCATTCATAATAAAAATTGAAAAAACTGTGGATAACTTAGTTTTATAGGGGTTGTCTAACCTTTTTTAGGGTCAATTTGGGATTTTTCACAGATTTTTATCCACAATTTCAATTTTTGAATTATGCAATATCCTCAAATAATAGAAAGGAAGTGATTCTATGAAGGCGATCATAATGGCCGGCGGTAAAGGGACAAGACTAAAGCCTATGACCTGCAATCTGCCTAAGCCTATGGTGCCAATATTAAATAAACCTGTCATGGAGTACTCCATTGAATTATTAAAAAAGTATGGGATTACGGATATCGGTGTCACACTAGCCTATATGCCCACATGCATAATAGATTATTTTGGAAATGGGGAGAGATGGGAGGTAAACTTGCATCATTTTATTGAAGAAACACCTATGGGAACAGGGGGAAGCGTTAAAAATGCGGAACCCTTTATTGATGATACCCTAATAATTATTAGTGGAGATGCTTTGACAGATATCAATCTACAGAAGGCAGTAGATTTTCATCAAAGGAAGAATTCAAAAGCAACCCTCGTGCTGAAAGATGAAGAGACGCCTATAGATTATGGGGTTGTTATAACCAGCAAAGAGGGGAAAATTATCCGGTTTCTAGAGAAACCAAGCTGGGGGGAAGTTTTCAGCAATACCATCAACACAGGCATTTACATTTTAGAACCAGAAGTGCTGGACTACTATAATCGGGGAGATATATTTGATTTCAGTAAAGATTTATTTCCGAAGCTATTAAGGGATCAAGTGCCATTATTTGGATATATTATGGAAGAATATTGGTGTGATGTGGGAGATCTGCGCTCCTATCGGCAGACTCACTGCGATATACTACAGGGGAATGTGAAGCTTCCCTTAAAATCTAAGGAAGTCATGAAAGGGATATGGATTGGAGAGGGCACAGAGATTGGAGAGGGGATTAGCCTCCAGCCTCCTGTTTATATCGGAAGCAATTGTATAATCAAAAATAATGTTGGATTAATAGGCCCGACAATTATTGGTGAAAACTGCTCTATAGGGGAGGGAGCGACGATAAAAAGGAGTATTCTTTGGGACCATGTGAATATTGACAAGAATACAAGTCTGCGGGGTGCCGTGTTATGCAATCAAACAACTGTTAAAAGCGGAGCAGAAATATTAGAGAACGTGGTCGTTGGTGAAGCAACCCTTATTTCCAGCGGAGCGTTGATAAAACCTGATATTAAAATTTGGCCTCACAAAAGAATCGAAGAAAATACAATTGTAAATCAAAATCTTGTCTGGGGGACTAAGATATCCAAAACCCTTTTTGGGTATAGAAATATTTCTGGTGAAATGAATATTGATATTTCTCCTGAATTTGCAGCTAGGCTAGGAGCGGCTTTTTCTTCCGCATTAAAGGGTGATCCCCATATAATCATCAGCAGTGACGGCAGCAACGAGGGCAAATTAATTCAGAGTGCTATTATGGCGGGAGTGGCCTCAACCGGTGCTCAAGTCATGATACTAAATGAATCATTTCTGCCGATGACTCGATTTGCTGTTCGATACTATGAAACCGATGGAGGTATTCATATACATGTAAATCCAAACTTGAATAAATGCTGTATCGAGTTTATAGATCATTCTGGCAGCAATATTACCAGAAGCCTGGAAAAGGAAATAGAATATCTCTTTAGCCGTGGAGATTTTAAACGATGCAGCGGGGATAAGGTAAGACAGCCAGTGGAAAATGCAAACTTTGGTTCGATTTTCTTCAGAGAAGGATTAAAGAAGCTGGAGAATCTAAACAAGATAAAGCAGTCGAGTACCAAGGTCATTATTGCAGCTTTGTCCTTTCCTGTATTATCTATGGCGGAAACATTTCTAAAAGATATGGGCTGTCACGTGAAGACAATTTGCCCTCATGATAAAAATATAAGAGCAGAAGCAGTTATTTCTACGCTGGTAAAGCAAATAATAGACAGCAAAGCTGCTATGGGAGTTTTCTTTAGCAGCTGTGGAGAAGAGATCGTGCTCATTGACGAGATCGGTAGAATAATGGGGCAGGAAAAATATAATATTCTAACCACAAAGATGGTTTTAAAGCAGGGAAAAGTAAACAGGATTATTCATCCCTATATTTCGTCAAGGATAATAGATCAATTGGCTAAAACCCATGGTGTTGAGCTAGTGAGAACAAAATCTGATCCGGCCAGCATTATGAATGAGATGTTAAAGGGTTATGGTAAGGCGGACACGCCAATCCAATATATTTTCAGATTTATGGGAATTTGGGCAATCGGATTAATCATTGATTTTTTGACGGGAGAAGAGGAGAAGCTAAGTGTTATCGTGGATCAAATCCCGGAGCCTTATTTTGTAAAAAAAGAAGTACAATGCGGTTGGCAGGACAAGGGCAGAGTGATGAAGGAAATGATTTTATCTCATGGGGCTGATAGCATTGAATTGTTTGAGGGAGTTAAGATGGAAAATGAAAATGGATGGGCCCTTGTTTTACCTGACAGCGAGAAACCTCTAGTAAATATTTATTCTGAAGGCTTTTCCCAAGAATATGCAGAGGAGCTTTCTGCAATTTTCTCAGAGAAGGTCATAAATCTAATCAATAATAGAAACAGCTTATGCTAAACCCTTGGTAAACCTTATAAAGAAAATTCTGGAAGGGAAGGATTCAATAGATGCTTACAGATTTGAAACATTATTGGAAGAACGCACATGAGAAAATTGAAAAGATACAAGATGTGCTGTTAAGCCAGGAGGAATTAGAAAAGCACAGTCGGGAAGTTGCGGTATTCCATTCCACATCCGATAAAATGAAATCAACAAAATCTTTATTGCATCGATTGGATAGTCATTATCGAACCATTTCTGCAGTATATCAAGAGGTAAATGGTTATACGAAGAAGCAGGAGGAGATTTCTCCGGCCTCTCAATGGCTGTTGGATAATTTTTATAAAATTGAAGAACAGGTAAAAGATATTCGATTAAATATACGCAGGGAAAGGTTTTTGAAGCTGCGTGTTCTGAGTGAAGGCCATCTAGTGGGTTATCCTCGGGTTTATGCTATTGCTCTAGAATTAGTTTCCCATACCGATGGCAGATTGGATGAGGAGGTTATTAAATCTTTTATCAGGGCATATCAAAGTCAGCAGGTACTAACAATTGCAGAAATCTGGTCACTTTCGCTAATGCTTAGAATTGCTTTAATTGAGAAGATCAGACTGCTATGTGAGAAAATCAGAAAAACAGAGGGTTCATGGAGGCAGGCAGAGGCACTCTTAAATTGTGAGGATGATGAAGTTTTAAATGCTATTAAGGATATCTTTGATGCCAGCGAAAAAGTGAATTATTCATTTATAGAACACTTTTTGAAAGCTATCAGAAGACAAGCCTATGACAAGGAAAATCTGATCAAATATATTGAGGAGCGGCTTAAGGAACACAATAAAACCCTAGAATATGTAATCGAAAGCGAACATCAGAGGCAGGCAGCAAGAAAAGTATCTATGGGGAATACAATTATCAGTCTGAATCTTATTGGTGTGCTGGATTGGAACGAATTTTTTGAAGAACTGAGTGTGGTGGAACACATACTCAGAGAGGAGACATCAGGTATTTATCAGCAAATGGACTTTGAATCAAGGGATTATTACCGTGGTCAAATTGAGAAGATTTCACATAGGTATCATATTTCTGAAACTAAAATTGCTAAGGCAGCTGTAAAATGTGCAGATCAGGAAGCTGAGTCTCCCGAAAAATATAGCCATGTTGGATATTACTTAATAGACCAGGGAAAACAGATTTTATTTGATGAATTGGAAATTAAAGACAAGCCTAGATACCGCAAACCGGCATCTTTATCTGTCTACTTATTTCCAATTTGCTCCATAACCATTGGATTTACATTTTTTTTTATGATATACACCTACATATCTGCTAAAAATATGGCTATTCTCTGGGGGCTGGCAGCAGGGTTAATTGCTCTGATTCCTATCAGTGAGATCGCTGTTATGCTCACCAATCGAATCGTTACAAAAACCATACCGCCAGATTTTATACCCAGATATGATTTCAAGGAAGCAATACCCCTAGCATTCAGAACGCTGGTAGTAATCCCTACCCTATTACCTGATAAAGGTAGGGTAATAGACCTATTGGAACAGCTGGAGGTTTATTACCTCTCTAACAAAAAAGAAAATATTGTCTTTGCATTAGCTGGTGATTTTAAAGACAGTATTCAGGCGGAAGAACCTAGCGACCAGGAGATTATTGATGAAGCGCTAAAAAGGGTGAGGATGCTGAATGAAAAGTACGGCAGTGAGATTTTCTTTTTCTTTCATCGCCATAGACAGTATGCTGAAGGACAAGAAAGATGGATGGGATGGGAACGAAAACGGGGAGCACTTTTGGAGCTTAATCACCTGCTGGCAGGAGAAAAAGCTACTTCCTATTCCATCATGTCGGGTAATCCCAATGACGGAGGGCCAATAAAATATGTAATTACCCTGGATGCAGATACCCGTCTGCCAATAGACACTGCAAAAAAACTGATTGGAATGATGGCACATCCTTTAAATGAACCGATAATTGATCAGGAAAGAAGAATTGTTGGTGAAGGCTATGGTCTAATACAGCCCAGAATTGATGTTAGCATAGAGAGTTCAAATGCAACTGTTTTTGCTCGAATATATGCAGGGCAAGGTGGAATAGACCCTTATACTACCGCCAATTCTGATGTGTATCAGGATCTATATCAGGAAGGAATATTTACCGGTAAAGGCATATACGATTTGACAATTTTTAACAAGGTATTAACAGATGCGATTCCAGATAACCTCGTGCTTAGTCATGATCTTTTAGAAGGCAGCTATATACGAACGGCATTAGCCAGTGATTTAGAACTTATAGACGATTATCCTGCCAAATACTGCAGCTACATGATGCGGTTACACCGATGGGTAAGAGGTGACTGGCAGCTGCTTCAGTGGTTGTCAGCTAGGATAAGAAATCGGGAAGGAAAAATAGTCTCTAATCCCCTTTCGGCTCTGTCTAAATGGAAAATATTGGACAACTTGAGAAGGAGCTTAATTCCCCTTGGGCTGTTACTGACATTTAGTATTGGTGCAACCCTAATCCCGGGTAACCCCTTGCTGTGGTTGGCTTTGGGAACAGTTACGCTGCTGCTTCCCTTTATGATTAACTTAGTTGATTCTATCAGAATAAAGATCAATGCTCAGCGCTACGGATTATGGGGAAACTTTTTTCAGGAATCTATACGTACGTTTTACCTAGCAGCTTTTCAACTGATATTTTTACCCTACCAAGCATATATGATGGCCGACGCAATTATCCGCACCCTATTTCGATTATACCGTTCCAATAAGAATTTATTGGAGTGGGTGACCCTTGCAGATTCGGAGAAAAAGCTGAAAAATGATTTAATCAGCTATATACGAAGAATGGCTGCTATATATCCAATAATTCTTTTGCTGTTTGTCCTAATGATTAATGGCAGACTGGTATATACAATAACAATTACAGCATTATGGATTATTTCCCCATGGGCAGCCTACAGGATCAGCAGTGAAAGGGTGAAAAATATCGCAGCCTTAGAAGAGGGAGATGAAATGATTCTCAAGAGAATTACGAGAAAGACCTGGGCTTATTATGAGGATTTGGTAGGGGAAGAGGATAACTTTTTACCGCCAGACAATTATCAGGTATATCCTCCCAGGGGAGCAGCCCGACGAACATCACCCACAAATATTGGATTCTATCTGTTATCGGTGCTGAGTGCCCGCGACTTTGGATATATTACCACAGCTAGAATGCTAAAGAGAATCCAGGAAACCATCAGCACGATTGAAAAAATGGAGACCTGGAGGGGTCATTTATACAATTGGTATGATACACAGACCCTAGAGGTACTAAGGCCCCAATATGTCTCCACTGTGGACAGCGGTAACTTTATTTCTTATTTAGCAGTGACCCGGGAGGGAATCAAGGAATATTTGCAAAGGCCAATTATTGATGAAAGAATGATAGAAGGACTTCGTGATACAGTCTCAATTGAAGAAGACAATAATCAGCTGGAAATGTTTATACTGCAGGAAAAGATAAAAGAGGAGAAGATCACCCTGCGTCAATATGCATCCTTAATAAATGAATTAATAAATAATCAAAACCATGAGATTAAAGGAAAAGAAAGATTTTCTGAGCAGTTAATGCTGATGAAAAAAGAAATGGAGTACTTCTTTCCATCGATTGTATATCAAGCAAAAGGAAATAATCCTGGAGAAGAATTCACTTTTATGAACGAAAGTTGGCCAAAGGAAAGAATCCCGTCACTGATGGAACTCGAGAAAATCTATGAGAGC
This sequence comes from Geosporobacter subterraneus DSM 17957, assembly GCF_900142145.1. Lineage (GTDB taxonomy): Bacteria > Bacillota > Clostridia > Peptostreptococcales > Thermotaleaceae > Geosporobacter > Geosporobacter subterraneus. The sequence continues at coordinate 39,494 of NZ_FQZV01000035.1, read as the reverse complement.
CTATTATATCAATTGAATCAGAAACAAGAAGGGAATCAGGCTTTAAAAGAGACGCTTTCCAGCTATAAGCAAAATGTTGCACAGACCGTAGGGCAAGCCAATGATCTAATTCAGAGAATAGATAGGATTATTGCTGCTGCTGATTTTAAGTCTTTATATGATAAAAAAAGACAATTGCTTTCTATTGGTTATCATGCGGAAGAGGGAAAATTGACAAATGCTTATTATGATTTACTAGCTTCAGAAATCAGAACTACCAGTTATTTTGCTATTTCAAAGGGTGATATTCCAAAGAAACACTGGTATAAGCTGGGGAGGATATTTTCTGTAACCGATGGCAGCCGTGCTCTGGTGTCTTGGACGGGAACAATGTTTGAATATTTTATGCCTTTCCTGACAATGAAAAATTATGGGAGAACACTGCTCGATGAGACCTATCATACAGTGATTAAAGCACATCAGAACTATGGAAGAAGAAGAAATGTTCCATGGGGAATTTCTGAATCCGGTTATTATGGATTCGATATGCTGCTGAATTATCAGTATAAAGCCTTTGGTGTCCCGGATATTGGTTTGAAGCGGGGCCTAATCGATGAAATTGTTGTTTCCCCTTATTCTACACTATTGGCGCTTCCTCTAAGTCCAAGGGAGTCAATGGAAAATATAAGACGGTTCCTTGAGGATGACATGGAGGGAATTTATGGGTTTTATGAGGCCGTAGATTATACGCCGGAGCGGTTAAACGAAAAAACCAAGAAAAAAATTGTACAAAGCTTCATGGCCCACCACCTAGGAATGAGCATTGTCTCTCTAAATAATTATTTCAACGATTATATCATGCAGAAGCGCTTTCACCGCGATCCGGTAGTAAGGGCTGGCGAAACACTGCTTCAGGAAAGGCCGCCAATTCGCTCTATTATTACAAAGGAATTAAAGGAAACTCCTGCAGAAAACTATCTTCAGGATGGAAACCTTATTGGAGCAGTGAGAAGATACGGTTTACCGGAAGCATTGCCGCCAAGGTGCCATATTTTGTCCAATGGACATTACTCGGTTCTGTTGACAGAGGGGGGCAGCGGATACAGTGCTAAGGATGATCTACAGCTTACCCGCTGGCGGCAGGACCCTATCTTAGGCAGATTCGGCACCTTTATTTTCATTAATAATCTAAAGGCCAATCGTATTTGGTCTACAACCTATGAACCTTTACGGGATGATCCAGATGGGTATCAGGTAATTTTTGGACAGGATAAAGCAGAATATCATCGCACAGACGAAAATATCAGTACCCATACAGAAATAATTGTGTCTGCAGAGGACCCCGTAGAAATAAGAAAAGTTACTATTACAAACCATGGAACGGAGGAAGAACTGTTACAGATTACCAGTTACTTTGAAACAGTAATGGCCAATCAATCTTCCGATATAGCGCATCCTGCCTTTAGCAACTTATTTGTAAGGACAGAGCTATTGACAGAATATGATACACTGGTAGCTTCAAGAAGACCCCGGGGCCATAATCAGACCACGAAATGGCTGTTCCACTGTATGAAAGTGGAGGGAAATGTTCAGGGTGGCTTACAATATGAAACAAACCGAAACCATTTTATTGGCAGAGGAAAAAGTATCGATCGTGCAGATGCCCATAAACATCCCCTTAAAAATTATACGGGTATTGCCATTGACCCAATCATGAGCCTTCGAAGAACCATAAAAATTAAAGGTGGAGAAAGTGCTGTTATCATCTATGCCACCGGTTGTGAAGAAGCACGAGAGAATCTCATGGAACTCATCAAAAAATATCAAGATACCAGTGCGGTACAGCGGGCTGCAGAACTGGCACTGACAAGAAGTCAGGTAGAATTGACTTATCTAAACTTTAGACCACAGGAAATTGAAATTTTCTCAGAGGCTATGCCTTATTTAATCTATCTGAATCCAGGCCGCAGAGTATATGAAGAAATTCTAAAGCAAAACCGCAAGGGTCAGTCAGGACTGTGGGCTTATGGAATTTCAGGGGATATTCCAATTTTACTCCTTACTATAAAGAAGATAGAAGACATTGATGTGTTGAAGGAGATTCTAAGGGCCCATGAATATTGGCGTATAAAAGGGTTAAAGGTAGATCTGGTAATTCTAAACGAAGATGAAAGCAGCTATCTGCAGCCTCTTCAGCAGCTAATTAATGAGGTGGTATACAGTAGTAATGAAAGGCATCTTCTGAATCAACCGGGAGGCATCTTTATACGGGATGCCAATGTAGTACCAGAGGAAGATAAGGTTTTGTTTTATGCAGTTGCACGGCTTATTATCAAAGCAGAACTTGGACCCCTTAGAAAACAATTAACCAATATCCCTAGAGAAATAGCTTTGCCGCCAGAAAAGTCATTTAACGGCAGCAATCTAAAGTTTTTATGCCCTGATATTCCTATTGATGTTGCATTTTACAATGAGTACGGGGGCTTTAGCAAAGATGGAAAGGAGTATATTATTAAATTAAGAGACGGGATGCAGACACCTGCTCCATGGTCCAATGTTGTAGCGAACAAGGATTTTGGTTTTATCGTGACAGAAAGCGGGTCTGGATTTACCTGGGCAGAAAACAGTCGGGAAAACAAAATTACGCCTTGGTCCAATGATCCCGTATCAGATCCACCGGGAGAAATGATTTATATTCAGGATGGGGAGACAGGGGAAGTATGGTCAGTGACCCCCCTGCCAATCAGGGAAAGGGGAAGCTATGTAATTAAACACGGAATGGGCTACTCCACTTTTCTCCATAACAGCCACGGTATAGAACAGCAGCTTCAAATGTTTGTTCCTGCTGAAGATCCGATAAAAATTAACTATATTACTTTAAAAAACAGCTCTTCGATGAAGCGAAGACTCAGGCTTACCTATTATATAACACCTGTAATGGGTGTAAGTGATGAAATGACACGGCAGTATATTATGACCAATAAAAGCTCAGAAGGAGGGATTACTATAACGAACTCCTTCCAGTCAGATTTTCCGGGAAGAGTAACCCTTATGGATACCTCGGAAAACATCACAAGCTTTACCGGAGATCGTCAAGCCTTTTTTGGTTTAACAGGTGATATTGCTTTACCGGAGGGACTAAAAAGAGAGAAACTGAATAACCAGGTTGGTGCAGGTCTAGATCCCTGCGGAGCCATTCAATGTGAAGTTGAATTAGACAGCGGCGAACAAAGAGAATTAGTATTTTTGATGGGCCAGGTTAAGGAAGAGAGGGCCGTGAAAAGCCTGACAGCCCACTATAAAAGCATTGAGAACTGTAAAACTGCCTTAAGAGAGGTGGGGAAGCTGTGGCAGGAGTATCTTCATAAAATTCAAGTAAAAACGCCAGATCTATCTATGGACTTCATGCTGAATGGATGGCTGTTATATCAAACGATTGCCTGCCGCCTTTGGGCAAGATCAGCTTTTTATCAATCAGGAGGAGCCTATGGATATCGGGACCAGCTGCAGGATGCAATGAATGTCATGTATCCATATCCCGAGGCCATAAAGCGGCAAATTTTACTTCACTGTGAGCATCAATTTATTGAGGGAGATGTTCAGCATTGGTGGCATCCTGGTGCTGGAGAAAAAGGGATTAGGACCAGATTTTCCGATGACCTGCTCTGGCTGCCCTATGCCACAGCCGAGTACTTCCATCATACCCAAGACCGGGAGCTGCTGTATCAGGAGCGATACTTCCTGGAGGAAGAGCCTTTACAGGAGGGTGAGGATGAACGGTATGGAATTCCCAGAATCTCTCAAGAGAAGGCCTCTGTATACGATCACTGCATACGTGCCATTGAGCGGTCTCTACGCTATGGAATCCATGGTATTCCTCTAATGGGTTCCGGGGATTGGAATGACGGAATGAGCACCGTAGGGAACAAGGGCAGGGGTGAGAGCATTTGGTTAGGCTGGTTTTTATACAAGATACTGAAAAGCTTCGCTCCCATCTGTTCCCTGATGAAGGAAAGCGATAGAGCAGAAAGATATATAAAAATTGCAGAGGAAATAGCGCAAAACATTGAAAAGAATGGATGGGACGGAGAATGGTATTTGCGTGCATTTTATGATGATGGGAGCCCATTAGGCTCTTCTCAGAATACAGAGTGCATCATAGACTCACTTGGTCAATCCTGGTCAATTATATCGGGAGGCGGTGATCTGCAGAGAAGCAAAGCAGCTATGCGTGCAGTTGAGGATTACTTGATAAAGAAGGAAGAGGGTTTAATTTTGCTCTTTACTCCGCCCTTTGATGATAGTGATCAAGAGCCGGGGTATATTAAGGGTTATGTTCCCGGCGTAAGGGAGAATGGGGGGCAGTACACCCATGCTGCAACTTGGGTAATAAAAGCTTTTGCAATGGCAGGTGAAGGCGATCAGGCTTGGAATCTCTATCATATGATCAATCCCATCAATCATACCAGAACCCCCTTTGAATGTTCCGTGTATAAGGTAGAACCTTATGTTATTGCTGCCGATGTATATGCAGTTAGTCCTCATATCGGAAGAGGCGGCTGGACTTGGTATACTGGAGCAGCTGGCTGGATGTACAGTGTGGGAATGGGAGACATCCTGGGATTGAGAAAAGAGGGTAATGCCCTTTATTTTGAGCCATGCATACCCAAGGATTGGGCAGAATACGAAATTAAGTATAAACATGGTAATGCCCTATATCATATCCTTGTAAAAAATCCAAATGGAGTGAATAGGCATGTACGGGAGCTCTCAATAGATGGTATAAGACTGCAGGGTAAAAAAATAGAGTTGACAGATGATCAAAAAAACCATTATATAGAGGTGATTTTAGGTGATTGATTATGGGATGAACTTCTTTCGATAGTTTTTCATAACCACAGATAATACTTATTATTAACTGCATTAATTATACTTATGATGAAAATTGTGTTACAATAAAAGGGAAAACAGCGGACAAATAGGCCTTCAGGAGGTGGAGCAATGACTTTGGCTGGGTATCTTGAAAAAAGAATAGGTATCGTTGGCGGAGGACAATTGGGAAAAATGATGATTCAAGAGGCAAAAAAAATGGGAATTCACGTAACCATATTAGACCCTGTACCCAACTGTCCTGCTCATAGCATAGCCGATGCACATATTATGGCAGATTTCAAGGATGAAGCCGGGCTGCGGGAGCTAGCCGAACAATCGGATGTATTAACTTACGAGTTTGAACATATCGGTGTAGAGATACTTCAGGCATTGGAAGAAGAAGGGCATCCTATCTATCCAACCCCTAAGAGCTTAGCCGTGATACAAAATAAGTTTCTTCAGAAGGAAGCCTTAAAAAATGCAGGTTTGCTGGTTCCTGACTTTCTGGGGGTAGAGAATCAGGAGCAGCTGCGGGGGATTGGCGGCATTTTAGGTTACCCTTTTCTGCTAAAAGCCTGTACAGGGGGCTATGACGGGAAGGGAAATGCCTTGATTCAGCGCCCTGAGGACCTGGAAGAGGGCTACAGGCAATTGGGCTCCGGGAAAATACCCCTTATGGCAGAGGCCTTTGTGGCTTTTGAAAAGGAAATTTCTGTATTAGCCTGCAGAGGATTATCCGGGGAAATTGTCCTATATCCTGTGGCGGAAAATTTCCATCAGGATAACATATTGATCGAAACAAGAGTGCCTGCAGATCTGTCACCGTCCGTATCAGAAAAGGCCCTCCAAATGGCCTATAAGGTCATGGAGGTTTTTGAAGGTGTAGGGATGTTTTGTGTAGAAATGTTTGCCACCCATGAAGGAGAGGTTGTGATCAATGAGGTAGCGCCAAGACCCCATAATTCCGGTCACTATTCCATTGAAGGCTGTGTGACCTCTCAGTTTGAGCAGCATATTAGAGCCATACTGGGTCTTCCCTTAGGAGAAACAACCCTGGTACGGCCAACGGTGATGCGCAACCTGTTGGGAGAAGAGGGCTGTATAGGGAAAGCAAGGGTGGCAGGCGTTCATGAAGCCTTAGGGATTCCAGGCGTGAAGCTTCATGTATATGGCAAGGAAGAAACGAAGCCAAAAAGAAAAATGGGCCATATAACGGTAACCGCCCAAAGCATGGAAGCCGCGGCCCAGCTGGCAAAAAGAGCAGCTGAGCAGGTAAAAATCCTATCGATAGAGGAGGGGACACAATGAAACCAATGGTAGGCATCATTATGGGCAGCGATTCAGACCTGCCGGTTATGACTGAGGCTGCAGTCATATTGGAAAACTTTCAAATTCCCTATGAACTGACTATCGTATCAGCCCATCGAACGCCTAAAAGGCTGTATGAGTATGCAGAAACTGCCTGGGAAAGGGGCTTGAAAATCATCATTGCGGGAGCGGGAGGAGCCGCTCATCTGCCGGGGATGGTGGCATCCCTCACTACAGTTCCGGTAATCGGAGTGCCTGTCAAAACTGCCGCACTGGGGGGTGTAGATTCTCTCTATTCCATTGTACAGATGCCGCCGGGCATTCCTGTAGCTGCAGTAGCTATAAACGGAGCAAAAAATGCCGGAATCCTGGCGGCACAAATATTAGGAAGCTTCCATGAAGAGATCGCAAAAAAGGTCGCTGTCTACAAATCGGAATTAAAAGATATGGTAGAAGATAAAGCAGAGAAACTGGAGACAGTAGGCTATGGTGCCTATCTGAAACAAATGAATGAAAAATAACATTAGCCCATAAATATAAATGGATTGATTATTCTCTTCAACTATGTTATGATTGCTACGTGAGCAAAAAATTGAATCCCTTTACACTGGGAGAGTTGGAAAGGCCAACTGAGAGAAAGACCCTACGAAGTCTTTGATCCCTATTACCTGATCTGGATCATGCCAGCGTAGGAAAGTGTATTTGACAAGGTTTTTATTGTGTCGTTTCGCACAAATCCTACATTGGGATTTGTGCTTTTATTTTGCAAAAAAAAACTGGAGGTGATTGAAATGAAAAGGATATTAACCATAGCCGGATCAGACAGCTGCGGCGGCGCAGGCATTCAAGCAGATCTGAAGACCTTCTCTGCCCATGGATTATTCGGCATGAGTGTCATTACTGCTGTCACAGCGCAAAATACCCAAGGGGTTTTTGGGGTTCAGGACATTTCAGCGGAACTGATTCAGAAGCAGATTGAGGCAGTTTTCGATGATATTGCTGTAGATGCAGTAAAGATTGGCATGGTTTCCATCACAGATACCATCAAGGTTATTGCGCAAACCTTAGAAAGATACCCGGTAAGAAACTTGGTTGTAGATCCGGTGATGGTTTCAAAAAGCGGCTACCATTTACTGCAGCCGGAGGCAAAGGAAGCCTTGATCCGGTATCTGCTGCCTATGGCTAAAGTGGTTACGCCGAATATTCCTGAGGCGGAAGTGATCACAGGGATGAAAATCAATGATCTGGAAGACATGAAAAGTGCGGCTGTTCAGATTTATCATATGAATCCTGAGTATGTATTGGTAAAGGGTGGTCATTTAGAAGGGGAAGCCGTTGATTTATTGTACGATGGAAAGGATTTTAAGTATTATCATTCTCCAAGGATACATACGCAAAATACCCACGGCACGGGCTGTACCTTATCTTCTGCCATCGCGTCCAATCTGGCAAAGAATATGTCTGTAGCTGAGGCCATTGAAGGGGCTAAGGCATATATAACCGTAGCCATTGAGCAGTCCTTTTCTATCGGCAAAGGGGTAGGACCTACCCATCATTTTTATGAGCTCTATAAAAAAGCAGGATTAATATAATTGTCTAAGGAGGGTGACGAAAATGTTATTTTCGTATTTTCATGAAATATATGAAGGCATCAAAAGAGATAAACCATTGATTCATCATATTACCAACTATGTAACTGTCAATGACTGTGCCAATATTGTATTAGCCCTGGGAGGCTCTCCTGTGATGGCCGATGATCACAAAGAAGTAGAGGAGATGGTATCCATCGCATCAGCTTTGGTGCTGAATGTAGGCACCTTAAATCAACGGACAATAGAATCCTTTATCCTGGCAGGAAAAAAAGCAAATGCATTGGGAGTTCCCGTGGTCTTGGACCCTGTAGGCGTTGGTGCCACAAACCTGAGAACACAAACCCTTCAGCGGATACTCAAGGAAGTTAAACTGTCTGTTTTAAGAGGGAATATGTCAGAAATCAAGAACATTTACGGACAGGATGGAAAAACAAGGGGCGTAGATTCTGTAGATGACTCTTTAGCCGGTGGCAAGGAAATCGCTCTGGAATTGGCAAAAAGGTTGGACTGCGTGGTGGCTATCACGGGGGCAACGGATATTATTTCTGACGGGGAGCAGGTTTTCTATATAGAGAATGGACATAAGATGCTTTCCAGGGTAACCGGTACAGGATGCATGACCACTTCACTTATTGGAACCTGCGTCGGAACAAAGAAAAATCCTTTCCACGGGGCAATTATGGGAACGGCGATTATGGGAATAGCAGGGGAAATGGCATACGAAGCTTTAGAACAGAAGGAAGCAGTAGGCACCTTTAGGATGAAGCTGATGGATGCCATTGGAAGCTTTTCTATGGAGTGTTTTCAGGAAAGAGGAAAAATTCATGAAGCCTAATGTGAACTATGGACTCTATCTGATAACAGACAGGGCGTGTCTCCAAGGTAAAAATCTCATTGAAACAATTGAAGAGGCCATAGCAGGCGGTGTAACTTTGGTGCAGCTGAGAGAAAAGGATGCATCCTCCTTGGCCTTTTATGAGATTGCTGTGCAGGTAAAGGCATTGACCTCCAAATACGGAATTCCACTGGTCATCAATGACCGCTTGGATATTGCGTTGGCCGTTGATGCCGACGGCTTGCATGTAGGTCAAAGTGATTTGCCCGCCAGTGTAGCAAGGAAAGTACTAGGAAACCATAAGCTTTTAGGCGTTTCAACGGCCAACCTGGAAGAGGCTTTGAAAGCCAAGGCAGAGGGTGCTGACTATATTGGCGTTGGCGCGTTGTTTCCTACCAATACTAAAACAGATACCCGGTGGGTTACGCTGGAACAATTGCAAAGCATTAAAGAATCAGTAAATATACCTGTAGTAGGCATTGGCGGCATTCAGGAATCCAATGCCTTAGCAGTGAAAGAGACAGGGATTGATGGTATTGCTGTAGCATCGGCTATATTGGCAGCTCCGTCAGCAAAGGAAGCTGCCAGGAGATTGTGGAAGAGTTTTATGAATGCATAATCAGGAAATACAAAAAAATATTGGAGGAAAAAGATGTTATCCTATTCATATATCATGCTGCTTATGATTTTTACAGTTGGAATTTTTACAGGCATCGGCGTTTTATACAGCAAGGGAAAGATCAGTACTACCGATGATTTTTTGACAGCAAGAGGGAGTACAGGGACAAAAACCCTGTCAGCAACGCTGATGGCCTCCTTTCTGGGCGTATTTCTCTTGTTCACACCTCCGGAGGCAGGGATATTAGGGGGACTTCCGGCAATCATCGGCTACGCAATGGGCGTAGCCAGTCTTTATGGTGCATTTATTGTCCTGAGTCCTAAAGTTAGAAATTATCTGCCCGAGGGAAGCACCCTTACGGACTACGCATGGAAAAGATATGGGAAAAAGATGTATGGGTTAACGGTGATTTTATCCTTATTCTATATGCTGGTGCACCTCGTTGCGGAGCTGACAGCCATTGGGATGGTGGCAAGTCAATTGGCGGGGATACCCCTTATCCATACAACCTTGCTGGTTGGGTTTGGAACCATGATTTATACAGCCTATGGAGGACTTCGCGCTTCGATGTTTACAGATTTGATACAAATGATCTTCGTAGGGATTTTACTGGTAGGGGTTACAGCTGGATTCATCTACTATGGAGGCGGAACCCATACAATATTCACCCGGATAGGCACAAATACACCCCAACTGCTGAGTCTTAGCAATTGGGGAGGAATTCAATACGGATTAACCCTGTGTATTGCAGTTTTCGCGGCAAACTTATTTCATCAGGGTTATTGGCAGAGAATTTATGCCGGCAGGAACAATGAAATACTGCATAAGTCTTTAAAAAGCTCTATACTACTAGTTGTTCCCATTATGCTGTTGACAGGGTTTTTGGGAATCCTTGCTGGAGCCTTCCATGCAGGGGATAATCCTTCTATTGCAGTTTTTACATTGGCAAGCAGCTTATTTCCTAAGGCTTTTATCATAGGGCTCTTCCTATTGGCCCTGGTACTGGTGATGAGTACGGTAGATACCCTGCTCAACGGGATTGTAGCTACATTTACCATTGACGGCAGACGGTTGTTTAAGCAGCTAAAGGAGGAATCGGTACTTCCCTTTGCCCGGACCATTACTATCCTGCTGATGATTCCTGCAGCCATACTTGCAGCAAAGGGGTATAGTGTATTGTATCTGTTCTTTGTTGCTGATTTGGTGTGTGCCGGCGTATTCTTTCCGCTTTTCTATGGTTTGTTTTCGTCCCGCTGCAATGAAAAAACCGCCCTATGGTCAGCGCTGCTGGGTATCGGCTCCGGAATTCCCTTTTTTGTTGCGGGAAAGCTGTTGTGGAGCTTTTTGACACCGGTGGTTGTATCAGGAGGGATCTGCCTACTGGCAGTCCGATATCAGAAGGAAAAGATTGAAACTGTTCAGTAGTCAAGCAGATTTGCCTGAGAAGCAACAATGTTTTTAATAAAGTCGGGGATAAGTATTTATAGGGTATATGGTTTTTATCTTAGAATGAAGGCAGGCGTTTTTCTCTGCCTTCATTCATATTTTCCTACCAATGTATTAAGACGCAAATATCCTTTCCCTACTTCATCAGCAATTCTAAAAACCTGCTGGCAGCGATCGGTACCGGCAGGTTTGCAGGAGATAGGACCCCAAGGTTTCGCTGAGGCAGTGTTTCTCTGATATTCAAGCGAAACAACTCATCCATTGACAGCATATCTCTAAGACTATCCTCCATGACAAAGGAGATTCCCAGGCCAATTTTAGCAAATTCAAGCAATAGATCCACACTGCTGATTTCTATTTCAGGGGTAATGGCTGTGTTATGCTGCAGCAGAAAAGCATCCAGCAGACTTCGGGTGGTGGTATTTTTCTCAAGGGTTAGGATCGGATATCCCTCCAGTTCTTTTATAGAAATCTCCCGGCCCTGTAAATCTATAAAGGCATCCCCTGCCACAAAGGCATACTGCACTTTTGCCAGTTGATGAACATGCAGGCTGGGTTCTAAGCTCTCTTCAGGAAGATTGACAACCGCAAGGTCTACGATCCCCTTTTTCAAAAGCTCAATGCAAACGGGGGAGGTACGGTTGGTAATATGAATACGGATTTTTGGATATTGACGATGGAACTGCCGAATAAAGGGAAGAAGATAGTATTTGCAGATTGTGTCACTGGCTCCGATGCGCACCTCCCCCTCCTGCAATGAATGAATCTGATGAATGTGTTTCTCTCCGCTCTTGATAAAATGATAGGCCTGTTCAATATGACGAAAAAGGGCTTCTCCTTCCTGAGTGAGGCGAACCTGCTTGGTATGGCGGATAAAAAGGCGGCAACTCAGCTTTTCTTCCAGCAGCTTGATGGACTGGCTGACCGCAGACTGGGAAATAAACAGCTGTTGTGCTGCTTCTGAGAAATTAAGATGCCTTGCCACATGGTAAAATACCTTATAGAGCTCAAAATTAATATCCAATTATAATCACTCCTAATAAAAAATATTAATATCATTAATTTTAATTATTAATTTTATTATGTTACAATAAATTTGTAAAGATACAGTTATAACCCTATTAGATTCTATTTCGTGTAACGCGTATAGATTTACGCCAGTAAAATGAAAGATAAATGTAGGGGACGACCCATAGGCGTCAACTTAACCCATAATTTGTCATCCTGAGCGGAGTAAAACGGAGTCGAAGGATCTTTAAGCTAGATGATATATTCTGATAATCAAAAGTAATCTTGCTTATGTTTTATAAGATTCTTCGCTAACGCTCAGAATGACATGCTTCTAAGGTTTATTTGGAAATAATTGGATTACGTTGACGCCTATGGGGGACGACCTATGTGTCGTCCCGAAAAAGCGGGCAGACACGCAGGTCTGCCTCTACAAAACAACATCTTGTTGTAGACGCGTAAATCTATAGGAGTATTAACATATAAGTTTTTTAAAGCATTGACACTGTTATAAGCAGATTACTCAAGCGATATATTCTATAAGGAGAGGCTGGGATATAGGATGAAACAAAAGGTGCGCAGAATCTATGTAGAAAAGAAAAAGGGCTTGGATATTGAGGCACAGCATTTATTGGCAGATCTAAGAGAGAACCTGGGAATGAAAGCTTTGACCAATCTGCGGATTGTCAATCGTTATGATATTGAGGGGATTGATGAGGAAGCTTACCAAAAGGCGAGGAATACTATTTTTTCAGAGCCCCCGGTAGATGAAGTGATGGATGAAGAGCTGACAATTGCAGAGAATACCCGCTATTTTGCTGTGGAGTATTTGCCTGGGCAATACGATCAAAGAGCAGACTCCGGTGCCCAATGTATTCAGATTCTTACCCAGCAAGAGCGCCCCGATGTAGTTTCTGCGAAAGTCATTCTATTGGAGGGAGATTTATCCCAAGAGGACTTTGAAAAAATTAAGGCCTATTGTATCAATCCCGTAGACTCCAGAGAGGCAGCCATAGATAAACCGGAGAGCTTAGAAATGATATCGCCGACTCCGGCAGACGTAGCCGTGCTGGAAGGATTTATAGATATGGACAAGGATACGGTGCAGCGTTATAGAGAAGCAATGGGCTTTGCCATGAGTGAAGAGGATTTATTGTTTGTTCAAGGGTACTTTCGGGATCATGAAAAACGAAACCCTACCATTACAGAAATCAAGGTAATCGATACCTATTGGTCCGATCACTGCCGTCACACCACATTTCTCACAAAAATTGAAGAAGTAGAGATCCAGGAAGGCAGTTTTACAGTGCCTGTGAGCGCGGCGTATGAAACCTACAAGGCAGCCCGCAAGCAGGTATATGGAGACACTGAAGGGGATATGACCCTTATGGACCTGGCGGTCATTGGCATGAAGGAGCTGAGAAAGTCAGGTAAGCTGGAGGATTTAGACCTATCCGATGAAATCAACGCCTGTAGTATTGAGATAGACGTTAACATTGAAGGTCAAACCGAGAAATGGCTCTTGATGTTTAAAAATGAAACTCACAATCATCCAACAGAAATCGAGCCCTTTGGCGGGGCTGCTACCTGCTTGGGAGGGGCCATCCGGGATCCCCTGTCCGGGAGAACCTATGTATATCAGGCCATGCGTGTAACCGGCAGCGGAGACCCCCGGACAAAGATAGAAGATACATTGCCCGGCAAATTGCCTCAAAGAAAGATTACTACAGGAGCTGCTGCAGGCTACAGTGCCTATGGCAATCAAATCGGTTTAGCTACGGGTCAGGTAGCAGAACTGTATGATGAGGGCTTTATTGCAAAAAGAATGGAAGTAGGAGCAGTAATTGCAGCTGCACCAAAGGCCAATATAGTAAGAGAAAAGCCCCAAAAAGGAGATGCGGTGATTCTTCTGGGGGGGAAAACAGGAAGAGACGGATGCGGCGGTGCAACCGGTTCCTCAAAGGAGCACACCGAGGAATCCATATTAAACTGTGGTGCTGAGGTACAAAAAGGCAATGCCCCGACAGAGAGAAAAATCCAGCGTCTCTTTAGAAACCCTGAAGTCAGCCGATTGATCAAAAAGTGCAATGACTTTGGTGCCGGCGGGGTATCTGTAGCCATTGGAGAATTGACTGAGGGTTTAGTGATTGACCTGGATCGGATTCCTAAAAAATATGAAGGATTGGACGGTACTGAGCTGGCCATCTCCGAATCCCAGGAAAGAATGGCTGTAGTCGTAGCTGAAAATCAGGCGGAGAACTTTATTCGGCTGGCGGCAGAAGAAAATCTGGAAGCGGTGGTAGTGGCCTGGGTGACCGATGATCGCAGAATGAAAATGCATTGGCGTGGAAAAACCATTGTGGATTTAAGCAGGGATTTTCTAGATACCAATGGTGTGAAGCAGCATACAAAGGTATATGTACAGGCACCGACAGAAGAAAGCAATTATTTTAAACAGCTGCCTTTAGAAGTAGACCAATATAAAGAAGATTTAGCTCAGGCCTGGCTTGCAAACCTACAGGATCTCAATGTTTGCAGTCAGCGTGGACTGGTAGAGCGCTTCGACAGCACTATCGGTACCGGTACGGTTTTGATGCCCTTTGGAGGACAATATCAAGGGACTCCTGCAGAAGGCATGGCCGCAAAGATACCTGTACTGACAGGGGATACCACAACCGGTTCCTTGATGTCCTTTGGCTATAATCCTCAAATTGGAAAGTGGAGTCCTTTCCATGGTGCACTTTATGCCGTGGTAGAAGCGATAGCCAAAATTGTTGCCATGGGAGGGGAGCACAGGAAAATACGCCTTTCTTTCCAGGAGTATTTTGAAAAACTGGGAAAAGAGCCAAGCAAATGGGGGAAACCTTTCAGTGCCCTGCTAGGGGCCTATAGGGTGCAGCATGCCCTGGGAATACCTGCTATCGGCGGAAAGGATAGTATGTCCGGTACCTTTAAGGAGTTAAATGTTCCCCCTACCCTTGTAGCCTTTGCAGTGACTACAGAGGATGTAAGAAAGATCATTTCGCCGGAATTCAAAAAGCAGGGAAGTCAAGCGGTCTGGGTTCCTATGGAAAGAGATGCTCAGGAAATCCCCGATTTTGATGCTATGAATTTTATCTACAATAGGATTACAAAGCTGATCCATGATAAAAAAGTATTATCCGCCCACAGCATTCGTCAAGGGGGAATCGCTGCGGCCATCAGCAAGATGTGCTTTGGAAATCAAATTGGAATTCGATTTGAAAAAAGGATGGAATTCAGTGATCTGTTTATACCCCATTATGGTTCTATCATCTTAGAAATTCCGGAAGGAGAAGTGATTGAGGAGATTTTCAAAGGACTTCCCCATGTGGTGCTGGGAGTTACTACGGAAGAACCAATAATTCAGATTAATGATAGGAGGATCGCCTTAAAGGATGCGCTGGCAGCCTGGGAAACACCTTTAGAAAAGATATTCCCAACAAAGGCTTCTCCGATTCAAGGGAAACCCAGACAAATCACCTATACAAACAGAAATCAAAAGAAGCCATCGATCCAAATTGCAAAACCAAGAGTGTTTATTCCCACTTTCCCCGGTACCAACTGCGAAGTAGATTCCGCAAGAGCTTTTGAAAAAGCAGGGGGGCAGGTAGAAACCTTTGTATTTAGAAACCTGAGTGCTGCAGACATAGAAAATTCTATTGTCACAATGGCAAAGGCTATGGGCAAGGCACAGATTATCATGCTTCCGGGAGGTTTCAGCGCAGGCGATGAGCCTGACGGCTCAGGCAAATTTATTGCTACAGTTTTTAGAAATCCAAGAATCAAGGAAGCTGTAATGGAGCTGCTGCAAAAGCGGGATGGGTTAATGCTGGGGATCTGCAACGGATTCCAGGCACTGATCAAGCTGGGGCTGCTGCCCTACGGAGAAATAAGGGATATGGATGAGGACTGTCCTACCCTAACCTTTAACCAAATCGGCCGTCACGTGTCCCGATTGGTGGAAACAAAAATTATCTCTACCTTATCCCCCTGGTTTGCAAAGGTAGAAGCAGGAGACATACACAGAATTGCAGTTTCCCATGGTGAAGGCAGATTTGTAGCTAAGGAAGCTGTGATAGAGGAAATGATCCGAAGAGGTCAGATCGCTACCCAATATGTAGATTTGAATGGCCGTGCAACCTATGACATTGCCTTTAACCCAAATGGTTCCCTAGAGGCAGTGGAGGGAATTACCAGCCCTGATGGCAGGATATTGGGCAAGATGGGGCATTCAGAAAGAATTGGAAGCTATATCGGGATAAATGTTCCCGGGGAGAAGGATCAGCAGATCTTCCGGGCAGGGATTGAATATTTTAGATAAGCTTAAAGTGAAAGATATATTATTGCGAAATGCTATTTAAATCGTTTATTTGGTAATTTCAATAGGTAGGGACGACCTATGTGTCGTCCAAAAAAGCGGGCAGACATCCAGGTCTGCCCCTACAAAATCATGGTATCATGGCGGCTGAAGTTCTTAGGAAAAATAAGTTTGCACAGTAAAAAATAGAATAAAAGATTCATATTTAAAGAATAATGTTCGTGTTTAATCAAATTAATTATCATCCTCCTTAAAAAACATTCGTAAAACCTATTGACGTTATTAGGGTACCTTTGGTATGATAAAGATACAATAACAAACAAAAAACAACATAATGTTTGCTCATATAGTTTCGGAGATATGGTCCGAAAGTTTCTACCAGACAGCCAAGAATTGTCTGACTATGGGTGAAAGTGTATCTAGGGTTCCGGCCTTGAACTGTTTAAAATCGTAGAATGATTAAATATGGATATACTATTTAATAAATATGGTTTATAAACAGGATTCAATGGTGTTAGGACCGAGTGATACAGGTATTGCAGCAATGCGATGCTACACCGAGGGGATAAAAGCCCGGACGGGAAGGTTTCACTACGATGAGCGTCTAACCTTCCCATCCGGGCTTTGCTATTGACGCCATCGAATGAACCCTTCCTAAATCAGATGAGGAGGATGAAAATGGAACTGACAAACAAAAAGCCTGAGGCAGGCATGCTAAACCAATTATTTAAGCTTTCACAGCACAAAACCAACGCAAAAACAGAAATCATTGCTGGAATTACAACTTTCATGACCATGGCCTATATCCTGATCGTGAATCCTGATATCCTTAGCGCTACAGGCATGGATAAGGGTGCATTATTTACAGCTACTGCATTATCTGCGGCTATCGCAACGATCTGTATGGCATTGTTGGCCAACCTACCCTTTGGTTTGGCACCGGGAATGGGTTTAAACGCATTCTTTGCTTTCTCTGTAGTATTAGGTATGGGGTACAGCTGGCAGTTTGCTTTAACTGCAGTTTTAATAGAAGGGTTTATCTTTATTGCACTAACATTACTCAATGTCCGTGAAGCTATTATTAACGGAATGCCTATGGTTATTAAAAACGCAGTGAGTGTGGGAATCGGTCTATTTATTGCTTTTATCGGATTTCAGAACGCCGGAATTATCGTAAATAATGATGTGGTTTTAGTAGGATTAGGGGATCTTGGAGACCCAGGGGTGTTGTTGGCCATTGTAGGAATATTAATTACTGGGTTTTTACTGATTAAAAATGTTAAAGGCGGTCTGTTGATTGGTATGATCATCACAACTATCCTAGGGGTATTCATTGGCAAGGCTTCACTGCCAGTAAATCCGGTAAGTGCACCGCCGTCTATCGCTCCGATTTTTATGCAGTTTGAATGGCATAATATTTTTACCTTCGATATGCTGTTAGTGGTATTCACTTTCTTGTTCGTAGATTTATTTGATACCTTAGGAACTTTAATTGGCGTTTCTACTAAGGCAAATATGCTGGACAGCGAAGGCCGGGTACCAAATGCAAAGCAGGCTTTACTGGCAGATGCCATCGGAACTACTGTAGGGGCAGCACTGGGAACCAGCACGGTTACCACTTATGTTGAAAGTGCTTCCGGTGTAGCAGAGGGCGGAAGAACGGGATTAACTGCATTGACTACAGGAATCCTGTTCCTTGCAGCTACTGTATTCGCCCCAATCTTCACAGCAGTACCTCCTGAGGCAACGGCACCTGTACTGATCTTGGTAGGTCTGTTCATGATGAGTCCAATCTTAAAAATCAACTTTGATGATTTTACTGATGCGATCCCTGCATTCCTGACAATCATCATGATGCCTTTGAGTTATAGTATTGCGGAAGGTTTAATCTTTGGTGTAATTTCTTATGTAGTGCTAAAAACCTTATCCGGAAGATCAAGAGAAGTACACCCAATGATGTATATTATTGCTGTGCTGTTCATACTGAAACACATAGCTGGCTAAATTGAATAGCCCGAAATAGATGAAGAAGTCTATATCGGGCTTTTTTTATCCGACTTTCGCTTGAATAAATAGGAAAACAATCTAAATATTGGTACGGTGCATGGCCCATTTTCCCATTGGATTTCATGTTCCCCTAGATTCTCCATGCACCGTCCCCATATCTAAAAATAAGAAGTGAGGAGGAAAGCAAAATGAATAAGCTGGAAATGCTGTATGAGGGAAAAGCAAAGAAGGTATACAAAACAGAAGATGAAAAGAAGTACATTGTTTCTTATAAGGATGATGCCACGGCTTTCAACGGTGTGAAAAAAGGCACTATCGCTGAGAAGGGTATCGTAAACAATAAAATGTCCGCCTTGCTGTTTAGGCTGTTGGAGGAGAAGGGGATACCTACCCATTTTGAAAAGCTGCTGAATGACAGAGAGATGCTGGTGAAGGCTGTGAAGATACTGCCCTTGGAAGTAATCGTAAGAAACGTAGCAGCCGGTTCCCTTGCAAAAAGATTGGGCCTTGAGGAAGGTACTATACTCAAAAATACGGTTTTAGAGTTCTGTTATAAGAATGATGAGCTGGGTGATCCTATGGTCAATGAGGACCATATTCTGGCTGTAGAGCTATCTACAAAGGAGCAGCTGGAAACCGTCAGACAATACGCATTAAAGGTGAATGAGATATTGGTGCCCTTCTTCTTAGACAGAGGGCTGAAGCTGATTGACTTCAAATTGGAATTTGGCCTCTATGAAGGAGCAGTAATCCTAGCCGATGAGATTTCTCCAGATACCTGTAGATTATGGGATGAAGCTACCAATAAGAAGATGGACAAGGATCGCTTCAGAAGGGATTTAGGGGATGTAGAGCAAACCTATCAAGAGGTTTTGGCGAGATTGTAAAGGATTAGACTGGAGGATGTCATGTACAATACTATAAATCTGGATAAATTAAAAGAAGAGTGCGGCGTCATTGGAATCTACGGGCCAGGAGAACAACAACTGTCCCGAATGGCATATTTTGGTCTCCATGCCCTGCAGCATCGGGGACAGGAAAGCGCAGGGATTGCAGTAAATCAGGGGGGGCAAATTACCTATTATAAGGAAATGGGCTTGGTCCAGGAGGTCTTCTCCGATGACATCATTGAAAGACTGCAGGGAGATATTGCAGTAGGGCATGTACGGTACTCCACCACAGGAGAAAGCTATGTGATCAATGCCCAGCCTTTGGTGGTGCGCTATAAGGGAGGCAGTATCGCCCTTGCCCACAATGGAAATCTCATCAATGCCGGAGAGATCCGGGATGAACTGGAGGATCAAGGGGTTATTTTTCAGACCTCTATCGACAGTGAAGTGATTGCAAACCTCATTGCCAGATACAATGCCTTTGGCATCGAAAAGGCCATTCAAAAGACCATGGGACAAATAAGAGGTTCCTATGCTTTGGTGATCAGCTATGGGGATAAGTTAATTGGTGTGCGGGATCCCAATGGATTAAGACCTTTATGTATCGGAAAGATAGATGGAGGATATGTGCTGTCTTCAGAAAGCTGTGCTTTTAATGTGTTAGGTGCTGAATTTATACGGGATGTGGCAGCGGGGGAAATGGTCATCATTGAAGGGGGTCAAATCAGGAGTATACAATATTCAAATGAACAAAAGAAAGCCCTATGCTCCTTTGAATTTGTATATTTTGCAAGGCCCGACAGTGTTTTAGATGGACAAAGTGTGTATATCAGCCGCCGCAATGCAGGAAAAATGCTGGCAAAGGAACACCCTGCAGAAGCAGATCTGGTAATTGCAGTACCGGATTCCGGTACAGTAGCTGCCATTGGATATGCAGAGGAATCTAAAATTCCCTTTGGGGAAGGATTGATTAAGAATCGCTACGTGGGAAGAACCTTTATCCAACCGGATCAGAAAATGCGGGAACTGAGTGTACGGTTAAAGCTCAATGTATTGAAAGAGAACATTAAGGGAAAACGAATCGTGCTGATTGATGATTCCATCGTTCGGGGAACCACCAGCGGGCGCATTGTAGAGATGCTAAAGGCTGCAGGGGCAGCAGAGGTACACCTGAGGGTTTGCTCTCCTCCTGTTAAGTTTTCCTGTTATTTTGGCATTGATACGCCAACAAGAAAAAACCTTGTGGGCGCTACCCACTCCATAGAGGAAATAAGAAAGATGGTAGGCGCCGACAGTTTAGGATACCTGAGCATTGAAGGATTATTGGAATCTATCCATGAATCAGGAGAGGGACTTTGCAGTGCCTGCTTCAGTGGTGATTATCCTATGGAAGTACCGAAATCAGGCAATAAATATCTATTTGAAAAGAGATAGAGGTGATCAGGATGGAGAATAAAGGGCTAACCTATCGAGACGCGGGAGTAGATGTGGATGAAGGGGCAAGGGCTGTAGAATTGATGAAACAGCATGTGAAAAAGACCTTTACAAAAAATGTACTCTGTGGACTTGGCGGATTTGGAGGTTTATTTGAGCTGGACTTAACAGGAATCCAGCGACCGGTGCTGGTATCTGGAACCGATGGGGTTGGAACGAAGCTAAAGATCGCATTTCTAGCAGATAAGCACGATACGGTGGGGCAAGACTGTGTAGCTATGTGTGTCAATGACATCCTTTGCCAGGGCGCAAAGCCTTTATACTTCTTGGACTATCTGGCTACAGGGAAGCTAAAGCCGGAAAAAGCCGCCGATATCGTGAAAGGAATCGCCGACGGCTGCCAGCTGGCCGGATGTGCGCTGATCGGTGGAGAAACTGCAGAAATGCCAGGCATTTATGAGGATGGAGAGTATGATATGGCTGGCTTTGCTGTAGGGATCGTAGATAAGGATAAAATTATCGACGGCAGCAAAATCTCAGCAGGAGATCTGTTGATTGGACTGCCTTCCAGCGGCATTCACAGCAACGGCTATTCCTTGGTAAGAAAGCTCTTTTTCGATAAAATGGGATTAAGCATCAAGGACTATGTTGAAGCCCTGGATGCTACCCTTGGAGAAGCACTGCTGACACCTACCCGTATTTATGTGGATATCTGTACGAAAATCTTAGAAGGATTTTCAGTGGCAGGAATGGTACACATTACGGGGGGAGGCTTTTATGAAAATATCCCAAGAATTATTCCCGAAGGCTTAGGGGTAGAGATTCATTTGGAAAGCTGGCCGGTACTGCCGATTTTCACATTGATGCAGCAGTGGGGCAGCATTGAAAGAGATGAGATGTTTAAAACCTTCAATATGGGTATCGGGATGATTCTGGTAGTAAAACCGGAAGATAGAGAAGGTCTCATGCAATATTTAAGGGATATTGGGGAAGAAGCCTATGTAATTGGGGAAGTCATACCCAACAGCACCGGGGTGAGATTATGTCAAAAATAAGAATTGCAGTTTTGGTTTCTGGGGGCGGAACCAATCTGCAGGCAGTGATTGATCAGATAGAGAGGGGAAATATACCCGCAGTAATTGAAATGGTCATATCTAACAGAAAAGATGCCTATGCATTAGAGCGAGCGAGACGCCATGGCATAGAAAGCATCTATATAGGCAGCAAGAACTTTCCGAATTTGAAAGAGAGAAATTATAGATTAGAGAAAATTCTTGAAGAGAGAAAGATTGATTTGATTATTTTAGCAGGCTATATGCAGATTCTGGAGGGTCATATCATCGAAAAATATCGCAATCGGATTATCAACATTCATCCATCCCTAATCCCCAGCTTTTGCGGGCAGGGCTTTTACGGTGAGTATGTGCACCGGGCCGTATTGGAATATGGTGTAAAGCTGACGGGAGCTACGGTACATTTTGTAGATGAAGGGGCTGACACCGGGCCTGTGATTTTGCAGAAGGCTGTAGAAGTACAGGAGGAGGATACGGTTGAGAGTCTTGCAAAACGGGTACTGACCTTAGAACATGAACTGCTGCCTTTGGCAGTGAAACTCTTTGCAGAGGGCAGATTGATGGTAGAGGGCAGAAAAGTAAGAATTAAAGGAGGTTATTCCATTGGTGAAACGGGCTTTAATCAGTGTATCCGATAAAAGCGGGATTGTAAATTTTGCAAAAAAGCTGCAGGAAATGGGCGTAGAGATTTTATCTACAGGAGGAACGGCAAAAATGCTGACAGAAAACGGCATTCCTGTAGTATCAGTTTCTGATGTGACAGGCTTTCCGGAGTGTTTGGACGGTAGAGTGAAGACACTTCATCCCGCTATCCATGGGGGTTTGTTGGCTGTACGGGATAAGGAGGAGCATATGGCACAACTGGAGAAATTGAATATCAGCCCTATTGATCTGGTAGTCATCAATCTCTATCCTTTCAGGGAAACCATTGCAAAGGAAGGGGTGTCCTTAGAGGAGGCTATTGAGAATATTGACATCGGCGGGCCTACTATGCTCCGGGCAGCAGCTAAAAACTATCAGGATGTAGCAGTGGTGATTCACCCGAAGGATTATGATCAGGTACTGGCAGAGCTGGAGCAGGACGGAGAAGTATCCAGGGATACCAAATATCGGTTAGCCTTAAAGGTATTTGAGCATACTGCCCACTATGATGCATTGATTGCCCAATATTTGAGAGAACAAATACAGGGAGTACTGCCGGAGGTATTGACCCTTACTTATGAAAAAGCACAGGACCTGCGCTATGGAGAGAATCCCCACCAGCAGGCAGTTTTTTATAAGGAGTTTGGAAAAAATACAGGCTCCTTGGTCAACGCAGAACAGCTTCATGGGAAAGAGCTGTCCTTTAATAATATCAATGATGCCAATGGCGCCTTGGAGCTTTTAAAGGAATATACTGAGCCTACGGTGGTAGCTGTAAAGCATACCAACGCCTGCGGGGTAGGCAGCGGTTATGATTTGTTTGATGCCTATCATAAGGCTTATGCCTGCGACCCTACTTCTATTTTTGGGGGGATTGTGGCGGTAAATCGTAAGGTGGACAGAAAAACGGCAGAGGAAATGAATAAGATTTTTCTGGAGATTATTATTGCACCGGATTTTGAGGAAGATGCCTTAAAGGTTCTTATGGAGAAGAAGAATGTGAGACTTATGAAGCTGCCTGAAATTCAAAGCAAGCAATCCTCAAATGCCTTTGATATGAAAAAAATAAATGGAGGCTTGTTGATTCAGGAGCTAGATGCTCCCCTTTGCAATGATGATGAAATGAAGGTTGTAACCCAGCGAATCCCTACCAAAAAAGAAATGGAGGATATGCTCTTCGCCTGGAAGGTGGTCAAGCATATTAAATCCAACGGTATTGTAATCGCCAAGGACCTTCAGACAGTAGGCATTGGACCGGGACAGGTGAATCGGATCTGGGCTGTGGAAAATGCCATCAGACAGGCAAATCTTCCGGTTAAGGGAAGTGTATTAGCCTCTGACGCCTTCTTTCCTTTCGCTGATTGTGTAGAAGCCGCGGCAAAAGCAGGGATTACGGCCATTATTCAGCCGGGAGGCTCCTTAAAGGATGAGGCTTCTATCGAAATGGCCAATCAGTACGGTATTGCCATGATTTTTACAGGTATGCGGCATTTCAAGCATTAGGAAGGAGGTTGCGGGATGAAGGTTTTGGTAGTTGGCAGTGGCGGAAGAGAGCATGCATTGGTATGGAAGCTGAAGCATAGCCCTAAAGTAGAAAAGATTTATTGTGCTCCCGGAAATGCTGGGATTGGAAATGCGGCAGAACTGGTCAATATTCCTGTTGAGGCAGTTGAGGAATTATGCTCTTTTGCAAAGGAAAAAAATATTGATCTAACCATTGTTGGACCGGAGGTGCCTTTGGTAGCAGGGATTGTGGATGTGTTTCATAGAGAGGGATTGAAGATTTTCGGGCCCAATAAGCAGTGCGCCCAGCTGGAGGGCAGTAAAGCCTTTGCCAAGGACTTCATGGAACGTCATCAGATTCCCACTGCCCGATATAGAGAATATACAGATTTAAGGGAGGCAAAAAATGCCTTAGGAATTTACGGGTATCCCATGGTTATTAAGGCAGACGGACTGGCTGCCGGAAAAGGTGTGGTGATTGCTCAGGATGAAAAGGAAGCGGCAGAGGCTTTAGAACAGATGATGGCAGAGAAAAAGTTTGGTACAGCCGGTGATAAAGTAGTGATTGAGGAGTTTTTGCAAGGAATCGAGACCTCTATCCTATGCTTCGTAGATGGCAAAAGTATTGTACCTATGGTAAGTGCCCAGGATTATAAACGAATCTATGACGAGGATCAGGGACCCAACACAGGAGGAATGGGAACCTATTCTCCAAGCTATATCTATGAGGAGAAACTGGAAGCTGCGGTGGCAGAAAGGATTTTAGCACCGGTTATCAGGGGCTTGAAGGCCGATGGACTGGACTTTAAAGGGGTGCTCTTTATCGGCTTGATGATTACAGCGGAAGGTCCCCGGGTTCTGGAATTTAACACCCGCTTTGGGGATCCGGAGACCCAGGTGATTCTTACCCGATTGGAAACAGATTTGGTGGATATCCTAGAGAGCATCCTGGAAGAAAGATTGGCAGATCAGGAAATTCGCTGGTCTGACAGAAAAACTGTATGTGTGGTTATTGCGGCAGGTGGATATCCTGAAAGCTATGAAAAGGGCAGGATTATTCAAGGCTTGATGGAGCAGAATGAAGAGACCGTCGTATTTCATGCCGGTACCAAGAGGGTAGGAGAAGATATCCTCACAAATGGCGGGCGGGTATTAGGCGTGACTGCCTGGGGAGATACGGTAGAGGAAGCTAGAAGGAAGGTTTATCAAAGAGTGGAGAAAATCAGCTTTGAAAATATGCAGTATCGTAAGGATATCGGGAAATTGATAAGGTAACAGTAAAGCCCCAAAGGTGCAGCTTCGGGGCTTTACTGTTAGGATTTTTGTTTCTGTGGAGCAGTTTTTATTCCTAGATCGGCTGTCTTGCTTGTCTGAACAATAAAGACGCTGCCTAATATAACGACGGCAGAGAGCAGGATCGAGGGAGAAACCGACTCTCCTAATACTACGGCACCCAGCAGTATGGCCACCACGGGATTTACATAGGCATAGGTACCGGCCCTGGAAGCGGGCCATTTCTGGAGTACATATATATAGCAGCTGTAGGCGATGACGGAGCCGAAGAAGATAAGATAGAGCATAGCACCAATGCCCTTGGGAGATAGATGGACCTGTGAAAGCTCTCCGACAGCAATACCAATACTGCAAAGGGCGACACCGGCAGCCAGCATCTGGATCCCAATGTGGGAAAAGGTAGAACCGGAAGCTGTAAAGCTCTTTGAATATACAGAACCGGAGGCCCAAAAGAAGGCACCGGCCAGCAGCATAGCAGCTCCGGGTATATTGATGGCTTCTGTAGCAGCGTTTGAAAACACCAGCAGCGCCACGCCGCTGAAGCCCGTTAACAGGCCTAGCCATCCTTTTAGGCTGAGACTGTTTCTTTTCAATGCTGCGGTTTCAAGCAGGGCCATAAAGAGGGGGACGGTGGCTACCATAAGAGAAGCCATGGCGGAATGAACCCATTTTTCTGCCCATACCACCAGCCCATTGCCGCCTAGTAATAGCAATAATCCAACTACTGCAATTTTTTTATATTCCTCGAAATAGACCGGAAAGTCCATTCCTTTTATTTTAGCAAACAATAGGACCAGAAGGCCCGCTGTAAAAAACCGAAGACCGGCGAAGAGGGCGGGAGGAAAATCACTCACTCCGATTCGAATGGCCAGGTAGGTAGAACCCCATAATATGCAAACGGCTATAAAGGCCAATATAACCTTTATATGATCTTTGCTGCGCTGATCTTTCATGCTATATGCCTCCTTTTTTGCTTTCATAGCAATCCTCATTCTCCATAAGGGTAGACAGAATAAAAGTGGTAGACGTCTCTCGAATACCCTGGAGCTTGCAAATTTCGTCAATTAAGACAGTGATATCATCAGGCGTATGGGCTCTTACCTTTATAACGGCACACCATTCTCCTGCAAGTCTGTAGAAATCCTCAATAATCGCATTAGGTATTTGAATCTTCATAATCTGCTCTGCGATCCGTCCAAATCCGTGGGGGTGAAATTTGATGAAGATGAGGACTTTTATCTGGTAGCCCAGGTCCTTCCAATGAATTTGCGCTGTATATCCTCGAATGATGCCGCGATCCTCCAGTTTGCTGATTCTCTGATGAATGGCCGGCCTGGATATATGGAGGATTTTGCTGATTTCCTCGTGGGTGATCCGCCCTCTTTCCTTGAGCAATTCTAGAATTTTCTTATCAATGGCATCCATAGGATTCCTCCTCCTTACGATTCTTAATTCTATTCTATTCTATTGCAACAATAAGTAAATATAAAACGATAAACAAATACGAAAAGAAATATATTATCGGGTATTAAGGAAATTCTCCCCAAAAAAGGAAGGAGATAATCCGGCATAGCATTACGAAAAGTAATTTAAAAAGTAGGTAAATATGGAAGGGAAAAGAGATGAATTTCAAGAATAGCAAATAGAATATAAGACAATAGCTTAAGGGGAGTTGAAAGGGATGAGAGTTGGTATTATTGGTTTGGGAGATATCGCCAGGAAAGCCTATTTGCCTATTCTAATGAACCGTGGGGATATTACGCCTGTGTTGTGTACAAGAAACGAAAAGGTTTTAGAAGAAATCAGCCGAAAATACCGGGCTCCGGAGTCGATTCAGAGGATTGAAGATTTAATAGACAGGAATATAGATGCAGCCTTTATTCATGCAGCTACAGAATCCCATGGGGAGATTGCAGAAGAACTGTTGAGACAGGGGATCCATGTCTATGTGGACAAACCGATAGCCTATCACTATGAAGATGCCCAAAGGATCGTAGAATTGGCAGAAGAAAAGAATCGTGTACTGATGGTGGGCTTTAACCGGAGATTTGCTCCCATGATATCACAGCTGAAAGCCCAGGGACAGGCCAATCTAATCCTGATTCAAAAAAACAGACTGTATTTGCCAGATCAAATCCGTCGATTTATTTTTGATGACTTTGTACATGTGGTGGATACGCTCCGGTTTTTGCTGCCTGGCGAGGTCGAAGAAGTTCAGATCCAGGGGAGAGCAGAGGACGATCAGCTTTACCATGTGGTACTGACCCTGTCAGGTAAGGGTTATACAGCTATAGGGATGATGAACCGGGATAACGGAGCGGCCGAGGAAGTAGTAGAATATATGCATCCGGGAAATAAATGGGTGATCCGTGATTTAAACCAAGGTGTGCGTTATCACCAGGGAGATGAAATTCATTTTAAATTTGGGGATTGGGATTCGGTGCTATACCGCCGGGGGTTTTATCAGATTATTGATCATTTTTTGCAATCGGTTAAGGGAGGCACTGCAAGTTCAATAAGTCCGAGGGATGCCTTGAAAACCCATGAGCTTTGCGAGAGGATTGTTGCAAAATTGGAGGATGTTCAAGCTTTTCAAAATCCGTTATAATGGAATCAACGGGTGAAGTTGAAAGAATTGTGCGGCAAGTAGAAAAATATATAGAAAATAAAGACACAGACTTGCTCTCTAGTGTTTTATATTTTGGCGCTGTTATACTATGATGGTGATTTTGTTCATAAGGCAACTGCGGGTGGACAGAGTCCTCCACCCCTATCCTTGTCACAATCTATGCCTAAAATATATGATATCCACACAAAACTTTAACAAAGCCTATATTTTCTATTCGTTAAATATTAACAATGAAAATGAATAAGACGTGTATGAAGAACTATAGTGCAGAGGAGGGAAAGATGTGCTAAGAACAGTTAAGGAAAAGGACATGGAATTGTATGAGATCCTTTAG
The DNA here is from genome assembly GCF_900142145.1 of Geosporobacter subterraneus DSM 17957. Lineage (GTDB taxonomy): Bacteria > Bacillota > Clostridia > Peptostreptococcales > Thermotaleaceae > Geosporobacter > Geosporobacter subterraneus. Next base: position 11,691 of record NZ_FQZV01000035.1, on the reverse strand, counting down.
GAGGAGTTTGGACGGCAAAGAACAGGAATTGAGATGATTGCTTCAGAGAGTTATGTACCCATACAGATTCTGGAACTGCAGGAGTATATCCTAACCCAGTCCCCTATGCAGATTTTGTTGCTTCCACCACCACCAAGACCTTAGCCGGTGCAAGGGGCGGTTTTATACTATGTAAGGAAAAGTACGGATCAGCCATGGATAAAGCTACCTTCCCGGGAGCCCAAGGGTCCATGCATCGTGAAAAGTTCCCCCTGTACCCCGGATATTTTGAAGGAAATAAAATATAGCCTCGCTGCTTTATCTTATCATTTGTATTTATCCGATACAAAGTCAGGATGAAATCCAGCATAGATAGAGAAACCCTATCTATGCTTTTATTTTTTGGAAGAATCAAGTTCTTTTTAAAGCTGTCATCCTGAGCAAAGCGAAGGATTCTTTTGGTCTAAACTCCTCTATAAGATCCTTCACTGCGTTCAGGATGACAATATAAGATATATCTATATAACAAAAACCCTTTCATAAAGTAAAGTAACAATTAAGGAGTGATTATATAAAATGGATAAGAAAATACTTTTCGAGAAAATTGAAGCTCTATATCCTTGGTTGGTAGAAGTGCGGAGAGACTTTCACCGGCATCCTGAGCTGGGCATGGAGGAATATAGAACCAGAGACCAGATTGTCAAATATCTAAAGGAAATGGGAGTAGAAACCAAAGCAGACATTGCCAAAACGGGAGTTGTGGGATTGATCCGGGGAGGAAGCCCGGGCAGGACCATCGCACTGCGGGCAGATATGGATGCACTCCCCATGCAGGATGAAAAAAATGCACCTTATAAATCAACTGTAGATGGAAAGATGCATTCCTGCGGCCATGATGCCCATATGACCATACTGCTGGGTACAGCCAAGATATTAAGCGGGATAAGGAATCAGCTCAAGGGAAATGTAAAGCTGCTGTTTCAACCGGCGGAAGAAACTGTGGGGGGAGCGAAACCAATGATCGAAGAGGGAGTATTGGAAAACCCTCCCGTGGATGGCGTACTGGGTCTTCATGTATCCACTGAGGATCCTACAGGTACCATCGGGGTCCGCTATGGGCAGATGAATGCGGCATCTGATGGGATCAAAATCATCCTCCATGGAGAGAGTACCCATGGGGCCTACCCCCACTCCGGTGTAGATGCCATTGCTATGGCCGGGCAGGTCATTACGGCGCTGCAGACTGTTGTAAGCCGAAATGTAGACCCAAGGGATTCGGCAGTGGTAACCCTTGGTACGATTCAGGGAGGAACGAAACAAAACATCATATCCAACCGGGTTGAGATGACGGGAACCGTCAGAACCTTAGATCCTAAGACCCGCAGTAAAGTCATTGATCGTGTGGAGAAAATTGTCCTGCAGATTGCCGCTGCCATGGGAGGAAAAGGAGAGGTGCTGCGTGAAGAAGGCTACACTGCCCTAATCAATGATGATGAAATGGTCCATCTTGTCCGGGATACAGGAAAGGAACTGCTGGGAGAAGACAATGTACTGGAAGTAAAGCATGCAACCTTAGGGGTAGAAGATTTTGCTTATTTTGCAGCGGCTGTTCCCGGAGCTTTTTTTAAGCTGGGCTGCCGTAATGAAGAGAAAGGCAGCATCTATGATGGTCATACAACCCTTTTCGATATTGATGAAGAAGCCCTTAAAGTGGGTGTAGCCATGCAGGTGAGCAATGTATTGAGATTTTTAAAGCAGGGGCTTGCGAATAAATAGATGAAAAATTACAAGACAAGGTTTTCCCATAATATGAAAATTCAAATAAAAGCAGGATTTTTATATTCTGTGGCGAATAATAATACAATAGAATAAGCAGAGAATAATTTTCGCACCAGGAGGAAAAAAAGGCATGGAACCCTACGAAAAAAATACAATATATGTAGTAGGAGATGCAAAGACTGCTGTAAACAATCCCATTACACTTCAATTCAATGCGTATTTTATTGCCTTCGTGATTGATGCAGAACATGAAGTGATTGTTGATGCAGGGGCTTCCACAACCTTAGAAGTGACCAATCAATTCGTTCGTTCCCTATTCACTGGTTATTCAATGAAATTGGGAGCAGAACCAATGATCGAGGAAATTAACCGGCGATATCATGGGTCTTCCCAAAAGGCAATGATCGTTGCATGGAAGGATGCTTTTAAAAAGTATCAGCAAATTAAAAGTCCCGATGGTATCTAAACTATGGATTAAGGCTGCTTTGTTTTTTTACTTGTACGGATACATACAAGATCAAAAACAAAATCCAGCATAGAGTTCTCAACTTATGGGAATTCTATGCTGTTTTTTATTTAGAATAAAAGTATGTGCTGCTGATCAAGGGTGTTGGAGCAATTTAGCTCAGCCGATAGATAATATTTATAAGTTATGGGAGGGGAAATCATGGTGAAAAAAAGTATAGCACTCTTACTTGTGGCAGCGCTTGTGCTGACTGGGTTGGCAGGATGTGGTCCGAAGCAGCCGGCAGCAGAGGAGACGCCTGCTGCAGAGCCGATGGTACTGCGGTATAATCTCGGTGACGATGTAAAGACATTAGACCCGCAGCTCAACAGCGTAATCAACGCCGGTATTGTACAGGTCAATACCTTTGAAGGCTTGATGCGGCTGGATAAGAATGACAAGGCGATACCAGGGATGGCAGAAAAATACGAGATTTCTGAAGATGGTTTAACTTATACATTCCATCTAAGAGATGCCCAATGGTCTGACGGACAGCCGGTAAAAGCACAGGATTTCGAATATGCGTGGAAGAGAGCATTAGATCCAAATACAGCTTCTGAATATGCTTTTCAGCTCTATTATCTGAAAAACGGACAGAAGGCAAATGAAGGCTTAGTAAACATCGAAGAAGTAGGGGTAAAGGCGAAGGATGATAAAACATTAGAGGTTACATTAGAGTCACCTACACCTTATTTCCTTGAACTAACTGCATTCTTTACCTTATTCCCTGTTAGAAAGGATATGGTTGAAAAAGACCCGGATACCTGGTCCATGAAGCCAGAAACATTTATAGGGAACGGCCCCTTTAAGATGGAAAGCTACACAATGGGAGACCGAATCATATTGGTGAAGAATGAAAACTATTATGATAAGGACAGGGTAAAGCTGGATAAGATTGAAATGCTTATGGTTAACGAGGCTTCTACTGCCTTGACGGCTTACGAATCTGGAGATATAGATTACGTAGACGATGTTCCGACGCAGGAGATCGAAAGACTAAAAGCATCAGAGCCGGGCTTTGTAGTAGCCCCATCACTTGCTACCTATTTCTATGCATTCCAAACACAAAAGGCGCCGGTTAACGACGTAAGAGTAAGAAAAGCATTGGCATTGGCGATCGATAGAAAAGCTATTACAGAGAAGATCCTTCGGGGCGGAGAAATGGCGGCTACAGGATTTGTGCCTCCAGGACTTTATGATGCAGAAGGCAAAGATTTTAGATCTGTAGGCGGCGATTATGGTATTGATCCAAATACTGCAAAAATTGAAGAGGCGAAGGCATTATTGGCAGAAGCAGGCTATCCCGATGGAAAGGGCTTCCCGGAACTGGAAGTAATGTACAATACCAGTGAAACCCATAAGGCTATCGCTGAAGCTATTCAAGAAATGTGGAAAAAGAACCTAGGTATTAACGTAAGACTTGCAAACCAAGAGTGGGCTGTATTCCAGCAAACAAGAACAGAAGGAAACTTTGTTGTAGCGAGATCCAGCTGGTTTGGAGACTATGCTGATCCAATGACATTCTTAGATCTGTGGACTTCCTATTCCGGTAAGAATAATGCGAAGTGGAAGAATGAAACCTTTGATAAGCTGATCGAAGATGCAAAGAATACTTCCGGACAAGAACGCTTCAAGCTGCTTTATGATGCAGAAAAAACAATGATGGAAGATATGATCCTAATGCCGATTTACTACTATGTAGATATTGCATTAATCAAGGACTACGTGAAAAATACAAGAAAGTCTATTCTTGGCTATATCTACTTTGACGAAGCATATATAGAAAAATAATAAAATCTTTCAAAGACTTAACATTTAAAATAGAACATGATATAATATGAAGTGGAAATGTGATAAGCACAAATCCTTTTAAGCTGGCAACCAATAATTATAGACTTGCTGCTTTGTCTTTGTACTTATATCCTAACCGATATGAGCTTTGAGATGAAACCCAGCATAGGCATTGTATAAGAATGTCTGTGTTGGGTTTTTTGTTTTTGCAGCAAGCCGTGTGCCGGGAAGGGAAAGGGGATTAGAATGAGAATCCAAAGCATTGAATTGAAGCATGTAAGTATTCCGTTGAAAAAACCTTTTAAAACGGCTTTGAGAACTGTGCTGTCAGCAGAGGATACCATCCTGCTGATTCATACCGATGACGGGCAAACGGGCTATGGGGAAGCTCCGCCAACAGCGGTCATCACAGGGGATACCAACGGATCTGTTCAGGGTGCAGTTCAAGAAAGCATAGGGAATGCTTTAATTGGGGAAGAGATTGAGAATATTGAGAGAATCATGGACAAACTGGATAAATCGATTGTACGAAATTCCAGTGCCAGAGCGGCTGTAGATATGGCTGTTTACGATTTGCTCGGAAAACGATATCAAACGCCGGTGTATAAATTGTTAGGGGGATACAGAGATCGGATAGAATCGGATATTACACTGAGCATTAACGAACCGGAGGAAATGAGAGAAGATGCACTGCAGGCCATTGCTCAGGGATTTACTGCCATCAAGATAAAGGTAGGCTGCGACATACAGAAAGATATCCAAAGAGTAAAGGCCGTACGGGAAGCAATCGGTTACAACATTAAAATCCGGTTGGATGCAAATCAAGGCTGGCAGCCGAAGGAGGCGGTAAGGGGAATCCGAAAGCTGGAGGATGCCGGCGTAGAAATGGAACTGGTAGAACAGCCGGTAAAGGCTTGGGATTTAGAGGGACTGAAGTTTGTCACGGATCATGTGGAGACGCTGATTATGGCAGATGAAAGCATGTTTAGTCCTTATGACGCCTTTAAGATTCTAAGTATGCGGGCAGCTGATCTGATCAATATTAAGCTGATGAAATGCGGGGGTATTCATCAGGCTTTAAAAATCGTGGCTATTGCCGAGGCCTGCGGGGTAGAATGTATGCTGGGAAGCATGGTTGAGAGCAAAGTGGCTGTTACAGCGGCAGCCCATCTGGCAGGGGCCAAGAAGAATATTACGAGATTTGATTTAGACACCATATATCTGTTAGGAGAAAATCCGGTGATCGGCGGTGTAGAAACCCAGGGCCCCGTATTGGTACTGCCAAAGGGACCAGGGTTAGGTATCGAAGAGGTAAAGGGATTAACGGATATATAATGTGGATTTCATGTTATATGTTGACCAATAAAAGTTTTTTCCGTATTCTTAAGCGTGCATGCCTTACTTGTTAGCCGTTAGCGGTTAGCCTTATTAGGGAGGGTTCTTAGGAAAAAAGAGTTACCCCGTACTAGTTTCGAGACTGGTACGGGGTTTTGGTTATTGCAGCTTTGTACTCTTCTTGCTTTCGGGACTGGCCGGTATCCCTTCTATGCCTAGGGCTTCTGTATATTCTGTAGTGTCTTCATAAAATCGAAAGGTATTGATACAATCCACATCCCGCTGCATACTTTCCGGCATGAGATAGGCATTCTGGGTTTTTTCAATAATTGGATAATCCTTGGTGTTATAGGTGCTGTCGATTAGATTTTGTGCTTCATTGGCACCGAAGTTTAGTCTTTTGTTTTCTTCCATACGATCATCTCCTTACGAATTTGAAACCATATTATAGTATCCCAAATTGAAGGGGCATCTATGTGAAGAATGTACACCCTTTTTAAAATGCAGGGACAACAGCGCCTTTGTATTGGTCTTGAATAAATTGCTTGACCGCTTCAGATTGGAGCACCTCTACCAGCTTTAGAATCTGTTCATCATTCTTGTTATCGGGTCTAACGGTAACAATATTGGCATAAGGGGACTCACTGCCTTCGATGATCAGTGCATCTACAGATGGGTTCAGCTTTGCTTCCAATGCATAGTTGGTATTGATGACTGCAGCATCTACATCCTCTAAGGTTCTTGGCAGCTGGGCGGCATCAATGGCCTTAAATTTAAGATTTTTTGGATTCTCCGCAATATCCTTTTCCGTAGCTTCTAAGCCGGCATCGGCTTTCAGCTTAATGAGTCCTTCTGTATCCAATAGAATCAATGCTCTGCCTCCATTGGTAGGATCATTGGGAATAGCAATGATCGCGCCATCTGTCAGCCCTTCAAGACTGTTGATTTTTTTAGAATACAATCCCAGCGGTTCTACGTGAACCTTACCGGCACTGACAAATTCCATTTTCTGTTCTCTGCCGAAGGCCTCCATGTATGGTACGTGCTGGAAGAAATTGGCGTCTAGTTCTTTGCTGTTTAAAGCCAGATTGGGATTCACATAGTCGGTAAACTCAACGATTTCTAATTTGACTCCTTGCTTTTCTAATTCAGGTTTAATAAAGTTTAAGATTTCTGCATGGGGTACAGGTGTGGCACCGACCTTTAATACAGGTGTAGTATCAGCAGCATCAGTGGCTGCAGGAGCTTTTGTACAGCCGGTAAACAACAGGGCTGCGGTTACTACTAATAATAGTGCTGTGGATAAAACTTTTTTCATTTGTATTCCTCCTACTTTTTATTAATATTTTTTGCAATTCTATTTCCAGCAGTCTGAATAAACTGCACAAGGATGATGAGTACTACAACCGTTGCAAGCATTACATCGGTTTGGAAGCGGTGATATCCATACCGAACCGCTAAGTCTCCCAATCCGCCGCCGCCTACTACCCCGGCCATGGCAGAAAAGCTGATGATATTAATCAAGGTTATGGTAATTCCTAACACCAGGGAAGACATTGCCTCAGGAATCAATACCCTTAGGATGATCTGCATAGGCGTTGCCCCCATGGCAATGGCTGCTTCCACAACGCCCCAGTCCACTTCCCGAAGGGCACTTTCCACAATCCGGGCAAAGAAAGGGGTGGCGGCCACCACCAAGGGCACGATGGCTGCAGTTGTACCGATGGAGGTGCCCACAATCATTCTGGTGAAGGGGATAATAAAAATCATCAGAATAATAAAGGGCAAAGAACGCATGGTATTGATGGCATAAGACAGTATATTATTCAAAAACGGATTGGGTAAAATATGATCCTGATTGGTGATGACCAGTATGACACCCAAGGGGAGCCCAAATAGGATGGTAAAAAGGATAGAGGCAAACACCATATATAAGGTTTCAAACAAAGAGGGTGTCAGCAATGCAACTAATTCACTAAAGCTATTCATTTTTCAGCACCTCCACCTTTACATGATTTTTCTCCAGATAGTCTACAATATCAATAAGCTGATGACCGTCTACCGCTGCTTCTATGATTAATTTTCCAATCGGTTTTTCCTGAATATACTCAATGGTACCTGAGAGAATGTTGATTTCTACGTCAAAGTCCTTGATGATCCTGGAGATAATCGGTTCTCCCGCACTGCCTTCAGTGAAAGAGAGACTGAGAATCTTACCATTCATCAAATGGGTGGGCAGCTGGTGAATCTGCTCTACAAAATGCTTTGTAGCCTCGGTTCCAGGTTTGGAGAAAATATCGATGGTGTCTCCCATTTCTACGACCATTCCACCCTCCAGAATAGCGACTCGATTACAAATTTCTTTAATGACTTCCATCTCGTGGGTAATGATGACAATGGTTAGTCCCATGGTACGATTGATGCTTTTTAATAGAGATAGAATCTGCTTTGTAGTCTTTGGATCCAGTGCAGAGGTTGCCTCGTCGCAAAGCAGTACATCCGGCGCAGAGGCTAAGGCTCGGGCGATTCCCACCCTTTGTTTTTGTCCGCCGCTCAGCTGGCTTGGGTAGACTTGTGCTTTTTCAGACAGTTCTACTAAGGACAGCAGTTCATTGACCCGATCCCGAATTACCTGTTCTGGGGTGTTAGTCAATCGCAGGGGAAAGGCAATGTTTTCAAAAACAGTTTTGCTATGAAGCAGATTAAAATTTTGAAAAATCATGCCAATTTTTTTTCTTGTGGCTCTAAGCTCTGCATCCTTTAGGGTAACAAGGTTGACATCATTCACCCAAATGTCACCCTCGGAAGGCTCTTCAATGCGGTTAATGCAACGAATGAGAGAAGATTTTCCTGCACCGCTGAGTCCGATAATACCGAAGATATCACCCCGCTCTACCCTTAAGTTGATATCCCGGAGAGCAGTTACCTCGTTTCTGCCTTTTTTATAAACTTTTGTCAGGTTTTCAATACGAATCATAATTTCACTCCTTTATCACGGTATGTGTTTATAACTGCATAGAACTAAAAGGTGTGTCACGCAAAACATCAGCCCATGAAACCCTAAGGAAGGGATTTGGGCAAATAAAAAGCCTCTTTCACAGGGAAAGAGGCATAGCAATCTATGCACATCTCTCATCTGTCAGTACTTATGTACCGCAGGAATTGGCACCGCTGCTTAATAAGCCGGTTGCCGGGTTTCATAGGGCCAGTCCCTCCACCTCTCTGGATAAGAGCATATCCGAGGTATTCAATTGTTTTAATCAATTAATATTGAGTATAAATACTTTTAAGAACAAAGTCAATATATATTTTGTAAATTTTATTATCCATAAAGAGGATATACTAAATGAATATAGAATATAACCAGATAAAAGATAAATTTGAGGTGAGCAGAATGACCTATGAATCAAAGTTGAAAAACCAGTTTACCGATGAACTGTTCGAGGCTATATTGTTACTCAAGGATATAGAAGAATGCTACAGATTTTTTGAGGATATTTGTACTATAAAGGAGATCCAAGCGCTTTCCCAAAGATTAAAGGTAGCAAAACTGCTCCGACAGAATAAGACCTATAATGAAATAGAAGATATTACAGGGGCCAGTACGGCTACCATCAGCCGTATCAATCGTTGTCTTCACTATGGAGCAGACGGATACACCACCATACTGAATCGTTTGGATGAAAAAGAAGAGTAATTTAAAACTTCGGTAGTATAGTTATACAATAACTATATTGCCGAAGTTTTTTATAGATAAACCCCTCTATAAAGAAATATAATCGTAGGGAACAGTCCCTGTGCTGTTCCGAAAAACGGCCAGATACGCAGGTCTGACTTTATGGAATTGCAGCATCGTAGGGAGCGACGCCCTCGTCGTTCCGAGTATTAATCGGGATACTCAATCATAGGCCTATAGGCAAATTAGGATGTAGAAAGGAGATTCATATGACCATACTGATCAAGGGGGGATGGATCGTAGACCCTTCCCAAAAAATAAATGAACCAATGGATATACTGGTTAGTGAAGGCAAAATAGAAAGAATCGAAAAAGATATAGATGTACGAGGCTGTGAAGTATTTGATGCAAGGGGAAAGTATGTGACGCCAGGGTTGATTGACATGCATGTACACTTTCGTGAACCTGGGTTTGAACAGAAGGAAACCATAGAAACCGGAGCTAGGGCAGCAGTTGCCGGAGGATTTAGCACAGCAGTATGTATGCCCAATACCAATCCGGTTATTGATAACCTCAAAACAGCAGCGTTTATAAAAGAAAAAGCATCAAGGGCTGCCTGCAATGTGCTGATGATGGGAAGCATCACAAAAAATCTAGATGGAAAGGAAAAAAGCCCTTATAGAGAGCTGCAGGAAGGTGGAATTGTAGGAATCACAGACGATGGAAAGACGGTGATGAATGCGGGGGTGCTGTATGAAGCAATGGCAGAGGCAGCGGCTTTGAATTTACTGGTAAGCAGTCATTGTGAGGACATCCATTTAGTATATGACCGGTCGATTCATCGGGGTGAGGTTTCAAAACAACTAAACCTTATGGGAATCCCAGCCATAGCGGAAGAAATCATTATCCAAAGAGATTTAATGCTGGCAGAGGCCACAGGAGCCCGGCTCCATATTCAGCATATATCTACAAAAAAAGGCGTGGATTTGGTTCGCCAGGCTAAAAAGAAGGGTATAAAGGTCAGTGCTGAAGCTGCACCCCATCACTTTCTGTTATGGGATGAAGCCGTGCTAAAGCATGGAACGATGGCGAAAATGAGTCCTCCCCTTCGGACAAAGGAGGATGTAGAGGGGATCATTCAGGGGTTACTGGATGGAACCATTGATGTGATTGCCACCGATCATGCCCCACATACGGAAAAGGATAAGGATCAGGACCTGATTTATGCTGCCAATGGGATTATTGGTCTGGAGACCGCATTAGGGATAGCCTTAACGGCATTGGTGCATGAAAGAGGCATGACGCTGACGCAGTTGGTTGAGTGCATGAGCTGCAAGCCTGCTAAGTTGTTGAATATCCCCGGCGGTACTTTGGCAGCGGGAAGCCCTGCGGATATTACAATTATGGATATCCATAGAGAATGGACTGTGGACGAGAAGCAGATGTACTCCAAAGCACGGAATATGCCTTTTCATGGCTTGAAGCTTCAGGGAAAAGCCATCTGCACCATCGTTAAGGGTGTAGTGAAATACACAGAGGCCTAGACGGAGGACTGTCCCAAACTACAATAAAAAAACCCCCTCATAAGATTCCTCTTGCTACAGCGTAAGGGAGTCTATGAGGGGGTTCTTGTCAATATACTTTTTTTTACAGCTTATAAATCTGTCACAGATCTATATTTAACGATAAGCTTGTATATTTAATAATTCATCCACGGTTACAAATTCATACCCCTGCATCTTTAAAGTCTCTATCAGCTCATGAAGTGCTTTTGCCGTGGCAGTGGAGCCTCCAGGGCCGATGTGGAAGAGTAGGATTCCTCCATTTCGCACATCGGGTAGCGTATTGATCAGAATGGCATCCACATCTCGGTCACGCCAATCCATAGAATCCGCTGACCAATGGATTACCTTATAGTCTAGACTTCTTAGATTTTCAACAACTTCATTGAAAAGTGAAAAATAAAAGGCTTATATAGGCCTGTGACTGAGAAGGCTAATATTCAACCTCAAGTTTTACCTAGATTTTGGAAGGACCTCTGTGTCCTCCCGAAAATACAGCGGGCAGACACATGGCCTGCCCCTACCCTCTTGGATGGATAAATAAAGATTCTCAATCACAGATCTATATCCTGTTTTCTAAAAAGGTTTGGGGATTGGCCCGTGTACTTCTTAAATACATAAGAAAAGTATGAGGGATCCTCAAAACCTACCATCGCTGCAATTTCATAGGTCTTGGCGCTGTTGGAGACAAGGAGCTCTTTGGCTTTTTCAATCCGAATTTTCGTAATGGTCTCTGTTAGCGTCGTTCCGGTTTCTTTGCTGAGGATATTGCATAATTCAAAAATTGAAATTGTGGATAAAAATCTGTGAAAAATCCCAAATTGACCCTAAAAAAGGTTAGACAACCCCTATAAAACTAAGTTATCCACAGTTTTTTCAATTTTTATTATGAATGCATCCCTCCCATTTTTACATTGTTAGTTTTATGCTGCATGATTCAATTTCTTATCAGCCTTTACCATCTTAGATGCGATGATGGCAATACAGGTTAAATCCATGAATACTTTCGATTTTTTAATCCCTGAAACTCTAAGATTATTCAGGGCATAATGTTCTTTGCCATC
>NZ_FQZV01000068.1 GCF_900142145.1 Geosporobacter subterraneus DSM 17957 | reverse complement strand
TGTTGTCTTACCGTGGTCTACGTGTCCGATTGTTCCAATGTTAACGTGGGGCTTATTTCTCTCAAATTTAGCCTTTGCCATTTTTTTCTCCTCCTCATGAAAGTTGGCACAGTAGGAAACTGCACCTGCTTATTGTATTTTTTAATGCTTATGGACAGCTGCCGACTCCGTCGGCAGCATAATCTTACACATAAATTACTTGCCTGCAATAATTTTTTCTGCCAAGCTTGTTGGGATTGGCTCATAGTGGTCGAATGTCATCGTATAAGTTCCGCGACCTTGTGTTTTTGAGCGAAGGTCTGTTGCGTATCCAAACATTTCTGACAATGGGACGAAACCTCTTACAACCTGAGCACCAGCTCTTGCCTCCATCCCTTCAATTCTACCACGTCTAGAGTTGATGTCTCCAATAACGTCGCCCATATATTCTTCTGGCACAACTACTTCAATTCTGAAGTATGGCTCAAGCAATACAGGCTTTGCCTTCTTCATTGCTTCCTTGAAAGCCATAGATCCGGCAATTTTAAAGGCCATTTCTGAGGAGTCTACCTCATGGTAGGATCCGTCATAAAGTTCAACTTTAACATCTACTACTGGATATCCTGCCAGCACACCATTTTCCATAGCGCTACGAATACCTGCATCAACGTGTTGAATGTATTCCTTCGGAATCGTACCACCTACTACAGAGTTAACAAACTCATATCCTGCACCAGGCTCTTGCGGGAACATACGAATCTTAACGTGCCCGTATTGTCCACGTCCGCCAGACTGGCGTGCATATTTCATATCCACATCTGTAGGTGCTGTAACAGTTTCTTTGTAAGCAACCTGTGGTTTGCCTACATTGGCTTCTACTTTAAATTCACGCAGCATTCTATCTACGATGATCTCTAAGTGAAGTTCTCCCATCCCTGCAATGATTGTCTGACCTGTTTCCTGATTCGTCCATGTTCTGAAGGTTGGGTCTTCTTCTGCCAGCTTTTGTAATGCAACACCCATTTTTTCCTGGCCGGCCTTTGTCTTCGGCTCAATAGCGATTTCGATAACTGGCTCTGGGAATTCCATGGATTCAAGAATAATCGGTTTATCTTGCGTACATAATGTATCTCCAGTTGTTGTATCTTTTAAACCAACTGCAGCAGCGATATCTCCTGCGTATACTTGTTCGATGTCTTCTCTGTGATTCGCATGCATTTGAAGAATACGGCCGATTCTTTCCTTCTTGCCTTTTGTTGAGTTATATACATAGGAACCGGATTGAAGTACTCCGGAGTAAACTCTAAAGAAGGCCAGTTTTCCTACATATGGGTCTGTCATAATTTTAAATGCTAAAGCTGAAAATGGCTCGTTGTCATCTGCCTTTCTTTCTCCTTCTTCCTGACTGTCAGGTAACACGCCCTTAATTGCAGGAATATCTACCGGAGATGGCATATAATCAACTACTGCATCTAACAGCATTTGCACACCCTTATTTCTATAGGAAGAACCACAGCAAACAGGTACCATTGCATTGGCAATTGTCTGGGTTCTGATCCCTTTCTTGATCTCTTCAATCGTTAATTCTTCACCTTCCAGGTACTTCATCATTAGCTCTTCATCAGACTCTGCTACAGCTTCTACAAGGGCCATTCTGAATTCTTCAGCTTTGTCTTTCATGTCATCAGGAATTTCTGTGATTTCCACTTCTTTTCCTAAATCATCCTTGTACATGTGCGCCTTCATCTCAACAAGATCAATGATGCCTTGAAAAGTATCCTCGGCTCCGATCGGTAATTGGATCGGTACTGCATTGGCTTTTAAACGATCCTTCATCATATCTACTACTCTAAAGAAGTCTGCACCAATGATGTCCATTTTGTTTACATAAGCCATTCTTGGTACTCTATATTTGTCAGCTTGTCGCCATACATTCTCTGACTGTGGCTCAACACCACCCTTTGCACAAAATACAGCTACTGAACCGTCAAGTACACGTAGTGAACGCTCTACCTCAACTGTAAAGTCCACGTGGCCCGGTGTATCTATGATGTTTATTCTATTATTGTTCCATTGTGCAGTAGTCGCAGCAGAAGTGATTGTAATCCCTCTTTCCTGCTCTTGTTCCATCCAGTCCATGGTGGCTGCACCTTCATGTACTTCCCCAATCTTATGGGTTCTACCGGTATAGAATAAGATTCTCTCGGTAGTTGTTGTTTTTCCCGCATCGATATGCGCCATGATACCGATATTACGGGTTCTCTCTAATGGAAACTGTCTAGGCACAATTCTTCCTCCTTTCTTGTTCCGGAATTGCTACAGAAAATATTGTCCCCAAAATATTCATAATTAAACCAGAATGTAACAAGGGTTGCTCTTGATTACCATCTGTAATGAGCAAACGCCTTGTTTGCTTCTGCCATTTTGTGTGTATCTTCTCTCTTTTTCACAGAAGCACCGGTGTTATTTGCGGCATCCATAATTTCTTTTGCTAATCTTTCATCCATGGTCTTCTCTCCACGCTTGCGCGTATAGTTTACTAACCATCTTAAGCCTAGTGTTTGTCTTCTATCCGGTCTTACTTCTACCGGTACTTGATAGTTGGCACCCCCAACACGTCTTGCCCTTACTTCCAGCACAGGCATGATATTATTCAGTGCCTTTTCAAATACTTCTTGAGGCTCTTCACCAGTTTTTTGTCTGATGATTTCGAAAGCATCGTATACGATTCTCTGAGCAGTTCCTTTTTTGCCGTCAAGCATGATGTTGTTGATCAACTTTGTCACAACCTTGCTTCCGTAAACAGGATCTGCTAATACTTCTCTTTTTGGTACATGTCCTTTTCTTGGCACTTCGCTTCCCTCCTTAACAGTTATTTCTCTCATCGGTACTCGACAACCAAGCGTTGCCGTCGTGCGTCAAAAAGCTGTTCTATATAAAACCCAATCCTAGATCAGGACTGGGTGCAGCTTCGCTCGACGTTTAATTATTTTTTAGGTCTCTTCGCACCGTACTTGGATCTAGCTTGATTTCTGTTTTTTACACCTGCAGTATCCAGGGTACCTCTTACGATGTGGTATCTAACCCCAGGTAAGTCTTTTACCCTTCCACCTCTAATTAAAACAACGCTGTGTTCCTGAAGGTTGTGGCCGATTCCAGGTATATAGGCAGTTACCTCGATACCATTTGTCAATCTTACCCTCGCAACCTTTCTAAGAGCGGAGTTTGGCTTCTTTGGTGTAACAGTTTTTACTGATGTACATACACCTCTTTTTTGTGGTGCGCTGATATCAGTAGATTTTCTGTGAAGTGAGTTAAATCCTTTTTGTAGGGCTGGAGCTGTTGATTTGTATTCAACCTTTTCTCTTCCTTTTCTTACTAATTGGCTAATTGTAGGCATTCTGTGCACCTCCTTCCAAGGTTTTATTTGTTTTCAAATATATCTTCATAGGATTGATACAGCCTATGCTGTTGTCAGATCATAATGTTGAAGGTTGAATGTTGTATATCATCAGGGTCTATCTTCAGGTTTTTAACATTTCTCATTCAACAATCCGCTATTTTAAAATTACTGCTGTTGCCGCTCCTACCTCAATGCCGCATGCCTTACCCAGTTTTTTCATGGATTCAACATATACAATTTGGATCTGTGCTTCTTTTCCTGCTTCTTCAATCGTCCGAGTTACATGACGTTCTGCATCCTTGGCAATAAACAGCGTTTGAGCGCGATCTTCCCTGATTGCCTTAAGGCCTTGCTTGCTGCCAACAATCAATTTGTTTTGCTTTTTTAATTCATCTAGCATAGATAGTATCCTCCTTTATTAAACACCTGAAAGATTATGTGCATTCACATAATCTTTCTAGGTATCTAAAAAGTCAACTATTGCGTTATTTTTACACACTTAAATATTTTAGCACTATGGAAATCCACTGTCAACCATGAATTCCAGTTTTATATTAATCTTCGATTTGATGATCAATGGCTATATTCTTGTATCTTCTCATACCTGTACCTGCAGGAATGAGTTTACCAATAATTACATTCTCCTTAAGTCCGATCAGGTGGTCTTCTTTTCCTTTGATCGCCGCTTCCGTCAAAACTCTTGTGGTTTCCTGGAAGGATGCAGCAGATAAGAAGGATTCTGTTGCCAAGGAGGCTTTTGTGATCCCTAATAATACACGCTTTCCTACTGCAGGTCTTCCACCCTTATCTTCAACACCCTTGTTCTCTGCCTCAAATTCATAGACGTTGCTCAGTCCGCCTGGAAGCAGATCTGTATCGCCAGCATCTTCAATCTTTACCCTTGCTACCATCTGTCGTACAATTACCTCAATATGTTTATCATTGATATCAACACCCTGCATTCTATAAACCCGCTGTACTTCCTTTACAAGGTATTGCTGAACACCACTGACACCTTTGATGCGCAGGATATCATGTGGATTTACAGATCCTTCTGTTATCTCATCCCCTGCTTCAATTCGCTGTCCTTCCTTCACCTTGATTCTAGAACCATAGGCTATAGAATAGGTTCTGGCTTCACCGTACTCATCGGTAACGGTAACCTCACGATTCTTCTTGGTTTCATTAATCGTAACGGTACCATTAATCTCAGAGATAATCGCCAGCCCTTTTGGCTTTCTCGCCTCAAAGAGCTCTTCAACCCTTGGAAGACCTTGGGTAATATCAGCTCCGGCAACCCCTCCCGTATGGAAGGTACGCATGGTAAGCTGTGTTCCCGGTTCTCCGATGGACTGAGCTGCAATAATCCCTACTGCCTCTCCTACATTCACCGGTTCACCAGTTGCAAGGTTTCTTCCATAACAGATTGCACATACTCCGTGCTTGGTTCTACAGTGCAGTACAGTTCTGATCTTAACCTTGTTAATCCCTGCATCCATGATCTTGTCTGCATCCTTTTCCAGAATCATTTTGTTGGCTTCAACTAACAATTCTCCTGTTTCTGGGTGCGTGATATCCTCAAGGGCATATCGTCCTACAATTCTGTCATATAGAGATTCAATTAATTCATTTCCATCTTTGAAATCCTCTACCGCAATTCCCTCATTAGTTCCACAGTCAATTTCTCGAATGATTACATCCTGGCTGACATCTACCAATCTCCGGGTCAGATATCCGGAGTCCGCCGTTCTAAGTGCAGTATCCGCAAGACCTTTTCTAGCGCCGTGGGTTGATGTAAAGTATTCTAATACAGACAACCCTTCACGGAAGTTGGATTTAATTGGAATCTCTACCGTATGCCCGGAAGCGTTGGCCATCAAACCACGCATACCTGCTAACTGACGAATCTGATTTTTACTACCTCTCGCTCCGGAGTGGGCCATGATGAATACATTATTTAGCTTCCCAAGATTCTTCATCAACGCATCTGTAACCTTCTCTGTCGTTTCCTGCCAGGTTTGAATTACCTTTTCATATCTTTCTTCATTAGAGATTAAGCCTCTGCGATAAGCCTTTTCGTATTTGTCTACAATTTCATTGGCGATAGACAGGAATTCCTCTTTCTCTTTCGGGATTTCCATATCGGAAACACTGATAGTAATCGCCCCGATGGTTGAGTAGTGGAAGCCCATTTGTTTAATATGGTCCAACATATGAGCTGTCATGGTATTGCCATGCACTCTAAAGCACTTATCTATAATCTTTCCTAAGGCCTTCTTGTCGCATAGGAAGTCAATTTCTAAGGAATACAGATCTTGCGTTCGATCAACGAAGCCTAAGTTTTGAGGAATTTTTTCGTTGAAAATGAATCTACCGACTGTGCTCTCCACGAGTTTTCCACGATCCTCTGCTGACAGCTTTCTTCGAACCTTTACCTTTGTATGGAGGGTAACCACTTTATTTTCATAAGCCATGAGCATTTCTTCATAATCCTTGAATACCATGCCCTCGCCTTTCGCCCCTTCTACCTCTACGGTCATGTAGTAGCTGCCTAAAACCATATCCTGAGTTGGCGTAGTAATCGGAGAACCATCCTTTGGCGCAAGGATATTGTTTACAGAAAGCATGAGGAACCGTGCTTCCGCCTGGGCTTCTACAGACAATGGCACGTGAACTGCCATCTGGTCTCCGTCAAAGTCGGCGTTGTAGGCTGTACATACCAGCGGATGCAGCTTAATGGCCTTACCTTCCACTAATATGGGTTCGAAGGCCTGAATTCCCAGTCTATGCAGGGTCGGAGCACGGTTTAGCAGTACTGGATGTTCTTTAATGACTTCTTCCAGTACATCCCATACCTCTGGACGTACCCGCTCAACCATCCTTTTTGCACTCTTAATATTGTGGGCATATCCATCATTTACAAGACGTTTCATAACGAAAGGCTTGAATAGTTCCAGTGCCATTTTTTTCGGCAGCCCGCATTGGTAGAACTTTAACTCAGGGCCTACAACGATAACCGAACGTCCAGAATAGTCAACACGCTTACCGAGAAGATTTTGTCTAAAACGTCCTTGCTTTCCTTTCAACATATCGGAAAGAGATTTTAAAGGTCTATTTCCAGGACCTGTTACCGGTCTGCCCCGTCTGCCGTTATCAATCAAGGCATCCACTGCTTCTTGAAGCATTCTTTTTTCGTTTCGTACGATAATATCCGGTGCACCCAAATCCAGTAATCGCTTCAATCGGTTGTTTCTGTTGATTACTCTTCTATATAAATCATTCAGGTCAGAAGTTGCAAATCTTCCACCATCCAACTGTACCATTGGCCGCAGGTCCGGCGGAATAACAGGAATCACATCTAGGATCATCCACTCGGGATTATTCTCAGACTTTTTGAAAGCCTCAACAACCTCAAGTCTGCGGATCGTTCTAATCCTCTTTTGCCCTGAGCTGTCTCTCAGCTTGACTCTTAAATCCTTTGACAGCTTTTCCAATTCGATGTGGCTTAGGATATCTTTAATCGCTTCGGCACCCATAGCCGCTTTAAACTGATTGCCAAATTTATCGCGATACTCTCTGTATTCCTTTTCGCTCAACAGCTGTTTGTAGCTCAGAGAGGTTTCTCCCGGGTCTGTAACAATATAGGAAGCAAAGTAGAGCACTTTTTCCAGCGCACGGGGGGACATATCCAGCAGGAGTCCCATTCTACTTGGAATACCTTTAAAATACCAAATGTGAGATACAGGGGCAGCCAATTCGATATGCCCCATTCTCTCTCTTCGTACCTTTGACTTCGTTACTTCAACACCACAGCGGTCACATACAACGCCTTTATATCTTACACGTTTGTACTTACCGCAGTGACACTCCCAGTCCTTTGTAGGTCCAAAAATCTTTTCACAAAACAATCCTTCTTTTTCAGGCTTCAATGTACGATAGTTAATAGTCTCTGGTTTCTTTACTTCTCCCTTTGACCAACTTCTAATTTTTTCCGGTGATGCTAAACCAATCTTTATGGATTCAAAGTTGTTCAATTCAAACAAGGAGTTTCTCTCCCTTCATATTGATATATGGCGAACTTATTCTTTATCTCTTAAAAATCGTCGTCCTCGTATTCATCGTAATCACTATACTCTTCAGGATTTCCGTAATCTTCGTCCTGCCCTAAGTCATCAGTGTCATAGTCGTCCAATGCATCAGCATCATCTTTTTCTTCAACGACATCCTCTTCATCATAGACACCGTATTCTTCTCCGTCCAAGATCACGTTCAGATCACTGATATCATCCTCTACGGACTCACGGATTTCGATTTCTGCATCTTCTTCTGTTAGCACCTTCACATCTAGGGCCAAGCTCTGCAGTTCTTTAATCAATACCTTAAAGGACTCAGGCACGCCCGGCTCCGGAATATTTTCGCCTTTCACAATGGATTCATATGTCTTTACACGACCAACCACATCGTCAGATTTTACCGTCAAGATTTCTTGCAGTGTATGGGCTGCACCATAGGCTTCCAGCGCCCAAACCTCCATCTCTCCAAAACGCTGACCGCCAAATTGAGCTTTTCCCCCAAGAGGCTGCTGTGTTACAAGAGAGTAAGGACCTGTACTTCTGGCATGGATCTTGTCATCTACTAAATGGTGAAGCTTTAACATATACATATAGCCTACGGTTACACGGTTATCAAAAGGCATTCCCGTTCTTCCGTCATAGAGTACCAGCTTGCCATCCTCCGGATAGCCGCACTCTTTTAGTAATTCTCGGATATCCTGCTCATCGGCACCGTCAAATACAGAGGTAGCCACTAGCCAGCCCTTCTTTTTTGCAGCTAAGCCTAAATGTATCTCCAATACCTGACCGATATTCATACGGGATGGAACCCCAAGTGGATTCAGCACTACCTGTAACGGCGTACCATCTGCAAGGAAAGGCATATCCTCTTCCGGCAGTACTCTTGAAATTACCCCTTTGTTACCATGGCGTCCTGCCATTTTGTCGCCCACGTTAATTTTTCTTTTCTTTGCAATATAGCATCTTACCAGTATATTTACACCCGGAGGCAGTTCATCTCCATTTTCTCTGGTAAATACCTTTACATCAACAATGATTCCGGACTCTCCATGAGGAACTCTTAAAGATGTATCCCGAACTTCTCTCGCCTTCTCCCCGAAAATTGCCCGCAACAGTCTCTCTTCTGCT
Organism: Geosporobacter subterraneus DSM 17957; assembly: GCF_900142145.1. Lineage (GTDB taxonomy): Bacteria > Bacillota > Clostridia > Peptostreptococcales > Thermotaleaceae > Geosporobacter > Geosporobacter subterraneus. The sequence continues at coordinate 10,353 of NZ_FQZV01000068.1, read as the reverse complement.
GTCAGTTCCGTTTCACCCTTCGGTGTAACTTTACCTACCAGAATATCTCCAGAGTTTACTTCTGCTCCGATTCGAATAATTCCCCGCTCATCCAGATCCCGCAGTGCCTCTTCACCTACATTTGGAATATCCCGGGTGATTTCTTCCGGCCCCAGCTTAGTATCTCTGGCTTCTGCTTCATATTCCTCAATATGAATGGATGTTAGGGCATCCTCCATTACCAATCGCTCATTGAGCAGGATTGCATCCTCGTAGTTGTATCCTTCCCAAGTCATAAAACCGATGAGAAGATTTCTTCCCAATGCAATCTCACCCTTATCGGTAGAAGGACCGTCCGCAATGGTCTCCCCTTTTTCTACGTACTCACCTTTTGATACAATCGGTCTCTGATTGATGCAGGTTCCTTGATTGGAACGCTTAAACTTCAATAATTTATATTTATCGCGACCTTGGCCGTCATCTCTCTTGATTACAATTTCATCGGCTGTTACTCTTTCGACGATTCCCGCATTTTTTGCTAAAACTACGGTGCCGGAATCTTTTGCCGCTACAAACTCCATACCTGTTCCGATAATCGGTGCATCGGTTTGCAGCAACGGTACTGCCTGACGCTGCATGTTAGAACCCATGAGGGCACGGTTTGCGTCATCATTTTCAAGGAATGGAATCATGGCTGTTGCCACAGAAACCATCTGCTTCGGTGATACATCCATATAATCCACTTCATCCTGTGGCACTACATCAATATCTCCATTACGGGTTCTGGAAGTTACCCGGCGATTTACGAATCTCCCCTCTTCGTCAAGAGGTTCGTTGGCCTGAGCTACAATAAACTTATCCTCTTCGTCCGCTGTCAGGTAGTCAATCTTCTCTGTTACAACCCCGCGTTTTTTGTCCACCTTACGGTAAGGGGATTCAATAAAACCATACTCGTTAATTCGGGCATAGGTCGTTAAAGAACCAATCAAACCGATGTTTGGACCTTCAGGGGTCTCAATAGGACACATACGCCCATAGTGAGAGTGATGAACGTCCCGCACCTCGAAGCCTGCACGCTCTCTGGAAAGACCGCCTGGTCCAAGGGCTGATAATCTTCGTTTATGGGTTAATTCAGCTAATGGATTAGTTTGATCCATGAACTGAGACAACTGGCTGCTGCCAAAGAACTCTTTGATGGAAGCTGCCACCGGACGGATATTAATGAGAGCTTGTGGTGTGATCACATCAATATCCTGGATGGTCATTCTCTCTTTCACAACTCTTTCCATTCGGGAAAGCCCTATTCTGAATTGGTTCTGTAAAAGCTCTCCCACAGAACGCAATCTTCTGTTTCCTAAATGGTCAATATCATCGATCTCTCCGACACCATGAGCCAGATTGAGAACATAACTAATAGAAGCAACGATATCATCAATAATAATATTCTTAGGAGATAATTCTCTGCTTCTTTCCTTTAGCGCTTCCCTAATTTCGTTTTCTGCCTTATATGTATCAAGAATTTCCCGCAATACAGGGTAGTGCACTTTATTCTCAATATTTAAACCATCTAGGTTAAAAGAAATATATTCTCTTATATCAACAAAGTGGTTTCCGATTACCTTAACGGTTTTTCCATCATCACCGATAATGTTCACTGCCTTGATACCCGCATTTTCTATTATAATTGCTGTATCTCGGTCAATTTTGTGGCCTTCTTCTACGTATATCTCACCGGTTGAGGTGTTTACAACGGCTTCAGCAGCTTTAAAGCCTGAGATTCGATTCACTAAACCCAGCTTTTTATTGAATTTGTAACGTCCAACCTTTGCAAGATCATAACGTTTAGGATCAAAGAATAATGAATCCAGTAAGGATCGGGCACTTTCTACTGTAGGCGGCTCACCGGGTCTTAGCTTTTTATAAATCTCCAATAAACCTTCTTCCTGAGATTTTGTGTTATCCTTGTCTAAGGTATGGATCAGTCTCTCGTCTTCTCCTAATAACTGCAATATCTCAGCATCTGTTCCAAAGCCCAAAGCTCTTAGCAAAACTGTCATCGGCTGCTTTCTTGTTCTGTCTACACGAACAGAAATCACATCATTAGAATCGGTTTCGTATTCCAACCACGCACCTCGGTTTGGGATTAGTGTAGTAGAATAGAGGTGCTTGCCGGTTCTGTCTACCTGCTCCGCGTAGTATGGACCAGGAGAACGCACTAACTGGCTAACGATTACTCTCTCAGCACCGTTTATAATGAAAGTTCCTGTATCGGTCATGAGAGGGAAATCACCCATGAAAACTTCTTGTTCTTTTACTTCTCCCGTTTCCTTGTTAATAAGGCGAACCTTAACTTTTAAAGGAGCAGCATAGGTAACATCACGTTCTTTGCTTTCTTCTACCTCATACTTTGGTTCTCCATCTAGGGAGTAATCTATAAACTCTAAAATTAGATTTCCAGTATAGTCCTGGATTGGAGAAATATCTTCAAAAACCTCCCTTAACCCTTCTCTTAAAAACCATTCATAGGATCTTCTTTGAATTTCAATCAGATTAGGCATGTCTAGTACTTCGTCGATACTAGAGTAGCTCATTCTGGTTTTTCTTCCGACCTTAATAGGATGTGGCATTTTTTTCACCCCTTGTAGTATTATAAAAAAGTCTTCTTTATCAATTTTCTAGGAAAACTTTTGTGAAGCACACAACAAAATTATAACTACCCACAGTATTTGGGAGTTCATCATCTTTCATGTGCTATAAGAGAGCCTCTTCATTATTTTGCTGAGGAGTCTTGACGAATCCGTGAAAACCAAATCCTTCAACCAAGGCTGATTTTACACAGATTTAGTGCTGATGTTGCTATTAAAAAATGTCCAAATTTATGCCTTGCTCTATGTATGGTTGAATAATAAGTGCATAAATAATTTTAACCGCTGTGGCATACAATAATAATAGGCATGAATAAAAGCTTCCGATTGTTAAAAAACCTAAAGCCTTATGTGGATCATTTCTTTATACATTGTTGTGGAATTTTTCTAACTTTTTGTTTATAATAAGATATAGGGAATATCTGTTATAGGATAATTCTGTATATTATAATATCCCTTATACTATTGCCATAATTTTTATAATTTATACAATGGGCCTAAAACTTTTGACTTGTATGGCATTATATAATGCTATCACAATGATTTTTTATTGTCAAGCCCTGATTTTCCTATTTTCCTAATTATTAGCAGTATTCTTTTTATCCATCAAAATCAGCACCAACTTAGACCGTATGGTCTTTTTTTTGTTGTCTTTTTACTCCACTTTTCTAGGATTTCCATAGATTAACAAAAAATTAAAAGTCAACTAACAACATCTTAACAATACTGTTCTACACTAAAAGGGACAGTGACATCTATATATCCAGTTTTATTTCCAATCTCCTACTGTCTTTTATAGGCGATTCATAACAGGAAAGGAGGCATGGGCAGTTTTTTGTAAGTTTTTTGTAAGTTTTTTGTAAGTTCTTTGTGGTATTTTGCAGTTTAAAAAAAGAGATTAAAAAATTTCTCGGGGGTGTATTACGTGTTCAAAATGAAAAACAGGATTTTACCGATTGTTGCATTATTATTGCTATTAACAGTTGCATTATCCGCATTCTTACCGGCCGACACATTTGCACAAGCTTTTAACAAAACAAACAATACCTATACCGGAAAAACGCCAAAGTATGTCTTTTTATTTATCGGTGACGGCACCAGCTTCCCACAAATTGCTGCAGCTGAAATGTATCTGGGTGCTCAGAAGAAAACTGCCTCACCTGAAATCAAAGCACTAGATTTTACAAACTTCCCGGCCACAGGCGTCGCTGCTACCTATGACAGCGACTCTTTCATCCCAGACTCAGCTTCTACAGGTACATCTATAGCTTCCGGGATTAAAACCGGTAACGGAATCATCAATATGGATCCGCAAAAGAAAACCAATGTGGAGCCAATCACAAGAAAACTGAAGGCTAAGGGTTATAAAATCGGAGTGATATCCAGCGTATCCATTGACCATGCTACTCCAGCGGTTTTTTATGCAAATCAGGTTAGCAGAAATAATTACTATGATATTGGTCTTCAATTAGCCAACAGTAAATTCGACTTTTTTGGCGGCGGTGGCTTTGTGGATCCAAGGGGCGAAAGGGCAAAAATAGCGAATGCACAGGATGTGTTAGAGGTTGCAAAGAAAAATGGATTTAAAGTTGTGAGTACAAAGGAAGAAATTTTGAAGTTAAACAAAAACTCCGGAAGAGTGATTGCAATCAATCCTCAGCTGGATTCAAGCAAGGCTATGCCTTATGAAATCGATCGTAAAGAGGGAGATCTGAAGCTTTCTGATTATGTAAGAAAAGGTATCGAAGTACTGGATAATAAGAACGGATTCTTTATGGTGGTTGAATCCGGTAAGATCGACTGGGCAAATCACGCCAATGACGCTGCTGCTTCTATTCATGATACGATTGAATTCAATAATGCAGTGATGGAAGCTTATAAAGTATATGAAAAATATCCAAATGATACTTTAATCATCGTAACCGGAGACCATGAATGCGGCGGATTAACCATTGGATTTGCCGGAACGGAGTATTCAACCTTCTTTAATAAGCTTGAAAAGCAAACTATGTCCTATATCGGATTTGACAAAATTATCAGTGATTATAAAAAGAATACAAAGCCTGAAAACTATAAATTAGAAGATTTATTCCCACAAATCAAAGCTGCATTCGGATTAGTTCCATCTGGTGATGCTAAATCTGAACTAGTGCTAACTGCGTCTGAGCTTAAGCGCCTACAGGATGCCTTTACCCGCAGCATGCAGGCCTCAGCAGACAGAAAATACGACGACCATGAAAAAATCATCTACGGTACCTATGAACCTTTAACGGTAACATTAACCCACATTTTAAATAATAAGGCTGGTTTAAGCTTTACTTCCTATTCTCATACAGGTCTCCCAGTACCCGTATATGCTGTAGGTCTTGGCCAGGAATTGTTTATCGGTTCCTATGATAACACGGATATTAATAAAAAATTAGTTGCAATCACAAAAGCAGATAAATAGTCATTTTAAAAATGAAACCATATTCACCCTAGATAGATAGAGGTCTGTTTTGGCCTCTATCTATTTTAATCAATGGAAAGGAATGAACTTTGTTATGGGTAAATACTTACACAATCCAGATGCCCTATCCGTACTGGTAGTAGCTGTCTTTGTTATTGTATTAGCTTTCATGCCTACCGGTTTTCCCAGCAATCAGTATCCTGACAGCGTCCGTTCAGCTGCCCTTGTGCTGGAAACCAATGATTCCACCCTACACAGCACCGGAATCGTGCGACAGGGGGCACAAACCTGCACCCTTCAGATCTTAAACGGCCCCTTCAAAGGCCGGATTGTAGAGGGTACCAACCGATTAATGGGAAAAATGGAAATGGACAAGGTCTTTGTTAAAGGCGATAAGGCCTTCGTGGTTATGGATACCCATGAAGGACAGATTCAATTTGTCAATATGATTGACCATTATCGCATCAATCTGGAACTGCTGCTCTTTGGTGCTTTCATGCTGCTGCTTATCGGGTACGCCGGTTGGACAGGAGCAAAAGCCTTACTTTCCTTCCTATTGACTGTACTGATGATCTGGAAGGTTCTTATTCCCGCATTGCTTAAGGGCTGGAATCCAATCCTTGTCTCCATGGGCGTTGTAGTGCTGCTGACTCTGGTAATTATTATTCTGGTTGGGGGGTATAATCGAAAGTCTCTCGTTGCCATTGCCGGTTCTTTAGCCGGAACTTTACTGACCTGTGCTTTAGCGATCATTTTTGGGGCACAGTTTAAAATACATGGTACCATTATGCCTTTCTCCGAGAGTCTATTGTATTCCGGGTATGATTATCTGAATTTGACAGATATCTTTATTGCAGCCATCTTTATTGCATCTTCCGGTGCTTTAATGGATTTAGCTATGGATATTTCCGCTGCCATGTATGAAATCGTCCAGAATAATCCACATATCTCCACAAGAGAAGCAATAAAATCCGGTTTAAACATTGGCCGTGCAGTGATTGGAACCATGACCACCACTTTATTGTTAGCTTACTCAGGGGGCTATATCGCTCTAATGATGGTCTTCATGGCCCAAGGCACACCTACCATCAATATTTTTAATCTAAAGTATGTATCAGCGGAAATTCTCCATACTATCGTAGGCAGCTTTGGCCTGGTCACCGTAGCTCCCTTCACAACATTCGTAGCTGGATTCGTATTTACCCGGCCTTCCTTTGTAAATCAGTTGAAGAAGCAGTTTGTAACGCCCCATCGGCCAGTTCCAACCGAATAATATTGATTATAGATTTACGCTTCAAGATTATAATATATTGCTGAAGGAGCCTTCCATAAAACAACCAAGCAAAAAGGTATTGTGATTGCTCACAATACCTTTTTATCGCTTTAATTACTTCACTTCTACAGTTGCGCCAACTTCAGTTAACTTAGCTTTGATATCTTCAGCTTCTTGCTTAGATACAGCTTCTTTTAATGTCTTAGGTGCGCCGTCTACCAGGTCTTTAGCTTCTTTTAAGCCTAAGCCGGTTAATTCTCTTACTACCTTGATAACTTTGATCTTCTCAGCACCAGCACTTGCTAATACTACGTCGAACTCAGTTTTTTCTTCAACTGGAGCTGCTGCTGCACCAGGAGCTGCACCCATCATTACTGGAGCTGCTGCAGATACACCAAACTCTTCTTCACAAGCTTTTACTAATTCATTTAACTCTAATACTGTCATACCTTTAATCGCTTCAATAATTTGATCCTTTGTCATTTTATATACACCTCCGAATTATTTTCCCAAAATGATAATTATGCTTCTATGCCTTCTTGCTTATCAGCAATTGCCTTAACTAAGCGAGCAAATCCTGATACTGGTGATTGAATGCTTCCAAGGAATTGTGCCAGTAATACCTCTCTTGGCGGGATATTAGCCATGGCTTTTACCTTTTCTACATCGCAGTATTGACCTTCTACAAGTCCTGCCTTTAACTCAAGTTTCTTATGATCCTTTGCAAAGTCACTAAGAATCTTTGCAGGTGTTACAGGATCGTTGTATCCGAATGCGATAGCGTTAGGGCCTGTTAAGTCTCCTAAAAGCGCTTCAAATCCTGTTTCTTGAGCAGCCATTCTCGTCATGGTGTTTTTATACACCTTATACTCTACACCGGCTTCTCTCATTTTCTTCCTAAGTTCTGTAACTTCTTCTACCGTTAATCCACGATAGTCAACAATCACTGCGGATTGCGCTTTGCTAAACTTTTCTTTGATTTCTTCTACGATCTGCTTTTTTATATCCAATTTGCTTGACATTTAGATGTACACCTCCTCTGCAATTTTACTATTGCTGGGTCCGCTCTGTTAAAAATAACAGAACCTCTCTGCCGTAGACATAGAGAGGTTCAAATAATTTCCTTGGAATCTATAGAAAATTACCTCGGCAGGCTTACTTTAAACCCATGGGTGCCTACTGTCTACGGTTTGTATTCATATTTCATTTACAACTATGCAATTTTATCATTGTAAATTGTATATGTCAATACTGCATTATTGATATATTAACCCATTATGCGAACAGGATTTATTTTAACACCAGGGCCCATGGTACTTGCAACAACTACACTTCTTAAATATTGTCCTTTTGCTGCCGCTGGTTTTGCTTTTACGATTGCTTCCAATAGTGTCTGGAAGTTATCGGTTAACTTCTCTACACCAAAGGATACTTTGCCAATCGGCACGTGAATAATATTTGTTTTATCCAGACGATACTCTACCTTACCAGCTTTAATTTCTTTAATTGCTTTTTCAACTTCAAAGGTAACCGTTCCGGATTTGGGGTTTGGCATTAATCCCTTTGGTCCAAGTACTCTACCAAGTCTTCCTACTAATCCCATCATATCAGGCGTAGCTACAACAACATCAAATTCAAACCAGTTTTCGTTTTGAATTTTTTGTACTAAATCTTCTGCCCCTACATAGTCTGCTCCAGCTGCTTCTGCTTCTTTTGCTTTGTCACCCTTTGCAAACACAAGTACTCTTCTCGTTTTTCCTGTACCATGGGGTAATACGATAGCACCTCTTACCTGTTGATCTGCGTGTCTTGAGTCAACACCCAGTTTCACATGCACTTCAACAGTTTCATCAAACTTAGCTTTTGCAGTAGATAAAACTAAGCTTAAAGCTTCGTTCGGATCATATAAATGCATTCTATCAATTGTTTTAAAGCTTTCTTGATACTTCTTACCTCTTTTTGGCATTTAGTTCCCTCCTTGTGGTATTAACGGTGTTGAGAATACCTCCCACGCGATTTGCTATCTGCGATTTACTCTTCTACAACGATTCCCATACTTCTAGCAGTACCTTTCACCATACTGATGGCTGCCTCGATGCTGCCTGCATTTAGATCTGGCATTTTTTGCTCAGCAATTTCCCTTACCTGATTGATAGAAACCCTAGCAACCTTTGTTTTGTTAGGCACACCAGATCCACTCTCAATTTTTGCTGCCTTCTTTAATAAAACAGCAGCTGGTGGCGTTTTTGTAATAAAGGTAAAAGATCTGTCCTGATAAACCGTAATTACAACCGGTATAATTAGACCAGCCTGATCTGCAGTTCTAGCGTTGAATTCTTTACAGAATTGCATTATATTAACACCCTGTTGACCTAGAGCAGGTCCAACTGGTGGCGCTGGAGTAGCTTTTCCTGCAGGAATTTGCAATTTTACTAATCCTGTAACTTTTTTAGCCATGACTACACCTCCTCATTTATCTATGTGTATTCCAAATTTCATGCAATCCCCTAGGATTACATGTTTATCTTAAAAAAGCAGTGCTGCTTTTTACAAGCAAACTATAACTTCTCTACTTGTACAAAATCAAGTTCTACAGGTGTTTCTCTTCCAAACATAGAAATTAGAACCTTAAGTGTATGTTTTTCCAAATTAATTTCTTTTACATTGCCAATAAAGCTTTCAAAAGGTCCTGATATAACTTTAATCGTATCTCCAATAACAATGTCAATCTCAGGTATTGCTTCCTCAATACCCATATTTCTGACTTCTTCATCAGATAACGGGATGGGTTTTGATCCTGGGCCGACAAAGCCGGTTACACCTCTGGTATTTCTTACAAGATACCAGGATTCATCGGTCATGATCATTTTAACAATGACATAGCCAGGAAATATTTTTTTCTGTTTAACCTTTTTCTTGCCGTTCTTAATTTCTATCTTGTCTTCTGTGGGCACTGCAACCTCATGAACCACATCTTCCATGCCTCTATTTTCTACAAGCTTTTCGATGTTTGCCTTTACTTTATTTTCATGCCCAGAATAGGTATGCACAACATACCATTTCGCCTTTTCCGACATACTAGAGAGCATCTACACAATACTATAGAATGCTCTTCCCTCCCTCACTATTTAATGATCCATTTGAGAATCTGTCCAAATGCTGTATCTACGAACCATATTCCTAGTGCAGCCACTCCGCATGTAAGAAATACAATCCCAGTATATGAGGTCAGTTCTTTCTTGTTTGGCCAGTTAACTTTTTTCAGTTCGGATCTAACACCCTTTAAAAACTTGCCGAAATCTCTTGTTTTTCCCAAACTGTTTGTATTTGTTTGTGTTGCCATACTCATTTCACATCCTTAATATATTAATATGGAAAACATACATAGGGTAAGGATTATTTTGTTTCTTTGTGAGAAGTATGAGCTTTGCAGAATTTACAGTATTTCTTCATTTCTAATCTGTCCGGATCATTCTTTTTATTCTTCATCGTGTGATAATTTCTTTGCTTACACTCTGAACAAGCAAGGGTAATTTTTACTCTCATTTCTACACCTCCTAAAACTTGTGTCTATCTCAAGTACCTTTGCAAATCGACGCAGATATCTCATTATAGTACCATTACTTAATAAAGCTATCATAATTTCAAGCGGATGTCAATACGGTTTTTTTATGGATGGAGAGCTGAAAAATACAGCATCTACAAGAACTAGTGCTCTGTTTATTGTTGATAAACACAGAGAAAAAAATACCAGTTTTTCTCGTATTTTTATCTCTGTGCTTATATTCACAATTCCAACTTAGTATAACCAGTATTTGTTATATTTATTACCACTCAACTAATCCGATTATAGAAATTATGATCATTTAAAAGGACTAGGCTTGGCATACAAACCTAGTCCCTTATATCTTTTTAATTATTCAATGATAGAAGCAACAACGCCAGCGCCTACTGTTCTTCCGCCTTCACGAATCGCAAATCTTAATCCTTCTTCGATCGCAATTGGG
>NZ_FQZV01000022.1 GCF_900142145.1 Geosporobacter subterraneus DSM 17957 | reverse complement strand
TTAATTATTCAATGATAGAAGCAACAACGCCAGCGCCTACTGTTCTTCCGCCTTCACGAATCGCAAATCTTAATCCTTCTTCGATCGCAATTGGGTTGATCAGTTCGATAACCATTTGTACGTTGTCTCCAGGCATACACATTTCCATTCCTTCCGGTAATCCGATGGATCCTGTGATGTCTGTTGTTCTGAAGTAGAACTGCGGTCTGTATCCGTTAAAGAATGGTGTATGTCTTCCACCTTCTTCTTTCTTTAATACGTAAACCTCAGCTTTGAACTTTGTATGAGGCTTAATTGAACCTGGCTTTGCCAATACCTGCCCTCTTTCAATTTCGTCTCTTTGTACCCCTCTTAACAATGCTCCGATATTGTCTCCAGCTTGTGCTTGATCCAATAATTTTCTGAACATTTCTACGCCTGTTACTACTACTTTTCTTGGCGCTTCTGTTAATCCTACGATTTCTACTTCGTCTTGTACTTTTACTACGCCTCTTTCTACTCTTCCTGTTGCTACTGTTCCTCTTCCTGTAATGGAGAATACGTCCTCTACCGGCATTAGGAACGGCTTGTCTGTTTCTCTTACCGGCTCTGGAATGTAGCTGTCTACCGCTTCAAATAACTCTACGATCTTATCTCCCCATGGCCCCATTGGATCATTTAATGCTTGTAATGCGGATCCTCTGATGATTGGCGTATCATCTCCCGGGAATTCATATTCGCTTAATAATTCTCTTAATTCCATTTCTACTAGGTCTAATAATTCTTCGTCATCTACCATGTCACACTTGTTTAAAAATACTACGATGTATGGTACCCCTACCTGTCTGGAAAGCAGGATGTGCTCTCTTGTTTGCGGCATTGGTCCGTCTGTTGCTGCACATACGAGGATTGCTCCGTCCATCTGCGCTGCTCCTGTAATCATGTTCTTTACATAGTCAGCATGGCCTGGACAGTCTACGTGTGCGTAGTGTCTGTTTGGAGTCTCATACTCAACGTGTGCTGTTGAGATTGTGATTCCTCTTTCTCTTTCTTCCGGTGCTTTATCTATTTGGTCGAACGCTACTGCTGATCCAAATCCATATCTCTTGTTTAATGTTAATGTGATCGCTGCTGTTAATGTTGTCTTACCGTGGTCTACGTGTCCGATTGTTCCAATGTTAACGTGGGGCTTATTTCTCTCAAATTTAGCCTTTGCCATTTTTTTCTCCTCCTATACACTCTTAATATTGTTCAGATACTTTAAAAGTATATTTAAACTTATTTCATAGTAAACTCATCCGGGTGTATCTATATGTATGAAATAAATAATGGAGCCCATGAGCGGATTCGAACCGCCGATCTCCGCCTTACCAAGGCGACGCTCTAACCTACTGAGCCACATGGGCATTCACTGTTTTATATTTTACTATCTTCCACTACTCATGTCAACTCTTTTTAATCGAAAACATTTTCCAATTTTTAACTGCTCCGTACTTCCAAATACCGCTCTAGTTTGCGTTTAACCCGTTGGAGTGCGTTATCAATGGATTTCACATGTCTGTCCAAATCCTCAGCGATTTCCTGATAGGATTTTCCTTGCAGATAAGACATCAATACCTTCCATTCCAAATCACTAAGAATCTCACCAATTTTTGATTCGATGTGTCCCAGCTCTTCCCTGGATATAATCAGCTCTTCCGGATCAGAAATCTTAGCGCCGGATAATACATCCAGTAAAGTTCTATCAGACTCTTCGTCATAAATAGGCTTATTTAAGGAAACATAAGAGTTCAAAGGAATATGTTTTTGACGGGTTGCTGTTTTTATCGCTGTGATAATTTGTCTTGTAATACACAGTTCTGCGAAGGCTCTAAAGGACGACAGCTTGTCCGACCGAAAATCACGAATGGCTTTAAATAGACCGATCATCCCCTCTTGGATGATATCCTCCCGGTCTGCGCCGATCAAAAAATAAGACCTTGCTTTAGCACGAACAAAGTTTTTGTACTTTTTTATTAGATATTCCTGGGCTTGGGCATCTCCATTTCTTGCGTCTTCAACAACATCTTCATCAATCATGCGTTCATAGCTGTCTAATATTTCCTTCTGTGCTCCTATTCCCACCAATATCGCCTCCAGCACTGTATTCAATTTGTGCTTTTCACTTCTATAAAGCAAAAATCCTTCATCCTTGCTCTGCCAATATCACAGTACCCCTTATAGGAGAAAATATGAATTTTGATCGCTCATCCTGTATCAAAAGCACAAAAACTGTATTTTTATTATATCGTAACCAGATTATGTAGTCAAGCTGATTTACTGTTTTCTTCTCCATTTTTCAAGGATTTGAACAGTTTTATCATCCAATCGCTCCTCTAATGCAGAACGATCCTGACGGATTTCTTCTGTCTTTTTACGTATATTCTTTTTAACTAGTTCCATCTCAATTTTCAGTTCTCTGGCAGAGATCCGTGTAGCTCCGCTGCCAAGTACAAACTGTTGTTCTGCCCAATCGGAAGTAGCTACCCGCACTCTATTTCTTCGATTGCGTGTCAGCTGTTCTACCTGCTTCTCAATATAAGAGTCTGCCGTTTGGTGCTCCTTTGTAAATACCACTTCCACTCCATTGATGTTTTCATTTTTCTGATTGCTCCCCTTTACCAGATGGGCATCAAATACAATGATTACCTGCTCACCAATATAGGATTGATACTCGATCATTCGCTCAATCAATTTTTCACGGGCCTGCTGCAGATTAGATCCGCTGGTTTCCTTTAACTCTGGCCAGGCATTGATAATATTATACCCATCAATAAAAAGATAGTTCCGCAAAGATCATTCACCCTATTTCTTTTGGTCTCTTTGCCGCATAACTTCATACATCATTAGGGAAGCCGCAACGGAAGCATTTAAGGAGCTTAGTTGACCTTTCATGGGTATGCGTACAATAAAATCACATTTTTCTTTTATCAGCCTGCCGATTCCTTGTCCCTCACTGCCAATTACCAAAGCGGTATTTCCCGTTAGATCCTGTTCATAATAGGTGTTCTGTCCATCCATATCTGCCCCAACCACCCATAAACCCTTGTCTTTTAAAGTATCAATGGTTTGTGCCAGATTAGAAACCTTCGCCACAGGAACGTATTCAATGGCTCCGGCAGAGGTTTTAGCAACAACGGCAGTTAAACCCACTGCTCTCCTTTTTGGTATAATTACCCCATGTACGCCTGCAGCATTTGCAGTTCGAAGAATAGACCCTAAATTATGAGGATCTGTAATCTCATCTAAAATCACGATAAAGGGAGACTCCCCCTTTTGCGCAGCCTTAGCTAATATATCTTCGACCTCTACATACCGGTAAGCTGCTACAAATGCAATGATTCCCTGATGAGAATGGGACTCGGAAAGCTGGTCTAGCTTCTGTCGTTCTACATATTGAATAGGAATTCCACGATCTTTTGCTGCACCGATTATTTTTTGAACAGAGCCCTGCTCTGCACCCTTTGCAATAAGAATTTTATCAATCTCCCTTTCTGCTTTTAATGCTTCCAGGACTGGATTTCTTCCCTCAATCTTATCTGATTGCGTCATCACTGGCACCTCACTTGTTTTTTCTAATAGCTTGCCCATGGTTATCTCCGGTTATGTAAATCTGCAGCCCCGCTCCATAGCAAAGCTGCAGATTGTGTAAGTTTATCCTAAGCAGAACGGCACAGGAGCCGATCCCTGCATAAATCTCAATAGAAATGTAGAGATCGACGCCCTCGTCGTTCCGAATATTCATTAAGATTCTCAGTCACAAATCTATATGTCCTACAGGCTTTTAAAGAATTCCCTTACTTCAAGGGTTTTTCCACAGGTCATGCTGCCTTCCGGACATGGATCATTAAGACAGTTAGGACCACTATACTTAAACAAGCTTGGGGCTACTCCCTTTACTAGCTTTAACATTTCTGTTGCCAGTTGTCGAATTTCCCATTGGGCCCTCTCGCAGCATCGATGATGGAAAAAATTCATCAGGGTTCTTGCATTCATTGTATAGACAATCTTTGTCTCACAGGCATTTGGAAATACATATCTGGCATCTTCTATAGACATCTTCTCTGCCGCTGTTTTTGCCTGTTTTTCTGTTTTTCCTTCTTGAATCAGTTGGTCAAAATGCTTTTTATAGAGGAGCTCTACCAATTCATTATAATGCTTCTGATCTGCTTCCATTGCCTGAATGAATTTTTCTCTAGCCTCAGGAATTTCTGCAATACTCGGCGGAATAATATATTCAAACTGTTCAAGCTTCACATATCTCTGGGATTGTTGGGAAAAGGACGCAATTCTATGTCTTACCAGCTGATGGGTAAGTACTCGGCTGACACCCTCTGCTGCAAAGGTAAAGGATACGTGTTCAATAGGAGATTCGTGGCCCATGCCCATCAGCATGCCGACAAATTTCTCCGCCTTCTCATCTGTCAAATCCTCCATAATCTTGTCCACACCTACAGGGGAATAACAGAGCTTCGCAGCTGCCGCAACTACCTTTTCTGGCTGGGGTGTATATTGAAGCAGTTCTACCTTCATTTTCCATCCTCCTCATCATGTTGTTTTTTCCTTATTATCCAAAATTATACCACATGTTTCTACAATTATAAAAACAAAAAGGCCAGTGTTCTGGCCCTATTTTATTTTTCCCGGCTAAGTACCTTTATCTCCCGATAAGGGATTAAATGTAGGAAGTAGACTCGAACCTTTGCTCTATATTGTCCCCGAATGGTTCCTTCAATATATTCTTTTCCCTGCTCATCCAGGTACTGAATACGGGAGACTCCTTCCTGACTGATCTGCTCAATGGATACTATTCTATACTTTACGATGCTATTTCTTTTTAAAAAGCCTCCCATGTTTTCATCCACGGCTTTCTCTACAAACTGTTTGAACCTTAGCTCATCCTCAGTCTTAGGCTTGACTTCATCTAGGAGGAATGATTTGACAAAGAGCAGCGCTACCATTAGAAGGGTAACCGTTAATAGAATCTTTTCCTTCTTATTCATGAATAATCTCCTTTTTTTCTATGATTTCCAAGGCATATTTGATTACCTGATCCAGCCGGTCATACTGTTCAGTAAGATATAAATAGCCGATTAGGGTTTCAAAGCCTGTAGCATAACGATACTCACCTACATTGGCATTTTTAGGAACGGTGCCGGATTTTTGATTGCGTCCTCTTTTAACAATTCCCCATTCTTCTTCCGTCAAATAATCCTCCAGCAGATGTACTATTTCCGCCTGTGCGGCGGCCTTTACAAATTTCGTAGCCAGTCTGTGCAAGCTGTTTACATTTCCTCCATATCGGTGAATCATGTAGGTTCTTACAAACACCTCATAAACCGCATCTCCCACATAGGCTAATACCAGGGCGTGGGTAAACTGGATTTCTTCCTTTGTCTTTGCACTTAAACCCATTTTTCTTAGAAAGTCTATGTTCATCCAAAAACCTGCCTTTTCAATTGCTATATGTATTCTAACACAACTTAGTGCCTTACTCAAGGGTTCTACCTAGAGGGTCCGGCGACCCTCCACTACAATCCACGCTTCGTACTGCTAGGTAAGTAGTGGCGGGTTTCCATGCCCGCCTTCCGGATCTCTATCCATGAATCATTTCTTTATAATTCGTACACCCTGCGGGGTATCCTCTATGGTAATGCCCCTCTCCTTCAGTTGATCCCGGATCTGATCCGCCAAGGCAAAATTTTTCTCCTTTCTTGCCTTTTGACGGAGCTGCACCAATTCCTCAATCTCACTATCGATTGCATCCTCTTTCTTTGTCAATAGGCCTAACACCCCGGTCAGCTCCATCAGTAAATCAAGGCTGCTCTGAATCAACTGTTTGCTGTGACTTACTTTGATGGATGCATTCATATCCTTTACGAGCTCAAAAACTGCTGCAATGGCATCGGCAGTGTTTACATCATCCTCCATGGCATCAATGAATTTCTCCCGATAATTCTCAAAACCATGAATCAAGTTCTTTTCAACCTCATCCATTTCTTTTTCAACTGCGTTTTCCAGTAAATGTTCAAGATTTTTCTTCGCATTATAAAATCGGTCCAAAGCATTTTTAGACTGTTCCATCAATTGGCGGCTGAAGTTGATAGGATTTCGATACTGTGCAGAAAGTAAAAAGAATCTTACGGTTTCTGCATCATATTCCTTTAAAATATCTCGTACTGTAAAGAAATTTCCCTTGGATTTGGACATTTTCTCATTATCTATATTAATATAGCCGTTATGAATCCAATATCTTGCAAAGGAATGCCCGCTGCAAGCTTCGCTCTGTGCAATTTCATTTTCGTGGTGGGGGAAAATCAAATCCTGTCCCCCTGCATGAATATCGATAGTTTCGCCCAGGTATCTTGTAGACATTACAGAACACTCGATGTGCCACCCGGGTCTTCCTTTACCCCACGGACTATCCCATGCCAGCTCGTCGGATTTTTGCGCCTTCCATAAAGCAAAATCCATAGGATTTCTTTTAATTTCATTGACCTCAATTCTGGCGCCAGCTTCTAAATCCTCCAGGTTTTGCTTTGACAGCTTCCCGTAGTCTTCAAACCGGGTAGTATCAAAATATACATCCCCATTTATCTCGTAGGCATAGCCCTTATCAATCAGTTTTTGGACGAAGGTGATAATTTCCTGAATATTCTCTGTAACCTTTGGATGGATATCAGCTTTTCGAATGCCTAAGGCTTCAGCATCTTTAAAATATTCAACAATATATTTCTCGCTAACCTCTTCCGGGCTAATGCCTTCTTCTTTGGCTCTATTAATAATTTTATCATCCACATCGGTAAAATTTTGCACATAAGTTACCTTATAACCCCTATATTCCAAATATCTTCTGAGGGTATCAAATACCACAAAGGGTCTGGCATTGCCGATATGAAAATAGTTATAGACCGTAGGACCGCAAACATACATTTTTACTTCCTCTGGTACCATAGGGATAAATTCTTCTTTTTTTCTTGTCAAGGTATTGAATAATCTCATGTTTATCTCTCCTTTTCAAAAATCTTCTTTTCAAGTTCCACAATTCGTTTTCTTAAGCATTCCAACTCTTCAGCAATCGGATCTGGCAGCCGTACCTGATCTAAATCGATTTCTTCCTTATGCATATTCTTTAACTTTTTATTATCTTTAATTACAATATGACCTGGTACCCCTACAACGGTACAGTTTGGAGGTACTTCCCTTAAAACTACGGACCCGGCACCTATTTTTGAGTTGTCTCCTACTTTAAAAGGACCTAGTATCTTGGCGCCGCTGCTGATTACTACATTATTCCCAATGGTGGGATGTCTTTTTCCCTTCTCCTTTCCCGTTCCACCTAAGGTTGCCCCTTGATAAATGGTTACATCATCTCCGATCTCTGCGGTTTCTCCGATAACAACCCCCATCCCGTGGTCAATAAACAGTCTTCTTCCTATTTTAGCACCGGGATGGATCTCTATACCCGTAAAAAACCTGCTGATCTGGGAAATAACACGGGCGAATACGACAAATCCCCTATTGTTCAAGCTATGGGCTATACGATGATTTATAATCGCATGAATACCGGGATAGCATAACAAAACTTCCAGCTTATTTTTTGCAGCAGGATCTCTCTCCATTACTGCTTTAATATCTTCGTTGATCATCTGAAAAAATTTACCCACACCAATTCCCTCCTCAATATAACATTCAAATTATTACCTTATTATTTTCCTCAATTAGTATTTGGATAAAAACAGATATCATCATATCACGTTACACGTTGCACGATTAAGAAATTTTAGTCTATCTCACCGGTCATACAAAACTGTTTCATTAAAATAAAAAATCTTCGTCTCCAAGTATACAGAGACGAAGATAATCCGCGGTTCCACTCTGCTTAGGCTAATGCCTCAGCTTAACTGCATATAACGGTGCAAACCGGCCGTGCCTACTGATCCTTCGGGCAGCAACTCCCAGGTGCACTTCAGTAAAATATCCCCTCAAGCTACTCTCAGCCAATGATAGCTTTTCTCTGTCAGGCTCTTTTTACTTACTCTCCTGTTCCATGTCTTTCGCTTTGTTTATAGTAGATGTTCTTTTACATATTCTATGCGGGAAAGAATATTTTGTTTCCCTAAAACTTTTATAATTAACGGCATATCCGGTCCATGGGCGCTTCCGGTTAACACAACCCGTATCGGACGGAAGAGGTTCTGTCCCTTGATACCTTTTTCCTTCTGAATCTCTTTGAAAACCTGCTTGCCAAACTCCTCATCGATCACTTCAGCAGCCAATACCTTTTGCTTAAAGACTTCTACCAGCTGCGGCACATGTTCCAGTTTTAAAAGTTCTTCCGCCTCGTGATCTTCTGGTTGGATTTCGGTTTTAAAGAATAAATCCACCTTATTTACAATCTCTCCTACATAAGAAAGATATCCTTTCAGCACCCTTACCATGTCTACCAGCCACGGATACTTTTCATCAGCCTCTGCCTCAGTAATATATCCCGCCTGGATTAAATGAGGTATGGCCAAATCTGTAATCCGTTGGTCGCTGCTTTCTTTGATATAATGGGCATTGATATAATTTAGCTTGTCGGTATCGAAAACCCCGCCGCTCTTAGATACCCGCTCTAGGGAAAATTGCTCGATCAGCTCTTCCATTGAGAAGATTTCCTTATTCTCCTCCGGACTCCAGCCTACTAGGGCAATGTAGTTCACTAAGCCCTCCGGCAAGTAGCCTTTTCTTATGAAGTCCTCTACGGCTACATCTCCCTGCCGCTTGCTCAATTTCTTTTTATCTGCATTTAAGATGTTGGGCAGATGTACAAACTGCGGCGCTTCCCATCCAAAGGCCTCATAGGTAAATACATGCTTCGGCGTAGAAGGCAGCCATTCCTCACCTCTGATTACGTGGGTGATTTCCATCAGGTGATCGTCTACAACTACTGCAAAGTGATAGGTTGGGAAGCCATCAGACTTCATCAGCACCTGATCATCCATATCCTCAGTATTTACGGTCACATGTCCTCTGACAATGTCATGGAAATGAATATCTCGATTAGGGGGCAGTTTTAGACGGATGACATGGGGTTCACCCTTCGCTGCTCTTTCCCTAGCCTCTTCCAAGGAAATCCCTCTACACAGGCCGTCGTATTTCGCCATCAGCCCCTTTTCTTTCTGTGCCTCACGTACCGCATCGATTCTCTCCTTAGAGCAGAAGCAGTAATAGGCATGTCCGCTTTCCAGCAGCTGCTGAATATATTTTTGATATATATCTAAACGCTCTGATTGTATATAGGGACCTTTTTCTCCTTTTTGCACGATGTGATCCCCTTCAATTACAGCACCTTCATCGTGATTGACTCCTGCCCAAGACAGTGCCCGAATCATCCCTTCTACTGCACCCTCTACATAACGGGTTTGATCTGTATCTTCTATTCTCAAGAGATACTTTCCGCCATGCTTCTTTGCAAACAAGTAATTGTACAGTGCAGTTCTCAAGCTTCCAATATGAACAAATCCCGTAGGACTCGGGGCAAATCTGGTTTTTATTGACATCCTTTTACCTCCCTATGCTCAATGTAAGTCTATGTATTGAAAACAAGTTCGTTTTTTCAACTATTTCCAGTATATTAGCTTATTATACCCCAAAAATTTTTTCCAATCAAGAAATTTGTCACATGCTTAGCAGAAAAACAAAACAGCCATCCTTTATTGCCTGCACTTACCGAGAAACCCCTCATAAGATCCTCTCGACTCCGTGACGAGGCCACTTTTACTGAACAAAGCAGTTGAAAAAAGTAACCTCGTCAAAGTCGCTGTTCGGAAGCTTATGAGGGGTTTCTAAGAAATATCCTTTACCAACAATCTAAAGACAGCGATTGCTCGCTGTCTCCTTTGGATAGACTAGTATGCTTTTGCCACATAAACCATATGCTTTGCTTCCTGGCCGCAGAAATGACACTTATCTCCCAGATCCTCCTGTTCAAAAGGAATGCACCGGATAGTAGCACTGGTTTTTGCCTTAATGTTGTCTTCACATTCCCTGCTGCCACACCACATTCCCTTAGCAAAGCCAGGAGCAGTTTCCATTTTCTTTGCAAAGTCTTCAAAGTCTGTAATATAGTAGGTCTTCTCATTCCGAAGCTTTCTTGCCTTCTCAAGCAGGCTTTCGTGGATATCGTCCAGGAGCTTTTCTACAGTTTCCTTTAATCCGTCCATAGAAACAGACTGCTTTTCTAAAGTATCTCTTCTGAAGATAACTACCTGATTGTTTTCAATATCTCTAGGTCCTACTTCAATCCGGATCGGTACACCTTTCATTTCCCACTCATTAAACTTCCAGCCAGGTGAATAGTTTTCGCTGTCGTCAATTTCGATGCGAATTTCATCCCCTAGGGCTTTCTTTAATTCATAAACTTTATCTAAAACCCCTTCTTTATGCTGGGCAATCGGAATCATAACTACCTGGATGGGTGCCACTCTAGGAGGCAGTACCAGTCCTCGGTTATCTCCATGAACCATGATGATGCCGCCGATTAATCTTGTAGAAACACCCCATGAAGTATGATATGGGTTCTGGATTTCTCCATTCCTATCTAAGAAAGTAATTTCAAATGCCTTTGTAAAGTGCTGTCCCAGGTTATGGGAGGTTCCTGCCTGCAGGGCTTTTCCGTCATGCATTAAGGCTTCCATGGTATAAGTAGCATAGGCACCAGCAAACTTTTCCTTGTCGCTCTTTCTCCCTGTTACTACTGGTATAGCCATCAGGTCCTCTGCGGTTTCCTTATAGATCTGCAGCATTTGTAAGGTTTCCGCCTGAGCTTCATCATAGGTTTCATGCAATGTATGTCCCTCTTGCCATAGGAACTCAGAAGTTCTTAAGAAGGGTCTTGTGGTTTTCTCCCATCTTACCACGCTGCACCATTGATTATATAGATAGGGCAGTTCTCTATAGGATTTTAACCATTTTGCATACATGGAACAGATAATCGTTTCGGAAGTGGGGCGAACACATAGTCTTTCTGGGAGTTCCTCTTTACCTCCATGGGTAACCCAAGCCACCTCTGGCGCAAAGCCCTCCACATGCTCTTCCTCTTTCTTTAGCAAACTTTCTGGAATCAGCAGTGGAAAATAACAGTTTTTATGTCCTGTATCCTTAAACCGCTTATCCATATATTTTTGGATATTCTCCCAAATAGCATAGCCATAGGGCTTGATTACCATAAATCCTCTTACCGGTGAATAATCCACCAAATCCGTTTTTAAGATTACATCGGTATACCATTGTGGAAAATCTACTTCCATAGGGGTGATATCTTGAACAAACTCCTTTTCTTTTTTTGCCATACGCTTTCTCCTTTCTCTTTATATGAGGTTAAACTTTACCTTTCACAAGTATTCTAAGGCTACGAAATATACACAAAACAAAAAACCTCTCTTCTCCACAGCATTGTAGAGACGAAAGGTTTATTTTCCGCGGTACCACTCTAATTAATCTTCTTTAGAAGATCCTCTTTACTCGGCTGTAACGGGCCAATACCGTTAAGACTTACTCGCTTCAGTCCAAAACTCCGGGGTGGGTTCGCAAGGTGCTTCCTGCAGATCCTTTCAGCCGCGGGATTCTGCTCTCTACCAGGGTTTAACCTTCTACTAGTCCCCATCTTCGTCTTTAATTATTAGATTTAAATATATCTTAACCAATTCATCTTAGATTGTCAACGCTTTATTCGCTTTCTAATCCCGATCTGAGATAGAAAGAATTGTTGCAACAGCTTGGGCTGCAATTCCTTCCCCTCGACCGGTGAAGCCTAGTTTTTCTGTAGTTGTTGCCTTTATGTTAATATCTTCTAGAGGAATTCCCAGTGTTTGGGCAATGTTTTCACGCATAGCCTCTATAAAAGGCGCCATCCTTGGTGCTTGAGCGATGATGGTAGCATCCAAATTGTTTACCCGAAATCCTTTTTCATCAAGTTTAATCTTGACCTCCCGCAAAAGCTTGAGGCTGGATATACCCCGATACCTTTCATCGCTGTCTGGAAAATGTCGTCCAATATCTCCTAGTGCCGCTGCCCCTAACAAGGCATCCTTTACCGCATGGAGCAATACATCGGCGTCAGAATGTCCCAAAAGCCCCTTTTCAAAAGGAATCTCCACTCCACCTAAAATCAGTTTTTTGCCCTCTACCAATTGGTGTACATCGAATCCACTTCCCACTCTAATCATCAGCAGTCCCCCCTGTCATTTTTTCCTATAGGTTGTCTTTTTAGCTGCAAAGCAAGCTATTCCTTTTTTTCTCCCGTCATATCCTTAAGAATTTTAAACTCTTTTATCATACGATAGGGTTTTGTAACCACGCGAATCGGAATAGAGCATAGAAACTTTGACAGATCGTCCCGCATTTCCTTATTCATCCGTTCCGGCTTGCTGGTGACTCTGCTTAATATGTCTGCAGCATAAGTTGACAGCACTAACTTCTCGTCGATTTCAAGAGAAGTCTCACATTCGATACAAGAAATTTTCTCGATACTTTCTCCAAGATACACCACTTCATGGAGGGTATTTTTATTACAGTTTATGCAATAAAGATCGGCCTGCATTTTTGTAATATTCATACAAACACCTCATTCCTAAGAGTATCTGTTCACTGCCCTATCATAGTTTTGACGGCTAAATCCGATTATATTACTATCATATTCTATATTCTCCCATTTGAATAGTAATTTTATTGCATTCCTGTTATGATTTATTTTTAAAAATATTGCCTTAGAAAAAATGCAATATAAGGATAATATTATTCATAGACTGTCATATCTTTCCTATTCTCCAAAATTTGTGTGAATTAGTGCTGCTAAAGAGTCCACCGCCAGCTGTTCATCCTCTCCCTCGGCTGCTATGAGGATTTCGCTGCCACAGGTGATTCCTGCAGATAACACCCCTACAATACTTTTTCCATTGATTTTTCTATCTTTATAGGCAATCGTTATATCGGCTTTAAAACTGGAAGCTTTTTTCGTAAACTCAGATGCAGGTCTGGCATGCAATCCTGTTTTATTTGTCACGATAACTACTTTGCTGTACATAAGAATTCCTCCTAGTAACTATATTTTAGGTGGCAGATGTATCGATTTCCCAATACAATCTGCGCAGGCCTCCATAAATGCCTCTGAATAGGTTGGATGCCCATGAATAATCTGCGACGCTTCATATACAGTAATCTGCATATCCATCAGTGCAGCAGCTTCATTAATGATCTCAGTTGCACCAGGGCCTAAGATATGTACCCCTAGAATCTCTCCATAGGCTTTATCTGCAATGACTTTTACAAACCCGACTTTCTCACCGGATGCCAGTGCCCTTCCATTAGCCCCGAAAAAAAACTTTCCAATGAGAATATCATATTTTTTACGGGCTTCCTCTTCCGTCAGCCCTACGGCTGCAATTTCAGGCGTTGTATAGACACAGCTCGGCACCATATTCAAATTCAGAGCAACCCTATGTCCCATGGCATTCTCTGCTGCCACTTCGCCCATCTTAAAGGCAGCGTGGGCCAGCATATTTCTTCCATTGACATCTCCTGGGGCATAAATACCCGAAACACTGGTTTCCATATATTCGTTTACCCAAACCCTGCCCGCTTCCAGTTCTAATGGAATATGGGAAACTGCATCCAAGTCTGCCATTCTTCCTACCGAAACCAAGACCTCATCGGCTTGAACTTCTCCCTTCTCTCCCAGACGTAAAATCAGCCCTTCCTCATTTTTCTCAATATCTTCCACTTGTGCTGAAGCAATCACCTTGATGCCCTTTTTTTTGAAGACCTTCAAGAGGGTTGAAGAGATATCTTTATCCATTTTAGGCAGAATAGCATCGGCCATTTCTATCATTGTCACCTTACTTCCATAGGCACGATAAATCATGGCCATTTCCACACCAATCACACCGCCGCCAATGATGGCTAAACGCTTTGGCACCTCTTTCAAATCTAAGATTTTATCGCTGTCAAGCAATTCTATACCTTCTTTTTTCAATCTACTCAGTTCCATAGGTTTTGATCCGGTAGCCAGAATAATTTTCTTTCCTTTCAAAAGAACCCTATTATCTACTAAAACCTCTCTGTTCTCCAGCAGCTTTCCAACACCTTTATACATAGATATTCCGTAAGTCTCGAGCAGCCCCTCAATTCCAGAGGTCAGCGCAGTTACCACGCTATTCTTGTACGCTGCCGCCTTGTACATATCAATCTGTACAGTGGGGTTTTCGATCATAATTCCCCTTTTGACTGCCTGTTGGATTTGTTCCATAATCTCTGCGTTCTTTAAGTAGGTCTTAGTGGGGATACATCCTCTATTTAAGCAAGTACCACCGAGGGTATCCTTCTCAATGAGTGCAGCTTTTCCCCCTAACTGGGCTGCTTTAATTGCTGCAACATAACCCGCAGGCCCTCCCCCAATTACAATAACATCAAAAACGTCATTTTCCCCGTCCATTCCTTCCTTTGACATTGTTACATCCGTCACCATTTTCCCCACTCCTCTTTCCCAGATTTGTTTCACATTTTACAGCAAAATCCCTAAAGGGTTTTCTAAAAGAGTTTTAATGCGTTTTAGGAAAATGGCCCCCTGTGCCCCGTCTATGACACGGTGGTCGACAGTTAAGCTCAATCCCATCATCTTCCTGTTCTCGATTTTTCCCTCCATCATTTTTAATTCTTCCTCGATGGCACATACGCCCAAAATTGCGCTTTCAGGCTGATTGATGATGGGTGTAAAGGAAAGAATATCATACATACCCAGATTGCTGACAGTAAAGCTTCCATTCTCTATTTCACTAGGCAATAATTTGCCTTCCCGGCCTCTTCCAGCCAGTTCTTTTGTTTTCCCTGCCAGTTCCCTAATGGTGAGCTTATCTGCATCTTTGATGACAGGTACAATCAATCCATCTTCCAGTGCAACGGCCATGCCGATATGGATTTCTTTTCTGTATAAGATCTCTTCTTCGGCTATCCGAACATTGATATTAGGGTATTCTTGGAGAGCTAAGGCAACTGCTTTTATAACAAAATCATTGTAGGATACTTTTAACGAAACCTGAGTCGATAGCTGCTCCTTAAGATCGGTCAGTGCTGTCACATCTGCCTTCGTATTCAATGTAACAGGAGGGGCCTGCAAATGGCTGGACAGCATACGTTCTGCAATGATTTTTCTCATGCCTGCCAGTGGCTTCCTATGGAGCCCCTTTCTTTCACCGGTATCCTGTTTTGCTGTTATTTCCATCATTGGAATTTCTTCATTCTCTTGAATCAAGTCTTCTTTTCTTATTTTTCCCCGATATCCGCTTCCTTGAATTTTTTCTACATCAATATTGTTTTTCTCCGCAATTCTTTTTGCTAAAGGGGTTATAGCTGCCGATTGCATCAAAGAAACATCTCGTGCTCTTATCTCTCCGTACTTTCCGGTGGCCTTTAAGGTTCCTAAGTGTATTCCCCTTTCCCTTGCAAGGGTTCTGGCCAATGGCGTCGCAGCGATCTTCCCCTCTGCATTTGTAAACCCTGGCTTCTGTGGCCGTTCTTGGGGGAGTTCCGGCTGCACTGTGGTTTCAGCCAATGGCTTATTCCCTTGTTCACCCATTTCCATCTCTTCCCCTAGGGTTTCTCCCAGCTCCCCTATATATCCAATCGTATGGGTTACAGGAATGATATCCCCCTCTTGTCCCAATATTTTAAGAAGGACTCCGTCGGATGGCGCCTCTACTTCCATATTCACCTTATCCGTATGAATTTCCAGCAGTGGTTCGCCTATGGTTATTACTTCGCCTTCCTGCTTTAACCATTTGACAATGGTTCCTGCTTCCATGGCCATACCGGCCTTAGGCATGATGATCTTGGTAGCCAATAGAACCCCCTCCTCATTCCATCATTTCATAAATGGCCGCTTTAATCGTTTCATGGGTAGGCACTACGTTTTTTTCCAATTCCGGACAGTAAGGAATCGGTACATCTAGTCCTGCCAGTCTTCGAATCGGTGCATCCAAATAAAAAAAAGCATCACTATCCGCAATCACCGCTGCAATTTCCCCGCCAAAACCTCCTGTTTTTACAGCTTCATGAACAATGAGTACTTTTCCGGTTTTTATAGCAGATGCAATAAGTGTTTCCCGATCCAGCGGCAGAAGGGTTCTGGGATCTACAACCTCTACTTCAATTCCTTCCTTTGCCACCTCTTCTGCAACCTCCAGGCAAGGGGGAATCATCCTTCCATAGCTGATGATCGTCAAATCCTTACCCATGCGTTTGATATCTGCTTTACCAAGAGGTATCGTATATTCTTCCTCAGGTACAGGCCCCTTCTTTCGATAGAGAAGTTTTTGTTCTATAAATACAACAGGATTGTCATCCTGTATGGCCGCTTTCAAAAGACCTTTTGCGTCATAAGGCGTAGAAGGGATCACTACCTTAAGCCCCGGCACATGACAGAACCACGCCTCCAAACTTTGAGAATGCTGTGCTGCAGCCCCTGTACCACAACCCCCGGGAGTCCGAATCACCATAGGAACCTTAGCCTTTCCGCCAAACATATAGCGCATTTTTGCCGCTTGATTTACCAATTGATCCATAGCAATCGTCATAAAATCACTAAACATTATTTCCGCAATGGGCCTCATGCCAGTAACGGCAGCACCTGCTGCAGCTCCTGCAATTACTGCTTCTGAAATAGGTGTATCTCTTACCCGCTCCTCACCAAATTCCTGAAACATACCCACAGAAACCCCGAAAGCCCCGCCATATAGTCCTACATCCTCACCCATGAGAAAGACATTTTCATCTTTTCTCATTTCCTCACGCATAGCCTCATTGATTGCCTGTGCATAGGTTATTTCTCTCATGATTTCTCCCTCCTTACGCATATACATCGTCCATGATTGTATCTAGTGATGGATAAGGACTATTTTGTGCAAATTCTACTGCCTGTTCAATTTCCTGGACAGCTTCTTTCTCTATGCGTTTCAGTTCTTCTATCGTAGAAACTCCCGTTTCCAGCATATATTTCTTCAATCCTTCTATAGGACACTTTTTCCGCCATTCAGCGATTTCTTCCTTGCTACGGTAAACATTGGCATCGCTTTTAGAATGTCCTGACCAACGATAGGTCTTGGCTTCAATCAATATAGGCCCATGCTCCTTTACGTATTCCTTGGCTTCCATCACTGTATTGTATACCGCTACAGCGTCGTTGCCGTCGATAACCTTTCCTGGAATGCCGTAGGCTGCAGCGCGGTCAGCAATGTTCTGGATTTTCATGGACTGGGCCGTAGACACAGACATGCCGTAAAGATTGTTTTCACAAACAAAAATAAGGGGCAAATTCCATACGGCAGCCAGATTCAGGGATTCATGAAAGCTTCCTTCATTGGCAGCTCCGTCCCCAAAAAAGCATAGCACCACGCGATCAATTTTCTTCATTTTCGTTGTCAATGCTGCCCCTACTGCAATAGGAATCCCCCCGCCTACTACTCCGTTAGCTCCCAGGTTTCCCCTTGAGAGATCAGCAATATGCATTGATCCTCCTTTACCTTTGCAATATCCGGTCTCTTTACCCAATAGTTCTGCCATCATTTTGTTCAAATCAATACCCTTACCAATGCAGTGACCATGTCCCCGATGGGTACTTGTAATCAGATCCTTCTCTTCCAATGCACTGCAAGCCCCTACAGCAGTAGCTTCTTCCCCCACATACAGGTGAGTAGTGCCATGGACCATTCCCATTGAGAAAAAGTAGGCCACCTTTTCTTCAAACTTTCGTACATGAAGCATTTTTTTGTACATTTCTTCTAAAGTTGCTTTACTGATTGTCATTTCTATCACCTCTTCCTCTCATCTGTTCAAAATAAGCTTTTCTAAAATCTTTGCCACTCCATTTTGTTGATTTGTCTCTGCAATGTAGTTGGCTTTCTCTTTGACCCTCTGACTGCTATTTCCCATAGCAATACCTATGCCGGCATATTCAATCATCGAAATATCTGTTTCCCCATCTCCGATTGCAATAATTTCCTCCCGTTGAATCCCATAATACTCTGCAATATACTGTAGCGCTTTGCCTTTAGAGACATCCTTGTTGAAAATTTCCAGGAATATGGGCTTAGAATAGGAGATATTCACATTTTCAATAAATTTTGGAGAAATTTTTTGTCGAATAGGCTCTAGCTTTTCATTGTCATCAATCAGTAAAATCTTTGTTGCAGCATATTCTCGGCTGTATTCTTTCAGCGATGACACATAATCTATTTCAATATTGGTTAGCTGCATGTAGGCTTCCGCTTGTTTTGTTTGTTTACTAGACAGTACCTTGCTGTCATGATAGTAATTTATATGAACCCCTAAAGGCTCGATTTCTATGATTAATTCACGGCAGATATCATGATGAATGGCCCTCCGGTATACTATTTCATCATTCTCCGGCAGGATAATGCTTGCACCATTTAAACTTCCGCATAAGTGCTTAAGTCTTAATAAATCTACATACCTTTTTATTGAAGCATAGCTTCTCCCAGAAATGATTGTTACAATCATCCCCTTATCCAGCAATCGCTCAATGACTTCCTTGTTTTGCCGGGATATTTGATTATCATTATCCAGAAGCGTATCGTCCAGATCTATTGCAACCATTTTATACATATTCTTGACTCCCTTTTTTAAATTAGGAGCACAAACCTCCTCCTTGGGAAAAGAATTTGTGCTCTCCTATATTAAAAGAACGTATCCTGCAGCTTTCGCAGCTGAACAATTAGAGAATCTTGGTCTAGCGTTACCATATCGTAGGTAATTAAATCGCCTTTCTTAACACTTTGTTTAAGGATAGTATTCTTATTTATTAGGCCAAGGGGCAGTGCTCCCATCCCTTTGGCTGCGTCTGCTCTCTCTATGGTTCCGTATACTGTATACCCCCCAATTCCATCCAGCCGCTGCCCGGCTTCCAAATCCTTCTTTGCTACGGTAATTGTTTCTGAAACAGGTCCTTTCATCGGAACGATGGTGGGCTGTTTATCCAATGCGGCTAGGACTACTGACAATGGCGTTTCCAAACTGCAAAGATGATAGGGTCTATAGAGAACATAGTTTGGTCCTGGCCCCATGCTCAAGTACTGCATCTCATGATTCACTTCCGGCAGGCTGCTGGAAACAATGACAAACACACCTGGTGCAACCCCATTGACAAAGTCCACAACCCCATATTGATTTAGAATACCGCCTTCTTCCTTTAATCTAAATAATTTAGGCAGCTCTTCAACGGTACCCACAGCCCCATGTCCTCCTCGGATATCGGGTATGTATCCTGTGGCATTAGACATTGCTGTCATTTCAACCATTGTTTTTGTTCCATCCTTAAAGGAGGTCAGCATCTTAGGGCTCACCCCTCTTTGGGTTGCCTCCTCCAGCACGGAATCAGGATTTGCGTCAAAATCCAATTGATTATTCTTCCCCTTGCCAATCACCTTCACTTCAAATCCAAGGGCACTGGCAAAATCATACAATTCTTTCACTGAACCCGGTTCGTCTCCGGCTGATCCTGTATATACTACTCCTGCATTATCTGCCAGCTTTTTTAACAGTGGTCCGATAACAATATCGGTTTCAACATTGAGCATTACAATGTGTTTTTTATTGGTAATGGATTCGATGGCTATCTTAGCACCCACCTCTGGTACTCCTGTGGCATCCACTGTTACATCTACTAAGTTTGCTTTCGATGCAATTTCTGCATTATCTGAAATAATGTACTTTCCCTGCTCCATCCATTGATTTGCCTCACTTAAACTGTTGACGACCCGATAATCCTCTTCCTTGATCCCTGCATTTTTATAGGCTTTGATTGCACTCTCAATATTGATGTCAATGAGGGCCGCAGGCTTGACCCCCTTCATCAGCATCATTTGACTAACCATACCTGTTCCCATTTGGCCGGCACCTACAATGCCTACCATAATCTTTTCTCCCCGTTGCTCCAATGCCTTTAATTTATAGTTAATCCCCAACATATCCACCACTCCATTTCCTTTTGCGTACCGCTATTTAACGATTAATAGATCTCCAACTTTTATATCAGGCATCCGATTGCCCTGCAGCTCTATATGTCCCGGAAGTTCTGCCTCTGACTTTCCCGTGAATTTAAAAGTACAATGTCCCATTTGTCTAAAGGTCTTATTTGCCTCTTCGCCAACAGCAGTAACCCTATATTCCTGGTTAGAGAGTATAATCACATCTCCAACCTCAATATCTTCAGAAAGTTCCTCTATTGTATGCAGAATAGAGATTTCAGCTAATTCTGCCGGCGCGTTTTCATTGAAAAAAATCAATAGATTATCCGCTGCAAAATCTAGGGCTAGCTCCCCTAAACCACTTATTGTTGATTGATACTTCATATAATCCCCCATTTGCAAAAATACTTAGTTTTTGTCTAAATTTTGGGGTATAATACTCCTAGGGAGCATTACACCCCTAAGCTAGCTGCTAATAGAGCCCTATGCTAAATGCATAGGCTATGAGTACGGAGATAGGTCCTGTAATTAACCTTGACATGAGAATTGCAGGAACCCCGACTTCGATTGTTTCAGGCGTAGCTTCTCCCAAGCTAAGGCCTACAGGTATGAAGTCGCATCCAACTTGAGGATTTATAGCAAATAAAGCTGGCAATGCATATTGAGGTGGAATGCTCCCCTTTCCAATCTCAACACCAACTAAAACCCCTACTACTTGTGCAATTACCGCTCCAGGCCCTAACAATGGCGACAATACAGGTATTGCACAAACTACGGATATCACTAACAATCCGAGCAGTGTCCCTGCATAGGGTGATATGGTATTGGCAATCCAATCACCAATCCCTGATTTCAAAATAATACCAATCAGCATACTCACAAAAGCCATGAATGGAATGACATTTTTAATGACCTGGTCTACCGTTTCTCTTCCCGCTTGATATAGTTTGCCGACTATACCTCCTACACCTTTCCCCATTTTAGTAAGGAAATTTCCCTTTGCAGGTGCGCCAGAAGCAGCTTTAGAAGGTGCTGCCTTAACCGCTTCAACGATTTCCTCTTCTAGTTCTACGCTTCCTTCATAAAGGCTGATATTATTTTCCTTTACACCGGAAACATAGATATCTTCTTTTATGTATTGTGCCAGGGGCCCTGATGCACCTACGGAGGTCAAGTTAACCGTATATATTCTCTTTTTAGGATATACACCGCATCTGGCCGTTCCGCCACAGTCCACCACAACTACTGCTATTTCGCTGTCAGGTACTCCCGTGTTGAATCCATCTACCGGAATCCCTCCTGTCAGCTCTGCTATTTTTTGTGTTACGGGATCAACGCCTCCACCAGTAATGGATACAATCTTATTTCTCACTGCGGTAGGCTGAATGATTAGTGGACCGCCCCATCCGCTGCTGCCCTTTTCAATTTTTACGGCTCTATAGGTTGCCAAAGCATCACTCATCTTAATCCCTCCCTATGCATTTTTTACGGCACGTTTCATCATGATGCCAGTGATTCTTTCTGTTAAAACCCCTCTTAAGAAGATCACTACAACCCCTGCTAAGAAGTATCTTACCGCTAAATCACCCAGCGGTAACCCGCGTTCCTGAATCCCTTGTGCAATTCCCATATAGACAAACAGCTCGCCTGCATTGGCATGTGGGAAAAGACCCGTAATCGGGTGAACAAAAGAAACTGCTGCATCATAGAATGCCGGTTTATATTTTTCTTCTAAAAACTTACCAAAAGAATAACACATTGGATTTGTTAGGAAAAATACTGCCAGTACCGGGAAAACCGTATATCTTGTAATGAAGTTTTTAGTAGCTGCCTGAGCAACCCTATGTACCTTTTCCTCACCAATAATTTTAATGAGTGCATTGACAGCGGTGATTAGTACAATCAGTGTGGGCAAAATCCCCGTTACAAGGCTAACAAAAACATTTCCCCCTTCTCGGAAGAGCCCGATGAAGCTGTCAGCCAAATTTGCTAAGGTTGTTAACATGCTTTTTCCCCCTTCTCATTCATAATGATTGATTGCCTTTAGCCTTATGGATTTGTAAAACTGAAGAGCTCTACCCTCCTTTCTTTTATTGTGGTTTATGTGGATGATTAAAGCACCTGTCCGTTGACCTTCGTGGCGGTTTCCAGGCTGTCAATTGCTTGGAGCATCGCTTTAGCTCCTATATTTTTTTTCTTATCGGTATATATCTCCTTCAATTGCTGCAGCGTCATACCCTTCAGAGAATCGATTTCTCGAAAACGGCTAAATACTGTTATGCCTTCCATTTTCTCAGCTGCAATGATCTTCCCCTGTTTGTTGCAGACTAAAATCGTTATATTCCCAGCTCGCAACAAGCCTTTTTCTCTCCCGATCCCTACAAGTCCCTTCTTTTTTAGTTCTTTGATGCGTATCTGATAGTTTTTTATCTGATTAAAGGAAAGAACTCCCTGTAATATAAGTAATCCAAAAGCAATGACAAAAATCTTATCCATAAATCCATCTCCCTTATTTTAAGAGCTTTTTGCCGCAGCTGTAATTCGTTACCAAAACGTTGATATATTTGCCATGTACAGCGCCTAAGATTGCCTGAGCTTTCTCTTCACCGCCAGCTACACCGATTACCTTGTCAATAGATTTCAGCTGAGCGATTTCAATTCCAAATACTCTTTCGTTAAACTCAAAGGGTTCCGTATTTCCCCTAATATCGTAAAACTGCAAACAGATATCTCCCACGGCCTTCTTTTCTTTCAGTGACTTCATATCCTGTTCATCATAATATCCTGTTGCCATCATCGTCGATCTTTTGTCCGTAGGTACACCGATGCCTACAACAGCAATATTCGTTTGTTGAATATGCTGCAGGATGTGCTTAATGCCTTTCTCCTTCTGTAAATTAGCCTTAATTCCAATATCGGATATTACAGCAGGAGCATGCAGCAGAGAAAATTTACCGCCAAAGGCCTTTGCCAGCTCAAGCACAATTTGATTTGGATGAATATCGATGCCGACTTGCCCTACTCCCCCGATTAGGGGCACAAAGGTCACTTGAAGAGTATTGGTATTTTTTACGTACTGGGCAATTTCTTTAATGGTAGTCCCCATAGATACACCAACCACATCTCCATCTGCAATGGTACGTTCCAAATACTTTGCTGCAGCATTTGCTAACTCAAGTTTTTGCACCGCTGCATCCAGTTTATCTTCAACGATGATTACTTCTTTTAAGCCCAAGTGTTTTTCCAGTTTTCTCTCAAGCAACTGATAATCTGATTGGAAGCCCCGATTTATTTCAATTTTTACAATGCCGCTTTCTTTAGCTTCCTTTAGAAGCCTTGATACCGTAGGTCTTGAGATGCCTAAAAGTTTGGCAATCTCTTGCTGTCCTAAATCCTCTTCATAATATAGGATGCAGCATTTCACCATCAAACGAATATCTCCAAGAATTTTTTTCATTCAAATACTCCCATCCTTTTATTTTTACATTTGTTCTGATATTGCACATTATTTCTTATGACATTATATTCTAAATATTTTTACTAGTCAATCCCGCCTCACAACTTACTTTGTGTAATAATTAACTAACATTTTGGGATTCTCATAGATGATTTTTTGGGGGTTATATGTTTTAAATCAATAACCCTTATTCATCCTATTTTAATCTTTCATTTTTAAGTCCTTAATTTCTCTGGTTTCGGTTTTTCTCGTTATTTTCAAAAAAATAACCCTGACAGCCCATGTTGAAAACATTTACCGTTCAGGGTATAATTCTTTATATTTAATCATCTTGCCTATACTTCTATTTTTACATAATTTCTGATCTTGAGAATAACCCATCATAAATATTGTGAACACAATGTCAAACTTTAGATAATTTTTTTCTTTTTTTATATAAAATAACTGATTATTTGAAAGGGGTTTTATATATGGGCGTATCCATACAAGAAATTATTCGAGAGTTTCAGTTAACAGTCTGCAATGAAGGAGATCCTGATTTACTGGTTACTGAGAATGAGTTAAATCGATGCGGCCTTCAGTTAGCCGGATTCTATGGATATTTTGGACAAAAAAGGATTCAGATATTAGGCAACGCAGAAACCAGTTATTTTCAAAGTCTATCCCCTGCAAAGAAAGCAAAAGCCGCTAAAACTCTCCTATCCCACGAGATTCCCTGCGTCATTGTCACCCACGGAAACACAGTTCCAATTGAGATTCAAAAAGCCTCAAAAAAGTATCATCGTTGGCTTCTTGCTACCAATACCTCTACTTCTCTTTTGAATGTAAATCTCACCTCCTATCTGCTCCATGAATTAGCAGAAACCATGAATTATCACGGAGTTTTATTAGATGTATTCGGCGTAGGTGTACTAATCACAGGAAAAAGCGGTATTGGCAAGAGTGAAACTGCCTTAGCCCTTATTAAAAACGGCCATCTGCTTATTGCAGATGATAATGTAGTTATCAAAAAGCCGAGTCCAGACACCCTAGTCGGTACAGGCTCAGAGCTGACGAAACACCTGCTGGAAATCAGAGGTATCGGTATTTTGGATATTAAATCTCTTTTTGGTCTGCAAGCCATTCGTTTACAGAAATCTATAGAAATGGTTATCCATTTGGAACCTTGGGATGAAGAAACCTACTACGATCGTATTGGTGACGCTTACCAATACAGAGAAATCATGGGTGTCCAAATCCCCGAGATTATTGTGCCTGTCCGTACCGGCAGAAACCTGGCTGTCATCATCGAGATTGCCGCACTCAATTATAGGCAGAATGTAATGGGCTATAATACTGCAAAGCTATTGGATGAAAGGATCAAGAGTCTAAGTCAAGGTTTGTAGAAGCAATCAAAAAGAGTCAATAATTTTATTAGAAATTATTGACTCTTTTTGATTATATTCTTCGTTTATAACCTAAAATTGCTTCCGCTGCAATTAAATCTTCAGGGGTTGTAATTTTGAGATTTTCATAGTCTCCTTCTACCATTTTGACCTTGGCGCCCATATGCTCCACCAGCATGGCATCATCGGTGCCCAGCACTTCATGACGAATGGCAAAGTCATGGGCCTCCCTGATGATGTCAATCCGGAAAGCCTGAGGCGTTTGCGTAATCCAAACATCCTCCCGTTTAGGTGTATATTGAACAAACCGATCCTTAGTCATAATCTTTATGGTTTCCTTAATCGGTACGCCTGCGGATACGGCGCCATAGGCTTTGGCTCCTTGAACACACCTTTCTATGATCTTAGAAGTTACTAAAGGACGTGCTCCATCGTGTATCAGCACAATTTCCGCCCTCTGATCCACAGCATTGAGACCATTGTGTACCGATTCCTGCCGCTCTGAACCGCCACTGACAAGCTGGGTTATTTTCTTATATTTAAACCGTTCCAAAATCCTCTTCTTGCATATTTCTTTTTCCTCAGGATTGATTACCAATATGATTTCATCGATGAGTGAACAGTTTTCAAACACAGTTAGGGTATGGGCAATGATAGGTTTATCCTTCAAAACCAGATACTGCTTATTTAACTCTGCCTTCATCCGGGCCCCTTTTCCTGCTGCTAGTATAATAGCTGAATTCATCTATTCGTAACTCCTTTTTTGTATACTTAACTATAGGGTTATCCAAAAAAACTAAAAATTATGAATGATTCCTTTTATGGAATCCTACAGATCATTGGACCCTTTTCCATTTTACACAATTTGGTTCACTTATTCTACTTTTTTTTATGTTCTTTTCAGAAAAAGCAAAACCCGGTAAAAACCGGGTTTGCTCTTCTTATAATAATGTATTATGCCGTTTTGTCAGCCATCGACTTAGGTTTTGCAAAGATCATCCTACCAGCTGCAGTTTGCAGTACGCTGGTTACTAAAACCCCCATGGTTTCGCCAATATGTTTCCTTCCACCTTCTACTACTATCATGGTGCCATCGTCTAGATATGCAACCCCTTGTCCAGACTCTTTTCCTTCCTTGATTACCTGAACAATCATTTCTTCCCCAGGCAGCACCACCGGTTTTACTGCATTAGCCAATTCGTTAATATTCAGCACGGGAACTCCCTGCAGCTCAGCAATCTTATTGAGATTATAATCATTGGTCACTACTTTTCCTGACATAAACTGAGCCAGCTTTAAAAGCTTAATGTCCACCTCTGCTACATCCTCAAAATCCTTGTCAGTAATCTGAACCTCTACTTGAAGCTCTTTTTGAATTCTATTTAGAATGTCTAACCCCCGACGCCCTCTGTTACGTTTTAGGCTGTCAGACGAATCTGCGATGTGTCTAAGCTCCTCTAAAACAAACTCTGGTATTACAATGGGCCCTTCTACAAATCCGGTTTGTGTAATATCTGCAATTCTTCCGTCAATGATTACGCTGGTATCCAGTATTTTAGGCTGACTTCTGTATTCTTTCTTGGCTCCTGCTTTATCCTTGCCTGCTCCGCTTTTCTTAAAGAGGGCTGCAAGGTTCCAAAGGTCATCCCGCTTCTTTGTGGCAATGCTTACACCCAGATATCCTAAAAAGATATATAAGAGTACTGATAGGATTGTTCCTAAAAATGGTATCGGTATTCCCATTAAAAGTTGGCTTATTAAATAGGCGATAAACAAGCCTATGATGAGTCCTAGAGATCCAATGACCATGTCAGTGGTCGGTATTTTCTGTAATTCTCCTTCAACCCAGTTGGCTGAATTTAAGCCTTTCTCCATCAGCCATGGAGTAATAATAAAAAATATGATTCCACCGGCGAATGCACCCATACCATATATAATCAATTCCATAATAGGTGTAATCTCAGGCACCTCTACCAGCTGCTGGATGCCTACAAGCTTCGTCAGTAATACAGCGGTTGCATATCCTGCTGAAGCACCTGCTAGGGCTAATGCTCCTCTAATGATTTTATTGAACATTCATATTTCACCTCCTATCATAACAGTATAACCATGCTAATTCTATTTTATAACTAAATAATCGGGTATTTCAATAGGTTTTCAATAATAAGAGTCAGGACATTTGCCTTATATTTCCTCTTTGATCCTTTTGCCTTGACATAAATAGAAGCGTCACACTGACGCTTCACATAGCTCTATCCTTATTGAACCGCACCGTTTATCAATTCCTCCGCTGCCTTTTCTTCAATTCCTCTTGCTAAGACGATTTCACTGACCAAAATCTGTTTTGCATTGCTCAGCATTTTTCGTTCCCCTGTGGATAACCCCTTCTCCCGGTCCCTCAGCATCAAATTCCTTACTACTTCGGCAACTTCGTAGATGTCTCCGCTCTTTATCCTATCCATGTTTGCCCGATACCGACGGTTCCAATTCTTTGGCATTTTTGAGATATCATCACTTAAAACTGCAATCACTTGATCTACTTCACTAAGAGAAATAATCTCTCTAATTCCTATATCTTCAACTGTATCTAGGGGAATCATGACCTTCATATCTCCCAAAGGCATTTTCATGATGTAATATTTTCTTTTCTTTCCAAGGATCTCTTTTTCCTCTATCGCTTCAATGATACCCGCTCCATGCATAGGATAAACAACTTTATCGCCGATATTAAACATTTAACAAACCCTCCTAAAATATTACATTGCCTGATTATAAGTATATAGGAAAAAATAGGTTTTGTCAAGTTTAAATTATTATTCTATCACAGAGAGAATTTATTGTCAACTTACTTTTTTGTTTTTATTTCAGGTTTTTCATCCTCCCAACAATGCTTTATATACAAGGAAAAAACTGCAAATGGATTTAGCTGAACATTTTATCGATTAGCCTTTCACTTTTCAATATTCTATGCTAAAATAGACGTGAAACAGATAAAATATGGTATAAAGGTGGTTCAAAGAATGGATTCCACAACGTTCAACAAATTTCAAGATTCTGTCTCAAAGGTTCTCGTTCGCCACAAAAGCATATTAGATGTGGTTACCAAATATCAGGAAAGCTGTGCAAAGGTTAATCGCGCTGTTGTAAAGTCAGCTACCAGCTGCGGCTGCATTAAAATCAGTGCTGAGAGGCAAAACATTCCCGATGATGCTTCTTACGAAGAATTATCTGGTTATATGAGTAGTCACATAGATGGCGCCCCTTGTGATGTATGCAGGGACAAAATCGAAAAGGAAATGGGAAACCATCTATTCTATCTGGCAGCTCTATGCAACACATTAGACTTACAGCTGGATGACATCTTAAAAAGCCAATTAAAAAACATCGACACCTTAGGCAAGTACAGCCTCTATTAGGCATCGGTCTTTCTCTCGAACCATCCAAAAAATATACAACACCAAGGAAACTCTGGTGTTGTTTTATTTGTATTCTGAACGATTTTATTTATCGGATGTGACGATCCATAATCACTTGCTCTTGAACCCTTCTTAAACCTTCCTTGATCGTTCTGGCCCTAATCTCACCAATACCTTCTACATCATCTAATTCCTCAATGGAGGCCTTAAGTATTTTTTGAAAGTCCTTAAAATGCAGGACCACATTTTGTATGATGGACATGGGGAGCCGCGGTATCTTATTGAGAATCCTATAACCCCTTGGGGATACCTGAGTATCTAACAGAGGTGTTAATCCTCCGCTATAGCCCAAAATCTTGCCAATAATCGATAAATCCAGCAGTTCTTCTGAAGATAGATTTTTTATTTGTCTTGTAATAGAGGCATAATCTAGCCCATCTCCAAGTACCCGATAATCTTCAATCACATACTTGCCGTCTTCCTTCACATTATCTAAAAGCTCCTCCAGCTGCATGTTTACCAAACGGCCTTCATTCCCCAGCTCGCAAATGTACTTATCTATTTCTGTCACAATCCTCATAACCATTTCTGTCCGCTGAAGAACGGTAGCCACATCATGAATGGTTACCAGATCTTCAAACTCCAATGCACTCAGGCTGGTCATAGCTTGATCCAATACTTTCTTATATTTTTCCAATGTCTGAATGGCTTGATTAGCCTTCGTTAAAACCTTATTGGTATCCTGGAGCACATATTTTGAATAACCCTTATAAAGGGTAATAATATTTCTTCTCTGAGAAATGGACAGCACCATAAGCCCTGTCTGCCTTGCAACCCTTTCCGCCGTTCTATGACGAATTCCCGTCTCTGAGGAAGGTATAGATGGATCGGGAATGAGCTGGGTATTGGCATACAGAATCCTCTTTCCGTCAGAACTTAAAATAATGGCCCCATCCATTTTAGCCAATTCATAGATATAGGCTGTAGAAAAATCTATGTTGATGGCAAATCCGCCGTCTACCAGATTCATTACATCCTCATTATCTCCAACAACAATCAGGCCCCCGGTTTTTGCCTTCAGAATATTTTCCAGGCCCTCCCGCAGTGGTGTCCCTGGAGCAAGAATCCTTAAAGATTCCATAATTCCGTCTTCCTTCACTCTATCATCTCGCACCAATCCCATTGACCTCCCAGTCTCTTTTTCCTATGCCCTATCTATTATAGTACACCTATATCTTCCTTTAAAGGGTTTTTCTGCATTTTGATAAAATTATACTAGAGAATTAGTTCTTCTATAATAGATTATCTAGAAAATAAAGACATAGATTCGCTAGTTTTGCCCTTTTGGTCGTTCTAAAGCTCCTTCCGCCAAAGAATCCTAAAACTTGTAAACTCGCTTTGCTCAAACATACAAGTTTCTAAACGGATTCTTTATCTTCACTCGCTAAGAACGACAACAAAAGGATCAAATAGCCGCTCACTTATGTCTTATATTTTCTTAGATATCATTGGATCATTTTCGATAGCCTTAAAAAGGATGCTCCTTGCTGAAAAACATGGTATCGATGGCATCTTTTACGAAATGGGCTCCAATCAGTTCGATAGGCTCCTGAATCTGAAGCTTCTTTAAATTTTTAGCCGGCAATATGCATTTTGAAAAGCCCATTTTTGCAGCTTCCTTTACAATCTTCTCTGCATTGGCCACAGGTCTTAGTTCTCCTGTTAAGCTGATTTCTCCAATGGCTATGGTAGTAGTGGTCGGAATGGGAAGTCCCCTCATGCTGGAAAAGATCGTTAGGGCCACGCCCAAATCTGCAGATGTTCCTTCCAGTTTTAGCCCTCCTACTACATTCACATACACGTCCTGATTAGTCAGTGGAAGCCCGACTTTTTTTTCCAGCACTGCGATAATAAGATTTAACCGGTTTACATCTACCCCGATGGCGGTTCTTCTTGCAAAGCCTAAACTGGTAGGTGCTACTAGAGCTTGAATTTCCAACAGCAGGGGTCTGGTTCCCTCTAATCCGCCAATCACCATAGCCCCATCTACATTGGGCGTAAGCCCCTCCAAAAACATTTCCGACGGGTTGTCTACTTCTATTAAGCCTTCTTCCCTCATTTCAAAAACACCAATTTCGCTGGTCGTTCCAAAACGATTCTTCAGTGCACGAACCACACGAAATTCCTGACTTCTCTCCCCGTTAAAATGAAGCACGGCATCTACCAAATGTTCTAGTATTCTCGGTCCGGCCAGTTCACCGGTTTTGGTAACATGAGCCACAATAAATACGGGAATATTCTTCGTTTTTGCAATATGCATAATATGGTTGGCACATTCACGAACCTGTGAAACACTCCCAGGGGCTGAAGTCAGCTCTGGTTTGAATAAGGTTTGAATAGAATCTATAATAATGAAGGTCGGATGGAGTTCCTGTATATAGCCTTCGATCACCTCTACATTGGTTTCCGATACAACCAACAACCGATCTGATAAGGCATCCAGCCTCTCGGCTCTCATCTTGATTTGCTCCTCTGATTCCTCTCCCGATACATAGAGTACCGTTCCATATTTCTCTGCAATGACACTGCTGACCTGAAGAATCAAGGTGGATTTGCCAATTCCAGGCTCACCGGATATCAGGGTCAAAGAGCCTTTAACCAACCCCCCGCCTAAAACCCGGTTGAGTTCCCCCATTTGGGTATCTAAACGGTCATAAGAGCCTGACTTAATTTCCTTAATAGGCTGTGGTCTAACCGAACTGGTTATGGTGGCTGATTTTTTGTATACAACACCGCTGCTGCCTAATTCCTCAACCATAGAATTCCATGCACCGCATACACATTGCCCCATCCACTTGGGACTTTCATAACCACAGCTTTGACATACAAAAACGCTTTTTGCTTTTTTTGCCATCTGACCCTCCCACATGAACGGTTTCCTTAAGGTTATTAGAACTATCTCCTATCTATACTGATTTTATACTTTCATTTCCAAAGCGTCAATGATCCCTAAAAAGAAAAGATTTTACGAACTATTGGTTCATAAAATCCTTGGAATGTTAATGAAGTCATGTTTTTATAAAAATTCCTCCTAAGCTTCCGAACAGCGACTATCAAGGTCATTTTTCTCCGCCAACTTTTTCAGAAAAAGTAACCTTGTCCCGGAGTCGAGAGAATCTTAGGATGAGTCTTTAGAAGTTCAACCCCTAATCCTTAATAGCACAAAGCTCCATTTTCATCAGCTTCAAGCATTTGAATCGTCCACTGGCCGGGCAAGCTGTCTAAATAGTTTTTCATCTTTGCACTAAAGCCATGATTATCTCTATCTACCATGGCAAGGAGGGTAGAACCGGAGCCGCTGATTACTTCAGCCTTTGATCCCAATTCTTCTGCTTTCTGAAAAATATCATACATATTCGGAATCAAGCGGGCACGATAGGGCTGATGCACCTTGTCTCCCGTAGCAACACGAAGCTTTTCCAATTCTCCCTTTTGCATGGCGGCAACCAAGAGAGAGGCCCGGGATATATTAAAAATACAATCCTTCCTTTCATAGGCAGACGGCAAAGCACTTCTTGCTGCGTGGGTAGAAAGTTTAAAGTCCGGCACCATCACTGCAAATTTCAGACTCCCCGGAATATCTACCTTAGAATAAACCACATCCTCTCCATCCATGATGGATATGGTCAAACCACCTAGTACCGCCGGCACGATGTTGTCCGGATGTCCTTCCATTTCCGTTCCTATATTAATGATCTCCTCTACCCCTAAAATCCGATCCATGAAATGATTGGCAGCCAGGATTCCTGCTACAATGGAAGCTGCACTGCTGCCAAGGCCTCTGCTCATAGGTATATCAAATTGCTTGCCAATTATCCGGATTCCGCCCACTTGCCTTTTATATCGTGTCAGTACTTTCTCCATAGCTGCGTAAACTAGGTTGTCCTCCGGGGGCACACCGTCGAATCCTATAATTTCTATGCCTTGATCGATCGGCTCTATCTCAATCTCATTATAAATCTGCAAAGCCATACCCATGCTGTCAAATCCAGGCCCTAGATTTGCAGTGGTAGCGGGTACCTTTATGGTTAATTTTCCCTGCACCATAAACTTACCCTATAATAGCCTTTTCTATGGTTTCAAAATCGGCCTTTAATGCTTTAAACTCTCCGCCCATCTCTACTGCAGTATCCGGATCCTTTAGTCCGTTTCCAGTGAGGACACATACCACCTTTTTACCCTTTTCTATAAGGCCTGCCTGATAAAGCTTATACAGCCCTGCTACTGAAATACAGGAAGCAGGCTCAGCAAAAATACCTTCTCTGCTGGCAATCAAGCGGTAGGCCTCCAGAATTTCTTCGTCTGTGATTTTATGGATCATCCCCTGAGATTCCTCTAATGCGGTCACTGCCTTCTGCCAGCTGGCTGGATTTCCGATACGAATAGCCGTTGCAATCGTTTCCGGATTCTCAAAAACCCGATTTTCTACGATAGGCGCTGCACCCGCTGCCTGAAATCCTAAAAGCTTTGGCAGTCCCTGACTCTTTCCTTTTTCCAGATACTCTTTGAAGCCCTTCCAGTATGCTGTAATATTCCCTGCATTCCCAACAGGAATAGACAAATAATCCGGTGCCGCTTCCAGTTGATCGCAAATTTCAAAAGCAGCAGTTTTCTGTCCCTCAATCCTATATGGGTTGATAGAGTTCACCAGGGTAATTGGATGCTTTTCAGATATCTCCTTAACCATACGAAGGGCATCGTCAAAATTGCCATCTATGGCAATGATTTCTGCTCCATAGGCAATGGCTTGGGCCAGTTTCCCCATAGCAATTTTTTTATTTGGAATGATGACGATGCAGCGGATGCCTGCTTTGGCAGCATAGGCTGCAGCTGCTGCGGAAGTATTTCCTGTAGAAGCACAAATGATTGCCTTAGACCCTTCTTCTACTGCTTTTGTCACTGCCATGGTCATACCGCGATCCTTAAAGGACCCGGTCGGATTCAAACCGTCATATTTTAAGTAGATTTCTAATCCATCCATTTCCTTCTCTAAATTGGCAGCCCGGATTAAAGGTGTATTTCCCTCACAAAGGGTAATCGGCTCTACCTCAGGTCCAAGGGGCAAATATGCCCGATAATGATGAATCAAACCTTGCCATCTCATTTTGCAATCTCTCCTAACCTAGTAATATTATTCACAAATCATAAATCATATCTATCCTCTATAAAACAGCTCCTGCTTCATGCTTCCATGATTACATTGACTTCTCTCTTATTCCATTGCAATAAGTTCTGCTTTCACCACACCCTTTATGCTGCTTAATCCCTCCATCAAATCATCAATACCTGTCTTAGCCTCTGAAATATCAAAGGTGATGCTGACGTTTGCAACATTGTTAATGGGAATATCCTGGTTGATAGTCAGTATATTCACATTCCAAAAAGCGAGCTTATTCAGCAAATTCGATAGAATACCAGGTGTATGGCTCAGCAGCAATGTAACCGTCACCTTTTGTCCTTTGGTTCCTTCCGAGGATGAGAAAATAAAGTCCTTATATTTGTAAAAAGTACTGCGACTAATTCCTATCATTTGCACAGCCTCCGTTATGCCCTTTGCCCGGCCTGTTCTTAATAGTTCTTTCACTTCCAACACTTTTTCATAAACCTCCGGAAGAATTTCCGTATCGATAATCAGGTATTTTTTATCTGCCACATTCTCACCTCATTCGTATGCATATAGGATACAATTGTTTTTTTATTAGAGACTATAGGGATAATCTTATCATATTTTTTTCCTGTATACAATACCCATAAACAAAATTGACTCTCGTCAATTTTGAAGTAAAAAATGACAGACAAGACTGTCTGTCATTTTTTACTTCATTGCTGCTTTTCGCTGATTTTTATGAAATACTAACCGATCATTCTCTACGGCAACGATGATTTCGTCATGTTTTGAGATATTGCCACGCAGCATTTCCTCGGAGAGTTCATCCTCCAGCATTTTCGTAATCGCCCGCTTCAGCGGTCTTGCACCAAAGGCTTGATCAAAGCCTTTTTCTGCCAGCAGCTTTTTCGCAGCCTCATCTACCTGAATCTGAATATCAAGCCCCTTCAATCGCTTGGTTAGATCTCTTACCATCAAATCTACGATCTGCTGAATGTGCTCCTGTTCTAGGGCATGGAATACGATAATATCATCAATTCGGTTTAGGAATTCCGGTCTGAAGGTTCTCTTTAGATCATCCATGATATTCTCTTTCATCTTTTCATAGGCACTCTGTTTTTCATCCTGCTCTACGCCTGCAAATCCTAAGGTCCTCTGCTTTTTAATC
This sequence comes from Geosporobacter subterraneus DSM 17957, assembly GCF_900142145.1. Classification (GTDB taxonomy): domain Bacteria; phylum Bacillota; class Clostridia; order Peptostreptococcales; family Thermotaleaceae; genus Geosporobacter; species Geosporobacter subterraneus. Next base: position 29,318 of record NZ_FQZV01000022.1, on the reverse strand, counting down.
GTGTGGGCACCTACATTCGAAGTCATGATTACGATGGTATTCTTAAAGTCTACCAATCGTCCCTTGGCATCGGTCAATCGGCCATCATCCAGAATTTGCAGCAAAATATTAAACACATCAGGGTGAGCCTTCTCAATTTCATCAAACAGTATGACGGAATAAGGCTTTCTGCGGATCTTTTCTGTCAGCTGACCTCCTTCATCATAGCCTACATATCCAGGAGGGGAACCGACTAACCGAGATACCGTATGTTTTTCCATATATTCCGACATGTCAATGCGGATCATAGCATCCTCATCTCCAAAGATAGCCTCAGCCAGTGCCTTAGATAATTCCGTTTTTCCTACTCCGGTAGGTCCTAGGAAGATAAAGGAACCAATAGGCCGCTTAGGGTCCTTCAAGCCTACTCTAGCCCTTCGGATCGCTTTTGAAACCGCTTTTACTGCTTCTTCCTGTCCGATAACCCGCTGATGTAGGATCGTCTCGATATTCAATAGCTTTTCTGACTCTTCCTGTGCCAGTTTTTTCACTGGTATTCCAGTCCACTGGGAAATGATTTGGGCAATTTCCTCTTCTCCTACCATCTCCTGGTGGTTGGTTGTAGTTCTCCAGTTGGTTTTTCTATCGTGAAGTTCTTCTCTTATCTTCTTCTCCTGATCTCTGACCCTGGCTGCCCGTTCAAAGTCTTGAGCGCTAATGGCTTCTTCTTTTTCCTTTGACAGTTCTTCCAGCCTTTCCTCTAAGTCCTTTAATTCCGGCGGTTGGGTTACAGTCTGCAATCGAACACGGGAAGCCGCCTCGTCGATGAGATCAATGGCCTTATCAGGCAAGAAACGGTCGGTAATATATCGATGGGATAATTCAGAGGCAGCCCGTAATGCTTCATCGGTAATCTTTACCCGATGGTGGGCTTCATAGCGATCCCGCAAACCTTTTAAAATTTGAATGGTTTCTTCTACCGTTGGTTCTTCTACAGTAATCGGTTGGAATCTACGCTCTAGGGCAGGGTCCTTCTCAATATGCTTTCGGTATTCATCTAAGGTTGTAGCACCGATAGCTTGGAGTTCTCCCCTTGCCAAAGCCGGCTTCAGAATATTGGAAGCATCTATGGCTCCTTCTGCAGCCCCTGCTCCAATGATCGTGTGCATCTCATCGATAAACAAAATTACATCTCCGGATTTTCGAAGTTCTTCCATTACCTTTTTCAAGCGGTCTTCAAACTCGCCGCGATACTTCGCTCCTGCTACCATAGAAGCTAAATCCAAAGTAACTACCCGTTTATTTCGAAGAATTTCCGGGATATTGCCCTCTACAATGCGCTGGGCTAATCCTTCTGCTACCGCTGTCTTTCCTACTCCCGGTTCGCCGATGAGGCATGGATTGTTCTTGGTTCTTCGACTGAGAATCTGTACAACTCTTTCAATTTCTTTCTCTCTCCCTACTACAGGATCTAGTTTTCCCTCTCGGGCCATTTCTGTCAGATCTCTTCCATATTCATTCAGGCTGGGGGTGGTAGTTCTTCCTGTCGCCTCAGAAGCAGGCGTTTCTGCATCACGGGGTGTAGGATTTCCCAGCATCTTCATAACTTCTTCTCTAGCCTTCGCCAGATTTACACCGCTGTCTACCAATATTTTTGCTGCAATTCCTTCTCCCTCACGGATCAGCCCCAGCAGCAAATGCTCGGTTCCGATATAATTGTGTCCCAATCTCCTTGCTTCTGCAAAGCTTAGCTCAAATACTCTCTTCGTTCTAGGGGTAAAGCCTAATAGTTGTGTTCCTTCTTCTTCTCCAATACCTATAACCTGCTCTATTTTCTTCTTCAGCGGCTCTAGTCCGACCCCCATATTGGTTAGCACCTTCGCAGCAATTCCTTCACCTTCTTTTACTAATCCCACCAGCAAATGCTCCGTCCCAACATAATTATGTCGAAGCTGTTGAGCTTCTTCCTGAGCTAGCAGAATAACTTTCTGAGCTCTTTCTGTAAACCTGCCAAACATAGCCATATATAGCACCTCCATAACATTGAAGATCATCTTATTATTATCTTTTCAATTTAAATGCAAAGTTATAAAAACTATTTTCTCTACTAACCTTTGCTTCCCAGCTTTTCTCGTACAATTGCTGCTCTGCGAACATCTCTTTCATGTGCGCTTAGGTTTTTTGCTGCAGATTTTTGCAGGCAGCCTGGTTGCGTCATAACCATCAACTGATTTAGCCCCTCTATTTTTACATTCTCTAATATTGCTAAATCTACCCCTAAACGTAAATCAGACAAAAGTGTCATAAATTCCTGAGAGGTTAAGATTCTGGCATTGGATAATATTCCATAGGATCGATAGATTTTATCCTCTAACCCCAACCGATTGCTATTGAGCAAAGTACTTCGAGCATCTCTTTCTTTCTGTACTATTTGTCTTGTAACATCTTTTAGATTAGCAATAATTTCTTCTTCACTTCTCCCTAAGGTAATCTGGTTAGAGATCTGAAACACATTCCCTACGAATTCCGTTCCTTCCCCGTATAATCCCCTTACAGCCAAGCCAATCTGATTAGCTGCCTGCAGTACCCGATTGATATATCCAGTCATACTAAGGGCTGGCAGATGCACCATCACCGATGCCCGGATGCCTGTTCCCACATTAGTAGGACAAGAGGTTAGGTATCCCAGTTGCTCATCAAAAGCATAGTGGAGGCTCTCTTCCAATACATCATCCAGCTTATCCGCCGTATCCCAGGCCTCCGTCAGCTGAAGCCCAGGCAGCAGGCACTGGATACGTATATGATCCTCTTCATTAATCATAATACTGACAGATTCATCTTTATTTAAAAGCACTGCACTCCTTTCATGGTTTTCCATTAGATTGGGGCTAATTAAATGTTTCTCCATCAGCACCTGTCTTTCCAGCGCAGACTGACTTTCCATTTCCTGCAAAAGAAAATCATGCTTTAAGACTGTATTTCCCTCAAGGATTACGTCTCCAACCTTCTTAATAACTTCCTTGCTTTTTCCCTTTGTCAGTGCTACTGGAAAAGGATACTCCTGTAGATTTCTTGCCAGACGAATCCTGCTGCTAATAATAATATCCCCATCGGGTCCAGACTGTTCTATCCATTTCGTCATAAGCCCACCTCCCTAGTTCATATCCTGAATCTGACTTTCCAGTTCTCGAATCTTATCCCGCAACACCGCCGCTTTTTCAAACTCTTCCTTGCGAATTACCTCATCCAATTGAACCTTCAGTTTTTTGATTTCTTTCTTCAAGCGAATTACGCCCCCTGATCGCTTCGGCATTTTCCCGGAGTGTACCTCATTGCCCTGTACCCGTTTTATTAATTCGATCAGCTTTTCCTGAAAAGCAGTGTAGCATTGTGCACAGCCTAACCTGCCCAGCTGCTTAAACTTGCCGTAGGTCATACCGCAGTGATCACATTTTGTGGTTTTGATGTAGTCCACTTTAATCGGAGAGTCTTGTATAGAATCCAGCAGCCCTGTCAGAAAATTGTTGATGGTAAAGGATGCATCAAAGGGCATCTCCTCACCTTGTTTCGCACACTGTTCACAGAGATGAAGCTCTGTCTTATTCCCATTTAATATTTTTGTCACATGAACCGTTGCATTTCGCTTGTTGCAGCTTTCACACAGCATCTTATTCCCTCCCGCCATAATGAAATAAAACCATCAATATATTTTTCAGTATCCCTGCCCTTACAGTATCCTTAATATTCATCGGTACATTAATGCTCCGATCGCTGATGGCTGCTGCAATAATTTCTGCTTCCCGATCACTGATAAATCTTTTTTCTTTGAGCATACTGACCATGGCCGCTGCCCGCATCATACTGATTGATTCATTGATTTCTTCCAAGAGCAGTCGCAGCAACTGATTTTTATCTATGTTGAGCTGAAGGATCTTAATATATCCTCCGCCGCCTCTCCGGCTCTCAATAATATAACCCTTATCCAGCGTAAATCTGGTGGTCAGGACATAATTAATTTGAGAAGGGGCACAGTTAAAATAGTTGGCCAGTTCGTTCCGTTGAATTTCAACAGCCTGATTATTGGCACTTTCCAATAGCTCCTTGATAAAGCCTTCGATGATGTCACTAATTCTTGACACATCCATCACCTCGCTTTGACTTTCTTTGATCTTATTTTAAGTAATTTATTTCTTAATTTCAAGGCTGTTTTCAGATTGTTTTTCTGGAATTTTCTTTAATATTCACATTTTTTTTTAGAAATTATGGACTTTCTTTATATTTTTACCACTTTTAAAAATAGCCAATCATAGGATTGGCTTTGTCTAGTTTCTTTTTTTATGGGCAATAATTTGGTACTCCTTGCCATCTCCGCCTCCTTTTGTCTGTACCTCAAAGCCATGATTCTCCAATATGGCAAAAAGATAATCGGAACGGTCATCATCATATTTCTCTACAGTAATAATGAGTTTATCTTCCATACCAACAGATTGAATGATATCCATCAGCCTGTCGTTGGCACTCATACCTAATTCACCTTCAAAATTTATATAATGATCTGACATATACATCCCTCCTTCTTTTTTTCCTATTTATTTTCTGTAATCCTCCATTTATTATGCTTCGTCTGCTGGAATTAAGAAAGAGCTCTTTTTTTTTTGAGCCCCTTAATAATCTATCTCCTTTAATAAAACCTGTAGTACCGGTTCATCCTCCTTAAGGCTAAAAACCGACTCTTCTACCACAGCCTTCGTCAGCCTTACACTCCCCCCTACTCGAATGGGATACTCCACTTTACTGCAATTCAGCAATCCGTACAACTCATCTTCACTTAAATACATTTCTCGGATATACTCTTTTTTGATCAGCGGACCCATTTGAAAAATAAAAGAAACCCTCATGATTGATCTCCCCCAATCCAATAACAGATTAAAGACGGAGCCAAAGCCCCGTCCATTTATTTGTCTGATTTTGCCCCATCAATGATTTTTTGGCTCAAATGCTGGGGCATTTCGTCATATCTCTCAAATCTCATCGTAAAACTTCCTCTAGCCTGAGTCATAGATCGCAAATCGGTAGCATACTTGAAGAGTTCTGCCTGTGGCGCCTCCGCAATAACCTTTTGCGTACCGTCACCTAAGGGCTCCATTCCTAGGATTCTACCACGTCGCTTATTCATGTCCCCCATAATATCGCCCATATAATCTTCCGGTGCAACAATTTCCACTTTCATCACCGGCTCCAGCAATACGGGTTTAGCCATCTCCATACCTTTTTTGAAAGCGATGGAGGCAGCAATCTTAAAGGCCATCTCTGAGGAGTCTACATCATGGTAGGATCCATCATATAGTGTAGCCTTTACATTTACTACTGGATATCCGGCTAAAACACCAGATTCCAGACATTCTCTCAAGCCTTTTTCTACAGCGGGTATATATTGTCGAGGAACAGACCCTCCGAAAATCTCCTCTGTAAATACAAATTCTTCCTCTGCGGGCTCAAAACGAATCTTTACGTCACCATATTGCCCATGACCACCGGACTGTTTCTTGTGTTTCCCTTGTACATCCGCCTTGCCCTTGATGGTTTCACGGTATGGGATTCTTTGCTCTGCCAACTGTACGTCTACACCAAATTTATGCTTTAGCTTATTGGTAATAACATTGATATGCATATCTCCCTGACCGCCGATAAGAGTTTGTTTGGTTTCAGCATTTCGAACTACCATGAAGGTAGGATCTTCTTCTGTCAGACGATTTAGACCTAGCCCGATTTTCTCCTCGTCTCCTTTTGCCTTTGGCTCAACAGCCATGAAAAGAGTCGGTTCAGCGAATGCAACCTTGTCAAATTTAACAGGATGGTTTTTGTCGCAAAGGGTATCTCCGGTAGATGCATACTGCAATTTTGCAATGGCTGCAATATCACCCGCTACTACCTTGCTGACATTGATCTGGTTCTTGCCCCTGAGCAGGAAGAGGTTTCCTACCTTTTCTATTTCATCCTTCTCAGGGTTATAAATTTCCATATCTGATGTCAATTTGCCGGAGCATATCTTTAATAATGAGATTTTTCCTACATAGGGGTCAACGATGGTCTTAAATACATATGCAGAGAATGGATCACTCTCATCAATATTCTTTTGTACAGGTTTATTCTCCCTTGCATGAATGCCTTCAACTACTTTAATATCCTTTGGAGAAGGCATATAGTCGCTAATCATATTCATTAAAGTGTGAATACCGATATTGTTGACACCTGAGCCTAGTAGTACAGGTACAATTTCTCCACCTAAAACGCCTTTGCGAAGACCTTCATGGATCTCTTCTGTAGTAAACTCTTCACCGCCAAAATACTTTTCCATTAAAACTTCGTCGCTTTCTGCGACAGATTCCATCAGCATTTCACGTACAGATGAAACACTGTCCATCATATCCTCCGGAACCGGCTGATCTGTACAGTCTTTTCCATCATATACCCGGGCTACCATGTCCACAACGTTTACGATTCCCTTGAAGTTGTTTGCATCCCCTAAAGGAATGGCAAAAGGTGCTACGCCTTTACCAAATTTCTCACGTAAATCATTTAATAATTTATCAAAATTAATGTTTTCCTTATCCATCTTATTAATAAATATAAATTTAGGCATCTTTCTATCAACGGTGTATTTCCACACCTTTTCCGTCCCAACTTCTATTCCTGAAGATGCATCCATGACAATTACGGCTCCGTCGGCAACTCTTAATGCACTTTGTACCTCACCAATGAAGTCGAAGTATCCAGGAGTATCAAGAATGTTATACTTACAGTCCTTCCACTCAATAGGAATCAAAGAGGTACCAATTGAAATTTTACGGGCGATTTCTTCCTTATCAAAATCTGATACAGTGTTTCCATCTTCGACTTTACCAAGTCTGTTTGTAACCTTCGTGGTGAATAGCATGGATTCGGTTAATATCGTTTTCCCGCAGCCTCCATGTCCTACTAATGCTACATTCCGTATTTTGTCGCTTTGATATTCCTTCATTTAAGATCCCCCTCGCTTCAATATTTCTTGTCATATTTGGACAACTATACCTATAATATTCTATACTATTCAGAAAATTCCTTTTAGTTTTTATATTTTGTTATATTTTAGTTAAATTTTTTTATATGGATAGTTGTCTAATGATTTACTGTTTTACTATATTATTCCATAAGGAGATTTCATTATACATTGAATATCTAAAAATCCTATTTGAATTTTTAACCTCCATACAGTAGTGTGATTGAGAATTTTAACATTCAACGGAACTGTGAGGGCACAGTTTCCTACATAAGCATAATACAGGAAGGTAGGGATCGACGTCCTCGTCGATCGGAAGATAGATTAGAATTATCAGTCACAGGTCAATAATTATAACTGTTTTGTTCTTAGACAATAAAAAAGTCTGTGGACGGCGTTGTTTTCCACCACTCACAGACTTTCCATATCTAACAGTTATTTTATTTAGTTTCCTAAAAAAAACTATCCGATGATACCAGACATAGTAATTACTTCTAATCCTTTGTTTCTCAATTCCTTGATCAGGATATTCAGTCCGATAGAATCGCTGGCCATATGTCCTGCTACAATGACATTGCCTATATTCTGCTTTTCAACCGCTTCCCGAACATCCTCTGGAATATGCATACACACAATGGTACCGACACCAGCTTCAAAATAGGCCTTGAAAACCTCAGCCCCTCCGTTGGTTCCACCCGCCATCAGCACTGCTATCCTCCCGGCATAATCATCGTTTCTGCCTACACGTATTACAGGTCCTGCTGGTGTATTCTGATACTCCTTAATTTCCATGAGTACATCTATAACATCTTTAAGGGTTGCTTTCTGATGATTTCCTAGTTTTTGATCAATAAACCCTTGTACGAATCTCTCTGTGATTCGATCCGCCGGCAAGTGGATATTCATATAAGGCATTTTTAATAGCTTAGCCGCTGATTGAACACGATCGTAGTTTCTTGCATGGGCATTTTTTTCAAGGCTGTTGACCTTTTTCCTCAATGCCTTTTGGGCCTTATTAATAGGAATTCCAAAGGACATCATTTTGTCGATTTGTACCTCCAAGACTTTATGAAAGTAAACATCCTGTTCACCGGTGTGAGGATGATGGCTAATCACCAAATCTACGCCTAATTCTTTTCCTAACAAAAGTTCTTGAGTTTCCATATCAATTCCAAACAGTATTTTCCGGATATTATCTCCTTCAACCAGCGTGCCGGAATCCCAAGGAATCTCCTTTAGTTCTGCTAGCTCCAATGCTAGATTCATGATTTCCATTGTGTTCATATCATTCACCCTTTATGTATAAGACTTTTTATATGTATATTGTATATGCTTTTTTCCCTTCTTACAACATATTTCGAAATGCTAAATTTAGTTGCGGCAGAAGTGTCTCATGATACGATCAAGGTAATGGGACTTTATCTGTTGACTGGCCATAGCCTGCTTTATAGGCGGCAATTTCAATATTACTCCTAAAATGGCAGCCATGGCACGATGACTTCTATAGGCCTGATTATCAAAGATAAGGTGATGCAGCATTCCCCGCTCTATAGCCATAACCACAGCCCGATGGGTAGATTTTACCGGTGTAATAACCCGCCTTTCCCTCGATCGTAGGGTTAGGGTCTTTGTAGGACAGCTTCGAAGACATAGGCCGCAGCCTAAACATATATTCTCCTCGATTCTGACCTTTTTGTCCTTTGTATTTTGCAGATTCTCGCCGGTGATCATATTCACCGCCTGAACAGGACACAGGGCTGTACATAATTTATAAGAAGCATAAGACAAGGCTGTATTTCTCTTATAAATAAACTCTATACCACAATTTATCAGGTATAGAGTCTATAAATGAACTATTTAGCTGTCAATACCGCCGTAAAAGCTTTCATATAAGCTCCTAAATCCGGCGGTCTGCGGCTGGAGACAATATGCTCATCCACAACAACCGCTTCATCAAGCCATATGGCTCCTGCATTTTCCATATCATCGCGAATTCCAGGAGTACTGGTCACTTTTCTACCTTTCAATATTTTTGCAGAAATCAATACCCAACCTGCATGACAGATCTGCCCAATGGGTTTTTTTTGATCATCCATGTACTGAACCATTGCCAAAACCTCTGGATACCTTCTTAATTTGTCCGGAGCCCATCCTCCCGGAACTAGAATAGCATCATAATCTGCAGCCTGAATATCTGTAAAGGCAAAGTCTGAAATCACAGGGACACCATACTTGCCTATGTATTTTTCCTTTGCCTTTGGTCCTACCACATCAACCTGGCCACCCTCTTCCCTCAAATACAATAGAGGGTACCATAGCTCTAAGTCTTCAAATTCTGACTCTACTAAGGCAATTATTTTCTTATTCTCTAAGGTCTTCATACTTTCTCCTCCCAACCTCAAACAATATTCAAAAGCTTCTATCATCTCATTATACCACTTTTTTTCCCTTTAAAACTTTATATTTGTTTTTAATCACCGGATAAGGGTACAATAGTAATGGAAAACAACAAAGATATCTATTTATCCAATGTCCATAATATGGTAAACTATATCTAGTAAGGAAACCATTTATAGGCACTATTGGATTTCTTTGTTCAGAAATAATATTTAATACAGGAGGAAATGACATGATTAGCGAGAAACTTTTTGCAGAACTAAATGATCAAGTAAAATATGAGCTTTTTTCTTCAAACCTTTATCTGGCAATGGCGGCCTATTGTGCTTCAGAGGATTTGAACGGCTTTGCCAACTTTTTTAGGGTACAGGCTGAAGAAGAAAAATTCCATGCCATGAAGTTTTTCGATTATATTATAGAGCGAAATGGAAGGGTAACGATCTCAGCATTAGACCAACCTGAAAATCAATACACTTCTATGCTGGATGCTTTCCAAAAAGGTTATGTACATGAACAGTTTGTAACCAAACGAATTTATGATCTTATGGATATCGCCATGGATGAAAGAGAGCATGCCACCATCAGCTTTTTGAAATGGTTTATTGATGAGCAGGTGGAAGAAGAATCCACCTTCAATGGTATCATTAAAAAACTAGAGCGAATTGGCAATGATACCAATGCATTATATATGTTGGACGCGGAATTGGCTCAAAGAGTGTTTACCCCGCCGGCTGATGCAAATCAGTAATATCTGATCTAATGATAAAACTTATTATCTTGCTTAAAAAGGATGTCTTTGTTAATAGACATCCTTTTTGACATAAGAATCTTTTATTTGCTTTCCAGTTCTTTTGACACTTATTCTTAGCAGTTCTTAGCAATAGTCGTCATCTTCAACGGCTCCCAGCGGCGGAACTGCAACTTGCCGTTTTTGTAATATCTTAAGGGTCAAGTAAATAACTGCTTTTTCTTCAATCTTTTTGAACAATCTTTCTTCAAATGGGAACTCCCCTTTGGTTGGATGAGTTGGATTGAGGAATTCATCAAATTCAACGATTCTGCTGCTGATCAGCTCACAGAAAGGAAGCTCATTGAAGTACTCTGTGCTGATTTGGTTAAACTCTGACAAATCGGAAGACAGTAGATGGTCTTTATCTGCGAAGTCTGGTCCTTTGATGTCCTGTTTTCTAAAGTAACGGAATTCAGAGGTTTCACTCGGTATAATTGGCAGAGGATCAATACCATTAAAGGTTATCGGAGTTGTGCAGCTGAAAGGTGCATCCACGGTACAATGTTTGATATCTCCGCAAACCCCTTCCTTATTTGAGCATTTTGGAGTAGCATATTGGATATTCTTTCTAATAAATCCTTTAATGAACAGCATATTGGTATCCTGAAGCAAAAGACACTGAGTAATCTTCAAGTGCTTTTTAATGTCTTTAATTTCTAATGCAGGCTCTGGTAAGCTAATGATCGTATTAACATTAATCTGTACAGTTAATTCAGCCAGTACTACGGGTATTTTTGCTACTGCACCTGTTACAAGCGGTCTAATAGGTACCGGTGTATTCACACAATCGACTGCAGTACCGCCAATAACCTTTGCACAAGCAGATTTTACCAAGGATTTCGGATCCGATGGTCCTAGGACCTTTGGCATATTGTATCTGTTCCATGGCATAACTTATATTCCTCCTCTATATTCATTTTAGTTTACTTGCTTTTGGACTACCCTCGGTGTCCTAGTACAAGATATTCGTCTTGTCCGCAGGATGCTACTGTCTTTTTTAAAATTTTTTCGTCTTTTTGAAAATAAATTGTGATCCCTATTGTTTTAAAACCCAAAAAAGAAACAGTGAACATTTCACTGTTTCTTTTTTGGGTTTACCATTTAAAGCAAATGCCTATTGCTTTAGGACCGAGATGGGCACCAATCACAGGCCCCAGTTCATCAACGGTTATCCAGGCGTTTCTAAACTTTTCTTCCATTATTTTCTTCAGTTCATTAGCCTCTTCCTCATTGAGGGTATGGCAGATGCTGATTTGTTTTACTTCCGCCGGGATGTTGGCAATCATCATTTCCACCGCTTTGCTTTTACCCCGGGCCTTTCCTATAGGCACCAGCTTGCCCTCCACTAAGCCTATAATCGGTCTAATATTCAACACTGAACCGATAAAGGCTTGGGTACTGCTTAGTCTTCCGCCTTTCCTCAAATATTCCAGTGTATCTACTGTAATATTGATCCCCATCCGTTTTTTTTCTTGCTCCAGCATTTCTACAATTTCATCTCTGCATTTTCCATCCTCTGCCCAAGTGTGTGCCTTTTCAACCAGCAGCCTGAGATTAGAGGCAGATGTTTCTGAATCTACCACGGTGATTTTGTCAGGAGCTGTCATTTGGGCTGCTACCGATGCACTGTTAAAAGTACCGCTTAGCTTTTCCGAAATCACAATGGTAATAATCTCTTTTCCCTCCTGAATGGCCTTTTCATAAGCACTTGAAAAAGCCTGAATTGAGGGCTGAGATGTAGTAGGAAAAACGGAAGAAGTTTTCAGTTTTTGAAAGAACTCTTCAAATTCACCGGGAAAGCCTTCATCATTTATTTCTCCGGAAAAGTTAACAGAAAGGGGTACAATCTCTATATTGTGTTCCTGGGCATATTCTTTCGGGATATAGGCTGTACTGTCGGTAACGATTTGGATTTTACTCATACAAAACCCTCCTTTTACTTTATATTATATGCTTATAATACCAGGTACTAATACCAATTGTAAATATTTTCTTCTATTTGAGAGAATTTTTTTACTTTTAAGGGGTATCAAAAATATAACTTAGTAAACTAGATGGGGGGATTTATGTGTACGATGTATGTATTATTGGTGCCGGTGTAGTAGGTGCCGCCATTTCAAGAGAACTCTCTCGCTACGAGCTAAAGATCTGTTTATTGGAAAAGGAAGAAGATATCAGCTGCGGGGCCTCTAAAGCCAATAGCGGTATTGTACATGGCGGTTATGCTGCAAAACATGGTACCCTAAAGGGCTCCCTCAATGTTATTGGAAACAGGATGTATCCCAAACTCAATGAAGAATTGAATTTTGGATTCCGTCAAACAGGAGCCTTGGTTATCGGTTTCTCCGATAGTGATTATGCTGAACTGCAAAAGCTTTATGAAAACGGACTCAAAAACGGTACTGAGGGCATAGAACTCATCGGCCGCGAGAGGATCATGGAAATAGAGCCTTATATCAATCCTGAAGTGAAATGGGCTTTATATTGCAGTACCGTAGGTATCACTTCTCCTTATGAATTCGTCATCGCTTTGGTGGAAAATAGTATTGCCAACGGGGTAGAATTAAAGCTGGAATCAGAAGTAACCGCCATTACGGCAAGAGAAGATTATTTTGAAATCCACACACAAAAAGAAACCCTTCAAAGCCGCGCAGTAATCAATGCTGCCGGTGTTTATAGCGATAAAGTGGCCCGTATGGCAGGCATAGAAGACTTTACTATTATTCCCCGCAGAGGCCAGTATATACTATTGGACAAAAGTCAGGGCCATCTGGCAAGAACTGTCATTTTTCAAGTGCCAACAAAGCTTGGGAAGGGCATCTTGGTAACGCCTACCTATCACGGAAACCTAATGATCGGTCCCAACGCTGAGGAAATTGGAGAACGGGAGGATGTAGGAACTACTGAAGAAGTGATACGATATGTAGTAGATACGGCAAGAATCTCTATCCCCAACTTTGATATGCGAAAGGCATTGACTTCCTTTTCCGGTATCCGTGCTACCAGCAACCGTGATGACTTTATCATCGAGGAAAGCAGGGTTCCCCGCTTTATCAACGCGGCAGGCATCGAATCTCCTGGGCTGACAGCCTCTCCAGCCATTGCCCTCCGCGTAGCAGAAATATTAAAGAATACAGGTTTGACTTTAACACCAAAAAGGGATTTTAATCCCTACCGGAAGGCTATTATTATCCCTAAGGATGAGAGCTTTCAGGGTTCCATCGATCATAAGGATCCCACGCAGAACATCATATGCCGATGCGAGCAGGTCACTGAGGCTGAGATTGTAGATGCTCTTCAAAGAGGCATCCCTATTAAATCCATGGATGCCATCAAGAGGCGTACGCGTACAGGCATGGGCATGTGCCAGGGTCATTTCTGCGGTCCTAAGGTCCGGGCCATCATTGCCCGAGAGACAAGGCTTCCGGAAGAAGAAATTACACCTCGGGGAAAAGGCTCCTCCATTCTTCCGCCACGGGCAGAGCGCAGCTTTTTTATCCGATTGAATCAGAAAAAATAAGGGAAAGAGCAGTATCCTCTTTCCCTTATTTTATTAATTTATCCGATGGACAAAGCGTCTCAACAGCAGCAGCGATGCTTGGGTTGGAAACAAATAAAAGAGCGGGCTCTGAAGAATACCGAAAAAATCTAATAAGGGCAGCGGCAAAACCATCATATAGAGAACGGAGGTCATTACATACTCATTTACGGTTCTAAATTTAGCTACTGCCACAAACCCAATCAGTATAAACAGGAAAGAAGTAAGCACAATCCCCCCCAACAGGAGGTAGTAATTTACAGCTTTTCCCCTTGAGAATAGGGCGATGATGGTTCCTGCCAATACAGCTAAAACCGTCAGGGAGATCATCTTTGAAACAAGATATTCCCAAGTACGCAGGGGTGTAGCAATCAGATACTCTAAGGTATTGTCTCCTTTTTCCAATAGAATCAGGGCCCCTATAAAATAAAATCCTAAAAAAGAAGGGTCGGAAAATATAATCAAAGTTTAAAGAGAAGGTTTTGCGCAGCCGTTTCACTTCTTCCGAATCTAAGTGATAGTAGGTGAGTTGAAGACTGATCTCTTCCAGTTGGTTTTGAACACCATAAATATACCCGTAGCACTTGGCTTGGGCCCAATGAAGCAGGTTCCCCTCCTCTATTTCCTCAAGGGGTCTCATGGTGGTTTTAATCTCATCGATCACCACCCCATTTTCTTCCCTGAAAATCCCGTCGGCCCTTCCTTGAAGGGTAAGTACGAGTTCCTGGTATTGCAGGGTGTATTTTAAAGCAACCTCTGGCGTGTAGTTTTCTCCATAGGATCTTTGGAGCTTCTGATGGGCCATTGTCCCTTCTACTGCGCGGCTGCTGCCCATAAACCGGCTGTCCAGATCTCCTCCTCGAAGTACAAACTCAACCAGATTCCGTACCGATAGAATAATTTCTTGCTTCAAGTCTATAATTTCATCCTCTCGATAAAAATGCAAAAGATGGTATTGAGGCTGAAGCCTCAATACCATCTCTCTTATTGTACCACAATATTATAAATTCTGCCCGGTACGTAGATTTCTTTTACAATTTTCTTGCCTTCAATAAACTCAAATATTTTCTCATCGGCTTCCATCAATTTTCTTGCATCTTCTTGTGTACCATCGGAAGGAATCACAATCTTGCCACGAACTTTACCATTGATTTGTACAGCAATCTCAATCATCTTCTCTATGGTTTTGGCATCATCCCACTTTGGCCAAGACTGCTGGTGGATCATGCCCTCAAAACCCAGCTTCATCCAAAGCTCTTCAGCAATATGCGGTGCTACTGGAGACAATAATAGCAAGAATACACGCATTTCCCCCTTTGTAACCTTTCCAGCACTATTAAAATCATTCAGCAAAGTCATAAGGGCGGCAATGCCGGTATTAAATTTTAAGGTTTCAAAGTCTTCGCTAACCTTTTTGATGGTTTTGTGCATATTGGTTTCAAGTTCTGGTGAAAACCCATCGCCTTCCACCACCAGGCTTTGAAGCTTCCATACACGGTCTAGGAATCGTCTGCAGCCTTTCACACCATTCTGAGACCATGGCACACTCTTTTCAAAGTCTCCGATAAACATTTCATATACACGGAAGGTATCTGCACCGAACTCTTTGATAATATCATCAGGATTTACAACATTGCCTCTTGATTTAGACATTTTCTCATTATTTTCCCCTAGAATCATACCGTGGGAGGTTCTCTTTTGATAAGGCTCTGGCGTCGGAACGATTCCGCAGTCATGCAAAAATTTATGCCAAAATCTTGAGTACAGCAAGTGCAGCGTGGTATGCTCCATACCTCCATTGTACCAGTCCACCGGCAACCAGTAGTCCAGATTTTCCTTGCTTGCAAAGGCTTCTTTATTGTGAGGATCAACATATCTTAGGAAATACCAAGAAGATCCCGCCCACTGAGGCATTGTATCGGTTTCCCGGTGTCCATGACCGCCGCACTTTGGACAAGTGGTCTCAACCCAATCGGTGATCTTTGCCAGTGGAGATTCTCCAGTATCCGTTGGTTCGTAGCTTTCTACTTCCGGCAGCAGCAGCGGCAGCTCCTTTTCTGGAACCGGTACCCAGCCACAGGTTTCACAGTGTATCAGCGGAATCGGCTCTCCCCAGTAACGCTGACGGGAGAATACCCAATCTCTCAGCTTATAATTTACCTTACGCTTCCCTAAGCCTTGCTCTTCTAGCCATTGGCTGATCTTCTCTTTAGCTTCCTTTACCTTGAGCCCATTGATAAAATCAGAGTTCACCAGAATGCCCTCTTCATTATCCGTATAGGCACCTTCCTCGATATTTCCGCCGGAAACGACTTCCACGATAGGCAGACCGAATTTTTTGGCAAATTCCCAGTCTCTGTCGTCGTGACCCGGTACCGCCATAATCGCTCCGGTTCCATAGGACATTAATACATAGTCTGAAACGAAAATAGGAATCTCTTCTTTCGTTGCCGGATTGATTGCTCCGATGCCTTCAATTTTCACACCGGTCTTATCCTTCGCCATCTCTGTACGCTCGAAATCTGATTTCTTATTGGCATTCTCTATATAGGCTTTTAGTTCATCCAGATTTTTGATATGATCCTTTAATTCTTCAATCAAAGGGTGTTCCGGTGCAATCACCATATAGGTAGCTCCAAACAGCGTATCGGGACGTGTGGTATAAACTGTGATGGTTTCTCCCCCGGTGATCTTAAAATCTACTTCCATTCCCTCGGATCTTCCGATCCAGTTTTTCTGCTGAATCTTTACACGCTCAATATAGTCTACCAAATCTAAATCTTGAATGAGTTTTTCAGCGTATTCTGTAATTTTCAGCATCCACTGATTTTTAATCTTTCGGACAACCTCAGCACCACAGCGCTCGCAAACCCCGTTGACTACCTCCTCATTAGCCAATCCTACCTTACAGTCGGTACACCAGTTGATCGCCGCCTCCTTTTTATAAGCCAGACCTTTTTCAAAAAGCTTTAAGAAAATCCACTGGGTCCACTTATAGTAATCCGGATCGGTAGTGTTGATTTCTCTTGACCAGTCGAAGGAAAGGCCTAGGGCTTTTAACTGACTCTTAAAACGTTCAACATTTCTTTCTGTCACCACCCTCGGATGAATCTTATTCTTGATGGCATAGTTTTCCGTAGGCAGTCCGAAGGCATCCCATCCGATGGGATACAATACATTGTAGCCCTGCATTCTGCGTTTTCTTGCCACAATATCCAGCGCAGTATAGGGTCTCGGATGTCCTACATGAAGTCCCTGTCCTGATGGATAAGGAAATTCAATTAAAGCATAAAACTTTTCCTTTGACTTGTCATCGGAAGCATAAAAACATCCCTCCTGATCCCAAATCTCTTGCCACTTCTTTTCAATTTCTTTTGGATTATATCCAACCATAAATTTTCACTTCCTTCTGGGAATTTTAATAAACAAAAAAGCCTTCATCTGCTTTAGAGACGAAAGGCTCGCGGTACCACTCTATTTGACAGCTTTTCACTGCCCCCTCAAACATGATAACGGATTGAATCCGGCTAGAGCTACTAAATCCATTTCACCCTAACAGCTCTGAGACGAGTTCGGAATACACTGCTGCCATCTTCCACCGGCCGATGACTCTCTATGAGCAATGCTGATGCCTACTACTTCTCTTCTGTGCCAAATTATGAATTTTGAATGTATTGTATCAAATTCTGGCGTAAATTTCAACGCTTATTTATTATATTTCTCCTATTATATGAATTTTTATGTCCTCCTTTTTCTTTAAACTTGTTTTTTTAGATTAGGATGGTCTAAAATCTCTTTTTTTTCTATCACTAAATCTTTTGTACTATGTCCTTTGTATACAAATTTATGATCCTTAAACAAATTCATACCATAGTATCATCACTGATTTACTTCGTTGTTGAAAGTAGACCTTCGATGCTCCTATGGTCTCTGTTGCAAAAATCTGCACAAAAATAAGCCTGTACTTATTACAGGCTTATTTTTTAATCCAGTGCGCTCTCAATCATCTGAATATAGCTTCTTGTAGTATCATCCATTGAAGTTAATCCCTCATACCAAAGCTGATGTGGTTTTGCTTGCCCTGAAAAGTACCGGGCCTTTAGTATTAGCTCTGGTCTGTACTCAAAATGGAGAATATCAAAGTGTGTCCATTTTCCACCCCATACAAAGCGATTCTTTTCAAAAATCTTTACAATTTCCCGGGGATATACCGCCAGTCTTTTTTCACCTTCCTCCCGGGTTGCCCATTTCCAGTAATCCTTATTATTTCTCGCAAGATCTATTGCTGTTCCAAAGGCATGGGGACTTAATTGTCCTGTACCTGCGATATTTCTATAATTAAAGGTGCCGCTCATTGGAAATACAAAAGGATAGATTTTAGGATTGCTTCCTGCCAGCGGTACTAATTCATCCATGACCATGTCCAGTGCTTCCGCTGCACCGTTTTGTTTATTAAATAAAATATATTGGGGTCCCGCCTTTACATTTGTCAGATTACCTTCCACTTGAGCTTTTGAACCGCCATAAACCTCATGTAAAAATGAATAGACACGAATCCTTCCCGGATCAAAATTAGGAGGCATTAGACTCTGTATATCCTCTAAAGGATAAATTTGTTCCAGCATATCCTGTAAATCAGGGCTACTGAGCTTTTCCTGAAAGCTTTTTTCCTTCTTATCATCATACAGAATTCTACGCCCTGATCGCATGACAATAAATACCCCTTTTCCATCTTCAGCCTCTATACCTGTTATATGGCCCGGATATGCCATCATCAAGCATAGTAGATCTCTTTTCATCGTTACCGTATACTCGTTTTCTTCTTGGGTCAATATCAGCTGATTCCGTATATAATTTCGATTAACTCTTCCAAATCCTATTGTTAAGGCGAGTATGATCAGCCACAAGCCAAATTTTTTCATTCTTTTCAAGGTCCTTTCCTGTAGTTTTTGCTTTCCCTTTTAGTATTCTCACTTTTATATCCAAATACCCCTTGACACCCTATTTTTGTTGAGAATTTAGTATTTGATTCTTGTCTGTCAATAACACTTTTTTTTCACAGGAATATTATGATAGCAAATTGCTTTTCTTATTATTGTTTTGTAATAAAGGGGGCACTCTAAGTGAGCTTTATACAGAAAAACATCGCTGAACGACTGGGCGGCATCGGTTTTGAACCTTCGAAAAAAAGCTATAAATTTGCAAAAATAAAAAAAATGAAAGCAGCTGTAAAGGCCATGTATCCTCATATCTCGATCATCGACTTGGGCGTGGGGGAACCGGATTTGCCAGCGGATACCTCCATTGTAAGTACTTTATATGAGGAAGCTGGTAAATCTGAAAACCGTTGGTATGCTGATAATGGCATTTTCCCTTTTCAAGCAGCGGCCAGCCAGTTTTTAGAAAAGTTTTTTGGCGTGAGTGACATTGATCCTCACCACGAGGTTTTGCATGGCATTGGCTCTAAGTCTATTTTGGCAATGCTCCCTCTGTGCTTCATCAATCCGGGAGACATCACCCTTACTACCGTACCAGGTTACCCGGTAATGGGTACCTATACACAGCACCTTGGAGGCAGTATTTATCCTTTGCCCTTGTACAGAGAGAATCATTTTTATCCTGATTTTTCAAGTATTCCACTAGATATATTAAAAAGATCTAAACTTCTATATATCAATTATCCCAACAATCCTACCGGACAAATCGCTACCAAAGCTTTTTATGAAGAGGTTGTTGATTTCGCTTTTAAGAATCATATTGTGGTAGTGTCAGACGCCTCCTATGGTGCCATCATCTTTGATGAGCAAAAACCTTTAAGCTTTTTATCCCTACCGGGAGCCAAAGAAGTAGGGGTAGAAATACACTCTCTATCCAAATCCTTTAATATGACCGGCTGGCGGCTGGCATTCCTAGCAGGGAATCCTAAGATTATCGAAGCCTATGGTTTTGTGAAAGCCCATACAGATTCTGGGCAGTTTATGGCCATACAAAAAGCTGGAATCTGCGCTCTGAAGCAACCTGAAATTGTTCGAAAAAACTGTGAGCGTTACAGCAGAAGACACAGCCTATTGGCAGAGGTATTAAAAGAAATTGGATTTGATGTTGAAAAGCCAAAAGCAACCTTTTATTGCTATGTTCCTATCCCAAAGGGAACTAAATCCGGAGTCTCCTTTAAAGATGCAGAGGAGGCAGCAGCATATTTACTTAAAAATGCTTTTATCTCTACGGTTCCCTGGGATGATGCGGGTGCCTATCTTCGTCTAAGTGTCACCTATGAAGCTGAGAGTGAAATAGAAGAGAGGAAAATCATGGAAGAACTGAAGAGGAGGTTATTGCGATTAGAGCTTGTCTTTTAAAAGGCAGGCCTCTATTTTTCTGCCTCTTTCTTCAAGTTTGTGTTTATGGGGTGTATTGGTTTACCGCGAAATTATAGCGTTTAATGCAGCAGAAACAGAGATAAAACTGAATTTAATCCTTTTGGTATTACTTTCAAAATGAATTGTTTTTCCTTAAATTAAGATCTACCCTACAGCAGCATGTTGGTAAAGTAGGGGCGCACAATGTTCGCCCCTACATCTGTCACCACTATAAGAATGTCACCCTGAGCGCAACGAATGGGTCTATGATTTAAAGCCAAGATCCTTCGTTTCACTCAGGATGACAACCATATAGAACCGTACTATGACGCATTTATCTACTGTTGTGCCATAGCTTGTACATAATGTGTTCTGATCTGTTGAATCTTTGATCATCAGCTTTATTAAAACTTTGAATTGTCATAATTGTATGGAATGCTTGTACCTACTACTACATCTTCAATTTTTTCTATAATTAGCCAGTCGTCCATATTGCTCTGATGGTCAAAGTCTAGCGCATTAATTTTCTTAACATCTTTAAATTCAACCAAGCACAAGCATTTTTTATGCCATCTTTCTTTTTGCTTGTTAGATAGATTGAGCTTACTTTGATTATCCTCAAGTATTTTTACGATTTCATCTTCTGTCAATTTAACATAATTTTGAACACTTTCAACGGTGGCTGTTGCAGAAATTTTTCCCGTTCCTTTTTTCATAAAATATATCGTTTCACCCTCAAATACCCTGCTATGTGGAATTTTTCTCCCAGCTGCGCCTCTGACAACCATCGTTTTTTCTCCGGCAAGAATTTTCTCTAGAACTTTTTCTTTGTCATCACAATAAACCAAATGCATCATAATGAATTCCCCCTTTTATGGACAAGTACTTGTTTAAAAAAATAAACTACAAAAGGTCAGTCCATATAGATTTACGCCGTTAAAAATAAATATACTCATGTAGGGGCAGGCCTTGTGTCTACCCGTTTTTCGGAACGGCACAGAGGCCGTTCCCTACGATTATATTTCTTGATAGAGCAATTATCTATATAATTACCTCACAGTAGATTTTACGAAAATATTATACCATAAGTTTCCGATAAATGGGTTTTTCTCCAAATATTTTATATTCGCATATATACATGCAGGTATATCTTAACGCAAATAAAAACTCCTGGCTTATACCAGAAGTCTCTATATTTCACGAAGGCAGTATTCTGTAAGTTTATATCCTAATAGGGATAGGTTTCTTCCTTTACTCTCAACATTTCCTGATAGAATTTCTCAGGCTCGGCCATAAAGGGAGCATGGGCAGATTCTTCAAACACAACCAGCTGCTTTCCTACAGGTGCATTTAGTTTTATATAGTACTGGCCAACCAGTTCAAAAGGTGTATTATAATCTTTTCTTCCAGAGAAAAAGTAAATTGGTAGTGATAATGCAGTTACCCTCTCTATGGGATTCGTATCAATATACTGCTCCCACATAGGCCCGCTGCCTCTTGATGCGCCTCTAATCCAGCGAATATAGTCCGATAGGCGATACTCTGGCGCACGGAGGGCAATTGTAGCCAGCTTGCCCATCCCAATATCCATGCCCCCGCCATATCGGTCTACTAAACCTGCGAAGACAACATAGTTTTTATGATCCTCCAGTTGGGAAAGCTCCAGTTCATTAAGAAGCACTATATCCTTTTTGTTTTTCTTATCTTCCGCCTGCTCCTTAAGCCATCCATAGGCAACCTCATTGCTCATCTTCGTATCCACTGGCTGACTCACCGCGATATAGGCATAATAATCCTCAGGGTATTCCTCTGCCAGCAGAATACCAAGCTTTGCCCCCCAGGAGTGCCCTAATAAGTAAATTTTTTCCTTTCCGAATCTAGTCTGCAAGTATTTCGTCAATTGATGGGCGTCACAGATAAATTGCTCTATCCTCATAGTCTCCTCATCAAAGTCACCAGGGTTTGACTTTCCAGCACCTCGCTGATCCCAGTGAACCACAGTGAAGGTCTCCTCCAAGCTGCTGTTAAAATAATATGATATGGGCATCTGGGCAGCACCAGGGCCTCCATGAAGCCACAACAATATAGGATTCTTTATATCTTTCCCACGGATGAGAATCCACTGCTCCATATCCCCTAGCATGACCTTTTCTAATGAAGTTATGCTCTCCTGTATGATATCTCCCTTTTCATCCTTTATCGGTTGTGTATATCCGCCCGCTATTTCTTTGAAAATGATGATTAGACAAAATAAGCATATACATAGGTATATAAAGGTTATTTTTTTGGCAAACAACATCATCACTCCCCCTGGCACTGAAATTTGACTATTTCTCTTTCATGTCATCAGTAAAACTTCATTTTTTAAATATGGTCTATGTAATGATCTTTAGTTTTTTAGGGATCACAGTAACTTTTAAAGGAAAGGACGGCCCCTCTTCCCCATCTAGGTCAGTTCCTACTTCATTTATTGTATCTACAGTCAGTTCCTGGGTCCTAAAATGAATAACGTTTGGATTGTTAATATGCTCTCCGTTAATCACTGACAGCAACATGGGCGCTAATTCATAGATGGGACATTTCTTGAAAATAAAAACATCTAATAATCCATCATCAACCGATGCACAGGGTGCTATCCTATTAAAGCCTCCAGCAGATTTACCATTCATGATCAACATAAAGAGGATCTCACCATCATATGCTAGATTTTTACTGTTTACCTGTATCTGAACAGGTTTGAGCTTTGGCAGTTCTCCTATACCATGTAAATAATAGGCTAAAATCCCCAAACTATTCTTAAGTTCAGTATTTGTTCTTTGGCTAATATCGATCAATACTCCCAGACTTGCCACATTGACAAAGTACTTTTCGTTCACAAGCCCGATGTCAGATAATGTATAATGATCTCCCAAAAGAATATCCACAATATCTTCGATTTCATGGGGAAGATTGAAATAGGCAGCATAATCGTTGGCAGTTCCAACCGGGAAAATTCCTAGAGGTAAGTCAATATCATGTTTCAAAAGGCTGTTTACAACCTGATTAATCGTGCCGTCGCCGCCAGCAATGAGTACTTTTTTATACGCTTCTGCATTCATGGAAGCAATCATTTTATCTAACTCTTCTTTCCTTCCGGTTCTGAAGGGTTCAATCTGCATCCCGGCCTGCTGAAAGCGATCTATAATATAATCCAAATGATTTTTAAAGGTTCCGTGACCGGAAACAGGATTATAAATTAACTTTACCTTCATATTTGCACCATCCTTTGCTTAGTAAATTTTTTATGTAGACAATTTTAAAATATTCATATGAATTCTGTTTTTTATGATATGTTTATTTCTATAACGCTAATCACTTCCATATCCTTCTGGGCTTTTTTTAGTAAAAAAGACAGGCATTTCCATACCTGTCTTAATTATACCTAAAATATCATTTACTTTTACAGTATTATTTTCTATTCACTAGAATCCCTATGACTTGCTCTCGAAACAGCAACGTGTTTGAATCTCCTGCTAATATTTCATAACATTCGTTGGCTTGCCTTCTAACCAGCCATACACATTGTCAAAGGTTATTTTTGCTCTTCTATATATTGATTCCTCAGAGGCATATGCTACATGAGGCGTTAAAACTGTATTCTTTGCATGGAGTAATGGATAATCCTCTGGAATCGGCGGTTCCATATCAAATACATCCAGTCCCGCTCCTGCTATTTTATTCTCATTTAGTGCAGCTGCTAATGCTGAATTATCTACAATAGGGCCTCTCGCTGCATTAATTAGTATTGCAGTCTTCTTCATCAATGAGATTTTATCAGCATTTAAAAATCCCCTGGTCTCCCCTGTTAACGGTAAATGCAGGGAAACAATATCACTTTCTTTTAACAATTCTTCAATGGATACATACTCTATCCCAATATTCTTAGCATCTTCTGACGCTAAGGCATCATACCCCAGCAGCTTACAATTGAAAGCTTTAAAAAGTTCAGCGGTTTTTCTGCCTATTCTTCCTGTTCCAACAATCCCAACGGTCTTTCCGCTCACTTCATTCCCTATGAGTCCCGCAATTGTTCTTCCATTTCTGGTGGCAGCATCTCCCGCATTCATATTCCTTAATACATTGATGGTCAATCCTATCACAAGCTCTGCTACAGTTGCATCACAATATCCGGCGGCATTAGAGATGATGATGTTTTTCTTTTTACATTCCTCTTGTCCTACATGATCAATACCTATAAATGCAACAGACAGCATCTTTAGATGCTCTGCAGACTTAATTACCTCATTGGGTAGTGGATTGTTCGCAATCATTAATACATCCGCATCTTCAACCCTTTTTTTTAATTCATCAATATCTGTCGTTTTTTCATTATAATATACGAATTCATGTCCTCGTGCTATTAATCCCGATGAAAGCTCATCAATAATCTTTTCATCTACTCCTAGTGGCTCCAATAGCTTAATTTTCATCCTTCGTCCTCCCAATCATAAAATAACTAGTTATAAATATACTGTATATTAATTTAAAATTATATGCAACAGGCTTATTTAGATATCTGTGAACAAAGATAAATATATGGCAAAGGTAGTTTACCCGCACTTAGAAAAACCACAGCTTCTGCAGATCATGCAGCCGCCTTCATGCTCAACCTTCATTCCGCAATCTGGACAATGGGTATCTCCCTTTTTATCCGTACTATCCAAACCTAAGGTAAGTTCTTCCCGGTATTCGTTATGACAAAACTCAGACATGCTGCATAAGGAGCAGTTGCTGCTGCAGCCGTCACTCTTTTCTTCCTCCATAGCCAGCGCAATATCCAATACGTTGGGTTCGTCAGATTTGACACACATATTCAATACTTTCTCCAGTGTTCTTCCAATTGCATCTGGACAAGATAGTACTTTAATGTTCTTTTGATCCTTGCCTTTCTGTCTTAAGGTTGAATGGCATCGAATACCTTTAAGTTGTTCGATGATAGATTCAGCGCGGATACCCGAACGCAGGGCAATAGAAATCAATCGGCTGGTAGCTTCACTCTGGCTTGGGCAGCCTCCTGCTCTTCCAAGATTTGTAAATACCTCACAAATTCCTTCATCATCATAATTTGCAGTAATATATAAATTTCCGCACCCAATTCGTACCTTTTCTGTTAATCCTGTAGTAATATCCGGTCTCGGCCTCGGCACAATATCCAATTTATTTACAGGAGCTGCTGCGGCTTCTTCTTTCTTAATAGTTCCTATATTTAGCACCTGACCTTCCCTGCTTCCGTCACGGTAAATGGTAATCCCCTTACATCCCCATTGGTGAGCTAAACGATAAGCCTGATGGACATCTTCTTTACTGGCATGGTGTGGGAAGTTAATCGTCTTAGAAACCGCGTTGTCTACATGATTTTGAAATGCAGCCTGCATGCGAATATGCCAATAGGGAGATACATCATGGGCTGTAACAAATATATTTCGGTATTTTTCAGGAATCTCCATGATTTCCGCTGCTGATCCTTGGGACGCCACTTTTTCCACAATCTCCTTGTTGTAAAAGCCTTCTGTTCTGGCTATATCCTCGAAGATTGGATGAGTTTCTACCAGCTTATCGTTATCCATAACATTTCTAAAATAGGATAGAGCAAAGAGCGGCTCTATTCCACTGGAGGTTCCTGCTATGATACTGATTGTTCCTGTAGGGGCGATGGTGGTCGTAGTAGCATTTCTAAGCCGAACACCTTGTTTTTCATAGATGCTTCCTGGATAACTTGGAAATACCCCTCTTTCTTCAGCAAGCCTCATAGATGCTTCCTTAGACTTTGTATTGATGAATGCCATCAACTCTTCACCCATCTTCACACCCTCTTCAGAATTGTAGGGTATTCCTAAAGCAATTAACATATCCGCAAAGCCCATAACACCCAAACCAATTTTTCTTGTGCTTTTAGTCATCTCCTCTATCTCTTTAAGGGGATAACAATTAATATCAATAACATTATCCAAAAAGTGAACCGCCAGATGGACTGTCTCCTCAAGCTTAGGATAATCTATAACTCTTTTACTGCCTTCTTGTTTGAGCATTCGCATTAGATTAATGGAGCCTAGATTGCAAGACTCATAAGGAAGCAGCGGCTGTTCACCACAAGGGTTTGTACTTTCTATGCTCCCCAGCTGCGGCGTAGGGTTATCCCGATTTAATCGATCAATAAAAATAATTCCCGGTTCTCCATTAGTCCAGGCCATATGTACAATCTGCTCAAATACTTCACGGGCTTTTAGCACGCCTATAGGGACTCCGGTCTTGGGATCAATGAGAGGATAGGTTTCATCGGTTTCTACTGCATCCATAAAAGCTTCGGTTATGGCAACACTGATATTAAAGTTTGTAACTTCCTCATTATTTTCCTTGCATTTAATAAAATCTAATATATCCGGATGGTCTACCCTTAAAATACCCATATTGGCGCCTCTTCGGGTTCCACCCTGCTTAACAGCCTCTGTAGCTGCATTAAAGACCCTCATAAAACTTATAGGGCCGGAAGCAACGCCACCTGTTGAGGCTACTGTAGCTCCCTTTGCACGGAGTCTGGAAAAGCTAAAACCTGTACCGCCCCCGGATTTATGAATAATTGCTGCATTTTTTATTGCGTCAAAAATGCCCTCCATCGTGTCCTCTACCGGCAGTACAAAACAGGCAGAAAGCTGCCCTAGCTCCCTTCCTGCATTCATCAGTGTAGGTGAGTTTGGTAAAAACTCTAAGTTGGTCATCATCTGATAGAATTGCTCCGCTAACCCTTGAATATCTGCATCGGGCTTATATATATGATCCGCCTTGGAAATATGGATGGCTACTCTCCAAAACATCTGATCTACTGTTTCTATGGTTTTTCCTGTTTCGTCCTTTGCCAAATATCTCTTCTCGAGTACCTTCAATGCATTTTCTGAGAGTTGCATGAATACACCTCCAATAACAATATTTAGTATGTTGCACTTTATTCGTGTACCAAATATTGTATCACTTGCCATTTTGGTTGTCAAAACCTATTTATCGGATTTTGGCGAATAGAAGAAGGATTTAATAGGATTTTCATTTTCTCCCTTTGTTTTTTTAATAGAATAAAAAACAAAGGACAGCAAAATGCCGTCCACTATTCTATATTTATCCCAAAATATCTAGTATTTCTCGTATGGTCTCAGAAATATATTCTCCTTTTCTGTACTTACGCTTGGCTACAATAATCTCTACCTGATTCCCTTTAGCTTCAATTCCTTTAATCATTTGAGGTTGTTCTATAAAAGCCCCAATTTCCGTAAAATCCTTTTCCATAAAAACAAAGGTAGGTATTTTAGGTTTTCCGTTGATCCGATACCTTTCCATATAAGCCTCGTTACCCTCTCTGGACACAATACGGATGTTGAAATGACTGTTATAATCTGCAATTTTCTGTAGAGCCGGCACATTAATCATGCAATCAGGGCACCAGATTTCTGCAAAAACTAACACATTGATGGGTCTGCTGATTCGCTGAATCGCTTCTTGTAAAGATTCTTCCAAAATAATTTGATGATATATTTCCAGCGTTTTTTCTTGATAGGTATCTTTATCTTGATTCACAAACTCAACAAATGAAACACCCTTCTGAAACAGCTCCTGTATTCTCATTCAATCCCCCCTTATATATCTTAAGCTCTTTTAATAAACAAACTTTATAAATTTACTTATGAGTAATATTTTATTGCACTTTCATCATATAATCTATTTACCTAAGTTTTGTACAAATAACTAAGCTGTATTTAGAAAATCATGGAAACTTAATTGAACATACTTAGGCTGTAATGCTTCAACAAATAATTTTGCCAGTTCTGATAGGCTAGGTATAATAATCTCAACATGATTTTTTAATTCTATTACCTTAGCAGAAATTGTCCCTAGTTTTTTTATCAGTGAATTAATACCCATATCCTTAAGCTTAGAAGTGCTAAAGGCTGTATTTTTCATCAAAGTAATCAAGTTATGACTGATGAATACTAACCACAAAAATCCGTAGATTCCATAAAATTTAGATGTTCTTAAATTCTTAATGCCGTATACTTCTTTACAGGTTCTAAAGAAGGCTTCTATGGTTTGTCGTTCATTGTAAAAGTGAAATAGTTCAATAGCATCCATTTCTTCAGAGCCTATGTTGGTGAGTAAATGAGAGTATTTAATTTTTCCATCCTTACCAACGAATTCACAAACAATAATTCTTAAACCTGTAGAGCTAGGGATTTCTGCAACGTGTACTTGGATATTAATTTTTTGCCACTGGTGTTTTTGCACTGATTTTGCAAGGTTTTTAGATTGCTGAGTTGAAAAGCCCTTTACTACAAATTTGGCTCCTGTAGCTTTAAGTAATTGGATATTTTCAAAGGAGCCATAGCCTGAATCAGCTCGAATAATCAAGTTATCTTTAGATACATGTTCCCTGAATTTAAGGGTAGTTGATTTTAATAAATCTTCAAATCTACTGGTGCAGGAGGTATTACCTGGGTCAAGGAACATAGATACGGTTTCACCTGTATCCCCTACAAAAGCAGTAGATAGTTGATAGCCCTTTTCGCCTCTTTTTCTAGGAAAGTAGCCTTTTTCAGCTAATTCATAGGTTCTGCCAGAAGCTACAAGGCCACTCATGTCAAAGTCTACAATGACAGGATCTTTACTTGATAGAGCTAGGGCATTTTCCATAAAGAAGTTGTGATGAATGAATTCTAGTTGATCTATATTAGTCTCATCAAACCTACTCAAGAAACGATTAATTTGAGATTGATCAGGAAACTTATTCATTCCTAGGAGTTTAGCAGCCGTTGTATCAGGAACTAATTTTTCATTGATATCACTAGTGTAGTTGCACCCCATTACAATGGAAGCTACTAGTGTTTGTAATCTGTTCAGATTTGTATAGTTGACGCTTTTCATTTTTAGGTTGAAATATTTAAAAGCATCAAAGAAGTTAAGTTTATTAGCAAATTGAATTAAGGAAACAAGCCACGCAGAAGTATTTACCACTTTATTCTCATCTAGTTTGAATGATATACTTTTCATAGGTGAGATACCGCCTTTCTTAGAGTTTTTTTTGGATAAAAAATACTTCTATGGGCGGGGTATTCTCACCTTTAGTTGTTTTTTGGTAATGTTGCCATGGTAAACTTAGGAAAATGCTATGGTCTTGTTTGTACAAAATCTAGGTATTTA
>NZ_FQZV01000037.1 GCF_900142145.1 Geosporobacter subterraneus DSM 17957 | reverse complement strand
GTTGTAGCCACAGGATTGTCATTCTGAGCGCAGCGAAGAATCTGAGCATTTAAGCTCCTTATAAAGATTCTTCATTTCACTTCGTTTCATTCAGAATGACAAAAACCAGGACTTTTTCAGTGATCTCCACATAGGTCATCCCCTACGTTTTTGTGATCCATATTTTGCGGAACGACGAGGGCGTCGTTCCCTACGTTTTTGGTTCGTATTTTGCGGAACGACGAGGGCGTCGTTCCCTACGTTTTTGGTTCGTATTCTGCGGAACGACGAGGGCGTCGTTCCCTACGTTTTTGGTTCATATTCTGCGGAACGACGAGGGCGTCGTTCCCTACGTTTTCCTATCGTTCAGACAACAGTACGTATCTTCCTGGTGCCTGCGGGTAAGCGCGGCTGCCACTGCCCAGCTTGTTAAACTTATCCTGGGACGGATCATACTCTCCGATGAAGAGTTTGTCCTTATTGGCGCCGGAGTAAGCCGCTGTGTCCAGTTTGATGTCTAAGGTGCCCTTTTGCATCATTCTGCGGATACTACTGAGGTTTTTGCCTACCTGCAGTTCAAAGGAAATATCATAGAACTGGGATGCCTGCCGCTGGGTTCGCGGTATAGCCGTTTTCAGGCTTTCCTCCTGCTTTCCGCTGATACGTTCAAATCCGATACGTACATGGGCATCCTCCAGATCATTGCCTGATACCTGGCTGACCTCCCTTGTATAGAGATCCTTCGGCAGGAAGCTGAAGCTTGCCTTTCCGTCGGTAATGGTGATTTGACGGTTTATTGTCTGCAGCGCAGACAGCGGAATAGCTACTACATATTTATTCTGATCCTTATATTTTGTTAAGGAGAAGTCGATGACATAGGCGGTGCTGCCGGAAGGGATCTGTTTGCTTCCGATGGTTTTGATTACAACCCCATCCTTCACTTCCTCTTTGCCCTCTTCTTCCAGCTTTTTCTTTTCCTTCTCCAGCTGTTCCTGCTTCTCCTTCAGCTTGTCATCTTGGCTGACACTTAGGGTTCTGACCGTTACCTCTGCAAAGTCAACTGCAGAACCATATTTGTTTAAGGCTCTGACCATGAAGCTGTACCGGGTATTGGGCTGCAGCCCTTTTACCAGGAAGGATGCTCCCTTGGTATCTCCGATTAAGGTATACTGCTTATCCGTATCCTTCTTTCCATATACCTCATAGCGGTCCGCTGCATTGAGCAGTTCCGGGGATGATTCTGACCACAGCAGCTGTACCGTGGATTCAAAGCCTGGGATTGCTTCTAATACAAGAGGCTTATTGGGTACAGGCACCTTGTATTCGAAGTCCTTGAAGGGCTGTGATACCCCTCCGTCGGGGTTGATGATAATAATATCATTACTGGACAGGTTGGTGGCTTCACTGAATTTTACCTTCAGCGTGCCTTCATTTTCCATTACTACAGAGGCTGCTTCCTTTCCGTCTACAACGGCTACATTTCTGTTTCTTCCTTCGCTGTCCACCCCTTGAATACCGGTGCCGTTGACCACCATACCCGCAGTTATTTTACTCTCTTCGATGATTTTTCCACCGATGACCACTTTGGCCCCGCTCTGGAACATTTTCCCCGATATGGTTACTTCTGTCTTGGTATCATTGGTAAATATCTTGGCCGGTGCTACGGAGAGCACCTCCGGCTGGCTTATATAGGTAAATATATCTTTTCCGATAGCCCGTCCAAAATCATAATTTACGATCTCAATAGTCTGTTTGCCCACCCTTCCTTCAGGCATGGTCAGAATAATGGTTTCCAGGTCTTTGACTTCTATCTTGTCCGGTGCAACCTGGATTCCGCCGATATACGCCTCTACAGGTTTTTTATTTCCAAAGGTATCTTCATCTTTAAACTCGCTGCCTTTTATAGTTATCTTTGTTCCCCCAGTGACCGGTCCTTTGTCCGGGGTCACAGAGGTAATTTTCGGTGCACTTCCTTCTACGATATAACGGAAATAGATAGGTTTCCGAAGGCCTCCCTCCGGCAATTCAGTAGTATCTCCGTAGGTAGCGCCCCCATCCTGATTGACTACTAAAATCCTCAGGTAGCTGCCCACAGTCCCTGCAGCCGCCGCAGGAACGATCACAATCAACTCATCGTCATTTGGGCTCTTGCTTTTCACTTCCGCTTCCTTGTTTCCAATGAATACCTTAACCCCGGATCGGAAGTTTTGCCCCTGGATGATGATAGGGGATTCGCCCTTTGGTGCTGCAACTGCCAGGTCAATTTGCAGCGGTGAGCCGGTGATTTCCGAGGTGGTCAGGGCTGTGGTTGGAATAATCTTTGTAATCACCGGCGGACGATAAGGATTGGTATAGGTAAACTTGCTGGCGGCCTTTTTACCGTCTTGATTATATACCGTCAGGGCTTTTTCCCCCACCTCCGGAGAAGGAGGGGTGAGCAAAGTGATCCGATCTCCTCCAGTGACGCTCTTGATAATTGCCAGGCCACGGGTTACGATGAGATTCTTGCCCTTCACTTCTATTTTAATATTTTCATTTGCCCAATTGGCAACGGCTTCATAGCCCGGTGTGTTTTGCAGTTCTGTCCATGGAAGGGTAATCATCAGATACTCTTCTTCCTCTACAATCTTAAAGCTGCTTTTCTTAACAGGATCCTTTTGGGGATAAACCTTATAGCCTGCCAGTTCATTCCCTGCACCAAAATTTTTATAATACAGGGTAATATTGTCCGGTGCAAAGGCATTATAGTTTACGATCAGGTCTCCGATCCGTACCTGCTGGGTACCGGAAAGAATATCTCCCTGAGCCCTTTGATCGCCAAATACAGCATGAAGTCCCCGTTCTACGAAATCTTTTCCGATAATGGTTACCTCACTGCCGCCATAGAGGGTACCCTGGTTTGGAAGCACCTGGGTGATGGCCAGCTGTTTCGAACGATATTCGAAGCCGTTTTTTAGGGTCACGGTGGCACCGTCATAGTTGATAACCGTTACATCCACCTTACCGGCTATCCCCGGCGGTGTTTTTTCTACAATCAACAGATCTGTCATCTCTACTTCCTCATAGGAAGCTCTTGGGGGAATCACAAAGGTGATGTCCTGGGGATCGGCCTTGACCCCACCAAAGTAGATGGCTGGCAGTTTCTGTTCCGCTGTACCCAGTTTAAAAGCCCGGAAGTTTTCTCCGGAGATGAGGATACGGTTCCCCCCTGCGGTATCTCCCTCCTTGGGGTTGATGGCAGTAATTTTGGGTGTATAGCCAGGATTTACGTAGGTATAGCCGTCGTATTTTGTATGAGAGCCTCCATCGCTGTTCAATACCGTTACCGGAACTACTGCACGGTTGGTATCTCCCAAATCGCCCCCGTAGGCCGGCACGTACACCCAAAGGCTTCGGGCATTATTGCTTCTGCGGTATACCTGGGCTTCCTGACTGCCGAAGTATACCTTCGCCCCTTCTAAGAAGTTATCTCCCGTGATCTCTGCAATATTTCCGCCTCTATAGTCTCCTAAATCCGGTTCGATACTGTCTACTCTGGGCCCCTTCACTACATCAAGAATTTTAAAACCCTTAAGAATATCTGCTTTCCCTAAATCCGGGTTTACGACCTTCACATCCAGCCATTCGTTTAAAAAGAAAGGCTTTGCAGCATCTTTCGGATCGGGAATAATAAAATAGATGGTTTCATTGTCTACTACCGCTACATTGGTTCCGTAGGTTTTCACCGGTTCCCCATCGGGTCCCAATACAATTCTGTTGTTGTCAAATTCATTGGTCAGATTCTGAGGCTGATCTCCTTCTCCATGGGGATGATAAGCCTTGTTCAGATCCTTATTGTCTATGTATACCTTCGTACCTATCCGAATGTCAGGGGTCTCACCGGCAGGGTTGGCAGGGTAGAAGTTCCGGCCTTTGATAATGACCAGATTCCCCTTGGCTCCAAAGTTTGGAATGATTTTTTCTACCACCGGCTGGCTGAAGGTTTGTATGTATTCTATGCCGATGGATGCGAAGCCCCCATCAGGGTTGATCACTTGGATAAAAGTAGGTCCCGGCCTTCCCGGAGGAACTTTAAAGATGACCGTTCCCTTTACGATATCAATTTGGGGATTTTGAATGAGCTCTCCATCTACTGTCACCATCATCCCCGGCTGAAAATTTTTTCCTTTTAGCGTAACAGTTTCCTGTTTTCCTACCGCTACCTTATCCGGTGTCACAGAGGTCAATTCAGGTCTGAGGGCCCCATCTGCCGGTCTTACGTATTCAAACAGGTTTTCCTTTGTATCCTTGCCTCCCAAGCCTCCCAGAGGGTTTGGGTTATATACGGTTACATCGGCAAAGCCAATGGTCCCGCTGTCACTGGCCGGAATGGTAAATTTAATTTTTGTTCCCACTTTTCGGGCCTGTCCGTCTACAATATTGCCGGCGCTGTCCAGAACCACCAAACCGGTGATCTGGTCTGTAGGCAGCGGCGTAATTTCTTGCCGGTCATTACCGTTGCTTAATCTGCTTTTGTAAAAGCGGTTTACCTCCTGGTCATTTACAATTTCTTTTTGAATCACCTTGTATTTATAATCTCCCGCCACCTGCAGGGCTTGCCCGCCTATGATGACTGTTGGATAATACTTTACGCCGTTGGCATCATATTCCACCCGGAAGTTCTGCCCTTCAATGGTTGCGGTAATATAGGCGTCATGGGGTCCCTTTGCCGGCGTGATTTTGCTCACCTGAGGCGTAGTCAAATCCGGATCGAACCGAAAGATCACTTTGTTTTGCGACGCCAGCGGTGCTTCCTCTACGATGTAGTTTAATTCTGTCAAGGTGCCGCTGCTGAGGGAATATCGGATGGTTTCTGTTCTGGCAGTGATAACATAGTCCCCTGCCTGGCCTACCTTATCGGTTCTGGCTGAGACTACGGCCACATCCTGATCCCACTGAAGGGGTATGTTGGTGATGCTGGCCTTCAATCCAATAGACAGACTGATTTTTCGTTCAATAAAGGTACCGTCCTGCAGTCGGTAAAGTATATGGTATGCCTTGGCATCGTCGGATGCCTTAAAATATTTGAGATTGTCCTCAGTGCCTATTTCCGCACTGGTGATGGTGATATTGGGAATGCTGTTGACCGCTACCGCATTCCTGATCCGTATATTGGGCACTTCTTTTTCTTCATTGGTAAAAGCTTTTGTTATGCTGGAGTCAATGATTTCCAATATTGAGCCGGTAGCTAAAACATAGTTGAAGTTCTGCGGGTACTGATAGGTATCATTAAAGAAGTTTCTAAATACAATGGGTTTTTCTCCCGGCACAGCCAATTGGGGCACTACCACTTCTAATCCGTATTTGACTAGCCCATTTTCAATATATCGGAAGGTTCCATCACTAAACTGACTGACATTTCGCTTTGCCTCCACACCACCGATAAATACTTTTGTACCAATATCCAGCAGGGGTACATGGTGCTGGGCTTTTATTCTGACAATCGTTCCCTCTGTTCCCTGCAGCGGCGTGATGGATACATCTCCCAGGTCTAGAGGATTGGCCACATTTACGGCCCTTTTTACGATATATCGGACTTCCACATTGGTTCCACTGGAGCGTTCGAAAACAAAGTTTTGGTTATTGCCTGCAGCAATGTTGATGGTATCCGTATCTACACTGATTTGTGTAGAGGTTCCCCCATAGCTTACTTGATTGGTTACCGTGTCTCCTGTCGTAATGCCCAGTTTATAGACGCCATGATTAAAATAGGCCCCTTCCATTGTAAATGGCTGTCCCTTGATGACTGTCACCGGCCAGGCTGCAGGACTTAGTCCGTTAATGGTGTCTACTTTCATAAAGTTATCGCTTGGCAGTGTAAATTCTTTGGGAGAAGTATAGGGGGTGCCGCCTCGTATAATAGTAAAATTCACATCCCCCGTTGCCCCGAAAATACTCTCGATGCTCTGGCCTGTTCCCTCAGGAATATAGGCGATATTGGCACTGTCGATGACCTGGAATCGTTCCTTGGGCAGTGTCTTTTTCACCACGCCCCCTTGCAGGACCCGAATAGCATCGACGTTGGTCAAGGGATATCCATTGAAAATTACCTGGTACTTGGTAACCTTAGCACCATTGACCACCTCCACTTCTTCCTTAATGGTGATTTTGTCAATGGTCGGTTCTACATTGGCATAGACGGGCGCTGCCCATAACGGACCACATAAAAAATTCAACAGCAATGCCACGACCAGTACGAACGACATTTTTTTCTTCATCATATTTCCCTCCTATGCTTTTTCCTATAAATTTTATCGTCAAAATTCTATAACAAATTCAGTTAAAATTTAGAAATTTAAATGGAAAATAGTACCTTCATTATACCATAGTCCTTGCCGGGATTTTCTAACATTCGACAACTGTAAACAAAAAGAAACATAAATCCTGCTTCCATTTTCTATAAAAGTCAACCTATAGTTTTTGGCATTTTTGTACGATAACCTATAGAAAGGACTAAATCAACATGCACGTTCTCACCAAAGGAGGTTCAACCAATGCTTCGAAAGGCTTTATGCTTCATTTTAAGCTTCTTGCTGTTCTTTGCAGCTGTTCCTGTCGTTGGATCCGGTCAAAGCTACAGCCGTAAAATTAATGCCAGCTTTGATAATCTTACGCTGTATGTGGACGGCCAAAAGGTTCAAACAGCACGGGAGCCCTTTATTTTTGAAGATCGCATCTATGCAGCTGCTGCTGATCTTACCAAGGCCTTATCCTTACAATGGGCCTATGACGACAAAAAGAAGAGCTTCGTCTTATCCCTTCCCAAAACTGTAAAAGCTGTGGATTCCACCTTCTACAGTTCACAGTTGGTACAGCGGGATTATCAGATTACAGCCCTTCAGCAGGAGATCAAAACCCTGGAAAACCAAAAAACACTTTTTGAAAAGAATCGAACCCCTTATCGGGATATCCGTTCTGCTTCTGAAATGCAGTCTTACTTAAGAGATCGTTTTGATACCCTTAAGAACATTCCCATGTCGATTAGTTTTCGCCACTACAGCGGTGATACCTATCGATTGAACCTAACCTTTCCATCAGACCGGCAAAGTGACTTCGAAAAAATTCCTCGAAGAGATGTGGAAGACTACCTAAATGATATTTTCTATGCTGTGCGGGATCTCTATGACCGATATGCAAAACTCGATGGGTATATCCGTGATAACCGCAGTTCTTCTTATAAAACCTATGTAACCTTCGAAACCAGCAGCAGCCAGTTGAGCTTTGATTTTACTTCCTACTCCTCCGGCAGCACTGCTTCCGGTGACGCAAAAAAGCTCAAGGATGCACTGGACAAGAATTTACGGTCCTACCAAGGGGTTTACTTTTACTATAGGGTCTATACCGCCGATGATGCAATAGATCTTACGGTTTATTTCGACGATGAAGATTATTATGATTGGAGCAGCAGCAGGCGTTCCGACTTTTTAGACAGAATCCGCAGAGAAGTAATGGACACCCTTGGCAGAAAAACAGTCAATGGCGTCCTACGGGATGATGACATAGGCGAAAGTGTTCTTCAGTTCCGCATTGAGGACAATCGTGTGCGTATCATAGATGAGGGAACTTCTTCTGCCCCCAAAACCACCGCTGCTCCGGAAACTACCCCGACAGCCGCTCCTACTGCCATATCCAGAACCCTGACCATATGGCCGGAAGATATTTCAGTCCAATGGAACCAAAAAAATATATATTTATCAGCCCCTCCTTTTATTTATGAGGGGGAAAGATATCTGCCCGTGGCAGATATAGCAGATGCGTTGTATCTTAACTACCAATACCTCCCCCAGGATAAGAAAATAGAAATCACAACCAATGGAGTCCTTCGCGGGGATTCCGATCAAGCGCTGATTGGAAGACTCTTTTTGAAAAATGAAGAAATCAACAGGTTAACCGCAAAGGCAGAGGAGCTCCGTGAGGCAGTGGCAAAAATCAAAAAGCTCCCGTACCCCCATTCGGGAACCATCTCCTCCGTCTATAATATGGAAACCTATTTGCAGGATTATTTTGGAGATTTTGAAGGCATTGATATGAATATCTCCTTCTATCGATACAGCGGCAGTGAATATCGGCTTCGCATTACTTATGATACCAATGATTTTGACAGCTTTGACCGTATTAGCAGCACCACCATCGAAAGCTGGCTGGAAGACATGTTTGATGCGATCCGTACCCTCTATGACCCTTACGCAGAGATCAGCGGCTCCATTCGCAATACGCCTTACAGCAGTGTGGATATTACCTATATTACCTTTACCATGAATAATGACCGCACTTCTGTAGATTTTGAGGATCACGGAACCCAAAAGGGACACCGCTTCAGCGGAAGCCGTTTACAGGATTACTTAAACCGCAATTTCCGCCGCTATAACAGCGTATCTCTAAGCTATGAGGTAATAGTAAACCGAAAGGACGTTGACTTAATCGCAACCTTTAATCACAGCTATTACTATGACTGGAGCATTTATCGGAAAATGGATTATCTTCAGTTGTTGAAGCAGAAGATTGAAGATGAGTTTGGTACTGTAAATATCAATGGCCGTATGATTGATACCAATGGCAATAAAGAGGTGCTGCGCTTCAGCTTTGAAAATGGCAGCGTCCGGTCCCTAACGCTGCTTGAGGATACAGAAAAGATGCTCAATAAGGAAAAGCACCGCTTCACCCATAACGGCAATACTTTTACCTTTAGCTACTCCATCAAGGAGAAGGATGTCGGTCATTTCGACGTTACCATAGAAGGGGATTTCTCCAAAACCGATAATAAATGGCGATCCGTAGAGGAGAATGCCATGGGCAGCTTCCGCAGTTTCATACAGGATGCACTGCGGTCCATACAAGATATCTGGTCTGTCCGGGTTACCGGTGAAGTGATCGATCAAAACCAGCAAACCCTCTTAACCATGGATCTGCGCAATACACAGGCGGCTGCTGTCAATGCAGACCCTGCCGGCGGCGCCCTGGCATCGGGTACAACGGTTACCCTGACCAGTGCTACCTCCGGCGCAACGATCTATTATACGTTGTCGGGCAGTGATCCTACAGAAAGCAGCACAAGATATACAGGTCCCCTATCCATCACCGGAGCTTCCGGCGAAACCATTACCTTAAAGGCTATGGCTGTAAAGGCCGGTATGGAAAACAGCAGTATTCGCACCTTTACCTATACAATTTCAGAGCCTTCCGCTGATTTATCAGGATTAACCCTCAGCGGCAGTCCAAGCGGCTACAGCTTCTCCCCAACGGTTTACACCTACACAGGCGTTACCGTAGCCAATGGCGTATCTTCCATCACCCTTACGCCAACAGGACCGGGCAGCATTACCGTCAATGGTCAGTCTGTAGCCAGCGGCAGTCCTTCAGCAGCCATTTCCCTAAGCACAGGGGTAGAGCAGCTGATTACTGTAGTTCACACAGAAAGCGGCAAAGCACCTAAGACCTACCGCATTTACGTGACCAGGGGCAGCGCGGTGAATATTCATCTCACAGATGTGCAGTTCACCACCATCTTGGGAGGTTTGTTTAGCGGCAGGCTCACAGGAGCATCGGATTATACAAATTATCAAGTATCGCTGGTTTCAAAGGATGAGTCCTATGGCAAGCCGAATAATCATGCAGCGGTAAACAGTGACGGCACCTTTAGCATATCCGGTTTTGATACAGAGCTATTGACCCGACTTATCGGTTACAAGTATGTTATTCGTGACGGACAGGGCAACATCGTAAAAGAAGGAGACCCTGAAACATTGAATTAACAGTCCAGAGGGCAGGCCAAAGGCCTGCCTTATATCCAAGGAGGCAATTTCAATGAAAAAGATTCTTTGCTGTATCCTGATTGCAAACCTTTTATTGACGCAAATCGGCTTTGCCGGTACAAGCGGCTCGGAGAAAATCCCTCCTGCCATGAAACGGGTAGTGGAAAACGGCTATTTTGGCGTTGGGGGCTTAAATCTGGAGCGGTATGCCAACCGGGCAGAGTTTGCAACCATTGCCCTTCGGTTTAAAGGTATCTCCGAAGAAAAGGTAAAAGCTGCAAAAGCCACCGGTCCCTATAAGGACACGGCCGGCTTCCAGGGCGGCTGGGCTCAGTACCATATCGGCATGGCCTATGAAGAGGGTCTGATGTTTGGTACCGGCGCCGATACCTTTAACCCCGGAGGCAATATCACCTATATCCAGCTGCTGGCCGTCATGCTGCGGCTTTTGGGCTATGAGGACGGAGCGGATTTTCATCAGTACCCCAAGGACTACTATGAAAAGGCCAAGTCCTTAGGCCTGGCCGACCCGAAAATCGATATTCATTCCAAGGTGACTAGAGAGCTGTTAGGGATCACTATGGAAAAGACCCTGGATCTGAAGTTAAAGCATCAGGATCAAACCTTAGCAGAAAAGCTTGGAATACCCTCTTCTAAAGCTGCTATAGAGAGCGGTCCCGTTGTTCTGAAGCAGCATTCCTTTACCACTTCCGTCCTTGGGGATTTTAGCGGCAGGCTGGCAGGCCGTCAGTCCTTTGAGGGATACCAGATCGGCATTTATCCAAAGGACGGGAAAAACACCAAAGCCTATAAGCTGGCAAAAGTAGAAAAAAATGGAGAATTCGCCCTCTCAGGCTTCCCCATCGGTCTGGTGGAAAAACTCACCGGATATCAGTATAAGGTCTATACGCAGGACAATCAGCTTGTACTGCAGGGCGACCTGTAAACCATAAAGAAGGAGGTAGGACCCCTTGTCAAAGAAAATGAAACCCATACTGGCATTTTTGCTGATACTGATCATGGTCTTCAGCAGCCTGACAGCTACTTGGGCTGCACCGGGAGATATCATCCATACAGGATTAAAAAAAATATATAAAAGCGGAAATGAAACCCATCAAAATGCCCTCTTGCAGGACATCCGCCAGGGGGCAGATATCAATCTGTTTTTCAAGGAAGATGAAAACGGACAGTATTATAACATTGTAGCCAAAGAACAAGCAGAGCTTGCGGCGGTAGTCAATCTGCTCCATGCCAATCAGATTCCCTTGACTTCAACGGCGATTCAGGAATATGTCAAGAGTCATGAATCTGAGGTGGCAAATGCGGAGGCAGCTGCATTTGCTGCTTTGGAAAGATCCTCTATTGATACCAGTGAGTATTTAGAACAGGGCACCGTGCCAAAAGCTATGCTCCTTGTCTCCCCTACCCACTATGGAACACCGGAGGCCGGCAGCCAGCCGGGCAGTACCCGATTGACCACCGGTACACTGCCTAGCGGTGCTACCAAATGGCGTGTCAAAATAGCAGATGCAGCCATATCTGCCCCAGATCTGGACAGCACTTTAACAGGCTTTGCAGATTATACCTCAGGCAGCGATATCCAAATCAGCCCTGATCAGTTTGTGATTCTTTTAGCTGCCAATAGCAGCGATCACATTAAGGGCTATGCCAACATACCGATTGCTGCCGATCAGATTAAAGGGCCTCCACAGCCGGCCCAAACTCTGACAGTAGGCACCCTGGAGAAAGGCAGCCTTACCGCTGGCACTGTGAAAATCAGTGATTTGCCGGATGCCAGCATCATACCGGAGGCATCACAATGGCGAATCAAAGTACAGGATATGCCTTTCACGGGCATACCAAGCTATAACACCAGTCTCAGCGGCACCCAGGTCTATGGCAGTGAAGAAGTGATTCTCCTGAATGAGACTTCCCTGCATCCAATTTCACCGTCCTTTACAAAATATATGGTGCTTCTGGCAACGGATCAGAAGGGGGCCATCAAGGGATATCGATATTTTACCATTACTCCGGAATCCGTTTCTCCGGCACCGGTACAATTAATGATCAATACCAACTATCAGAATCCTGGGGCAGGTACATCCGACGGCACCACTAAGCTTACAGGACTTCATAAGGGTATATCACCGGCTCCTGCCATGGCTGAAGCCACCCAGTGGCGGGTTAAGGTACAAAGTACTCCCTTTGAGGTGCCTGCAAGAGACAGTATCCTATCCGGTCCCCTGGCTCAGACAGACATTACTTCCGCTGTCATAGACAACATTCCTATCACGCCCGGTCACTCCCTGCTGTTGGCAGCTACGGACACTACCGGTGCTGTTAAGGGCTATAGACTTTTCAATAATTTATCGGTTGACCAAATACGGGGGCAAACAGCACCGCAGCTTCAGCTAACCGTCAACTATTCATTTCCGGAGGCCGGTACCCTAAGCGGCACTACCCGGATCACGACCTTGAAATTTGACGGAATCTCCGGCAACCCGGTTAATTGGCGCTACAAAGCAGGCACAGGCCTCACAGCCCCTATCCTGGACAGTGTGATTTCAGGAGTGAACAGCTATGTGACAGGAAACAATATCAGCATTGCCGGTAATCAGGATCTGCTGTTATTGGCTACGGATGCAGGGGGAAAGGTCAAAGCATATCAGCTCTTTACAGCAGGAACCTTCCCGATCCGCCAGCCGGCCGCTGTAGAGCTTCAGCAAACGACCCATTACAGTCTGCCGGTGAAGGGAAGTGCTGTAAATACAACAAAAATCGATCTGCTGACAAAGGGTTTATCTCCAACCTACCCACTGTCGGAGGTTACCCAATGGAGCTATAAGGTGCAGTCAGAGCCTTTCATTGCACCTGAAATGAACAGCACCCTAGCCGGTACCACAGGCTATACAGCCGGCAGTGATATCCCGGCTCAGCCAAATCAATACCTATTGATTTTAGCCACAGACAATGACGGAAAAATAAAAGCCTATAAATCCTTTTTGCTAAATACGGATCAGGTACGGGCAGCAAAGGTGCCTGAGCTTTTAGATATTAATTATACGATTCCGGAGCCCGGTACCCAAAGCGGTACCACCCGGATCGCCACCTTAACCCTAACGGGCTTATCCGGTGTAACCGGATGGCGCTGCAAGGTTCAACAGGATCCCTTTATCACCCAGGATATTCCGGAACTCAACACCACAGTAGCAGGCGTTGTATCCTATAGTGCAGGGGCCAATATCCCTGTCAGCGCCGGTCAAAGCATGATGCTGATTGCCGTAGACGGCAGCGGAAGAGCAAAGGCTTATAAGTTCTTCAACAACGTAACTGCTTCTCAAATTAAACCGCCTGATGCAGTGCAGCTAACCCAAACCACCCACTACAGCCTGCCCCAGCCAGGTTCTGCAGCCGGTACCACGAAGCTGTCGGTCTTATCCTTCGGAAACCCTCCTATAGCGGGAGCAGCGAAGTGGCATGTTAAGGTTTTAAGCCAATCTCCCGGCGTGCTGGCGCTGGATAGTACTCTTGAGGGTATCGATGGTACAACCCCTGTCTATAGCCCCGGTGCCAATATATCAGCGGCGGTAGGGCAGCGTCTGCTGTTGCTGGCTACGGATGCAGAGGGAAAAATCAAAGCCTATAAAGAATTTGTGCTGGACAGCTCCCATATTCAAGGCAGTCCTGCACCACTGCTTAATACTCCACCTTTGATTAACTATGAAAATCAGGCAGGAAGCGGACCTGGTACAACCAAGTTTATCAACCTGCAGTTTTATGGTCTAACAGGCGCCACCCAGTGGCGTATCAAAGTTCAGAATACTGAATTTGCAGTGCCTACGGTGGACAGCACTCTAACAGGCACCTCCCTCTATACTTCCGGAGCAGATATTGGGGTGTTAAGCAATCAGTATTTAATATTGCTGGCCACAGACAGCAGCGGCAAAATTAAGGGCTATGCTTCCTTCTCGGGCAGCGAACTGCAAATCAAAGCCTATGCCCCTACCCTTAGCTTTACGGCCTCCCCGGGAACTGCATTGGATACTACTCAGCTTTCCGGTCCCGGCCTGCCTGGCGGCGCCGCCAAGTGGCAGATATTGTTGCTCGGGCAACCTTTTGCCACACCGGCTTTCGATGAGGTATTGACTCAAACCCCTGCTTTGTCTGACTATACCCTGGGCACTGATCTTTCTGCTGCCCCCGGACAATACCTGGTTCTCTTAGCCACAGATAGCCAGAATAAAATCAAAGGCTTCGGAATGCTGCAGCTGGAGGACCATCATTTGAAAAATACTTCCGCCGTCCTTTCCCTCCCTAATCAGGGGGGTGAAGAAGTAGCAGAATCTTCCATATTATTGGGAGGCATTACTCTGGAGATCACTTTAGGAGACAATGCAGCCTGGGCCTCTGATATTCGCACCAACCCAACAAAGAGAAATGCTCTTTTTGATGGATTTCAGGCTGCCTCTGAGGCTGCGCAATGGACAAAGGTAGTCCAAGCCCTAAAGGCAGATGGTCAGGGCTCGATTTTCCGAACCGATAATCAAAAAGTCACCATTTATCTGCCCCAGACATCGGGCTACGACATTGCCACAGAGCAGCGGATCACCCTTACAGTTCCTGCCATCGCCCTTACAGGCGGGCAGCGCCCTGTAACAGCTGCAGGGGGTATAGTTATAAAACCCACCATTTCCGCTGCTTTATCCGGTACGGCCCTGCAGCCGCCTCTGGTAGAATCAGACATCCGCAGCGGAGGAAAGACACTGGTAGTAGATTTGGCCGACGGAAACTGGGTGGGAAATGTAGCCACAGATTCAACCCTGCGCAATGCTGTCTTTGACGGCTTACAGGTGGTAGGGACTGAAAACCTAGCCCAGTGGGCAAAGGTAGTCACGGAGTTGAAGAACACGGGAGCCTTGGTGCGAACCAGCGGAACAAGGATTACCATTACCCTTCCACCGGTTGCCGATTATGCTTTAAACTATGTGAAGCAAACTATTCGTTTGGTTATACCGAAGGAAGCTGTTGAAGGTGCACAGGGAGACATCATCGCCGGGCCAACCTTCACCGTACTGCCAGACACCCTTCAGGTTAGTGCGGCAGCTGCAGTGGATAGTATTTTCATGACTGCCCCCGCACAGAAAACACCAAGATCCGATCAAAACTACTGGCTGCTTACAGTGGATCGGGGTACTTTAAAGGAAACCATCACCCTCAGCGATCTGGTGATCAGCGGACTCCCTCAGGGAATCACCGCGGCTGCAACAAAGATTGGCAGCCAGCAAATCCGGATTACTTTATCGGGTACCGCGGCTTCAGCCATAGCAAATCCCCTCACCCCCACTGTCCGTATCAAGGGCAGTGCAGTGACGGAACCCGGGTCCATGGACTCCGGAGAGATTCCTCTTAAACTGGAGCCTGGCTCCTCCTTGCTAGAAGATTTAAAGAATGTAAAGATAAATGTTGTTGAAAGGAAACTTACAGATACCACAGCCCAAATGGAATACAGTGTGAATTCTACCACCGGTCTGAATGGCACCTGGTTTTCCTGCGGCAGTCCGGCAACGGAAAATGTGGATTTTGCAGCAGGGAAGGTATTTGTCCGGGAGAAGCTGCAGCCCGGGGTTTACTGGGAAACAGCCGCCTTATCCCATAGTGCTGCTCCTGCAGTGGCCATAGAATTTACCCCTGAGCCTGGCAAGATTAAACTGG
The DNA here is from genome assembly GCF_900142145.1 of Geosporobacter subterraneus DSM 17957. Classification (GTDB taxonomy): domain Bacteria; phylum Bacillota; class Clostridia; order Peptostreptococcales; family Thermotaleaceae; genus Geosporobacter; species Geosporobacter subterraneus. The sequence goes on along the minus strand of NZ_FQZV01000037.1, from coordinate 23,714 downwards.
CCGGTGCCACCACTGCCATGGAATACTCCCTAGACGGAGGTACTGTTTGGTCTACGGTAACAGAGGCTATTGCAAATAAAACGCAGGCAATTGATGTAAGCAGTGCCGGCAGTGACCTGCGGGTTCGAGTGAAAGCCACCATCAATGCATTGCCTTCTTTGGCTACAGCAAAATTGAATGGAATTCATCTAGGCAGTGTCACCTTTAACGTAGCTGCCGGCAAAATCTTGGGCACTACTGCAGAAATGCAGTACAGCTTAAACTCCACCAATGGCATGGACGGCTCTTGGATCAGCTGCAGCGCACCGGATACCAATGTAAGCTTTGTACAAGGGATGCTGTTCATAAGGGAGAAGTCTAAAGTAAATAATGTGCGATACTTAGGGGAGATTCATCAAGATTCTGCACCAAGCACCACAAGCTTTGAGTATCATGTGGCCAATGGCACCATCACCATTCCTGCTATGGACAGCAGTGTAGAATACCGAATCGGTACAGGTTCATGGACTCCGCTCATCTCTGGAACCACCACGGGAGGAATCTCCTTTGCACCTGGTCCCCTGGAATTCCGCTATAGGGCTACGAACAACACATTGCCTTCTCCTGCAAGTCAGAAGGCCGTCATTCCAGCCCCCGGTTCAGCACCTGCTGTAGCTGTCGACGATGTAGATGCAGTATTAACGAAATTAAATCCTTCAGATAACCTTGAATACCGCATTGGAACCGGAAGCTGGATTTCCTGGCCATTGGGAGAGGCATCCGTCAGCTTTCCTGCAGGGGTAACCAATATATCGGTACGAAAAATAGCAACAGAAACACTGCTGCCCAGTCAGGCCGCTTCCTTTACCTTTGTGCCTAAGCTGGACTTGACGGGCACCGGCATCAACGTGGCTGCCGGCCAGCTGACCGGCACCACCACGGCTATGGAATACAGCCTGGATTCTACCAACGGCACCAACGGTACCTGGGTGGCTTGCACCAGTCCTAACACCAGTGTAAACTTTATTGAAGGAAAGGTTTATGTTCGGGAAAAGACAAAGCCTAGAAACTATCATTTTGTAGGAGAGGTAGGCCGCAGTGCCGCGCCAAATACGGATTTGCTGAATCAAATCAGCTATCATGTGGCAAAGGGTACTATCAGCATACCTTTGGCGTTGAAAAATATGCTGCAATATAGAATCGGAGGAGTTTGGAGGGATTTGGATGCCACAACAGCCGATCCCGATGCTCCTGCAAAACTAATGGCTACGGCAATCCCCTTCCAGCCAGGAAAGGTTGAATTTAGAGCAAGGGCTACGGCTGTCATGCTGCCGTCACTGGCGGTATCTCCTTCACCGGCTGTTGAAATCCCCGCCGTTCCTGCAGCCCCTGCATTGTCTTTTAACGATGTGACTTATGCAATAACAGGATTAACGGAACAATACGAATATAAAATCAATAACGGTCCCTGGATACCTGGTTCAATCATAAGCGAATTTTCAGGCACCGACAAAGTTAGTATTCGCAAAGGAGCTACTGCAACTACTTTGGCGGGATTAGAACAGCTTATCAGCTTTACGCCAAACCTCAACCTTTATACGGTTGGTATCAATGCAGCTGCTTCTCAAATAACAAATACCACCACGGCCATGGAGTACAGCTTGAACTCAACCGATGGGATCAACGGCACCTGGACTGCTTGTACGGCTGGCAATACCACTGTAGCCAATTTATCAGGTATCGTTCATGTAAGAGAAAAAGCTAAACCAAAGAACTATCGAAGAGTAACAGAAGCAGCCATTCAAAAAAGGCCGCCCCTAAATGATACGGAGAAAACTTATATCAGCTATCACGTGGCCGAAGGAACCATTACGGTAAACAATGCTTTAGTCGGCGATCTGCAGTACCGCAGCGGTACAGGCGCCTGGACGCAATTAAGCGACGGCAACATTACTCCGGGAGTACAATTCCAGCAGGGAGATCTGCTATTTAGAAGAAAGGCAAATATAGATGAGCTTGCTTCAGACCCTGTAAGTATTGCCATCATTCCAGCCCCTGCAGCTGCTCCAGATCTTCTTTTTAATGATTTAGCCAATACCATCACAGGCTTGGATGCTTCCTATGAATACAAAATCGGCACAGGAATATGGATCTCCGGTCCTGTGGATGGTGGCTTCACCGGAAACAAAACCGTAGCTGTACGAAGAAAGGCTGCTCAATTGACGCTGCCAAGCCTCGAGCAGATTATCACTTTTACTGACAATTTAGATTTGACATCTGTAGGCTTAAATATAGCATCTAATCAGATTACAGGAACTACTGCCGGCATGGAGTATAGTCTAAACTCTTCTGACGGCATCAATGGTACCTGGACAACCTGCAGCAATACCAATACCAACGTAACCTTTATTCCTGGAAAGGTGTTTATCCGGGAAAAGGCATACCCTAGCAATAATCGGCAAGTCGCCGTAATTGGAATGCCGGCAGCGGGACCGTCTATTGGAGCAGGATTTGAATATGACGCAGCCTTTGGCACCATTACGGTACCCGATAGCTTAAAAAATCGACTTCAATATCGCTTTGGCGACGGAAGCTGGACAAATCTAGGTACAGAGCGCACTACAGCCGGAATAGCCTTCGTACCGGGCAAACTCTATTTAAGATATAAGGCCGACGCGGTCACACTGCCTTCTCTGTCCACTGAATGGATCACTATACTGGCACCTGCTTCAGCACCATCTCTGGCATTCAATGATGTGACCAACGAGATTGCTTGGATTGCACCTTCAGAATATGAATATAAGATTGGAACAGGTCCCTGGACCCCTGCAGAGGTTCCTGGAGATTTCAGCGGAACCAAAACAGTACAGGTAAGAAGAAGAGCTACACAAACCACTTTGCCAAGCTTAATTCAGACCATCAATTTTACGGCCAACCTGGACTTAAGTCCTCTTTGGGTTGATACATCCCTTAGGAAAATCAACGGAACCACTACAGCCATGGAGTACAGCATCAATTCTACCAATGGCACAGATGGAGACTGGGTGGCCTGCGGCAATACTGCCACCAATCTTCCTGAAGCTTATATCAACCAGGCCGTTTACGTCAGAGCAAAAACACAACCGGCGAACTTTAGACTTGTTCATCCTGTAACGCCATAACATAAAGGCTGTACCGAAAGGTATGGCCTTTATAATTATGATTTGTATTAGCTTTATCATCTGGAAACTTACTGCAATAGGATTGTCATAAAAATGAAATATCCCTCTATCCCACAGACTGGTATAATGGTCTTAAGGACGAATTCCAAAGTGGAGGTGCACCAGATGAAGTTTTCCTTGAGAAGATTAATTCTTTGCTGTTTAATTCTGGTCTTGATCAGCAGCCCTGCAGCCTTTGCAGCGAGAGCCGCAAACCTGGATGAAATCGGTGTGAAGCTGAAAGCACTGGGGTTGCTCATTGGAGATCCAAACGGCAATATGCGTTTTGGGGACAATATCACACGGGCTGAGTTTACTGCGGTGGCGGTACGTATGATTGGGAAAGAAGCAGAAGCCTTGACACGCAAAGGTCCGACCAAGTTTAAGGATGTGGATCGAACTCACTGGAGTACAGGACACATCAATGTATCTGTGGAAAACAATCTGATCACAGGCTATCCCGACAATACCTTTAAAGTGCAGCGCAACATCACCCATGCAGAAGTGCTGACCATTCTGGTAAATGCACTGGGCTATAAGAATGATGTGAAAGGTACCAACTGGCCCAATAATTTTATTGACAAGGCCAATGAACTGGGCATTACAAAGGATATGACCATTAAAGCATCCAGCCCTGCCACCAGAGGCGAAGTGGCAAGGATGTTGAATAACAGTTTAACCATACCAATAAAATAAGGACACCGGCGGTGTCCTTATTTTATTGGATAATTTCCTGCGGGATGACACATAGGCCGTCCCCTGCAGGTTAAATGCTGCTTTAAATCCTTATTTCTACAGATACCTCATTTTACCACTTCATTTAACCATAGGACGACTTCCGCCCTCGTCGGTATCCTATCCTTTTCTATTTCTTTCATATCGATTCTCTTGGTTGGAACATCCTGCACTGATTCAGCCATGATTGCTTTCATGCTGCTGAAGAGACTTAGCAGTTCTTTCATACTTAAGGACATTTCTCTATACAAAGGGCCTACTGCACCTTCTTGTAAAAGCCCTATATGTTTTGCCGTGTAGCATACATCCCTTGCCCATGCAGCATACATATTTTGTTCTGATTCTCCATCATCCTGAAGTAGTGGAACATCATATAATTTCAACAGCATCGCAAGGAAAGCTTCCAAGGTGATAGGCTGATCAGGTCGAAAGGTTCCATCTTCAAATCCGACAACAATGCCGCCCATGGTAAACTTTCGGATCACTTCTCCCAATTCTCCTCTTTCCACATCAGGGAAGCTGGGAAAATCTCTATTTTCCATAACTGCGAAAATACGATTAGGCTCCATAAATCCTTCCAGCCTACTCCCAGACAACAGTTTCTCTCCACCTGCATAAACCCACTTCTGCTTATCCACTAAATAGGTATAGATTCCTACTGCTTCTGGGTTTTCAATCCCTTCAATTAGTTGAATCTTAAAAGGAATCCACAGGTTTTCAGATGCAGGGGTTAGACTGATCTGATAGACCGGGCTTCTCAGCTGGAGAGCCCTTTGGTTCTCATTGTGGATATCTAACACAAGAACTTGAAGCTTATCCACAGATATTGGCAATCCATCCACTTTCAGTGTAAGGCTGCCTACTTCTATAGCAGTATTCTGCTGTATTTCCTTATCTTTCTTGCTTCGATCTTTGGTTGGATCTGTAGGCACACTGGGAATGACATTGCCTTCATCCTGGTCTTTTTCTCCCTCATTCTCCTCCGGCTCTCGTGGCGGTGGGTCATCCTTTGGTTTCTGAGTGGCAGGCCCTTCCTTTGATTCATTTTCGAGTTCATCATTAAGCTCTTCACCAGGCACATCATTGGGTTCTTCTGCTGCCGGATCCTCTTGAAGTTTTACTAGTTGAAATGGATAGGTTAAATGATTCCCTTCCCAAATTGTAAAGGAATGTTCTTCAGGCTGGTAACCGGTTTTCTCCACCCTGATTCTATAGGTGCCATCGGGTAGTTGGTTAAGCGAAAAAATTTCACTGCTCTCAAGGTTCTTTTCTTCCAATAGGTTTTCTCCCTGATAGCACAAAACTTTTGTCCCTGTGACCTCCCCTCCTTCATCAAGGTGAATTTCTCCAGTAAAGCTCCCCCATCCATAGATTTGTATCCAAAACGGTTCCTCACGAAAATCAGGCACTGACCATAGAATGCTGTCCTCAGTCTCTTTCACCAGCCGGCTGCGTTCACCTATCCATAGTCTTCCTTCTCCCGGAAGCTGGCCCTTAAAAATGAATCTAGCCAGCGGCTTTTCCGCTTCCACCCAGGGCGGTATATGCCCCTTTAATCCAAATAAAAGCCTTCCCCTTCCAGTACTGTCTTCAAAACCATCATAATGCGCCTGAAGATCAATCATTTGATCTTCAGGAAGCAGTATTTCCTTAGATAATAATAGCAGTTTCTCTTGATCATAGAGCAGTTCACCATCGATTCCCACCACTTGTTCTAGATCTTTTCCGATTAGGGTCACAACAAAGGTTTCTTCTACCTGTATTTTTTCCCGATCCAGATGGAGTTCCAGCTGCGGTGCCTGTCCATAGGTCATGGAAGTTCTGAAGGAAAGGGTGATACAAAAAATCCAAAATACATAGCATGCTCTTTTCATGATCTGCCCCCTTACCGGATCATCCGAAGGATCATAAACACATCCAGCAGATCTATCTCTTCATTTTCATCAAGGTCATAGAGCCAGCTGTCACCTTTCCATACATCCTCTATCCGGGCGCAAGCCTCCCGCAGATCCTCAAGGGTATAGGGGTCTTCTGCAAATCGGCTAAAGTTATCAAAAAGTGCCCACCTGGAGCTGTCCACTTTACCTTCCATCGTCCCTGGCTTCGGCCCTTTTCGATTTCCCCACCAGTTTTCCTTAAAATCCAAAGTATCTCCCGTTCCATTTTTAATCATCGGTGTCATGACTTTCAGAAAATTATTTTTTCTAAAAAGGAGGCCTTTTGCATTTCCTGATATAGTAATTCTCCCATCGTTTCCTGTAAATGTGTTTTTCGAAAAGGCTCCCACAGCAGTTCCATTCAATTCTACAAGTATTGTCATACGGTGAAATGTGTTTCCTTCTGCGTAGAGGGTGTTGTTTTTCAAGAGGATATATTTTGGATTTTGGGTCGATGCACTAAAATGACTGTCATATAGCCCCAGCTCAAGGGTACATTTGCTTGGGTTTACACTTAAATCTGAATTTATAAACGTGCAGTTGATAAAATCGGCCCTATAATCTCCCCAAACATCATTCATTTTAATGGGAATGCAATTTTCAAAATTACTATTCTTTACAGCAATCTTCTCTGCCCACCCATCAATTCCTGTGATTCCTACCCCTTTTAGCTGCATGCCCTCTACAGAAAAGCTCTGAATTTTTCTGGAGGGGCTTAGATAAAATATGGAGATATTTTGTGGTGCTTTGATGTACTCTGGGGATAGGAATTTTATATGTACGGGCTTTTCAATCACGAGCCTTTTTGTCAAATCTAACTGTTTTTCAATATATACTGTTCCCCCAGATGCCACTTTATCCAGTGCAACCCGGATATCGTCAAAATAGTTGTCCCCACTCTTTGTACTGTAGTAAACCTCATCATATGCTGATTGTTGTACTGTTGTCTCTTCCTGACTGTAGCCCTCGATGATAAAAAAGCATCCTACAAGCAGCAGTACTGCCAAGTATCTTCTCACAAAATTCCCCCTCCCAAATTACAAATTCTACCATGAATCTTCTATATTTTTACAAATTTTCCTTCTTTTTTAACAAAGTAATTTACATTTTTTGAAATTTATGTTTTATAATTGGAAGTGACAGCTGTCATATAAGATTATCGCTTTGCTTAGTTTTATATGAACAAGATGCAGAAAGAATCTTTAAGACCTATTAACCCCTAGATTCTTCGTTTCACTCAGAATGACAGTCTTGAGACCTACTCATAAAACTAAAGGATATTATAGATATTACCAAGAGAGTATTAAAAACCCCATTTGAGTAATGATTTTCTTAAGAAGGTGAGCTTATGTATTATGTTTATATGCTGGCAAATTGGTCTAATAAGGTTATTTATACGGGAATGACAAATAACCTTGAACGACGTATATATGAGCATAAACACAAGTTAGTAAAAGGGTTTACAGAAAAGTATAATATCAATAAGCTTGTTTATTTTGAAAGTACGACAGATGTGACAGCTGCTATTCTTAGGGAGAAGCAGATAAAAGGATGGACAAGGTCTAAGAAGAATGAACTAATTAAAATGATGAATCCCCAATGGAAGGATTTATCTAGAGATTTTTACTACGAAGATTCTTCGTTACACTCAGAATGACAAACCTTAAAACCATAATACGTTTGGGCTTACGATGTCATATCTCGAGTTCTGTCATCCTGAGCATAGCGAAGGATCTTGATTTTGCACTTATTAATTTTTGTTGCTCAGATTTTTCACTCCGTTCTAAATGACAGTGAATGCCGCATTTCTAAAAAAAGAGACGGTTCATCCGTCTCTTTCATCTATACCAATTTTCTTTTTACCATCTCCTGCACTGCGAAGGAAGCCACATCCTCCGCATAGCTGCCGCTGCCAAAGCCTGCATCATATCCCAGCTCCTTCGCCAGCTCATGGTTGATTCGCGGTCCGCCGCATACCAGTACCACCTTATCCCGAATGCCCTCCGCTTCCAAAAGCTCCACCAGCTGTGTCAAATTCGGTATATGGACATCCTTTTGGGTAACCACTTGAGATACCAGCAACACATCGGCATTCAGCTCAATAGCCTTTGCCACAAAATCTTCATTGGGTACCTGGCTGCCCAGGTTATAGGCCTTGATCCCCTTATAACGCTCCAGACCATAGTGGCCTGCATAACCCTTCATATTCATAATGGCGTCGATTCCTACCGTATGGGCATCGGTTCCTGTACAGGCACCTACAATGACGACATCCCTGCCGATATTCTCTTCAATAAAATCCTCAACCCCGTACTTATCCATCACATCTACATCCACCTTTGGCACCTCGATGGCAGTATAGTCCACAGTATGCTGGCATTTGCCATAGAGGACAAACATGGTATAGCCTACCCCTAAATCCTCCGCATGGACTACACTAGGCTCTTCTAATCCCATCTTTAGGGCAAGACGTCGGGCTGCTTCCTTCGCTTCTTCACCGCAAGGCACAGGCAGTGTAAAGGAAAGCTGTACCATACCGTCATTCATGGTATCGCCGTAGGGCTTGATTTTTGTTAAGTCGATTTGTTGTACGGCCATTATCTTTCACCTCCCAGCATTAGTGCCACAAAGGGATTGAAGTATTTCTCATGCTTCTTGGTAACCCCTTGGAGACCCTTTCCTCCATCCATGGCTCTTTTCACCCCGGCAAATTTTCCTTGCTCAATAGTAGTAAACAGTCCTTCTCTCTGGATTTCCTCCAGCATTTCTGCAGCCTTAGCTAAAACCTCCTGGGCACGTCTCTGCATGATGCCGTCTTTTTTAAACTCAATGTCTTCTCCTAATGCACGGGCATTGTTGAATACATATTTTGCATTTTCTATGGATAGGGCTCTATCCTGCAGTAAAGGCGTATGAATGGCCTCTGTCAGCATGCCCAGCAGCTGGATTCCCTGACTGGTCATCACAGAAATCATGTTAAACATAGCGTCCTGAATATGTCCTTTAAAGATATTCCCTGTTTTAAACTTGGTAGGGGGCATATATTTTAAAGGGGCCTTTGGGAAAATTTCTCTTGCCATCTGAGCTTGCGCTAATTCCAACAGGAAGCCATTCTCTATATCGGGATCCATTTCAAAAGCATGGCCCAATCCCATTTGTTCTTCAGGAATTCCTGCCTTTAGGGCAAACTGTTCGTTGATAAACTGGGAGGCCAAAACCGTATGGGCTTCTTCTACAGCATCTGCAGTGGTAAGGTAGTTATCCTCCCCTGTATTGATGATGATTCCCGCAAAACCGTTGATAATTCTGGAGAAATATTGATCTATCAAGGTTCTTTGCATATTGATGTCTCTGAATAATATGCCGTAAAGGGCATCATTTAGCATAACGTCTAGTCTTTCAATGGCACCCATGGCTGCAATCTCCGGCATACACAATCCGGAGCAGTAGTTGCAGAGACGAATGTACCTGCCGATCTCTTCTCCTACCTCATCCAATGCCTTTCTCATGATACGGAAATTCTCTTGGGTAGCATAGGTTCCGCCAAAGCCCTCTGTGGTAGGGCCATAGGGCACATAATCCAGCAAGCTCTGAGCAGTGGTACGGATTACTGCGATGACATCAGCCCCCTGTCTTGCCGCCGCCTGGGCCTGCAGTACGTCTTCATAGATATTTCCCGTTGCCACGATAACATAGAGATAAGGCTTTCTGCCTTCTCCCAGTTTTTCAATATAAGCTTCCCGCTGCTTTCTGTTGTTGCCGATTCTTTCTACCATTTTCTCCGCCAGAGGCTGAATAGCCCCCTGGATTTTTTCATCGGAGGCTACTGGGATTTTTGTCAGGTCCAGCTCTCCTCTGGCCACCATCTCTGCAATCTCCTGAGGGCCTTTCCCCGTATGGACAATGGCATTGCCGATCCAGTAGGCTGTGCCTGAGGATAATCCGCCTCCCTCAGTGATGTTGTCCACCACTACGTTGGGCAGGGGTTTGTCGATTTCATCTACTCCATCTATTCCTAAAAGTCTGGCAATGGTTCTTTCCACCGTCACCGTAGTATGTTGATCGATAAACTGCTGTGTGTCCTCTGCAATAATCTTTGCTGCATTTCGTGCTTTTTCAATGATGCTTTGATCAAGGTTTAACTTGCTTTCCATTGATGAACCTCCTTTATGAATCAGGTACAAGATTTATATCCAAAATACCGGAACGGCACAGGGGCCGTTCCCTACATAAATAACAACCCATCCCTAATGTTATCTGTTCGGGACGACAGGGTCGTCGTCCCCTACAGGCGCCAACTTAATCTAAATATTTCCAAATAACCCTTAGAAGCATGTCATTCTGAGCGTTAGCGAAGAATCTTATAGAACATAAGCAAGATTGCTTTTGATTATCAGAATATATCATCTAGCTTAAAGATCCTTCGACTCCGTTTTACTCCGCTCAGGATGACAAATGATGGGTTAAGTTGACGCCTACAGGTCGTCTCCTACAGTGATATTGGTCTTCGTAAGGGCGGTACCACCGTGTCCGCCCGTATTATTGGATTGTTTTCATTATCTATCTAAATATTGTTCCGCTTTTTCTAATATTTCTTCATCCAATCCCATCAGCCGGGCAATGTTAATGGCATCCCTGGGCACTTTGCTTCTGTGATGCACTACCTCTAACCGATAATCCATATGCTGGTGCACCATCTCAATACCTCCGGCTTCCTGCTGTGCCCATTGTTCCTTTAACTGTTCAAAATTCACATCCCTCAAGCCCCGGACCTGCAGGTGGCAGACCGGGCCCTCCGCTAAGCCGTCGATATGGGTTGTAATCACCGTAATGGCATCTTTATCCTGCAGATATTCTATAATGGCCTTGGACAGGGCATAGCCCTCAGAAGGGTTCGTTCCCCTGGCTAATTCATCAATCAGGATCAATCCCTTTTCCTTGGCCCGATTTAATATCTTTTTAATCTCAACAATCTCTGCTCCAAAGGTACTCAAGCCCATATCCGTAGACTGCAAATCCCCCAGAGACAGGAAAATATACTCCTTCAAAGAGAAAGTCATTCCTTTAGCCGGTACAAAAATCCCGAACTGTGCCATGGCACTAAGCTGACCTATCAGCTTGAGGGATATGGTCTTCCCGCCCATATTGGCCCCCGTAATACAGGTAACACCCTTTTTCAAATCTACAGTGATGGGGGTAAAGGCCTTACCCTGTCTCCTTAAGGTATCTTCTACCTTGATATGGCGGCCCTCTTCGATCCTTAGGATATTGTCCCCTGACAAAGCAGGCTTAACCCCATGGAAACCCACTGCAAAATAAGCCTTTGCAATCAGCAGATCCAAAGCCCCGATTCCATAGATATTGTCATAAATCCGTGATAGGTCCCCTTTCATTTCCTTTGTGAGTCTTTCCCGGATTCGGAATTCTTCCTCCTCTTCTTCCAGCTTCAAGTCCTCTATCTGCTGAAACAATCGGTCAAACCGCTCATCCATCTTCACCCTATAGGTTATATTCATATAGGTTTCAGCACTGTATACCAAGCCCTCACAGGCCGCAGCCGTTTCCACCATTTCCCGGTTTCCCTTATTGATGGTGATTTCCCCATTCGGCCGTATTTTGAAGCCCAACTCCGACTGTACTTTATCCCGGGCCTGCATTTTGGCCTGATTGATGGTGTTTTCCAATCCTCTGATTTTTTCCCGGATGTCCCTTAGGGCTTCCGAGTACTCATCATAAATATAAAAGGTATTGACTCCCGATTGCTGGGGGTCCAGCAGCTGCTGCAGATGATATAAGGGTTGAACCTCCAGCTCCTTTGGCATATTCCAGGGGAGCTTTTCCAGCAGATCATGGAGCTTCTCCAAAATACCCAGAAATACCTTGATCTCAAAGAGCTCCACTACGCTGAGGACTCCATCCTCTTCAATCCGTTTGAAGGAGCCCCGCAGATCCTTCATGTTTTTAAACTGGTTTCGGATTTCCACAAAAGTATACCGGTGCTTTTCCAGCAGGTCTATTACCTTTTCAATCCGGTTGAATTCCTCTTCCAGCAAGCACTCTTCTCCTATGCGGAAAGGTTTCATTTCTTTTTTCCGAGCCTCACCGTAGGGAGTATAGACCGTTATTCGATCGAATATATAATCCAGGTCCAGATTCTTTTCTATTTTTTCTGTAATCATCAGGCATCACCACCCAATACTACATCAAATACAGGAATAGGATCTAAGAACTGCTCCATTTTATGTCTAAATTCCTCAGGGTTGAAATAATAGCCCTGGGGTGCATAAGGGTTCACGGTTACAGCCACTGCCTTAATCTTGTCTACCACCTGTATCTGGATGCCGATTTTCTCAAAATATAAATAGTCTCGGCTGTCAATAAATATCTTTGTAGCGTCCTTAACCACAAAAACTACCTGTCGGTATTTTTGTGTGGTGACCACGATGTCCTTTAAGGTTTTACTCACTAAAGAACCGCCTATGACCACATATTTAGTCTTTTCTTCGATGGCCCTGCCGATAATATTTCCGCTGTTTAGGGCTGTTTTAATTTCTAAGGGTACCGCATATCCCTCTTCATCAATCAAATAATAGCCCTTCTCCTCTATCATGGCAGAAATCATTTGCCGTATATGCTCATCTTCCACCCTAGGCAGAGAAAATAGCCGGGTTTGATGAATAGACCTCTCAATTACCTGATTCATATCCCGACTGAGTACTGCGCCTGTGGCCAGTATAGTAGCTTCTGTGACCGCCGGCGAAGCCGATGCCACCCGATCGATGGCCCCGTCTACGATCACCAGCTGGGCTCCATAAAACAACAGCTTCTGCCCTACTTCCTTCATTTCCCCATTGGTGTTGGGGCCTGCTATCTGCACATAACCTCCATTCTTTGCCTGGGCGATTACGACCCTGCCCATAGAGGTAGAAAAATCTGTAACCTCCAGGATTTCCATCCTTACTTCTGAACATTTAAAGGTTTCTTCTGTGGTTGCAATCAAGGTTCCTTCAGCTACGTAAATCAGAGGTTTTTCCGTGCTGGTTACGATGTCTTGTTTCTCTCCGTCCCGACCGGTAGAGGTAATGCCCAGCCGTATATTTCTTTCCATTGCTTCGTCAATGAGTGCATTTAAGGTCATGGTTTTCCCTGCGTTTTTCGCCATCCCTACCACGGAGATAATCCTATATTTACTTTGAATGAGATCCATTAACTGCATGGCTGAAACCTCCTCTTAAAAGGGCTGTACAAACAACATTATCTTTCGTAGGGGCGTACCTCTGTGTGTGCCCGCTTATTTTGCGGGACGACAGGGTCGTCGTCCCCTACCTTAATTCCCTGTTTAATATCCATTTATCCTATTTTGCGGAACGACGGGGGCGTCGTTCCCTACTTCTATCTTATATCGGGCAGATACAAGGACTGTGCCTGCCTATGGGTTTTACGGCTAACTGCTAACGATTAACCGCGAACCGCTTACTCGTGATGTCCTCTTTTATGTCTTTCCAGATCTCCCGGCTCTAAGGCTACCTGATTGCCTTGCAGCAGACCGGCTACTCCCGTTAATTTGTGCTCTTTCTCGCCTTTACAGACTGGACAGCTGCAGCTTTCCTTATAGGGCTCAGGCTGTGTATAGGTTGTGATAACCCCTTCAAAGTTTCTCAGAATTACCTTTTCAGTAGATTGGGAAATCATGTACTGAGGCATTACAGGGATCTTTCCGCCGCCTCCAGGTGCATCCACTACGAAGGTTGGTACTGCATATCCGGAAGTATGTCCTCTTAGTCCCTCAATGATTTCTATACCCTTGGCTACAGGTGTTCTGAAATGCTCGATACCTACAGAAAGGTCGCACTGATAAATATAATAAGGTCTTACTCTATTTCTAACCAGGTTATGCACTAAGTCACGCATAATGTGCACACAGTCATTTACTCCTCTTAGCAGCACCGATTGGTTTCCGAGAGGAATTCCTGCGTCGGCTAATAGTCTTAAGGCTTCCTTGGCCTCCGGTGTTATCTCCTTAGAATGATTGAAATGGGTGTTCAACCAGATCGGATGATATTTTTTCAGCATATCCGCCAATGCCGGGGTAATTCTCTGTGGAAGTACTACCGGCGTTCTGGAGCCTAAACGAATCACTTCAACATGTGGAATAGCTCTTAGCTTGCTGATGATGTATTCTAATCGCTCATCACTCACCAGCAGACAGTCTCCTCCAGATAAAAGGACATCCCTTACTACTGGGGTATTCTTGATGTATTCGATGGCTGCATCAATTCTATCCATTGGCAGCACGTCATCCTGCTGTCCCGCAAATCTTCTTCTGGTACAGTGTCTGCAGTACATGGAGCACATATCTGTGATCAACAGCAATACTCTGTCCGGATATCTGTGGGTTAATCCCGGTACCGGAGAATCCGTGTCTTCATGTAAAGGATCATCCATATCTGCATCACTCTTGTGGGTTTCATACATAGTCGGTACAGCCTGCTTTCTTACCGGACATTCCGGATCATTGGGATCCATCAGTGCCGCATAATAAGGAGTAATACCCATTCGCAGTATTTCCAGGGACTTCTTAATTCCCTCTTCTTCCTCTTGTGTCAGATTGATAACCTTCTTAAGGTCTTCAATATTGTCGATTCTGTTTTGTACCTGCCAGTGCCAGTCATCCCACTGTTCCTGCGTTACATTTTTCCAAAGCTCGATTTCTCTAAAATTTCTCATAATATTCCCTCCCAGTTCTTCTATTTGTTAGCCCTTTGCCTATCTGTGATTATAGATTTACGCCATTAGAAATAAAAATATTATTGTAGGGGCAGACCTGCGTGTCTGCCCGCTTTTTCGGGACGACACATAGGTCGCCCCTACATGTGTTATTTATTTTACTGGCCTTTGTCTATACCAGTAGTTCAGGTAGTTCATATTTCTATAGGTGATGGTTGATACATAACAGCTGCAGCGGGGGTTTCCATGCCCGCCTTTGGACAAGCACAGAGACCTGTCCCTACAAGGTCACTATTTCACGACAATCTTACGCATACAGTTCTTCGTATACTTTTCTTAACGCTTGGCTCTCTCTCATGATTTGCAGGGTTATCTCAGCGTGTCCTTTTGTATAGCCGTTTCCAACGATCATGGTTACATCAGAACCTACGCCCTCGGCCCCCAATGCTGCCTTTGTAAAGCTGGTAGCCATACTAAAGAAGTAGATCAGACCATCCTTCTTCGTTGCCAGTATGCAGGACATTTCTGTATCCTGAACGTTTACGCAGTTAATCGTGATATCTGCCATTTTGCCATTGGTTGCTGCAGCGATTTTTTCCATGATTTCCACAGGCTTTGTAGCATCTGCAGCAATATATACGTCTGCAATATCTGCTTCCTTAGCTCTTGCCAGGCTCTTTTCGCTGTGCCCCAGACAAATTACCTTTCCTGTAACGCCAGCTCTGCGCTTTGCCTCATAGCAGCACAGCATACCGGATTTTCCTGCACCTCCAACAACTACAACCGTGTCTCCAGGCTTCACCAGCTTTGCTGTTTGGGCTGGGGCACCGGCTACATCCAATACAGACAATGCTAAATTCTCTGGCAGATCCTTTGGCAGGACAGCGTAAATGCCGCTTTCAAATAATATGGCTTTACCTTTTATGTCTACTTGATCAATGTCTTTACGGATTTCTACAATTTCATCAATGCGAAGGGGTGTCAGTGAAAGAGATACTAAAGTGGCGATCTTGTCTCCTACTTTTAAATCGATCTTTCCTTCCAGGGCCGATCCGATTTTTTCTACGGTTCCGATTAGCATGCCGCCGGAGCCTGTTACCGGATTTTGATGCTTTCCTCTTTCTGCTACAATACTCAGCATAATTTCTTTGATCTTTTCCAGATCACCCTCCGCCTGCTCCTTGATTTGTGTAAAGCTTGCGGAGTCAATATTTAAGGTTTGTACGTTAACTAATATTTCATTGTCGTATAGTTCCATGGTGTTGTCAATCTTTTTAGCCGGCTGTGGCAGTGCACCTGCTGGCTCAATGACTCTGTGTGTTCCAAAAGGACATCCTTTTTTCATATTGCTCTTCCTCCTTATATATGCTTATATCATTTTGGTTTTGATATTTTTTAACCCGTGGCAGTAATGTTGCAAGGATCGTGCCAGCGAAATCCGATACACGTTCCACGGTACACGGTACACGTCAAAACCTTGGAAATCCTAGTAGTGCTGTAAATCTTATGGGAAAACATTTTCCCCAGAAAATTGCTTTTCAAATTATAGGTGCTGGATATTGGGCAGTTCCCTTTTTAAAGCAATGGAACGGCACAGGGACCTTTCCCCATAGGCGTCAACTTAACCCATAATTTGTCATCCTAAGCGGAGTAAAAGGAGTCGAAGGATCTTTAGGCTAGATGATATATTCTGATAATCAAAAGTAAGCTTGCTTATGTTCTATAAGATTCTTCGCTAACGCTCAGAATGACATGCTTCTAAGGTTTATTTGGAAATAATTAGATTACATTGACGCCTATGGGCCGTTCCCTAGGATTCTCTTTCTAACAGTACAATTTTATGCTGATCCCTGCTTCCAAAGACAACGCTGAACGCCATTGATCCTGATCTAATACGGCTAACCGCTAACGGCTAACTGAATCAGCAGACACTGTTTTCCCTAATTCTGCGGTTAATATGTCCTTCATGTTGCGCCCTATATCCTACCCGTGCACTTCGTCAGGCCATATTTTTTCAGCTTATATTGCAGGGTCTGACGGGGGATGTCCAGCTCCTCTGCAGCACGGCTGACATTTCCTTCACAGGCCTCAAAACAGCTGCGAATCATTTCCTGCTCATAATCCTCCAAAGCTCTCTTCAGGGAAACAGTTTTCTCTGATTTACCATATTTTCCACTGCTTTGGTCGATTCTTCGTAAGTAGGGAGGCAGGTTTTCAATTTGAATGATCTGTCCGTCCATTAGGTTCATAGCCCCTTCGATGACATGCTCCAGTTCTCTGACGTTTCCGGGCCAAGCATATTGCTGCAGACTCGATTGGGCGTCAGATGCGATTCCCCTAATATTCTTTCCCAATCTATCATTAAATTTGTCGATAAAGTACTGAATCAGCAAGGGAATATCTCCCTTTCTTTCCTTTAGCTCCGGAATACGCAGTTCCACTGCATTCAAGCGGTAGTAAAGATCCCGTCTCAGCTGTCTTCCTTCTACCGCTGCTCTTGGATCCGTATTGCTGGCAGCAATAATCCGCACATCCACATTTCGGGTTTTGATATCTCCAACACGGCGAATATTTCCGTCCTGCAGCACGCGCAGCAGCTTGGCCTGAAGCTCCATAGGCATGGCATTGATTTCATCTAAGAATAGGGTACCCCCATGGGCCAGTTCAAAGAGGCCTGCCCGATCATCTGCCCCCGTAAAGCTGCCTTTTACGGTTCCAAATAGAATGCCTTCCAGAAGTGTTCCAGGCAGAGCTGCGCAGTTTTGGGCGATAAAGGGCTTATCCCGTCTTGGGCTGGCATTATGAATGGCCTGTACAAAAAGTTCCTTGCCCGTACCCGTTTCTCCATAGATCAGGATAGGAGAAGGGGTTTGGGAGGCCTTCATGGCCAATCCTTTTAAGATCAGCATCTCCTGACTTTGTCCAATAATATCAATAAAAGTATATCCTGCACTATCCTTCACCCTTTTCTGTTTTGGACCGCTCTCCTTGTGGAGCAGCCGCTCCTGAAGATCCACCAGCCGCTCTGACAGCTCCCGTACGTCGGTTATATTTTTAGAAACCTCTATGGCTCCGATAATCTTGTTATTGGCCTTTATAGGCAGAGAGGTATTCACGGTAGTAATCTTTTTTCCCTTATAGTTAATAAAAGTTTGTTGAACCTGAAAGCTCGGCATTCCCGTACGAATGGCCTGCAGCAGGGTACTGGTTTCCGGGGATAAGGAAGGATATACCTCCAGAATGTGTCGTCCGATAGTATCCTCCTGCTTGATGTCTTCCAGCTCTGATGCAGCCCGGTTATAGTAAATGATCCGCCCCCGGCTGTCGATGATCTGCACGCCCTCGGCAATATAGTCTAACAAAACCTCCATGTTTTTTCTGGAAAATATCAAATCCATCTCCATTCCTCCTTTGCCCAATTTTCGTCATGCGCTGCCCAATTTTCGTCAATTGGCTTATGAAATATGCTCACCTTTAGTGAGCATTCAGGCTGTTGATAAAGTAGTATTTTCAAATAAACCCCTCATAAGCTATCGTAGGGTTGGGGCTCTGTGCCCAACCAAATGAAAAGATATATCCAATTCCAAGATGTGGGGCATGGAAACCCGCCACTACTATAAATATATAACTAAAAAAGTTAAAATCAGCGGAACGGGGAAGGCACCGTTCCCTACATAAAACCTCAATAGAGGTGCAGGGATCGACGCCCTCGTCGATCCGAAATACATCAGAATTCTCTGTCACACATCTATATTCAGTTCACTTAAATAAACTTCTTCTATGATTTTTCCGGAGCGTCGAGGCCCAAGATATCTAGCAAATCCTTCATAACCAGCCTAATCCCATCCATTACCCTTAGTGTACCATAAAGGAGAGGAGATTTCAAAGAACGGAACAAAATCCCCTCATGATACCGGTAAAATCCTGCTCCCAGTGTAAGCATATATTCCAGCAATATTTTACAGTCTCTCTTTTCAAAAGTCATTTGGATCATCCTATGATAATCCATGAGCTGTCTGAGAATCTCTTTTTCTACATCGGTGCGATGGTAGTCAAAGCCGGTCTTTAAGTCATCATAACAAATACCTTCAGCCTTTAAAATCCTAATGATAGACTTACTCCTGCTGTGGACATACTGAAGTCTCTTGATCTCCTCCGCCCTCAGTATTCCCTGTATACAGCCCCCAGCCTCTTCTGCTTTCACAATACACCTTATGTCCTTTCTCACTTCCAATGGCAGGGACTCGAAATGCCAGGCTTCAAAAGCTTTATAAAGCCATTCTTCTCCAATATAAAAGTTAATAAACCCCGGTGGTACTGCCTCCACTTCTGCAAAAGTCCCCTCTGTCTTTATGCTCTCTGCCAGACACTTAGCCAGCTCCATAGGGGTTTTTCCCAGCTTCTTTGCCATTTTCAGTGCCACATTGCTGCTAAAATCCCCATATTCTTTGTTTCTTTGTTCAACAACCTCTATTTCATCCATCTTTTCTATTTCAGGCAGCGCCTGTAGGATTTGCCTTCTGATTTCTTCTTTCATCATTGACTCCTACATGATCCGTATACTGAGTTTGTTTCGGCTCTCCACCATACCCTCGAGGCTGATGTTGTATTCTATATAAATATCCCCCTTATCTGCATCGGTCATGTTGCAGGCGATCTCCCGGGTAAGTACTTCCATATCAAAAATTCCATAGGGCGTGTTGTAATGGGTGACATATTTCTTGCCCTTCTGGAAGACGATCTCCGAATTTGCAGTGCCAAAGCGCCGCATAGACACCTGGTCCTTAATGACCTTGACGGTGGTGGTACAGCCTTCCATACCTGATATTTCACTTTCCTCATAGACAAGATAAGTGGCATTTTCTTTTTTATAGAGCTTTCCCTCTGTAGTCAGTTCAATGGTGCTTTCTTCCCCATCTATGCTGCGTTGGGTCCCTTCTATTCTTAGCATTATATTTTTCATTGGTAAATCCTCACTCTCTTTATTAGGTACAAGGTTCTATAGATTTACGCCAGTAAAGGGAAGTATACCTGTAGGGGACGACCTATAGGTCTGCCCCTACTTATCCTGGTGTCTTTCTATAGCCAGCTGGATCAGCCGGTCAATCAGCTGGGGATAAGGAAGACCTGTAGCATCCCAAAGGAGGGGATACATACTGTACTTGGTAAAGCCCGGCATGGTATTGATTTCATTGATATAGATCTTCATGGTTTCTTTTTCCATGAAAAAATCTACACGGGCCAGACCGGAACAATCTATAGCCTTATAAGCCTTTACTGCCATCTCCCGGATCTCCATGGCTTTTTCATCGGGTATATCTGCCGGTATAATCATCTTGGATTTTCCATCATCAAAGTACTTGGCTTCATAATCGTAAAACTCATGGGAAGGTACAATTTCCCCCACTACGGATGCCCTGGGCTCGTCATTGCCCAATACAGCACACTCCAGTTCCCGGCAGGCAATAAATTCTTCCACAAGAATCTTTCTATCATGCTTTGCAGCAGCATAAAGCCCCTTCAGCAGTTCTTCACGGTTATGTGCCTTGCTGATGCCTACACTAGACCCCAAATTAGCCGGTTTGACAAATACAGGATATGAAAAATTTTCTTCAATCATCTCTATATAAACTTCGTGATTTTCCCGGAGTTTTTTTCGCATTATCAGCATATATTTGCCCATGGGCAAACCTACCATTTCAAAGATTCGCTTCGCATAAATCTTATCCATTCCCACCGCTGATGCCAGCACTCCCGCACCTACATAGGGGATATGGGCCATCTCCAGCAAGCCTTGTATGGTTCCGTCCTCTCCGTAGGGTCCATGCAGTACTGGGAACACCACATCCAGCTGTTCTCCCAAATGGGGTGGGATGCCCTGGACCAAGGCCTGTGAAGGCTCTGAGCCCATAGGAATCACAGAAAATACCCTGTGCTGTGGATCTTCACGGAGGAGTTGATTGGATATTCCCTCCCACTCTCCCGATTCGATTTTCTCTATAGGTCCGTTATATAGCATCCAACTGCCTTCCTTGGTAATGCCTATAGGGATAATATTGTACTTCTCTTGATCAATGGCCCGCATCACGGAAGCAGCCGACATGAGCGATACCTCGTGTTCCCCTGACTTGCCACCGAATATAACACCTATGTTTAGTTTTTTCGTCATAGAAAAACCCCCTTTTTTGTTTGGGTAATCATACAAGGATATATTATGAAGTAGTTTTGACATTCAGCGGAATGGCACAGTCTGCCGTTCCCCATAGGTGTCAACGTAATCCAATTATTTCCAAATAAACCTTAGAAGCATATCCTTCTGATCCTTAGCGAAGAATCTTATAGAACATAAGCAAGATTACTTTTGATTATCAGAATATATCATCTAGCTTAAAGATCCTTCGACTCCGTTTTACTCCGCTCAGGATGACAAATGATGGGTTAAGTTGACGCCTATGGGCCGTCCCCTACGGTAGCATGGGCCTTTTGTAGGGGCGGTACCACCGTGTCCGCCCGCCTTTTGGGACGACATGGCAACATCCCCACAGTTATATTCATTTTTAAGCTTTATCTACATTCTACCCTTACTATCATTAATATTCTATACTTCTTCCTAATATTATTCAATTCATTTATAAAAAGCTTTAGCTGCTAACCGCTAACGGCTAACAGCTAACCTTTTAGATCATCAAGGTTCCATTTTCCTGTTCTACCGTCTTAAGGATTTTTTCCTCTACTCCAGTGTTGGCATTGATATAAACCAGGAATTTGTCTTGTTTATAGGTAGCTTCAAACTCATAACACAGAATTTCTCCATAAGCATCGGTAGGAATGATGCACAGCTGCCCTTCCTCCTCTATTTGTGCCCGAATCGTTGCCTTCTCTCGGGCCTCTGCAGAGGTCAGTTTAGGCGCCTCTATGTTTCTCTGGTAGTTGGAGGTCAAAAATTGGGTGGAATCAAAGCCCACTACCTCCCCATTATCCAGTGCAATCTTAATTTTAATCAAATCAGGATAGATGACTACATCATCCTGCTTATAAACGTAATTAATCAATACCACGTTGTCATACCGCATAGTATAGGTAGGCATCATGTTTTTAAAGCCTTTCTCATTCAAAAACTTATCTGCCCGTTTAATCGCCTGCTTCGGCGAAATATTGGCCTTAGGTACATCCCTATTGTTAAGAATATAGACTGGATAGCCTATCTGCTGGCTGATATCTACGTAGATGGGGTTCCCTTTGCCCTCTGTTTGATTCTTAGGAACGCCTTCGAAGCTGTAGGTATTGATTCTGCCTGTGCTTCCCGGTGCAGACTCTATCTGCTTGACAGTACCTTCTCCTAAAAACTCCTGCGCCTTCTTCCTCGCCTGCTCCTTGGTAATCTTATCCCCCTGCAGTCTAGGCTTTCTGCCCTTTACCACATGCTCAGAGAAGGGTCCGTCATAGATCAGCTCCGGGTATTCAACCATCCGCTCCTCAAATTTACTAAACTGTACATCAACGGGGTTTTCCTCTTTTGCCTGGCGATTCAGCTTTCTGTTGGCCTTCCCAACCAGCTCTCCCAACCAAACCTCTCCTTTAAACACGCTGTTGTGAAGCTCCTGCAGCTCCTGGCATAGGCTGGCGGAATAGTTGTGCAGTGCCTCAAGATTCTCCAATTCCTGTTCTGACAGCTGCTCTCCATCCAGATTTCTTTTGGCTAATGCAAAGGTATAGTCCCCTACCTGATTGAGAAACTTCTCTGTTTTACTTGCCTGTGCATGCTGAATCGGCAGTTGGGACAGCTTCTCCTGGGCATTATAAGCGTTTTTCCATATATTTGAATATAGAATGATGTTCTGCCTGGTCTGACCGGATACCATCAGCTTCGATAGGTCCGTGGTGATGCTTTGCACGCTGCCGGTCAGATCATAGTATAATCGTTGATTGGTATTCATGAAAAAGTTAGCCAGCTGTTCTCGCTCCTGATTCTGATTGTATCCCCATAGTCCTGTGGCAATCAGTGCTATGGCCAATACGATTGGCAATACATATTTCATCTTTTTCACCTCCCTATTCACTAGTTACCAAACCAA
Source organism: Geosporobacter subterraneus DSM 17957 (assembly GCF_900142145.1). Taxonomy (GTDB): domain Bacteria; phylum Bacillota; class Clostridia; order Peptostreptococcales; family Thermotaleaceae; genus Geosporobacter; species Geosporobacter subterraneus. The sequence continues at coordinate 1,061 of NZ_FQZV01000037.1, read as the reverse complement.
TGCTTCCCAATCTTTTTCTCTACGGTTCTGGACCAAATCCATTTGCTGGTAGCCGTAGCAGGATTCCAATAATACAGGCATCCCCCTGTTGGATCCCATCCGTTGAGAGCATCTCTTGCCGCCTTGATGCAGCTTTCCATTGGTTCCATGTTAATTTGGCCATCAGCTACTGCAGTAAAGGCTTGAGGCTGATAAATCACACCGGCAATGGTATTGGGGAAGGATGGATGTCTGGTCCGGTTGAGAATCACTGCACCGATGGCAACCTGACCAATATAAGGTTCTCCCCTAGCCTCCCCCGTTATAGCCCTTGCCAATAAAGTGGTTTCCTGATCTCTGGATACTACCTTGCCGCTGGACTGATAATCCTTTGGGGCTGCTTTTGCCTGCACCGGAAATCCCAGTGCCTTAAGCGTGGCTGGGCCTACTACCCCGTCAGCAGTCAGTCCGTTTTTTCTTTGAAAGGCCTTTACTGCCTCGAAGGTTCCCCCGCCAAATACACCGTCAACGGGCCCTTTGTAATAGTCCCACCGCTTGAGGGTTTCCTGCAGCTTTCTTACCTCTGCACCGCTGGAGCCCCAATAAAGGGTTTGGGCTGCCGCAGCGTTAAAATAGCTGTCTAAGTAAATAAGCGATCCAATACAAGCTGCCAGCAGAATGGCCGTCGCAGCCAATGCAATCTTTCGCATACTTTTTTCCTCCCTTCACAAATTGGTAGTGTCAAGTATGACACCCCTTTTTAGATTTAAACTCTTTATATATTAAGGGTTACAAAGTTTTTTGAAATAAAAAAACAATGACCCCCTATTTTCGGTTATAATTAAGTTCTCACACAAAATTCTCCCTGAAAGAAAGGTCATTGTTATGAACTCAATTATAACCTATTTACTTTTAATAATCCAATACCAAAATCAACAAATTCGTTGGCTTGTGCTTTTTCTTTCTAAATATGTTCCCCTTGGGCAATGGGCTCATGATGATATTCATTCCCCCAAGTATCAGAAATTCAAGACTGATATCCTCCCAAAGGTTCTTCATTATGAGATATGGGATTACAACGA
>NZ_FQZV01000081.1 GCF_900142145.1 Geosporobacter subterraneus DSM 17957 | reverse complement strand
CAAACAACCTTGCATTTGAAACGGGTAACACCAAATGGTGGCCCAACCAGCTAAACATCGAATCGTCCTTGTGGAGTGACACGCTTTTTCACGGATAAGCCTCTACTATGGAAGGGATCCAGGAGGAATGCACATCTATCTCTCTGACAAAGAGATTATAGCACGATGTTTAAAAAATTCAATGTCTGGTGTCACTGATTCATCTGAACAATAGATTTAAAGTTGTCAAAGAACATTCGGGTGGGTTTTTGAGCCCTAACCCTATATTTATCTTACAAGGAGGATATTTATGAAAGGCAGTAAGGCTATTACTTTGTTGTTGATGATCTGCCTGGTTTTTTCCGGATGTGGAGCTGGAGGAAATAGCGGTGAAAGTCCATCAACTGCTAAGGAAATCGGTGAAGTACAGGAAGCATCAGAGGTAAAAAAAGGAGTAACCATAGGAAAAATAACGGCATCAGAGGGAGTTGGATATCCTGTTACCATTACGGATATGATAGGCAATCAGGTTACCATTGAAAAAAAGCCTGAAAGAATTGCAGCAATTTCTGGTACTTTTTTATCTTTGTTATATGCTGTTGGTGGGGAATCCATATGTACCAGCGGCACCAGCGCCAATAGCCCTATTCCTCCAGAGGCAGACAATCTTCCGAATATCGGACAAATTTATAATCCTAATGTGGAAAAAATCATGGAACTCAAACCAGATTTGATTATTGCCCAAACTGGCGTGCAGGATATTATCCTGCCTGTACTTAAGGAGTGCGGCATTCCTGTGCTCTACCTCCAAATGCGGACCTATGATGATGTAATCAATATGCTTGGTGTGATGGGTAGAATTGTAAATCAAGAAGAAAGAGCAGAAAAGATTATAAAAAAGATGGAGCAGGATAAAAAAGAGATTGTAGACCGCCTTCCAAAAGAGACACCCAGTGCAGTGATTTTATATGTGACTTCTCAAGATATCGCCGTTAAGCTTTCCATGAGTATTTCTGGGAATGTTGCGGAAACACTCAAGATTAAAAATATAGTCGCGGAAACAGAGATAAATGGTTTTAAAACTGAAAACATGCCCTTTAGTATGGAGACCATCATTGAAAAGGACCCAGACGTGATTTTGGTGACCAGCATGCTAGGTGAGGGAACAAGCGCCCAGCAGATCATCGAGGAAAAGTTAGGAAAGGATCCCGTATGGAAAAACCTTAGAGCGGTGAAGGAAAATCGTATTGTATATCTTCCACAAAAATATTTTTTATATAATGCAGGAGCTAATTTTGTAGAAGCCATTGAATATATGGCTAAGGCTGTCTATCCGGAAATATATGGAGGTCTAAATGATTAGTAGTGTGAAGGACAGAAGAGCCTTTCGAATGATGATTCTGTGCTTGTATGCTGGAGCAGTTGTACTAGGTTTTTTTGTGTGTAACATGATCGGGAGTATGAAGATATCTGTGTCAGATATATTAAGAGCTATTATGAGCGATGAGCAAACAGCCCAAAGATTGGTCATATGGAGTGTTCGGATTCCCAGAACCATATTAGCCTCTCTAGTAGGGGTTAATCTGGCATTATCCGGTGCTATCCTCCAAGGGGTTATGAAGAATCCTTTGGCAGACCCAGGAATTATCGGAATCTCTTCTGGAGCCGGTCTTGTTGGGATTATTATATTGATTTTATTCCCTCAATACCAAATGCTGGTACCCCTTGGCGCTTTTATCGGTGCTATGGGGGCGCCATTATGATCTATATCCTGGCCTGGCGAGGCGGAATTCAACCCATGCGTATTATTCTTGCAGGGGTTGCGGTAGCCGCCTTTCTAGGGGCTGGGATCTCTGCATTGATGGTATTTTATAGTGACCGCATCCATGGTGCACTGATGTTTATGAATGGGGGTATTTCTGGAAGAAGCTGGCCCCATGTTTGGATGATATTGCCCTATACGATCGGTGGATTGCTCATTACCCTTCCTATGGCAGAAAAGATGAATATCCTCGTACTAGGAGATGATGTTGCCAGAGGGCTTGGATTGAATGTGGAGTGGGTAAGGCTGGGCATGACGGCAGTTGCTGCTTTTCTTGCCGCCAGTGCGGTATCCGTTGTAGGGTTGTTGGGATTTGTAGGTTTAATTGTTCCCCACAGCGTACGGCTCATGATCGGCTCTGACTACAAATATCTTTTTCCCGGATCGGCACTGTTTGGAGCTGCTGTGGTAATGTACAGCGACACCTTTGCCAGAACGGCCTTCAGTCCCGTTGAAATACCTGTAGGTGTTGTAATGGCTGTACTGGGGGCACCTTTTTTCTTGTACCTGCTGAGGAGGGATTAACAGCCATGAAGAAAAATCTGGAAATACTGAGCGCTGAAAATATTCATGTGAAATACAAAGAAAAAGCTGTGCTGAAGGACTTGACCTTAAATATAAAAAAAGGCAGGGTTGTCTCTATCATCGGGCCTAATGGTTCGGGAAAAACAACCTTGATTCGTACTTTATCCCGTAATATTAAACCAGAAAAAGGACTGGTATTGATGAATGGGAAAAACATATTTTCATTGAATACAAAAAAAGTAGCGAAAGAGATGGCAGTCTTGATGCAGGTACGCAGCTGTCCCAATGATATCATTGTGAGGGATCTAATTTCTTACGGAAGATTTGCCCATAAGGAGTGGTGGCAGGGAAAAGAAACAAAAGATCAGGAAGTTATTGAATGGACTATGGAGAGGACCAGGACAAAGGTATTTGAGGATAGACCCATTGGAGCCCTTTCCGGAGGCGAGATGCAAAGAGTATGGATTGCCATGGCCCTTGCACAAAAGCCCCAAGTACTGATTTTAGATGAGCCAACCACCTATTTGGATATATGCCATCAGCTAGAAATTTTGGAATTAGTGAAAAGCTTAAATAGAACAGAAGGAATAACCGTTGTGATGGTTTTACACGACATCAATCAGGCTTCTAGATACTCTGATGAAATCCTTGTAATGAAGGAAGGGGAAATCTATATACAAGGAACGCCAAAGGACGTTATCACCAAGGAGGTCATTAAGGAAGTATTTAGCGTAGATGCTAGGGTGCATTATTGTGATCAAACAGGAATGCCCTTGTGCTACCCAGATAAGGTTGTATAGGTTTGATCCATCATGAAAGGAAGTGAAAAGGATGAAATTGACAGTAATTACTGTTTCATCAAAGGTACTGGAGAGCTTCATTGATGTCTATCAAGAATTTAAGAATAAATATCCTGGCCATTTAGATCTAAAGCTGTTTAATGGTATAAGCAATATCAGTGGAGAAAAGCTTTGTAAGATGCAGTCTGCGATTAGGGATGCAGATATGGTGATCATAGACTTGATGGGGAGCAGCAGCACGGTTTCAAAAACTGTTTTGGATGCATTAAATAACTATACAGGCTATGTTCTGCCCATCGGAAATAGCGGCAGACAGTTTTTGAGGCTGGGGACATTGCAGGCTATGGATATGATGGGGATGGGAATGATGCAAAAACCCATGACTCCTGATAGAATGCGAGACCTGAAAAATTTGAAGCAGATAGATCTATATTGGAAAAATGGAAATCTTACGGACATTTCCAATATGATGCTACTACTGCTTAAAAACTATGGGGGAGTGGAGTTTCTACCAGAACCAGCAGCAGTAGAGGAATTAAAATCTTTTTCCATTCAAGATCCTAAGACAAAATATCAGTTTGCCTCCTATGAAGAATATAAGAATACATATTCCGAAGATAAGGAAAAACCAGTAGTGGCCTTATTGTATTACGGCCATAACTATCCGAACGATTCATCGACTTGTGTAGCAGCAGTAATGGAAAAGCTAAGGGATTTTGCTCAAGTATTACCCATCGCCTTCGGTAAAATATCTGGTAACGACATGACAGAGCTAGAGGATATTTTGCTAAATGGTGCATGGAAAAAAGCGGACATCGCGATCAATTTCCTATCCTTCAGATTAGGTGCAGGACCGATGGGGGGAAATGCACAGGAAGCAGTTGATATGCTGGAAAGGCTGAATATCCCGGTAATGCATCCCTACTTTATGACGCGGCGCTCTGCGGAGGAATGGAAGCAGTCCTTACAGGGTTGTAGTGCATCAGAGTTTATCATCTCCGTTATGCTTCCCGAACTAGATGGGTGTATAGAAACTTACCCTGTAGGTTCATTAGAGCGAAACAGAGTTGTAGAGGATTTCGATTTTGAACTAAGCCGTCTGATGCCCATGGAAGAAAGAATTGACAAACTAGCGGCCAGAGTGAAGCGGTGGCTGAATTTAAGGAACTATACCAATAAGGAAAAGAAAATTGCAGTAATTGGCTATAATTACCCACCAGGAGAAAGCAATGTTTTTGGAGGTGCCTTTTTAGATACCTTCTCATCGATAGAAAGTATATTAGCTCTGCTAAACAGCGATGGATACACAGTAGAGCCTCTCACTTCAGAACAGCTGAGGGAGCGGTTCCTATTAGGGGGGCTAGTAAATTCTCCACGGTGGTCAGATCAGGATTATAACCATCAGATGATCAAATATAAGGCTAGTGCCTATAAAAAGGAACTACAGACCAAGGCTTATAGGGAAGAACTGCTGAAAGAATGGGGTGAGGCTCCAGGGGAGATTATGGCCTCTGGCAATGATTTTCTCATACCAGGTATCATAAAGGGAAATGTTTTTGTAGGGCTTCAACCGGCGCGAGGCATTCATGATAATCCTGAAAAAGCCTATCATGACAAAAGTCTGCCGCCCCATCATCAGTATATTGCATTTTATCAATGGCTAAGAGATGAGTTTCAGGCAGACGCAGTCATCCATGTAGGAACCCATGGAACCTTGGAGTTTTTAAGGGGTAAAGAGTGCGGTATGTCGGAGGATTGCTTTCCCGATCAATTAATAGGAGATCTTCCCCATATCTATTTGTATTACCTGGGAAATCCAGCAGAGGCGATGATTGCAAAGCGCCGAGCTCATGCCCTCCTAGTAAGCTATCAATCTCCTGCATTTATGGAGAGCGGACTCTACGGAGAAATTACTGAGCTTGCTGCATTGATTGATGAATATCATAATGCCCTTATGATATCCCCGGCAAGAGGCGAGGAGATATTGAAAAAAATCATGGAAACTGCAGAGAAGAATCATTTGCCTCAGGAACTCGATGAACTTGAGAAAGAGCTATATACCATGAAACGGTCTTTGGTACCTGAAGGACTCCACTCCTTCAATAAACAGGCAGATAGGGAAGAAGCGGTCAAATATGCCAGCTTTGTTTTACGCTATGATAGAGATCACTGCAAATCAATCAGAAGGATCTTAGCAGAGGATCAGGGATTAGACTATGAAATGTTACTGGAGGAAAAAGATACAAAATCCTTAGAAAAACTAGACGTCCTGTCCGCAGCCACATGGGAGCAATATATATCCACTGGGGAAATTCCTCCACTGGCCAAGGAAGAATCCTGTAATGCTCTGCAGCAATCCCTTGCTTATGGAAAAAATCTTATAGAAAAGTTTAGGGAACAGCATGAAGGAAAAGGCTTGTTAAAGGCTTTAAAAGGTGAGTATCTTAAAGCCCAGTTGGCCGGTGACTTTATCAGAAATCCTGAGGTTCTTCCTTCTGGATACAATTTATATCAGTTTGATCCTAGATTTATCCCTACAGCTACAGCATATAGTAGAGGAGCAAAAATAGCGGAAAACACCCTGAAAAAATATAAGGAAAGCCATGGGCACTATCCTTCTTCAACAGCGGTAATACTCTGGGGCCTAGAAACCTCTAGAACGCAAGGAGAGACCATCGGTCAGATTCTCGCCTATTTAGGGGTAGAGGTTGGCAGAGGAAAAAATGTCTGGGAGCCGACCTTTAGAATCATACCCCAAAGTGAACTAAAAAGACCTCGTATTGATGTAGTGATCAATATTTGCGGCTTCTTTAGAGACATGTTTCCAAATATCATGGAAGCTATCAATGAACTTTTGGAGAAGATAAAAAACCTAGATGAACCCGATGAATACAATTATTACCGAAACAACTATAACAGAATTTATAGGCTGCTTCTAGAAGCAGGATATTCGCAAGAAGAAGCTTCTGAATTAGCTGCAGCCAGAATTTTTGGCCCTGGGGAAGCTGAGTATGGAACAGGAATCACTAAGCTGTTGGAAACAGGAAATTGGGAAGAGGAAAGTCAAATCGGCAGCTTATTCGTGAGCAGTTTAAATCATATATACAGTAAGAACTACAGAGGAAGATTTGTAGAGGGACTGCTGGAAAAAAATCTGAGTGCCGTAGATATTGTTTCACAGGTCCGAAGCAACCACGAATACGAAATAACAGATCTAGATCATTATTATGAGTTTTTTGGAGGACTTGCGAAATCTGTGGAGCTTGCAAAGGGAAAAAAATGCGAGATTTATATCAGTGATACCACCACTGAAAACATAGCTACAGAAAATGTGGAGCATGCTATCGCAAGAGGCGTAAGAACTAGACTGCTAAATCCAAAATGGATTGACGGGATGTTAAAGCATAAATATCACGGAGGTCAAAAAATACAAGAAAGATTTGAAAACATGCTGGGCCTGTCTGCAACTACCAATAGAGTAGATAGTCAAATTTTCAGCAGTCTACATAATACTTATATCAGTGACGAGGAAATGCGTAAGCGCATGTCAGAAAACAATCCCTGGGCTTATATGAGCATATTAGAAAAGCTTATGGAAGCCAACGAGCGAGGTTATTGGGATGCCGATGACAAAGAACTGGATGAACTAAAACAACTTTACCTTGAGCTGGAAGGCTCTATTGAGGAAACCGTGGAAGGGAGCTAGAGGTTATGACAAAGTATAAAAAAACCTATCCATTTACAGCTATTGTAGGGCAGGAAAGAATGAAGAAGGCGCTGATTCTGAATGTAATCAATCCTCTATTGGGAGGCGTTTTGATAAAGGGAGAAAAGGGAACGGCAAAGTCCACCGCTGTGAGGGGTCTTGCAGAGCTTCTTCCCCTACGTGAGCAGGTAAAGGACTGTATCTTTGGATGTGATCCCAATGATTTAAGTGCCATGTGCGAAAACTGTAGAAACAGCAAAATGAACGGTATTGACTTCGAGACGATTTTTGCACCTATGAGGGTAACCGATCTTCCTGTAAGTGCTACGGAGGATCGGGTTGTAGGGACAATCGATATAGAATATGCCATAAAGAATGGGGAAAAGAAATTTGAACCGGGGATTCTTGCACAGGCCAATAGAAATATCCTTTATATTGATGAGATAAATCTGCTGGATGACCATGTAGTAGATGTACTGCTTGATTCTGCAGCTATGGGGGTAAACACCATAGAGCGGGAAGGGATTTCATTTTCACATCCTGCAAGATTTGTGATTGTAGGGACAATGAACCCTGAAGAAGGAGATCTAAGACCCCAGCTTTTAGACCGATTTGGACTGATGGTCGATGTCGAAGGGGAGAAGGATATTATCCAAAGAAAAGAAGTCATAAAAAGACGTATCGAATTTGAAAGTGATCCTGAGGGTTTTACAACGAAATATGAAGAGGAACAAAAAAAGCTGGGACATAGAATTTTAGCAGCAATGAACATCCTGCAGGATGTAACCTATTCTGATGATATTCTTGAAGCCACTGCAAAACTATGTATTGAGATGGGAGTAGATGGCCATCGTGCGGATATCAGTATTTTAAAAACCGCCATGACCATCGCAGCCTATAATCTAAAAAAACAGGTATTCAAGGAGGAACTCATAGAGGCAGCAGAGCTGGCATTACCCCATAGAATGCGCCGCAGGCCCTTTGAGGAGGGAAGCATTGACTTTTTAAAGATCAAAGAAATCGTAGGTTTATAATCCAAAGAATGAGGAGAATTTATTTTGAAAAATAGATATGTTTTTCCGTTTGCTGCAACATTGGGACAGGAGCAATTAAAAAAGGCACTGCTGCTAAATGTGATAAACCCGGCTATAGGTGGTGTAATCATTAGTGGTGAAAAGGGTACTGCGAAATCTACCTTGGTAAGGGGACTGGCTAAAGTAATCAGCGACATAGAGGTTGTGGAGCTGCCGCTAAACGTTACAGAGGATAGACTTCTTGGCACAATAAACTTTGAGAAAGCTGTAAAAGAAGGAGCGAGAGCCTTTGAACCAGGCATTTTAAAAAAAGTGGATGGGAACATTCTCTATGTAGATGAAATAAATCTATTAAGTGAATATATTGTGAACTGTCTTTTAGAGGTCTCTGCCTCCCACATCAATCGTGTTGAAAGAGAAGGAATATCCTACTGCCATGAATCAAAGTTTATATTGATCGGTACCATGAATCCGGAAGAAGGTCTTTTGAAGCCTCATTTTTAGATCGTTTTGGACTATATGTAGAAACAAAAGGCTGTGAAGATATTGAGACAAGAAAAGAAATCATACGCCGCCGTCTAGAATACGAGAAGTCACCCAGTATGTTTATAGAAGCATGGAAGGTTGAAACCAATGGACTTCTGCAAAAAATAGAGGCATCAAGAGGCCTTTTACCAGAAATATCTGCACTAGATACCCATATGGAATATGCGGCTGAAATCGCCAGTGAAGGAAACTGTCATGGGCATCGGGCTGAAATAGTTTTAATTGAAACAGCAAAAGCCATTGCTGCTTTTGAAGGACGAAAAGGCATGCTAAAAGAGGATATTGCTGAAGCTGCTCGCTTTGTTTTGCCCCATCGGATCAGAGAAAAAAGGAAAGTTGTTGACGGCAGGGAACAGAGATCAGATAAAAATCATTCAAATGAAAGCTGCGGGGAGCAAGATCAACAAGCAGTTTTAACACAAGAGCAAAAGCCACCCTCAGGAGAAAAAGACACCACTGGAGCTTATCAGGAAAGAGAAAAGACTTACTTAGAAAACACACTTCAAACTGTCTCAAATCAATGTAATGAAAAAATAGATAAACTGGAGGATATTTTTGAAATCAGTCTATCTGTAGATCAAATGACAGATAAAAGGAAGCGACGGGGTAGTGGGCGAAAGAATAAGACCATCACAGATAGCGGTCAGGGAAGATATATAAGATATACCTTTCCTAAGGGAAAGGCAAAAAGTATTGCTTTCGATGCAAGTCTTAGAGCAGCAGCACCTTATCAGATTACTAGGGATAAAAAAGGCATGGCTATTGCTATGAAAGCCTCAGATTTAAGAGAAAAGGTATGTGAGAAACGAACCGGTGCCACCATTCTTTTTGTTGTAGACGCCAGCGGCTCTATGGGTGCCGGGAAAAGAATGGGTACGGTAAAGGGAACTATTTTATCTCTATTGAATGATGCCTATCAGAAAAGGGATAAGGTAGGCATGATTGCCTTTAGAAAGAACGGTGCTGAGGTGCTGTTAGATATAACTCGGAGCGTTAACCTTGCACAGAAACGACTAAAGGAGCTGCCTACCGGGGGGAAAACACCCTTAGCCAGTGGTCTATATAAAGCTTATGAGCTGCTAAGGGCAGCAAAACGAAAAGACCCAAATATATTTCCCCTTTTGGTACTGCTATCTGATGGAAGAGCAAATGTTTCATTAAATGGGGAGGATGCTGTCAAGGAGGCATTTGATGCAGCAAAATGTATTGCATCAGAGGGCATTAAAAGTCTTGTAATTGATACAGAATGCGGCCGCATCAGATTTGGACTTGCATCGGAGATATCCAGTCATTTGGGTGCCACCTATCACAAAATTGATAATCTGACCGATTGCAAACTAGAGCAGGCTGTAAGGAATATTCTTATATAGTCTTAGTTACCTAGATTGGAAAGCCTTTCAAAGTAGCATGTTAGGAAATATTATAACTCAACCTGACTGCTACACGCACCCATAAGGATGACGAAAACCTTTGTCAGGTGATCTATCAGATTCTGGCTGGGTACTTCAATGACAACGATGCTGATGAACTGGCTAATGAGCCTGTTTTTAAGAGCATTCTAGAAAAATCTGCTTTGGCTTCACAGCCTACTTTATCACGATTTTTTAACCGTATGGATACCGATACATTAAATCAGTTCAATGAGATAATCAAGGAACTAAGAAAACTTGCCTATGGGATCAAGAAACCTGAAATGGTACTCCTAGATATTGATTCCACCTTGCTTAACACCTATGGTAGGCAAGAAGGAGAAGGTTTCAACTTTCATTACAGTGCCCATGGTTACCATCCATTGTTATGCTATGATGGCTTAACAGGAGATCTTCTTAAAGCTCAATTACGGGATGGTACGGTCTATACTTCCAACGGGGTTGTTGATTTTATGAAGCCTTTATTGGATGAGTATCAACAAATTTATCCGGATATCGCTTTATATTTGCGAGGAGATAGCGGTTTTGCAACCCCTGACTTATTTAAACAATGGGAAACCAATAGTGTTTCCTATACCATTCGACTAAAAGCCAATCAGAACCTCTACAAACTGGCAAGTCATG
>NZ_FQZV01000038.1 GCF_900142145.1 Geosporobacter subterraneus DSM 17957 | reverse complement strand
ATCATGGAAGAAGTAATGAAAAAGGTAGATAGTGCTAAAGTAGAAGAGAAAAAAGAGGTGAAGTGTGAAATGAAAACTTGTTCATTAACTGAATTTGTAGGTACAGCTATTGGCGATACAATTGGATTGGTAATTGCAAACGTGGATAATCAAGTACATGAAGCCATGGGTTTAGATAAGAAATATCGTTCTATCGGAATTATTGGTGCTCGTACAGGAGCAGGTCCTCATATCATGGCTGCTGATGAGGCAGTAAAAGCTACAAACACAGAGATCATCAAAATTGAATTGGCAAGAGATACAAAGGGCGGCGCAGGCCATGGCTGCTTAATCCTATTTGGAGCAGAAGACGTATCCGATGCAAGAAGAGCAGTAGAAGTAGCATTAAAAGAATTAGACAGAACCTTCGGTGATGTATATGCCAACGATGCAGGTCACTTGGAGTTCCAGTACACAGCAAGAGCAAGCTATGCATGCAACAAGGCCTTCAATGCACCATTAGGAAAAGCCTTCGGATTAATCGTAGGGGCTCCGGCAGCCATCGGGGTTATGATAGCCGATACTGCTGTAAAAGCAGCAAATGTAGACGTCATCGGCTATGCATCACCAGCAGGCGGCACAAGCTTCTCCAACGAGGTAATTCTATTCATCAGCGGTGACTCCGGTGCAGTAAGACAAGCGATCATTGCGGCAAGAGAAGTAGGGGTTAAGCTGCTAGGTACACTGGCAGACGAGCCAAAGCCAGTAACTGTTCCATATATATAAAATCCGGCAGTAAATAAGGGAGGGAAAAAGGATGAAATCAAAACGCTTTCAAGTATTAGCAGAGCGTCCTGTAAATAAAGACGGTTTCGTAAAAGAATGGTCTGAAGTGGGTTTGATCGCCATGAACAGTCCACAGGACCCAAAGCCAAGCATTAAAATCGTAAACGGAAAAGTTGTAGAATTGGACGGTAAAAAGAGAGAAAACTTTGACATGCTGGATAGCTTTATCGCAGATCATGCTATCAACCTATCCAAAGCAGAGGAAGCAATGGCTATTGACTCTTTAGAGTTTGCGAGAAAGCTGGTAGATATCAATGTTCCTAGAGGGGAAATCGTTAAATATACTACAGCCATGACACCTGCAAAAATTGTAGAGGTAGTAGGGCACCTAAACGTATTGGAGATGATGATGGCAGCCAGCAAGATGAGAACCAGAAGAGTTCCATCCAACCAGTGCCACGTTACAAACGTAAAGGACAACCCTATCCAAATCGCTGCGGATGCTGCAGAAGCTGCAGTGAGAGGATTTGATGAGCAGGAAACAACAGTAGGGGTAGCAAGAATTGCACCATTTAATGCAATGGCCCTTATGGTAGGTGCACAGGTTGGAAGACCTGGTATCCTTACACAATGTGCAGTTGAAGAGGCTACAGAATTAATTCTTGGTATGAGAGGTCTTACAGCTTATGCTGAAACCGTATCCGTATATGGCACAGAGCAAGTATTCATCGATGGAGATGATACACCTTGGTCAAAATCCTTCCTAGCTTCTGCCTATGCATCTAGAGGATTAAAAATGAGATTTACATCCGGTACAGGCTCAGAGGTACAAATGGGTTATGCGGAAGGCAAATCCATGCTTTACCTAGAAGCTCGCTGCCTTTATGTAACAAAGGGTGCCGGATCACAAGGTACACAAAATGGTTCTGTAAGCTGCGTGGGTGTTCCTGCAGGGGTGCCAGGCGGTATCAGAGCGATCTTAGCAGAAAACCTGATCGCTATGATGCTCGACCTAGAGTGTGCTTCCAGTAACGACCAAACCTTCACACACTCCGACTTAAGGAGAGTAGCAAGATCCTTAATGCAAATGGTACCTGGAACTGACTTTATCTGCTCTGGATATAGTGCGACACCAAACTATGACAACATGTTTGCCGGTTCAAACTGGGATGCAGACGATTATGATGATTGGAACGTTATTCAAAGAGACTTAAAGATCGATGCAGGCTTAAGACCGGTAACAGAAGATGTAGTCGTAAAAGTTAGAAATAAGGCTGCTAAAGCACTTCAGGCTTTATTTGAAGAATTAGGACTTCCTACGATTACAGATGAAGAAGTTGAAGCTGCTACTTACGCTCATGGCAGCAAAGATATGCCGGATAGAAATGTAGTAGAAGATCTTAAGGCAGCAGAAGAAATGATGACAAGAGGGGTAACCGGTTTAGATATCGTAAAAGCCCTTTATAAGAGAGGCTTTGAGGATGTGGCCAGCAGCGTACTTTCTCTATTAAAGCAAAGGGTAGCTGGAGATTATCTGCATACTTCTGCAATCTTAGATAAGGATTTCAACGTAATCAGCTCTGTAAATGATCCTAACGATTATCGTGGACCACAAACCGGTTACGTAATCAGTGACGCAAGATGGGAAGAAATCAGAAACATTCCAAACGCCGTAAATCCGGAAGACTTTTAAGATTGATAAAGGAAGGGGTGCAAGGTAATGAATTTAAATGAACAATTAATTCGCAGTGTGATAGAAGAGGTTCTTAAGGACTTTAATTTTGATACAGCTGCTCCAGCCAGTGTTAGTGTTCCTGCAAATGTTGAAGGATTGACATTAACAGCTAAGGGTGAGGCACTAAAAGGGACAAAAAGTGATGAGGTAGTGATTGGTCTTGCTCCGGCTTTTGGATTACATCAAACAAAAACAATCATTGATATTCCTCACTACAAAGTATTAAGAGAAATCATCGCAGGTATTGAAGAAGAAGGCTTGAAAGCAAGAGTTGTGAGAATCACAAGAACTTCTGACGTAGCATTTGTTTCCCATGATGCTGCAAAGTTAAGCGGATCAGGCATCGGAATTGGAGTTCAATCTAAGGGAACAACTGTTATTCACCAGAAGGACCTGTTCCCACTTGGAAACTTGGAGTTATTTTCACAGGCTCCATTGATTGATGAAGAAACTTATAGAGCCATCGGTAAAAATGCGGCCAAGTATGCGAAAGGTGAAAGCCCAAAGCCAGTGCCTGTTCGGAACGATCAGATGGCACGTCCAAGATACCAAGCAAAGGCAGCTCTATTACACATCAAGGAAACAGAACACGTTCAATTGGGTGCTAAGCCTATTGAATTAGATGTTCAGTTTAAATAGTGGAGGTGAAGACTATGAATCAACAGCAATTAATCGAACAAATGGTAAAGGAAGTAATGGCTTCTCTAGGCGCTGCAGGTAAAGACAGTGAAGGTAAAAGCAGCTGTGCAGGTGCTGTTTCAAAAGCAGACTATCCCTTAGGCGAAAAAAGACCAGAGCTTTTAAAGACACCTACAGGAAAGACGCTTAAAGAGATTACTTTAGATAAAGTTATTGAAGGCAGTGTTAATGCTGCTGACGTTAGAATTTCACCTGAAACCTTAGAGCTTCAAGCGCAAGTTGCAGAGTCTGTAGGTAGAGATGCATTTGCAAGAAATCTTAGAAGAGCAGCTGAGTTGATTGCAGTTCCAGATGAAAGAATTCTTCAAATATATAATGCGTTAAGACCATACCGTTCAACAAAACAAGAACTATTGGAGATCGCTGATGAGCTTGGAAACAAATATGGTGCAGCTGTAAATGCAGCTTTTGTTCGAGAGGCAGCAGAGGTTTACGAGCAAAGAAACAGATTAAGACAAGACTAATTTACACTGGCTAACAACCAGGAGGTAATAAAATGAAAATTATTGCAGGCGTAGACATTGGAAATGCAACCACAGAGGTTGCATTGGCAAAGATCACAGATAGAAAGGAAGTCATCTTTTTATCCAGCGGTATTGTCGAGACAACCGGAATAAAAGGAACCAGAAAAAACATTCACGGTGTCTTTGCCTCCCTAAAACAAGCTCTAGATAAGGCAAACTTGTCATTAGGGGATATTCACCTCATCCGGATTAATGAGGCAGCTCCTGTGATTGGGGATGTGGCCATGGAGACGATAACGGAAACGATTATCACCGAATCTACCATGATTGGTCACAACCCCTCTACCCCAGGGGGTTTAGGGCTAGGCATCGGAACTACGGTAAACATTCAAAATACACAAAATATAAACAAGGAAGAACCGATCATCATATTAATCCCAAAAGAAGTAGATTTCGGAAGTGCAGCAGCTGTGATCAATCAATTGATGGGTGCGGGATTAAAAATCACAGGAGCAATTGCCCAAAGAGATGATGGGGTTTTGATTAACAACAGACTGCTCAATCCTATTCCCATCGTAGATGAAGTTGGGCTTCTTGAGAAGATTCCTTTAGGGATGAAAGCAGCAATAGAGGTAGCATCTCCTGGCGGTGTTGTAGAAGTATTATCCAATCCCTACGGAATTGCTACTGTTTTTGGTTTAAGCGCAGAAGAAACAAAGCAGATTGTTCCCATTGCAAGAGCTTTAATTGGGAATCGATCTGCTGTAGTGATTAAAACCCCTAAGGGGGATGTACAAGAGCGTCGGATTCCTGCGGGTAAAATCCATTTTATCGGGGAAAAACGCAGCAGTCAGGTAGATGTAGATGAGGGTGCCGTGAGAATGATGGAAGTGCTGCAGGCAGTGGCTCCCATTGAGGATATTAAAGGAGAGCCTGGAACCAATGCTGGCGGAATGTTGGAAAAGGTTCGACAAGTTATGGCCAATCTGACAGGACAGCACCCCCATACCATTAAGATTCAAGACCTTTTAGCCGTAGATACCTTTGTACCACAGATGGTAAAAGGTGGTTTGGCACAGGAGTTTTCTCTGGAAAATGCAGTAGGAATTGCAGCCATGGTAAAGGCAGACCGGCTGCAAATGCAAATGATTGCCGATGAATTAGAAAAAGAATTATCTGTTAAGGTTGAAGTTGGCGGTGTAGAAGCGGATATGGCCATACGAGGGGCTTTAACCACCCCTGGAAGTAGCACACCTTTAGCCATCTTAGATATGGGTGCTGGATCAACAGATGCCTCGATTATCAATAAAAATAAAGAAATCTGTTCAATCCATCTAGCCGGCGCAGGAAACATGGTAACCATGCTGATTAATTCAGAACTTGGGTTAGAGGACCTATCTCTGGCAGAGGATATCAAAAAGTATCCTTTGGCAAAGGTAGAAAGTCTATTCCACATACGCCATGAGGATGGAACAGTACAGTTCTTTCAAGAACCCTTAGATCCTCAGGTGTTTGCGAAGATAGTAATCTTAAAAGAAGGCGGCATGATCCCGATTCCAGGACATAATTTTCTGGAGAAAATCAGGGTAGTTAGAAGATCGGCTAAGGAAAAGGTATTTGTTACCAATGCCTTAAGAGCTCTTAAAAGAGTGTGTCCAACAGGGAATATACGAGACATTGAATTTGTTGTATTAGTAGGAGGATCTGCATTAGATTTTGAGGTTCCTCAGTTGGTTACCGATGCCCTTTCGCAGTTTGGCGTTGTTGCGGGAAGAGCAAATATTAGAGGGACAGAAGGTCCTAGAAATGCTGTTGCATCAGGATTGATACTGGCGATGGAAGAAGGGATCTATCATGGCAACTAATACAAAAATGACAAAGCCTCATATCCCAGTTTATTTTCACCAGGATTCAATCGATACAGCAAGTTTTACTCATGTGATCTGGGGGATCGAGGAAGAGGGAATTCCTTATGTGATCGAGGGAAAAAGAGGAGAAAGCTCTTTAGAATTAGGCTACATGGCGGCAGAGGAATCGAACCTTGGAGTAGGAATCGGAATTGGCAAGGATGGATGGGTTATTTTACATTATAACAAACTTCAGAAGGGTCATCCATTACTGCAGGTTAAGCTTGGGGATGGGGAAGAAAGATTGAGAAGTATAGGGGCCAACGGGGCAAGACTGGTAAAGGGAATCCCCTTTAAATCCATATAAAAGAGAAAATGATTTTCTAAGGAGGTGTAGTGCTTGTCAAGACTTGCTTTAGGACTTATTGAAACCGTTGGATTGGCAGCAGCTATTGAAGCAGCGGATACAGCTGTAAAATCCGCCAATGTAGTTCTGCTGGGTTATGAATTAACGAAGGGAGACGGAATGGCTACCGTAAAGCTTGCAGGCGATGTAGGGGCAGTAAAAGCTGCAGTAGAGGCAGGCGTGATTGCTGCCAGCAAGGTCAGCAAAGTATACAGTAAGCAAATCATTCCAAGACCACACAGCGAGATTGAGGCTTTAATATACAGCAAAGAAACGGTTGGGTTAGAAAAAGAAAAAGTAAAAAAAGAAGTAAAAGCGGAATCTGCGGCAGATGTTGTTGAAGAAGAAATGGCGGAAGAAGAACAGGACAGTCCAGAAGAGGAAAAAAAAAGTCCAAATGAAGGAATAGATGCAGTTATTCAAGAGGATGCATTAATAGAGGATGAGATTGAGGACAGGGAAGAAGTGTTAATTCCGGCAGCGGCGGAGGCTCTGGAGGCTGCTGGAGAAAAAGAATCACTAACCACATCTTCTCGCAAAGCAACCTGTAACCTATGTCATGATCCGGAATGCATCCGAAGAAAAGGAGATATCAGAAGTATTTGTTTACATTACAACAGCGGAAAGAAAAAGTAGGAGGTTAAATCATGGGAGAAGCATTAGGAATGATTGAAACAAAGGGCTTAGTGGGAGCTATTGAAGCTGCCGATGCCATGACCAAATCAGCTAATGTTGCACTGCTGGGCTATGAAAAAATAGGGTCAGGTCTTATTACGGTTATGGTAAGAGGCGATGTAGGTGCGGTGAAGGCAGCTACAGATGCCGGAGCAGCTGCAGCAGAAAAGGTTGGAGATTTGGTATCTGTTCATGTCATACCAAGGCCACACTCAGATACTGAAAAGATACTGCCAAAGATCAAATCAGAATAGTGGTTCAGATATAGATCAATGATGAAGATCACTTGGAAGGGAGCTTTGAAATGAATCCTATAGATCCGGCTCTTATCAAGCAAATTGTAGAAGAAATCTGCAAAAGACTGGAAGCATGCAATGATGATATACCAGTAGGTGTGTCTAATCGACACATTCATATCAGTAGGGAAGATTTGGATATCCTTTATGGTCCGGGATATGCGTTAACAAAGTTGAACGACTTGAAGCAGCCGGGACAGTATTCTGCAAAAGAGACTGTGAAAATCATCGGACCTAAAGGAGAATTTGACAAAGTTAGAATCCTAGGACCGGTTAGAAATGAAACTCAGCTGGAGCTGGCATTGACTGATGGCTTCAAGCTAGGAATCAATCTTGAAATTCGTGAGTCCGGAAAGCTGCAGGGAACCGCCGGCATCATCATCGAAGGGCCAAAAGGAAGCGTTAAGAAAGGCTACGGTGCAATTGCTGCCTTAAGGCATATACACATGCCCCCCGAATTTGCGCAGCGACAGGGCATAAAGGATAAGGACTTTGTGGATGTAGTCTGTGAAGGAATACGCAAAACGATCTTTAGTAATGTTTTAGTGAGAGTATCCGACCAGTTTGTTTTAGAAATGCATGTAGATACCGATGAAGCAAATGCTAGCGGCTTAAAAAATGGTGATACCGTAAAAATCATAAAAAACAGGGAGTAACAGATATGGATCTGACCGCGGCAAATGCAAAAATTGCAGAGTTTTCTAGATTAATTGAGGAAAAAACCTTTAACCCTTATTCAGGGGAGTTAAAGGTAGGCGTAGATCTTGGTACAGCTAATATTGTACTATCTGTAGTAGATCAGGAGGGCAATCCTGTTGCGGGTGCCACCTATGGCGCCTCTGTTGTAAAAGATGGATTAGTGGTAGATTATGTAGGTGCCGTTAGAATCGTGAAAGATTTGAAAGAACAGGTGGAACAAATTCTTGAAGTAAGATTAACAGAGGCAGCCACTGCCATACCGCCAGGAACTTTGGGCGGCAATGTAAAGGGGATAATAAATGTAGTAGAATCTGCAGATATGAACGTAACCCATGTGGTAGATGAGCCCACCGCTGCTGCTATCTTCTTAGGAATACAAGAGGGTGCTGTGGTAGATGTAGGGGGAGGAACAACGGGAGTGAGTATTCTAAAGGAGGGAAAAGTCATTTATACTGCTGATGAGCCTACCGGTGGTACTCATATGAGTTTAGTGCTGGCCGGCTTTTACAAGACCACCTTCGAAGAAGCAGAAAGGTTAAAGAAGAGGACGGAGGATCATCGGAATGTATTTACGATTATCAAACCGGTTGTGGAAAAAATGGCTACAATCGTAAAAAACCATATTGCAGGTTACTCAGTAGATAAGATCTATGTAGTTGGCGGCGCCTGCTGTTTTGATGAGTTTGAAAGTGTGTTTGCAAAAGAAATAGGGATAGAAACCATCAAGCCCCATAAACCCCTTTTGGTTACACCTTTAGGAATTGCAATGCACAGTACACGATGAGGTGATGGATTTGGACGCTAATTTATGGATCAGCATGATCGTCGAGGAAGTCGTAAGAAGATTGCAAAGTCTCCCCAAAGCTGCCCTAGTCGTCTTTACAGGTGCCACAGCAGGTTTTGAAGAAGGACTCCGTGAGATTGCAAGGCTGAAGGATGAGGGGTGGCAGATCAAGGTGCTGTTTTCCCGCGGTGCTCAGAGAACCTTAAAGGCGGAGTCTGTGAGGAAAGCATTAAACCTGGATGATATTATCTTTGAGGATGAGATTAGCGGTTGGGATACATGCTGCAGTTATGTTGATGTGATCATACTGCCTACCCTCACACAAAATACTGCTGTAAAAGTTGCCTTAGGGATTGCAGATACGCCCATTACTAGGATGCTGTCCCAGGGACTCCTTCGGGGGACACCGATGGTAGCAGCAGTAAATGGCTGTGATCCTGCTTGCCTTGAAAAATACGGCTATAGCAAGAAAAAAGTCAATACCCTGTACCTGGAAAAGTTAGCAGCATATATGGAAATGCTGAAATCCTATGGTATACAGTTAACAGAAGCCTCCAGTCTATATGACAAGGTTCTGGGAAACGGAAGCACCGGCGGAAAAAAGGAAACACATGTCAGTGAAGGCATTCCCCATGATGCATCCAATAAGAAAGTGATTTCCCGGGCGGATGTGGTGAACGCTTCCAGCGGCAGTAAAACCCTGCTTATATCGAAAAATGCAATCGTTACAGCCTATGCAAAGGATGCTGCGAAAGACTTAAGCGTAAAGATCGTCCTTCAATAATCGACTAAAAGAGGTGTTTATATGTATTTGGCCAAGATCGTGGGCAATGTTATTGCTACACGAAAAGATGAAGCCTTGATAGGTTCGAAGATATTAATTGTACAGCCTATCAATGGCAAATATGAATCCATAGGAAATGAAGAGGTAGCCATCGACTCTGTAGGTGCAGGGGTAGGGGAAATCGTAATTGTTTCTAAGGGCAGCTCTGCCAGAGTTGTTTCCGGAAAAGAAAAATCACCTGTAGATGCAGCGATTATAGGGATTGTAGATAGTATGGAAGTTAACGGGTAGAGGAAGTGATCGAATGAGCAGTATATATACAAAAGCCGGTGATGCCGGTGAGACAGGATTATTAGGCGGCAGCAGAATCCCAAAGGATGACATTAAGGTATCCTGCTATGGCACCATTGATGAAGCCAATGCAATGATAGGTGCAGCTTATTCAATGACCGGCTGCGATGAGATAAAAGAAATCCTGAGGGGAATTCAAAAAAGACTTTTTGTGCTAGGAGCAGAACTAGCTTCAGATCCCAAAGGAAGAAGCAGCCTTAAGGATAGGGTCAGCCCAGAAGATATCCGGTACTTGGAAGAAATCATAGACCGATATACAGAAATCAACGGACCATTGAAGGAATTCCTGATACCTGGCAAGACCACGGCATCTTCCCTCCTGCATGTAGCAAGAACGATTATCCGAAGAGCTGAAAGACAAACCGTAAGCTTAAATCGCAGCGAACCTGTTCGCCAGGAGATTTTAAAATACATGAATCGACTATCTGATACATTGTTTATGCTGGCAAGAGAAGAAGAACGGTGTGCTTTCATTCAGGAAGTAAAGAATAGGGTGTTGATTAAATTGAATCAAGGACAGAGTAAGAGTTATTTAAACCTTGAGCTTGCAAAGAAAATGGCAGGTGCTGCAGAAAAAAAGGCAGAAGAAATTGGCATACCTATTGTATTTTCAGTAGTAGATGCCAGTGGAAACTTAATCCTGCTCCATAGAATGGATAACTCTTTGCTGGTGAGTATTGATATTGCTATCAACAAGGCATATACCGCTGCAGCTGTCAGAATCCCTACCCATGAAGTAGGTCCCTTGGTGCAGCCGGGAGCTGTACTATACGGGCTCCAATGGACAAATGATAATAGGATTGTTACCTTTGGAGGGGGTTACCCACTGAAAGCAAATCAAAGTATCCTTGGTGGGATTGGCGTCAGCGGAGGAACGGTTGATGAGGATATGATTATTGCATCCCATGTCCTCAAGGTATTTGAACTGGAAAGGAGAGATTAGACATGATTGAAGCAAACCAGATAGAAATGATTGTAAAAAAGATAATGACAGAAATGGCGCTAAAGGACGAAGCATCCGCTCCAGCTTATGGGATATTCGATCATATGGAAGAAGCCATAGAAGCAGCCTGGGCTGCACAAAAAGAACTTGTAAAATATAGTTTAGAATGCAGAGGGAAGTTCATTGCTGCCATGCGAGCGGCTGCACGTAAAAACATAGAACTGTTTTCTAAAATGGCCGTAGAAGAAACAGGCATGGGAAGATATGAGCATAAGGTGATGAAAAATACTGTGGCTATTGACAAAACACCGGGTATAGAGGATTTAAAACCCGATGCGGTTTCCGGAGATCATGGCTTGACCCTGTTTGAATTATCCCCTTATGGGGTTATAGGGGCCATCACGCCCACAACCAATCCTACGGAAACGGTAATTTGCAATGCCATCGGAATGATTGCAGCGGGCAATGCAGTAGTATTCGCGCCTCATCCAAGAGCAAAAAATACTTCCCGTAAAGCGATTGAGGTGCTGAACCAAGCCATTATTGAGGCGGGAGGACCTGCAAACCTTATTACAGCCATTAAGGAACCAACCATTGAAAGTGCCAACATCATGATGCAGCATAAGAAAATAAAAATGCTGGTGGCTACGGGTGGTCCCGATGTTGTAAAAACAGTACTATCCAGTGGAAAGAAAGCCATTGGTGCCGGTGCCGGAAATCCGCCTGCTGTGGTAGATGAGACAGCCGATATTGAAAAGGCAGCAAAAGACATCATTGACGGGTGCAGCTTTGACAATAATCTACCCTGTGTTGCAGAAAAGGAAGTTATTGTCGTAGATACAGTGGCTGATTATCTTATCTTTAACATGAAAAAGCACAATGCATATCTCATAACCGATGAAAGCTTAATTCAAAAGCTTGAAAAAATAGTTTTCAATGAAAAAGGTCACCTCAACAGAGATCTGGTAGGAAAAAATGCAGACTTCATATTAAAAATGATTGGAGTAGACTGTGATCCTGAAGTTAGAGCCATCATATTAGAAACCAACAAAGATCATCCCTTTGTTCAGGAAGAACTCATGATGCCTATTCTTCCGATTGTAAGGGTTAAGGATATCGACGAAGCCATTGAACTGGCCGTTGAAGTAGAGCATGGCTATCGGCATACGGCGATTATACATTCAAAGAATATTGACAATCTAAGCAAAATGGCTAAAGAAATACAAACAACCATATTCGTAAAAAATGGTCCATCCTATGCAGGAATTGGGGTTGGTGGAGAGGGGTATTCCACTTTTACCATCGCTGGACCCACAGGAGAAGGATTGACTACTGCAAAGTCATTTACACGGTCAAGAAGATGTGTACTAGTGGACGGATTCTCTATCAGATAGATTTGAGGTGATAAAATGGACAAAGATCTTGTAAGCATAGCTAGAGAAGCAGGTGTTGTCGGTGCTGGCGGAGCGGGTTTTCCAACACATGTAAAAATCAATGCAAAGGTTGATTATATACTTGTAAATGGAGCGGAATGTGAACCCTTGCTGAGAGTGGACCAGCAGCTGTTGGCAGTGAAGACTAAGGAAGTGCTGGAAGCACTTAACCTGCTTGTCCTGAGCACTTCTGCCCAAAAAGGTGTTATTGCGCTAAAAGGCAAATATAAGGATGCGATAAAGCAGCTGAATGTCCAAATAGGAGCCTATGAGAAGCTTGCAATACTTCCCCTGGATAATTTTTATCCGGCGGGAGATGAGCAGGTTACCGTCTATGAGGTTTTTAACCGAATCGTACCGGAGGGCGGCATTCCACTAGATGTAGGTGTAATTGTAATCAATGTAGAAACCCTGTTGAATCTGTACGAAGCTTTGGCAGGAAAGCCTGTCACAGAAAAATACTTGACCATAACAGGGGCAGTAAAGAATCCAAAGACCATCAAGGCGCCTATCGGAATCAGCATCTTAGAAGCCATTGCCCTTGCAGGGGGACCGACAGTAGAAAGCTATCAAGTCATCGATGGCGGCCCCATGATGGGAAAGGTAATCAATGATCTTCATGGGCCAATTACCAAAACCACAAAAGGCTTGATCCTACTGCCGGAAGAGCATTCTCTATTAAAATCTAAATCTAGGGATATCCAAAGTATGCTTCGGAATGCCAGAACCTCATGTATGCACTGTTCCCTATGTACAGAAGTCTGTCCTCGAAATCTGTTAGGTCATACTTTGAATCCTGACAGACTCATGCGACTGGCGAGCTATAACAGTACCTGCAGTACTGAAACAAAGGCAGCGGAAGCCTTTCTATGCTGTGAGTGTGCTTTGTGCGAGTATGCCTGTGTGATGGACCTTCAGCCATGGAAGCTTCATAGGTTTTTGAAGGGAGAATTAGGGAAGGCAGGTATTAGAAACCCAAATAATAAAAGACCGCAAAAGACCCATCCTTTTAGAGAATACAAGAAGTTTCCGGTAAAAAAGCTGGTTTCAAAGCTGGGACTAAACCAATATGATGTGGATGCACCTCTGGAGGAGACTGCTCCTGTGGAAGCAAATAGGGTAAGCATTCTGCTGAAACAGCATATCGGAGCACCGGCAACACCAACGGTTCAAAAAGGAGATTCAGTGAGAAAAGGACAACTGATTGCTGATCTGCCGGAGGGTAAGCTGGGTGCCAAGATTCATGCAACGATAGATGGCGTGGTTGAAACCCTCAACACAGATAAAATAGTGATCCGTCGGGGTTAAATAAAAAATATAAGGAGGATAAATATGAGCTTAGAATTGATTTTAGCAGCATTTGGTGGGGGCTTATTCGGTGCTACGATTGGAGCATTGCAATCCTTCATTTTTACAGGTTTTCTAGTGTTAGCCGGTATTGCAGTTGCAGCCAGTGGCGGTACTGTTGACATTACCGGTCTGGTAGCCTTTGGCCCAATGTTTGGCCCGCACGTTGCTTTCGGCGGCGGTGTTGCAGCAGCAGCATTTGCAGGACTCAAGAGAAAAAATCTTGATAATGGCAAGGATATCGTAACACCACTCAACAGTACAAAAGACTTAAGCGTACTAATGGTAGGCGGTATATTTGGAGTAATCGGTCTTTTGTTGAATTATTTATATGGTACTATCCTGGCAATACCTACAGATACTGTGGCCCTCTCCGTATTTACATCGGGATTGATTGCCAGATTGGCTTTTGGCTCTTTAGGGGTATTTGGAAAGCTCAGTCCTGTATCTGGTGCATCTGATGAAATTGCAGCTGCTGCAGAACCAGCCAAAAAGGTCTATCTGGATGCAAAGAATCTTGCCTTCAACATTTTGATGGCTTTCGGATTAGGTCTGGTGTTTTCAAAGGTAGTGTTGGACATTCAAAATCCTGTGCTTGGATTTGGATTTAGTGCAGCTTCACTGATTTTAGTATTGATCGGATTAAAGGATTTTCCTGTTACCCATCACATTACTCTCATTGCCGGCGTTGCTGCAATGCAGACAGGAAGCATAATCTTAGGTGCCGTATTTGCAGTAGTTTCGGCTATTCTCTGTGAGTTGACAGGCAATATCTTCAATACCTATGGGGATACCCACATAGATCCGCCGGCTATGGCTATATTTATCAGCACCTTTATCGTACTTCTTTTCTAACAGCGAAATAATTAACCAGCACCGAATAGAAAGTGGTGATAACAATGAAGAAAGCAATAGGACTATTAGAATTCAAAAGCATTGCAAAGGGTATGGAAGCTGCCGATGAGATGCTCAAAGCCGCCGATGCAGAACTGCTTCTCGCTACCCCCATATGTCCGGGAAAGTATGTAGTAATTATTACAGGAAATGTAGGGGCAGTAAAAAATGCAGTTGAAGTAGGAAAAACTGTAGGAGATATTTTCACAGTGGACGACTACCTGATCCCAAATGTGAACGAGAAGGTATTTCCTGCTATTACAGCCACTTCTAATCCGGAGAAGATTGCATCCTTAGGAATTATAGAAACCATGTCTGCGGTGACCTCAATTTTAGTTGGGGATATGGCTGTAAAAACCTCTAATGTAGAACTGTTGGAAATAAGGATCGCCAGAGGCTTAGGGGGTAAAGGGTTTACCATTATCACCGGAGAAGTTTCCGCAGTTCAATCAGCGGTGAAGGCTTGTGAGAACAACCTAAAGGATAATGGCGGCATCATCAGTGCAGTGGTCATTGCCTCGCCCTCAAAGGATTTTATCGCTAAGCTGTTATAGCTGCTATATGAACTTAATAAACAACAAATTCTGGAGCAGCCTGAATAATAGGGCTAGCTCCTTTTTGCCTATCCTTCTACAACTATGTAAAAGATGTGTCGGTCCTATAGAATCTATCTATCCGCTCAACTTATCATAAGAATATTTGTATAATTCTATCCCATATGATAAGATTTAATATAAGTAGAAATATGAAGTATTATGGCTATTTATAGTAAATACCATTGAAATTTGGCACTTGTTTCGATATAGTCTATAGAAACTATAGCTAAAAACAATGAATATGGTAGAAATAGGGGGAGGGTATAACCATGAAGGATCAATTCCTGCTAAGCGATTTTATAGATATGGAGATACTGCAAGAAATCCTAGACAAATTTGCCCAATCAACAGGCATGGCCGCGGTAGTTGTTGACTACAAAGGAAACCCTATAAGCAAGTACAGTAACTTTTCAAAGTTTTGCAAGCTGATCCGTCAGGATGCAAAATGCAGAGACGGCTGCTACCAATGTGATGCCAGGGGCGGATTAGAGGCTGCAAGAATCGCAAAACCCTATATCTATAGATGCCATACAGGACTCGTGGATCTCTCTGTGCCTATTATTGTAGATGGACATTATAGAGGTGCTATTTTGGCAGGGCAAACCAAGATCATCGAGGAAGATGATATTGAATTAGAAAATATTGTAAAACCCATCACCAGCTGGAAAGCAAACCCTCAGGTTGTAGAAGCTTTTAATGAAATTGTGCCGCAGCCCTATGAAAAGGTGGAAGCTGCAGCCCACATGATGTTTGTAATTGCCAATTATATTGCAGAAAGAGGCAGTGTTAATATTATACAAGAGGAACTAAATAGGAAAAACATCGCATTAATGGAGGAAATGAAAGCCAGAACTGATTTGGAAAAGGCACTCAAAGACTCTGAATTGAGAGCTTTGCAGTCACAAGTAAACCCTCACTTTTTATTCAATGTTTTAAACACCATCGGAAGACTGGCTCTGATCGAAGATGCCCAAAGGACGCAGGAAATCGTTTTTGCCTTTGCAGAAATGCTGCGCTATACGCTAAAGAAAAATATGAATCAGTTGGTTGCCCTGGAAGAAGAGGTTCTGCATATCGAAAGATATCTAAAGATACAGTCCATCAGGTTTGGAAGCCGGCTGAGGTATGAGATGGAAATCGAGGATGAAATCCGAAATTACAGAATACCATTTATGATTTTGCAGCCCTTTGTTGAGAATGCCATCAACCATGGATTAGAGCCGAAGCTGGGAGAAGGTCGAATTTATGTTAAGGGATACGCAGAAGAAAACAGGATCATCATGAAGATTATAGATAATGGTATAGGAATACCGGAAGATCGTCTGGCAGAAATTTTAAATATGCAGAGAGCCAGCAGCTACAGCAACGCATCTACGGGTATTGGTATTCGAAATGCGAGAAAAAGATTGATTCACTGTTTTGGTGTGCTTTATGATATAGAGATTTCAAGTGAATTAGGGAAGGGTACAACGATTATCATTTCTATTCCTAAAACAATGGATGCATAAGGAGAATGAATAAGGAATGTGTAGAATCCTTTTAGTTGATGATGAGCATTTAGAAAGAAAAGCCTTAGAGATCATTATAAAAAACGGACTTAGCCAGGCCACTGTTGTAGGCCAAGCAGAGTCGGGGGATGAGGCGGTAAGACTCTGCGCTGAACTAAAACCAGATATCATATTCATGGATATAAAGATCCCCGGAATTAACGGGATACAGGCCAGTAAAATCATTAAAGAAAAGTATCCCCAGACAATCATCTTCATTTTAACAGCTTACGATGAATTTGATTTTGCCCATAAAGCAGTGAAGATCGGGATTGATGATTATATATTAAAACCAGCAAAACCGGAAGAGATTGTGTCAATTATAAAGAAATATGAGCATAAGGTCAAGCATAGAGAGAACATCCTGGATACACAAAAGCTGATGAATAGTATTTTGTCACGGAGATATAATGATGCTAAAATTAATCTCAAAGCTCTATTAGACAGTCTGGAAGCATCCTCTGTTGAAAATGAAGACGAAAGTCTAAAAAAAGCTGCAAGGATTGCAGATAAGATGCTGGAGATATCCGGGACAATGGGTTTAAAGAAGATGAAGGCAGACAAGTATGACGCTGCGAAAAAGTTTTCTCAGATCTATGAGTTTAAAAAAGCACGCTCGGAGTTAGAGGAGATTTTAAAAGCTATCTTTGAAGAAATTGTTGATAATAAGCTCTATGAGCGAAATGACGAAATCAATGCCGTAGTGAATTATGTGGAAAAAAACTATCAAAATCGAATCAGTCTTGAGGAAGTGGCTGATTATGTAAATCTTAATCCTCAGTATTTGAGCAGACTTGTAAAAAAAGAATTGGGAATAGGCTTTACCCATTATGTGACCAACCTAAAGATAGAGAAGGCAAAAGAATTACTATCGGATACAGATCTGCCGATACTGAATATATCCCTGGAGCTTTCCTACAACGAGCCCAACTATTTCTGCAAGGTTTTTAAGAAAATTGTTGGAATGACGCCTATGGAATACCGGGCAAGCAGGTCTGCATAGTTTTGAGAAAGATATAAGATGGGGAAACCTAAAAGGTTTTATATTGAAACTTTAGGCTTACCCATCTTTTCTTTTGGCTTGGATTTGATCCACTGCCATCAGGCCTGCTATCAATCCACGGTTATAGGAAGTTTTGGCACAGGAGAAATCAATGGGACTGCAATTGGTCATATCTATGTGAATAGGGATATCCGCATGGACCATCTCCCGCGATATGCATTTCTGCTGCATGATCGAATAACATTTTAAGATTACCTCCAGGCTGTTCTTTGGAATCCAATTGTTCAGCACCGATGATAGGCTGACGCCAACAACCAAATCTGCTCCCATGTCTCTGACCATCTGGATAGGGACGTTATTGACAATGCCGCCATCTACCAGAGTTCTATTTTCAATTTGGACAGGTTGATATATTCCTGGTATGGCGGTAGTAGCGCGAAGAGCAGCAGAAAGTCTGCCGCTTTTTAAAATTACCTCTTCACCGGTGATTAAGTCGGCAGCTACAGCTTGAAAAGGTATTTTTAAGTCATCAAAGGTTAAATTGCCTACTAAATTCTCAATGTATTGTTCCATGGGTTCATTGGACAACAGGCCCCGGAATAGCAATGAGAGCTTGGATATATCCTTCCACTGGGTATTTAATGCCAGGTTTTCCAGTTCAGCCACGGTCATTCCAGCGGCGTATAAGGCACCAATGAGTGCGCCGATACTGGTTCCTCCTATAAAGGAAATGGGAATATGATTATCTTCAAAGGCCTTTAAAACACCAATATGGGAAATTCCCCATACAGCACCGCCACTGAGCGCCAAGCCGATTTTGAGCTCCTTTGTATTCTTTTTTCGGAACAAAGAGGTATCTTTGATATGGGAGATGAGTGAGAGTGGTTTAGGTTTAGGCACAACAGAGGACCTCCTTTCCTGCTGCTATATAAAACAGCTATGCCTTATACAAATTACAATAATCGCTATTATACTATCATCATATGCAATATTTAGGTTTTGCCCACAGTGGAACCACAAAATTTTTCCTTACACCATTGGATGTGAAAATGCATACTATGAAAATAGAATATGCAAATCACAGGACACGGGAGGAAAGAATGGAGGATCCGTATGGAAAAAAATAATATTATAATTCCTCTGTTATTATTTATGTTACTAAATAGAGAGGGAATGGGCAAGCTTTCTTCCGAGGAGATCTATAGAATGTCAGCTCTGTTAAAGTCTGTAAAGCCTTATTTTAATCAGCCCCATCGGGAAGCTTTGAGTAAAACGGAGAATGTAGTAGATATTATCCATGGGTTAAGCAAATACGCCAACAATGAATATGCCAAAGAGGAGGTTTATACACAGACAGTGCAGGATAGAAATCCTATAAAGCTGCTGGAAACCATACGTCCACATATGAGAGGAAAAAGCAGGGAAAGCATTGACAAGGCACTGATACTAAACGATCGGGTCAATCGGTTAAAAAATAGAACATCTCATCCGAGAAAAGTAATGGAAGACCTTGAAAGCATCACAGATATTATGGAAATTTTACAGATAGAGAAAGGCAGAGAAATAAAGGATGCCCTTTTTAAAGCGAAGAAAATGATGGAAATACTTCAATATAGTCTATAGAGTTTCTGCCGCAGCAGGAACTTTATTCTTTTTTTTTGGATGAAGAGAGAAAGATTTTTTGGCATAAAAAGAGAAGAAAAAATATATGCTATAATAGCTTTATAAGGGACAGAGAAAAAGTAATTCAGCAGGAGGGAATAGAATGCTGAGACAATTAAATGATGATCTGGCAGAGATCAAAAAAAAACTGTTGGAAAGAGATCGGATGAAGAGACTGTTGGAAAAGTCTTTGGAAGAATTGGCTGTATTGATGGAGAAAAGAGAATTGCTTTATAAAGACCTGGAAAAGGAAAAAAAGGATTTAGATAGAATAGAGAGTTTATCCTTAACCAACTTAATACACAGTCTGATAGGAGATAAAAAAGAATGTGTTGAAAAAGAGAGACGGGAGTTTTTAGCGCAGAAGCTGAAGTACGACGAGGTAGATCATGGGATTGCCAATCTGAATATATATATATTTGAATTGGAAAATCAGATTCAAAACATGGGACATCTGGATATGGATTATAAGAAAATCATCAATCAAAAACTTGAGTTCTTGAAAAAAAATGAGCATTTTGCCCTAAAGCTCATTGAGATTACGGAAGAAAAATCGCGGTTGGAGAACTTTATCAGGGAACTGGAAGAAGCTGAGGCTGCCGGTTCCGAGGCAGTACGATTATTATACAGCGTAGAGGAAACCCTACAGGCAGCAAAGGGCTGGGGTACATGTGATATCCTGGGAGGCGGGTTGATCGCAACCATGGCGAAGCACTCTCGAATCGATGATGCCAGGGCACAAATGAATGCAGTACAATCTATGCTTCGGAGGTTTCAGCGGGAATTGACAGATATAGGGGATTATATGGACTTTAACATAGAAATCGGAAGCTTTGCTACCTTTGCTGATTATTTCTTCGATGGGTTGATTTCTGATTTTGTAGTTCAGCAAAAGATCGGTGAGTCATTGGAAACCGTTCAAGAAATGCTTACCCGTATTGAGGGGGTCATCAATAGGCTTCGGCAGGAATTGTCGGAAACTAGGAAAAAGCTATGGGATAAAGAAAAAGAAAAGAATAAAATGATCGAAGAGGCACTGTAAATGAGGCCTCTTTTTTGTATAGTTCACAGTCATAGATAAATGCGTCATAGTACGGTTCTATATGGTTGTCATCCTGAGTGAAACGAAGGATCTTTAAAACAGAAACCAAAGATCCTTCACTGCGTTCAGGATGACATCTCTATGATAGTGAGGGATGTAGGGGTGCACATTGTTCGCCCGTCCAAATATGTATTGGAATTAGGTTGTAGGGGTGGAGGACCCTGTCCACCCGGGCAGCAAGATTCCTGCAACCCGCTTTATGATTTGTCATCCTGAACGGAGTGAAGGATCTGACCTTTAAAATTCTAGACCCGTTCGCTCCGCTCAGGGTGACAGCTTTATGAGGATGATAAAGTAGGGTTGGGTCTCAGGCCCAATCAGGTTCAAAACCCAATGGCGGGCATGGAAACCCGCCATTACGCATGAATGACATATTTCAATGGTAGGGAACCACGCCCCCGTGGTTCCGCCTTACGTCGTATTCTTCCTATATTTTGGACCAAATATTATGTATAACGTGCTAGGAATCTTCCAAAAAACAAATCTGAAAAAATTATTATAAACTATTGACATTTGTAGTAAAAAAGAATACTATAATATTAGAAATACCCCCTGGGGAGGGGATATAGAAAGGAGAATAATCATGGGTATTCACGTTGCGGAAAAGGCTGGGGAAATGATCAGACAACAACTGCAAAATAAAAAAGAAGAGAACATTTATACAAGGATTTTTGTAAAGGGCTTTGGATGAGGAGGTCCCGTATTTGGGATTGCCTTGGAAGAGGTAAAGGACGAAAATCAAG
Source organism: Geosporobacter subterraneus DSM 17957 (assembly GCF_900142145.1). Classification (GTDB taxonomy): domain Bacteria; phylum Bacillota; class Clostridia; order Peptostreptococcales; family Thermotaleaceae; genus Geosporobacter; species Geosporobacter subterraneus. Next base: position 16,354 of record NZ_FQZV01000038.1, on the reverse strand, counting down.
ACTATCTGGAAGAAGTAAACGGGATTAATTTCATAGTAGACAGAGATTTATTAAAGCAATTTCAGGGTTTTACCATTGAGTATTCAGATGGGTGGTTTAACAAGGGTTTTCGTATTATACCCGGCATCGGAGGGTCCTCTTGTTGACGATTATAGATATTAGGAAGGAGTAAAAAATGGCAAAGATCAAATCACATCAAGGTTGGTCCTGGGTTCTTTTAGTAGCATTTTTAGTACTTTCAATCCTAGATATTCGTTTCGGACTTTTAGGCTTCATCTGCATGGGCACGCCAATTTATCATGCCATAAGGGGTAGAGGTAAGATCCACTGTTCAAAGTACTGCCCTAGAGGTTCTCTGTTAGGGAAGTTTTTACAGCGGTTGAGCTTTGAAAATGAGATGCCTTCATTTATGAAGGGAAAAAAGACAAAGAATCTGCTGCTGGGGTTGATGCTTTTGATGTTTAGTATATCTATATACCATGCAGGCTTTGATGTTCAGGCAATAAGCTTTGCTATATTCAGGCTAATGACCGTTTCCCTGGTTTTGGGAGTCTTCATGGGGATTATCTATAAGCCTAGAAGCTGGTGTATTGTATGCCCTATGGGTCATGCTACAGGACTGATACGGGATTTTCAGAAGGCAAATACTCAAGGAAAGCAAACCAATCAGGACCATGCTGCATAAAATAGAATAATTCATATTAGGGAGGAATGAAATATGGATAAAAATGTTGTTATATATTCCAGCGATTCCTGCATTTACTGCAGAGAAGCAAAAAACTATTTTAGATCCATTGGAGTAGAGTTTGAAGAACGAAATGTTTCAAAGGATGTATCTGCCAGAAAGGAACTGATGGCAAAAGGATTCATGGGGGTTCCGGTGATCATGGTAGATCAAGAGATTATTCAAGGGTTTGACAAAAGAAAACTGGACGAATTATTAAGATAATAAAAAACTACTGTGGGAAAACCACAGTAGTTTTTTATTGTCTTAATCTATAAACCAAGCAATTTACTGTGGGTGGTTTAAAAATATTTGAAAAGGACAACACTGATAGAAGCAAATAAATGGGAAGGAGGGGTAAAGGATGCCCCTTTACACTGAAAAATTAAATGAAGCGATTAGTTCTCTAGAAGAAGCGTTGGAGGTTGATTCAGAAGAAATAAGAAGAAATTATAAAAATTATATGAATCCTTATTTTGCAATGATGCTGGGATTGATAGGCTTTGACAAGTCCTTTGTTAAGGCAGAGGGCATGCGGGTCTGGGATGATGAAGGAAAAGAATATTTAGACTTTCTCGGAGGGTATGGAGCACTAAATCTTGGCCATAATCCTAAGGAAGTACTGGAAGCAGTAACGAAAGCAATGGATAGACCCAATATTCTGCAGGCAGCATTAAATCCGCTGGCATCTGTTTTGGCCAAAAACCTTGCAGTCATTACACCAGGGGATCTGCAAATGACTTTTTTCTCCAACAGCGGTGCTGAGGCCGTAGAAGGAGCGATTAAAATGGCCAGGGCGGCCACAGGAAAGGATCACATTCTTTATTGTACTGGGAGCTTTCATGGTAAAACCGTAGGCGCTTTATCGATTACGGGAAGGGAAAAATATAAAACACCCTTTGGCTCTCTGATGGGAGATGTAGAAAGTGTTCCCTTTGGGGATTCCGGGGCATTGGAAAAAACATTGAGAAATGCCCCTGCTGCAGCCTTTATTCTGGAGCCCATCCAAGGTGAGGGAGGCATTATTCTGCCGCCAGAGGGTTATATAAGGGAAGTAAGGGCTCTGTGCAGTCAGCATGATGCTCTATTCATCATGGACGAAGTACAAACCGGGTTTGGGAGAACAGGAAGAATGTTTGCCTGTGAGTATGAAGCAGTTATTCCGGACATATTGTGTCTGGCTAAGTCCTTAGGAGGAGGCGTAATGCCGATAGGTGCCACTGTAGCTAAGGAAGAAGTGTGGAGAAGGGCTTATGGATCCATGGATAAATGTCTGCTGCACACCTCAACCTTTGGAGGGAATACGTTAGCTGCAGCTGCAGGAATTGCCGCTCTTGAAAAGCTTACCCGTGAGAATCTAGCAGAACAGGCTGAGGAAAAAGGTCAGTACTTTTTAAAAAGACTAAGAAAACTTCAGCAGCAATATCCCATCATCCGTGAGGTACGAGGCAGAGGACTCATGATCGGTATAGAGTTTTTACCCGGGAAAAGACTGTTAAAAAAGATATCAGAGGAATATATAGGTGCATTGGTAGCAGGCGAACTATTAAACCACTATGGCATGATTACTGCCTACACCCTGAATAATCCAAATGTAATCCGGCTGGAGCCTCCACTGATTATCCGGTATGAGGAAATGGATAGAATGGTAGACGCACTGGAGGAGATCTGCAAAAAGCATAGAAACTTCTTTTCTCTTGCCATGAGCAGTTCTAAAACGATCATTCAGTCTATGGTCAGTCGATAGGAGGATTGTATATGAATATAGGAAAATTTGCATTTTGCATACATCCCATAGATATAAGAGATATCGAAAAAAAATATGCACTGCTGAAGTATGCACCCCAAAAGGCAATCTACCAGCTGACAAAGAGGCTGCCTGCCATGGAGGTATCTAGAATCACCGGAATTGTCAGTGACTATGGCGAAGCATATGGTTGGTTTGTAGGGGTTCCGTTGATTACCGATCAAATGATGCACCTGCCTGAAGACTTTGTACTTAGAAAAATCATACAGGCAGGAAAAAAGGCAGAGGCATTAGGGGCTAAAGTATTAGGTTTAGGTGCTTTTACATCGATTGTGGGGGATGGGGGAATTACCATCCGCAAACATTTAAATATAGCAGTAACCACAGGAAACAGCTATACCGTTGCGGCGGCTATAGAAGCAGTTAAAGAGGCTGCACTGCAAATGGAAAAGGATTTAAGGCTTTGTGACGCAGTGGTGGTGGGTGCTTCAGGCTCCATCGGACGGATATGTGCACTGCTGCTGGCACCGGAGGTCAATCGTATTACTTTGACAGCTCCGAATATTGAATCGCTGGAAGCTGTAGGAAAAGAAATTCAGCAGAGAGGAAAAGGTACCGTTGAAGTAGAGACAGATCTGCAAAAAGCATTGGCGAAAGCAGATATTGTCATCACTGTTTCTAGTGCTGTAGATGCCATCATTCAGCCGGAATATTTAAAAGGAGGGGCCATTGTTTGTGATGTGGCAAGACCCAGAGATGTATCTAAAGAAGTTGAAAAAAAACGGAAGGATGTTTTGGTCATAGAAGGCGGTGTAATTGAAGTGCCGGGAGATGTGGATTTTGGCTTTAATTTTGGATTTCCCCCTGGCTTAAGCTATGCCTGCATGGCAGAAACCATGATTCTGGCTTTAGAAAATAAATACGAAGATTTTTCCATCGGCAAAAAGCTTTCTATAGAGAAAGTAGAGGAAATAGCGCAGTTAGCTAAAAAGCACGGCTTTAAACTGGCAGGACTGCGCAGCTTTGAAAAGGTTGTTCAAAAAGAATATATAGAAAGTATAAAGGAAAATATAAAAAAAGTAGCTTATATAAAATAAAGGAAAGATGTTTCTTGGTTTATCAGAAAAGAAAGATCAGTGCCGGGAGGGATAGCGTGGATATAAAGATTGGCATACCCAGGGGATTGTTATACTATTATTATTTCCCATTATGGAACAAATTTTTTGAAACCCTTGGGGCAGAGGTTGTTGTTTCACAACCTACCAATAAAAAGATTATTGAAAATGGCGTAAAAAATACGGTGGATGAGGCCTGTTTGCCTGTCAAGGTCTATCATGGCCATGTGATGGATTTAAAGGACAGGGTAGATTTCTTATTTGTCCCCAAACTAATGAGTATATATAAAAATGAATATATTTGTCCAAAGTTCTGTGGACTTCCGGAGATGGTAAGCAGTTCTGTAAAAGATTTGCCTCCCCTAATTGACACCGTCATTAATTTTAGAAAATCAAGAAAGAAGCTATTTAAAGCAGTCTATGAAATTGGCAGTCATGTTACGAAAAATGTATCAGAAATAGAGCATGCCTATAGCGAAGGGATAACGAACTATCATAACTATAGAGCTTTGATGAAGCAGGGCATACTGCCCATAGATATGAATAAAGATCACTTTCAAAAAAGAAAGGTTATTTCAGTAAATCAACAAAAAGTGGTGTTATTGGGACACCCTTATAATTTATATGATCCTCTTCTCAGCATGAATATTGTTGAGAAGCTTCGGGCAAAGGATGTGATGGTGATTACGCCGGAAATGATGGATACGGCAACCATCAATCGATATGCAAATCAGATGGATAAAAAAATGTTTTGGAGTTTTGGAAGAAAGATCATGGGTACAGCCTTCTATGCAATGGAGGATCCTACGATTTCTGGAATGATCTATCTATCCTCCTTTGGCTGCGGCCTGGATTCGGTAATCGCTGATATAGCAGAACGAAGGGTGAGACGATCATCTAAGAAACCATTTACAGTATTAACCTTAGATGAACATACCGGTGAAGCAGGGATTGACACGAGGATAGAAGCATTCGTAGATATGATTCGATGGAGGGAAAAAAATGAAAATAACTTTTCCTCACATGGGTAGTACCCATATTGGTATTAAGTGCCTGTTTGATGAGTTGGGGGTGGAAACGGTTATCCCGCCGAAGATTAGTAAGAAGACGCTGGAAATCGGGACGAAATATGCTCCAGAGCTAATCTGCCTGCCCTTAAAAATTACTTTAGGCAATTATATCGAGAGCATTGAGAGAGGAGCAGACACCATCGTAGTTACAGGGAGCTGCGGACCTTGCAGGTATGGGTATTATTCAGAGGTACAAAAAGAGATTCTAAAGGATTTGGGCCATGATGTAGAGATGGTTGTATTAGAAGCGCCCCATGGAAATATTCCAGAATTTTTAAAAAGGGTGCATAAAATATCCAATACAAAAAACCCCCTAAAGATTGCTAAAAGCCTTAAAAATGCGGCAAAGGTTTTGAAAAGATTAAATGAGATTGAAGCACAGATGCTGCAGCTTAGGCCTCATGAGATGAACAAAGGTGATTTTGATCAGGTTTACAAGCAGCTTATTAAGAATTTGGAAAATAGCTGTGGGGCAAAGGAAATGCTTATTAATATTGAAGGGGCTTTCAAGCATATTATTGGAATCCCGCTAAAACGAAAAGAAGATGCGCTGAAGGTAGGAATAGTAGGCGAAATATATACCGTGATTGAAGATGCCGCCAATGTAGACATTGGTAAAAAATTAAATGATATGGGTGTGGAGGTGTATAAGTCCCATAGTGCATCAGAATGGCTGACAGAAAACATATTCTACCGCAGTATAGGATTGACAAGTGAGCAAAAAATAGAAGAAGCCTCAGATCCCTATATGAAAACCCTTATTGGGGGACATGCGAAAGAAACGATAGGTCACACGGTGCTCTATTCGGAAAGAGGCTTTGATGGCGTGATTCAAGTACTTCCTTTTACTTGTATGCCAGAGATCGTATCTATGAGTATATTGCCGAGGGTACAGCAGGATCATAATATACCGGTCTTATCATTGATCATTGATGAGTTAACCGGTGAAGCGGGATATTTGACAAGAGTGGAAGCTTATATCGATTTACTGCGGAACAGGAGGGAAAGCAAAAAAGATGAAAAAATGTTATCTAGGCATTGATGTTGGCTCAGTGAGTACAAATATCGCTGTCATGGATCATGAGAAAAATATATTAGATACATTATATATCAGGACCCAAGGAAAACCGGTGCAGGCGATTAAGAATGGCTTGCAGGAAATGAAGAACCGGGTTGGAAATAATGTAGAGATAATGGGTGTAGGGACTACCGGCAGTGGCAGACAGCTGGCAGGTATCATGGTAGGCGCTGATGCAGTAAAAAATGAAATCACAGCCCATGGCGTAGCTGCACTCAATTATGTTCCGGATGTCCGTACGATCATTGAGATCGGCGGCCAGGATTCAAAAATTATTCTTTTGAGAGATGGAATCATTTATGATTTTGCCATGAATACCGTATGTGCTGCGGGGACAGGCTCCTTTTTAGACCGTCAGGCAGAGCGGTTAGGCATCCCTATAGAAGAATTTGGAACCATGGCATTGCAGTCTAAGGCACCTGTGAGAATCGCAGGACGATGTGCCGTATTTGCAGAATCGGATATGATCCATAAGCAGCAGCTTGGCCATAATCAAGAGGATATTATCAATGGACTCTGTGAAGCCATGGCAAGAAACTACCTGAATAATCTTGGAAAAGGAAAGGAAATAACAGCTCCTGTAATTTTTCAAGGGGGTGTGGCTGCGAATATCGGTATTCGAAAAGCATTTGAAAGGTTATTGGGCTGTGAGATATGTGTGCCCCAATATGCAAATGTAATGGGGGCCGTAGGTGCATGCCTATTAGCGAAAGAAGAGGTAGCCAGGAAAGGCAAAACTGATTTCTTAGGTTTTGAGATTGCCCAAAGTGAATATCAAGTCAAAAGTTTTGAGTGCGAACATTGTCCCAATCTGTGTGAGGTCGTACAGTTCCACCGTGACAGCAGTCTGGTGGCCCGCTGGGGAGATAAGTGCGGCCGTTGGAATAACCTAAAGGATTATCGGGATGAGAAATTAGCATAAAAAACATAAAAGAATGGGTTTCTTTTGCAGAAACCCATTCTTTTATGTAGTAGAAAGGGGAGAATAAAAGGCAATTTGCCTTTTATTAGCCGTACTCCTTTATCTAATCTTTTGTGCAGTCAAGCTTATTTTACAGGCTTATGATAAATCAAATCCGTATAGTTTACATTATTATATTCTTCATAGCGCATTCCTGCCAGAGTATATTTCTGCTTCTCTCTAAAGGCCAGTGAAGCAAAGTTTGGGGTAGGACTGATGATGGTTTCTGCGAAAATATCATTGATGCCCTTTATTTTTAAATCTTTTATTAACTGTTTATATAGGATGCTGCCAATACCTTTGCCTGTCATGTGAGATAGGATGGCAGTCTTATCGACTACAATGAAATTATCGGTACAGCCCATATCAAACTTTGGATTCCAGTAAATATCCTCAATCCAGGTAGGGTTATATTTTAGCCACTGCTCTTTTGTATAGGCCATAAGAAAACCTAAAATTCCTTGATTTTCCGCGATGTAGAAATGATCCAGCTCTAAAACTCTTTCTAAGAAAAACTTCTGGTAGTATTTTGGCTTAGATGCGTAATCATCCATTAAAAATCCCGCGTAAGATTCCTTGGATTTTGAACCAACAGAACAGGCTACCGTGTAAATGTTTTGAACATCCTTGGCAGTTGCCCGTCTCACGCTAATGGTTTCAACACTTTGAATCATTGGACTTCGTTGTATGTTTTGCGTCACATTCATTAATTCCATAAACAATCATCCTCCTTTATTTTGATAGTTGACAGCATAAGGAAAATGAGCATATGGATGGCCATTACTACATCTTCCTCTTTCCACGCTTACGAGGTTAGCTGACGGATTCGGATCGAAAGAAGATGACCCTACTCTTTTAAAAAAGAGATTCACCCCAAAAACCTGGTTCCCCCGCTTCTTAATGAAAAGAATTCAGCGCACATAAAAGCATAATAATATCATTATGATTTGAAACGCTCCTGTTGAAAATAGAAAATAGTGGATAAAATGGAAAACTTAGAAGTTGAAGGGAAAACAAAAACTATGGAGATTAACCATAGTTGAGAATCTGGATAATGAGAATAATAAATAGAGGTAATGCTTAACCCATTATCAGTTCATCAATCTCCTCTTTCCACGCTTACGAGGTTAGCTGACGGATTCGGATCGAAAGAAGATGACCCTACTCTTCGAAAAGAGATTCACCCCAAAAACCTGGTTCCCCCGTTCCTTTTTGCAAAGAACTCAGCGTTCCAAATTGAATGAATATTGAGTTGTTTGTAGAAGTGTTTACACAATTATAACACAGAAAATGGAAACTGTAAACATCTAAAATTTAGATACCCTAAATTGGCAAATTGTAAACAAGCATTTTTATTATTCTTTTGACGGAAAGCCACTAGTATAGTTTGTTATAGTATATGTAAAAGCATTGTGAAAAGAGAGAAAGCTTTTGCGGCATATGACCGAAATCAAAATATAAGGCAGCCCAGATATCGTGCTGGATATCTGGGCTGCTCCACACTATAGCTTGTAGGCAGTGAGTTCTTCGCAGTAGTCACACTTATACTCCAGGGTTTTCGGATATACCAGCTGGAAAGTTGGCTTTACATAATCATCAAAATTGGTGATGCAGCGCGGGTTATGACATTTAAACAATCCATTTACCTTTCGAGGTATTTCTACCTTTTTCTTATGAACAATCTTGTTATCTTCGATGATATTCATGGTAATATTGTGATCGATGAGCCCTAAAAAATCCAGGTCAATGTCAATGTTATTTTCGATCTTAATGATGTCTTTTCGTTTCATCTGCTTGCTGGGAACATTCATTAACAGAACTACAGGATACTGAACCTGATCCAGCATCAATTTATTAAAGATCTTAAGACCGTTGCCGGAAGTAATGTGGTCTAATACAATACCTTTTTTTATACTCGTTACCTCTAACATTTACGCCACCCCCAATAAGTTCATCATCAAGGCCATTCGTATATACACGCCCAGCTTAGCTTGTTCAAAGTAGACCGCCCTGGGGTCCGTATCGACATCGTAGGCAATTTCATTTACCCTAGGCAGGGGATGCATGATGATCATATCCTGTTTTGCCCTTTGAATCTTTGCCTTATCTAGGATATAACTATCCTTTAAACGTGCATAATCTGCTTCATTAAAAAATCTTTCTTTTTGAATGCGTGTCATATAGAGGATATCTATTTCACCCACTACTTCTTCGATGGTTTTAACCTCCATTAGGTCCACCTGAAAAGTATCTACCAGTGTTCGCTTCAATGGTTCAGGAAGCTTTAGCTCTTCGGGAGAGATTAGAATAAACTTTTTGATGCTGTACCGGGCAAGAGTGCGGATAAGAGAGTGGACTGTTCTGCCGAATTTTAAGTCTCCGCAGAAAGCGACCACCTGATTTTCAATAGAGCCTTTGTAGGTCTTGATGGTAAGCAAATCTGTGAGGGTTTGGGTAGGATGCTGATGACCGCCATCGCCGCCGTTGATAATAGGGATAGAAGCATACAAAGAAGCCAGCTTTGGGGCGCCCTCTTTTGGATGGCGCATTACAGCAATATCTGCATAGGCAGACATAACGCGGATAGTATCTGCTATGCTTTCACCTTTAGAAACAGAGCTGGTGCTGGCATCGCTGAAGCCGATGATACTGCCTCCAAGGCGGAGCATAGCGGTTTCAAAGCTAAACTTTGTCCTCGTGCTGGGCTCATAAAACAATGTGGCTAAGATTTTTCCTTTGCAGGCCTCTGCATACTTTTCTGGTGCTGCATAGATTTTTTCTCCCAAATCAATTAAGTGATTTAGCTCATCAAGGGAGAAGTCTTCAGGTTCGATAAGATGCCTTAACTTTTGGTTTGTCATAGAAATTCCTCCTTTTCAGTCTCACAGGACCAAGTTAAAGGTATAAAAGTATAAAAAATGCCTTTTTACCCGCAGGTAAAAAGGCATAGCATATCAGAATCCGTAAAAAGGACCCATCCAACCTTCTTAACCTCACGGGGTTAAATTAAAGGATTTTATTTGTTTAAGACTATCACATTAGAAAAAGGCTGTCAATGTTGAAAACAAAATTATTTTGATTGACATTGGGTGAAAAATTGTGATACCATGGTGAAAACGAATAGGAAGCCTTTAAATTGGTCCAGAGAGGCCGGTAAGGAACTGGGAAGTATAGATATCTATCTATAACTTATTTTGTTGTAGAATAAAGACCTTCTGCCTCTATGGGAAGGTCTTTTTATTTTGCATGAAACCTGGAGGAGGAAAGAGCATATGTTCATAGATCGTTTGGTAAGGCAGATAAAGGAGAAAAGAAGCAATGTGGTTGTGGGCTTGGATCCGAGGCTGGAAATGATACCAAGATTTATTCAGGAGAAATACTTTCAACAGTATGGAAAAACCTTGAGAGCTGTTGAAGAAATATTATGGGAGTTTGGTAAAGAGATTATAGATCAGGTCTGGGACATCGTGCCGGCTATTAAGCCGCAAATCGCTTTTTATGAGCAGTACGGTATCGAAGGTATGTCTGCCTATCGGCGAATCTGCCAATACGGGGCGCAAAAAGGACTGCTGATCATTGGAGATGTAAAACGGGGGGATATTGGAACTACTTCAAAGGCATATGCCATCGGACATCTCGGTAAGACGCAGGTTGAAGGGGAAGCATTTGAAGCCTTTTCAGTAGATGCAGTAACCGTGAATCCCTATTTGGGAGACGATTGTTTGAAAGAATTCATGGAGGATATAAAAGAGTGGGATAGAGGAATGTTTGTACTGGTAAAAACATCGAATCCCTCTTCTGGACAGCTGCAGGATCTAGAGGCTGGAAGTAAAAAAATCTATGAAGTAGTAGCGGAAATGGTATCTGCCTGGAGCAGTGAGACCTTAGGAAGCTGTGGGTACAGCTCGGTAGGTGCTGTTGTAGGTGCTACTTATCCGGAGCAAGGGGAGAGGCTGAGAGCACTGATGCCTAGAACCTACTTTTTGGTACCTGGATATGGAGCACAAGGGGCCAAAGCAGAAGATATCCTCCCCTGCTTTAATGAGGATGGGCTGGGGGCAATCGTAAATTCTTCTAGGGATATTATATTTGCCTACGCTAAGAAGGATCAACTTTGGAAAGAAGATCAATACGGAGAAGCCGCCCGAGCCGCGGCGCTGCGTATGCGGGAAGATATTAACAACCATTTGGTACAACAGGGAAAATGCTACTGGTAAGGAGGAGAATCCATGACAACCGGCATATTGAGTAAGATCATCAGCAATGATCTAATCAGCAGTGATATTTACAGAATCCGTCTGGAGAGAACACCGGATATGGGAAACATTGAGGCTGGGCAATTTTTCCATATTAAGTCTCAAGATTCTGGAGCTTTCTTTCTCCGAAGACCTATCAGCGTCTGCTTTACAACTGACAATGAAATACACCTGGTTGTTCGAAAAAGTGGAAAGGGAACCAAAGTTATCTGTGAAAAAAGGGCTGGAGATTCCCTAGACCTGCTGGGGCCTCTAGGAAATGGATTCAGACTTGCAGATCCTGATAAGAAGATACTGCTGATTGGGGGAGGCATTGGTACAGCACCGCTGTTGGAACTTGCCAGACAGCTTGAAAATCCTCACGTAAAGGTATTATTGGGCTATCGAAAAGATCCCTATTTAGTCGATGAATTTCAAAAATACAGTAAAGAAGTCTTGGTTGCAGTAGAAGAAGGGGAACGGGGCTACAGCGGATATGTTACGGATCTATTAAAACAAGAAATCGATCACGAGCAGCCAGACTGTATATATGCCTGCGGGCCAGAGGTGATGTTAAAAAAAGTACAGCAGCTGGGACTGCAGTATCAAATAGAAACTCAACTGGCATTGGAGGAACGGATGGCTTGTGGTGTAGGTGCATGCCTGGTATGCAGCTGTAAAGTGAAGGCTGAGGAAAATGGGTGGCACTTTGTCCGAACCTGCAAAGAGGGGCCGGTTTTTTCAGGAAGCGAGGTGATCTTTGATGAATAGAGTGGATATGAAGGTAGACTTGAAGGGTCTGGAAATGAAGAATCCTATAACAGTGGCTTCCGGTACCTTTGGTTTTGGCAGGGAATACGAGGCCTATGTAGATCTCAATGAAATTGGCGGCATCATGGTGAAAGGACTTACCTTAGAACCACGCGAGGGGAACCCGGTGCCAAGGGTTGCGGAAACGCCCATGGGCATGTTGAATAGTGTAGGGCTTCAAAATCCGGGAGTAAAGGCATTTATCGAACAGGAGCTGCCCTATCTATCACAGTTTGATACGAAGGTCATCGCAAATATCAATGGAAATACCATAGAGGAATATTGCCGTATGGCTGAAATTCTGTCAAACACCTCCATACATGCCATAGAATTAAACATATCCTGCCCCAATGTGAAAGAAGGGGGCGTAGCATTTGGGGTTAAACCAGAGATGGTATTTGAAGTAACCAGGAGAGTACGGGAATATAGTGATAAATACCTCATTGTCAAGCTTAGTCCAAATGTACGGGATATTAAGGAAATTGCATTGTCAGCAGAGGAAGCAGGGGCAGACTGCCTATCTATGATCAATACCCTCATGGGCATGGCCATCGATATCGAAACCCAAAGACCGGTATTAGCCAGGGGAATAGGCGGATTATCAGGACCTGCCGTAAAACCGGTAGCTGTACGAATGGTATATGAGGCAGCCCGTACGGTTAAGATTCCGATTATTGGTATGGGTGGAATTATGGAAGGGGCTGATGCTGTGGAATTTTTATTAGCCGGAGCATCTGCAGTATCCGTAGGGACTGCAAATTTTATCAATCCCCGGGCGTCCATGGATATTAAAGAAGGGATAGAGTCCTATCTTCAGAGGAAGGGTTATGCTTCGGTAAAGGATATTATTGGAGGGTTGAGATTCTAAGCTGCAGAATCGAAAAAATACAGGGGATGACGATTCGGTCATCCCTTGTATTTTGTTTTATTGTTAAATGTCTTTGCTATATAGGTAAACGCCTCTATAATGAAATATAACTGTCATAGGCGTCAACGTAATCCAATTATTTCCAAATAAACCTTAGAAGCATGTCATTCTGAGCGTTAGCGAAGAATCTTATAGAACATAAGCAAGATTACTTTTGATTATCAGAATATATCATCTAGCTTAAAGATCCTTCGACTCCGTTTTACTCCGCTCAGGATGACAAATTATGGGTTAAGTTGACGCCTATGATATAACTGTAGGGGACGACAAATGTGTCGTCCCTGAAAAAGCGGGCAGACACGCGGGTCTGCCCCTACAATGATACTTTTATTTCTAGTGGCGTAAATCTATAATACATTTGTTAAAGTTAAAGCTTCATTCTCCTTGACAATATGAAAAAGCTGCTTTAAAGCCTCAGTTTCGCCAAGAGACAGAGGTTTATTTTTTGTCTCAATATATTGTACGGTTCTAGCCATAGAGAGGTCTATGTTGTCGATTTCATGATGATGAAGAAAAATAGTCCATTTATTACGGGTGATCTGCCACTTGTTTCGAATTTCTTTAAAGTTGCTGGCAGCTGTTTCCCAATCTTCCTGATTCAAGGTTTTTGTCAACTGACTAAGGGCTTCTACAAATTCAGCTGTTTGATGCTCTACAGATTGATAGAGGAAAATCCAGCCTGTAATAATTAGCAGAACCGCCGCGGAGCTGATAATGAAAGCTCTCATAAACACACATCCTTACTTTTGTTGTTTCTTTTGGACATAAAAGTAATTGCTAGCATCTATATAGGAAAAAAGAACATCCTTTGGGTCACGGATTCCTTTAGCGGACAGTTGATCCAGCAGCCACTTTTCAGTGACCTTTGCCTTTTTAAGATTATCATAGTTGATATGGCCATCAATGATTAAAGATATAGGAAGACCTTCATAGCCAGCGTTTAACTGCAGGTCCTCCAAAGTCGGATTTCTCTTGTTTGCCTTTGGAATAATACTTAGATCTCCATTGGTTTCTAAAATGGCGAATTCCACATCGGCTATACTTGGGTAATCTTTAGCGCGAATCTGTTCAACCAAATCATTTAAACTAATACGAAGCCGCTGCAGTTCTTTTTGATTGATCTGGCCTTTGTTTATAAGGATACTAGGTCTGCCGCTGATAATACTGCGGGCTTTTTCACTTTTTAAGTTGATGATTGAGATCGACACCTGTGCAAATACTAAGGCAATAATAGCAATAACGCCGTTCATCAAAGGAATGCCTGTATCACCCATGGGCAGAGCTGCCAGTTCGGCAATCATCAACATAATTACTAATTCGAAGGGCTGCATTTCTGCCACTTCACCTTTACCCATGATGCGCATGCATATAAGTACTACGATATAGAGGATAAGGGTTCGAATTAAGGTAATGAGCATAATGGAATTCCTTTCTAAAATTTTCAGTCTGGATATTTTGATAATACTCTTTTATTTTAACCAGCACTGTGGAAAGTATGAGCCTTTTCCAAAAGACATAAATAATATTTCAAAAGTTATTGATAAGACTTTAAAAATATAATACGATTATCATATAATACGAATATCGTATTAAAGGAGGAGTATAAATGGATGAAATGAAATTGCTGCATCAATTGATCGATATTTTCAAATTCAAGGAAAACTATCAACATCAGACGAGTCAGCTGCAACCTCAGGATATGTATACTCTGGAGCGAATATACTTTCATGAATCGATGAGGGTCATGGATGTGGCAAAAAAGTATCACGTTGCACCCTCTACATTAACGGGAATCATCGACCGGCTTTGCAAAAAAGGATTTATTGAAAGAATCCGAATTGAGGAGGATAGAAGAGCAGTAGAAATCAAGATTACAGATAAGGGTAGGGGAATCGTCCAGCAACACATGGATGAAGACCAGGCATTTGTAAAAAACTTTTTTGATGCACTGCAGGAGGATAAGCGGAAGCAATTCAAGATATTGTTAACCGAATTAGTACAAAACATCAATCGGGATAAGCTGTTTGAATTAGATGAGGAGGATAACTCGTGAAAGAGATTATTTCATATTTTTTAAAAATTGGACTATTAGGGTTTGGAGGTCCTATGGCCCACATCGCCATGATGGATGAAGAATTGGTGGAAAAAAGAAAATGGACCTCAAAAGAGCAGTTCCTTGAGGGGCTGGCAGTATGCCAAATGCTTCCAGGACCGGCTTCTACACAGCTTGGGATTTATCTTGGCTATGTAAGAGGCGGAATATTAGGGGGTGTTTTGGCGGGATTATCCTTTATAGTGCCTGCATTTGTGATTATTACATTTTTGAGCTACATTTATTTTCAATATGGCGCACTGCCTCAAATCAGTGGTCTGCTTTACGGTGTGAACGCTGTAGTCATAGCAATTATACTCAGTTCCCTGCATAAAATGGGGAAGTCAGCTATTACAGATGGAAAAGCTGCAGCAATATATTTGATCAGTACCATTATGATCTATTTTCTGAAAGTAAATCTACTGATTGTTTTAGTGTTTGGAGGGGTAGCAGGAATCCTTGCCTATCATCAGTTTGCCCAGCCGAAAAAACAATATATGACATTGCTGCCCTTGATGTTGGTAGAACCAACGGTTACAAGACTTTTTGCGTTTTTCTTTAAGGTAGGAGCTTTTATCTATGGCGGTGGATTGGTGATTATTCCATTTATTGAGCAGGAGGTAGTGGATAAGCTGGGCTGGATGACAAAAACCGAATTCTTGGCGGGAATTTCATTAGGGCAGGTTACACCAGGACCTGTGGTGATTACTTCTGCTTTTATTGGCTACAAAGTACTAGGTGTGTTTGGTGCTTTCGTTGCTGCGGCGGGAATTTTTATTCCGTCCTTCCTGTTCATTCTTGCGGCCGCTCCACATTTATCGAAGGTTCGTAATATCCCTTGGGTAAAAGCCTTTTTGAAGGGAATTAATTCAGCGGTAATTGGTGCCATCTTAGCTGCGACCCTACAGTTAATTCCTTCGGCTATCACAGATGTTTGGACACTTGGGATCGCATTATCAGGATTTCTTGCAATATGGAAGTATAAGGTCAATTCCTTGTATGCAATTGCTGGTGCAGCAGTATTAGGAATAGGCTTGACATATATGGTCTAAAGGTAGAAAAATGAAAAAATACATCGGTAATAAATAGGATAGAGTATATATAGTGCATAAAGGGTAGGCATAAACCTACCCTTTAATTTTTTAGCATTATCTCCTTATATATAGAAGGGTTTTCGTAGAGCAGACCACTGCGTCTGCCCGTTGTGTTTAAGGACTTCATGCCTGCCTAATTTGCGGAACGACGCAGGGGTCGTTCTATTTCATTAGGAGACATCTGCTTATAGAGATTCGGATCATTTCTATTGGATATAGAAGGTCTTCGTAGGGACAGGTCTCCGTGCCTGTCCGCTGGGTTAATGACCGACGGTACGACAGGGTCGTCGTACCCTACAATACCCCTTTTCTAAAAATACAGTGACTCTTGTAGGGGCGTCACATTGTGCGCCCGGTGTTTTTGTGCTGAATAGAAATGTATGCTATTATTTTGTGCAATACCTTACATATAAAAAAGGGTTTCGTAGGGACAGGTCTCTGTGCCTGTCCGTTAAAAAGGTTTCTGTAGGGGCAGACCCATAGGCGTCAACTTAACCCAT
>NZ_FQZV01000039.1 GCF_900142145.1 Geosporobacter subterraneus DSM 17957 | reverse complement strand
TAAACCTTACCACAAGATGTACAAAATCTGCTCCTACAACGAAAACCTATCTTCTTTGAATTCTCACAGTCTGGGCACTTATATTCTATGTATCCATTTGCAATCGACCCACAATGCATCATCTTTTTGACTTCACTTAGCACATTTTTTCTAATCTTATGACCATACAATTTGACAAAATCATCCCAATGATCAATAAATATTTGTCTTAGAATCCCTTTTCCCATATCAAAACTCCGCTTACATATTTTTACTGTTAATAAATGGTTAATTCTTCTATGTCCTGATTTTACTCTCTTACATGCCTATTATTATATCAAAAAAATTTATACTTTCTTATACAATAAAAAACAGACTCTATACAGAGTCTATTTTTTATGCATTTAGCTTTTGTTTCGCTACATCTGCCAGCTGCTTAAAGCCCATTTCATCATGAATAGCCATTTCAGCCAACATTTTTCTATTAACCTCTATACCAGCCATTTTTAAACCATTGATTAATCGGCTGTAGGAAATACCATTCATTCTTGCTGCAGCATTAATTCTGGCAATCCAAAGCTTTCTAAAATCTCTTTTTCTCAGCTTACGCCCAATATATGCATATTTCAAGGATTTCATAACCGCCTGATTTGCAACTCTAAAAAGCTTGCTTTTTGCGCCATAATAGCCCTTTGCAAGTTTTAATATCTTCTTATGCTTTTTCTTCGCATTGATTGCTTTTTTTACTCTTGCCATGATTTCTACCTCCTTTACAATTCTATTTTACACGTATGGTAATAGGGTTCTGATTCTTCTTTCGTCTCCCTTGCTCATTATAGCAGCTTTACGAAGATTTCTTTTTCTTTTAGCAGATTTTTTTGTTAAGATGTGGCTTTTATATGCCTTTGATCTCTTTATTCTACCTTTTTTTGTTAAAGAAAATCTCTTAGCAGCTCCACGATGGGTTTTCATTTTTGGCATTGTTGTTTCCTCCCCTCTATCATCTAAGCATTTTTTGGTGTTAAGATCATTATCATGCTTTTGCCTTCCAGAATAGGCTTCTTCTCTACCACACCTGCTTCTGAGGTCAGCTGTGTAAATTTATCCATAACTGCATAGCCTAAATCTACATATCCAGCTTCTCTTCCCCTAAATCTTAGGGTAACTTTCACCTTATCACCACTGGATAAAAATTTGACGGCATTGCTTGCCTTTACACCTAAATCATGTTCTTCAATATTAGGACTTAAACGTACTTCCTTAACACTGACGATTTTTTGCTTCTTCTTGGCTTCTTTCTCTTTTTTGGAAAGCTCGTACTTATACTTTCCAAAGTCCATGATTCTACAAACCGGCGGCTTTGCTTGCGGTGCAATCTTCACAAGGTCCAGTCGCTTTTCTGCAGCAATTTCCATGGCTTTTTTGGTCGGCACAATTCCTAACTGCTCACCATCTGCATCAATCAGCCGTACTTCTCTGTCACGAATCTCTTCATTAATTTCTAATTCTTTAATAATTCTCCACCTCCATGATTTGAATCATTCACCATAAGCATATATAAAAGGCAGATGCTTAACACATCCGCCTCACAAGACCATAACTTATTCCATAAAAATATAAGCCCTCAGTCCATATGAACCTTACGAACCCTTGTTGTAAGGTGAGAAGCGGAAATCTTCTACTTTCTGTTACCAATAGATTGTATCATGTCATTTTTTCATTGTCAACGATTTTATGTATTTTATATTTAATATATTTGTACCCAAGGCTAGGATGTCTTTTTCTTCGACTGAACCTGGTGTTTCCATGCATGAAGGCCAAGGGATACACCTATTACACCGTAGGCAACAAAGGATCTGAAATATTCTCCGATTTCAGCACTGCCCAACAGATTTTTGCCCGCCTGAGGAGAGACGATGAATAGGGTATGCAGCAGAATGGTTCCCATCAGTGCATGGCCAATCGTTGCCTTTGTTACAGAGGCGCCTCCGATCAATAATGCTGCTGCTGCAAACATACCCACCTGCTCATGACTTCCATAAGTATTGAGGGTTCCAATATTTTGCAAGAATATGATTTGACCCCAAGCAGCTAAAACCGTGGATATGATGATAGCAATTACACGGACTTTGTCAACATGAATCCCTGATACTTTAGCAATATGCATATCCTGCCCTACCGTTCTAAACTCCTGTCCTAACTTAGTCTTTACTATAAATACATTAAATAAACACAATAATCCAATTACCACAAGAGTCACGATCGGTAACAATACCATATTGTACACGGATTTCGTATTCATTATCATAAGGCCTACAGTACCAATCGCTGCAAAAATACCAGTGTAAACTAAATACTTAATCATATTCTGTGGTTTGGATTTCTTTATAAATACCCTATAGGCTAGGTGTACTATCATAACAGCCACACATAGTACTCCAAAAGCAATCATCGTCTTGGTCATACTTAGCTTGAAAATATTATCCAGGGAATACTTGACAGCTGTTAAGTCAATCGTATTTTTGATCCCTACGCCTGCACTCAAAACTAATACAGGATTCTTCATAGGAATAATTGTTCCGACCAAGAACAGAAATAGTAGCTGGTACAAGCCGTTGGCAAAGAAACCCAGAATCATACTGGTAATCATTTCCTGTCCCTTTGTCTTATTTAAAAGCTTTCCAGTCAAATAACCGAAGATAATAGCGAAGGGCGTACATAGAAGAACAGTGGTAAGTAGACCTGCCAGTCCGGTTATTTTCCAATGGGTTACTGCAATGATAGCAATTTGACCTGCCATAGCACCCAGTACAATAGCAAAGTTTAATCCCATACCAGCCAAAACAGGGATAATCAGAGCTAATACGATAAAGGAATTTCTAGCCACACGGGCAACCAACTCATTTAATATGTATAAAGGTGGCTGCTTGGCAAGTTTTACCCCAATCAAACAAATAATAATGAATAGGATCGGAACAATATTCTCAAGTAATATCTGCTTAGCTTTTTTTCTATAATCAGGTTTTTGAATTACTTTGGTTTCAATCTTTACATTCATTTCGCTCATCCTATTCACCTCCGCCAGCTTGTGTTAATGCATATAGGATAATACCATTGCTCACAATAATTCTTGCTACCTCTGAAAGATTTCCTTCCGATACTAGCTTATTAGCTACCGGTAATGCTATGGTAAGCAAGGCTTGAAACAAGAGAGTACCCATAATTACATGGCTAATTTTCGCATTTCTAGTAGATGCGCCTCCGATTAGGATTGCAGCAACTGGTGGAAATGCCATATATAAGGGAGCCTGATACAATTGAAAGAATCCAAAGCTTTGAGCATAAACGATAATACCGATGCCGCCTATTACTGTAGATAATACGGTACCAATCAGTCGGGCACGATCTACATGAATACCGGAAGCCGTAGCGAATCTTGGATTGTCCCCAACCGCTTTCAGCGCAATTCCCGTTTTGCTGCGCATAAACAGCCACATTAGAAAGCAGGCCATAAAGAAGAAAAGAATAAGACCAGTTGGAACAACCACGCCTCCAATTTTAAAGGACATAAATTCATTGAGAATCTTATCGTAGCGGGAAGTTAATGCTATAGTAGTTCGCAACCCTTTCCCTGAAATTGGCCAGATAATCTCGCCATTTTTAAAGGGTAGTACCAACCAGCCGATACACATGAGGGAAACCACAGAAAATCCTACATAATTTCCTACCATCATCTCTGAACCCTTTACCTTATTCAGCAGTACGCCATAAAAGTATCCGCTGATGGCAGATAGTGGTATGGAGATAAGCATAGCAGTAAAAATTGCCTGGAACCCGACCAAGTTCATCTCTATGCTAATAAGTCCTGCTAAAATACCGCAAATGATTCCTAATGGCAAACCAAAATTCAAGCCTGTACCTGACTGAATACAGGGAACCATAGCTAACACCAAAACACCGTTCATGCCAAAACGCACCAAAGTGTCCGTAGTCAAAGCATCCAATGGAATCTTATAGACTACAGCCCCAAAGATCAAGGTAAGTAAGAAAGAAATAATGATAATTCTAGGTAATCCGATATTTTGTACTACTAATCTTATTTTTTCTCTCATGATATTACGGCCTCCTTGCTGCGAAGTTTCTTATACTCTCCAGCCATTGCCAAACCAAAATCTGCATCGCTTGCTTCAGGCTCTAATATACATTCAATTTTACCCTCAGTGATAATTGCAATCCGGTCACAGATTGAACGCAGCTCACCCAATTCACTGGAAGTCATAACAATCGTCATGCCTAGTTCCCGATTCAGCTTTACCAATAAATCCAATACCAGTTTTTTCGCTCCAATATCGATTCCTCGGGTAGGTTCAGAAACAAATAATATATTGGGTTCTAAAGTTAATGCTCTGGCGATACAAACCTTTTGCTGGTTACCGCCGCTTAACCTTCTGGTGATTTGCTGAGGCCCTCTACACCGTATATCCAAATCCTCAATCATCTTCAATGCATGTTCCCGTGTGGCCTTTCCATCCATTTGATCAAAAAAACCAAATCTCTTGAGAAATTTTTTCTGAGCCTGCATTGCTGTGATTACTATGTTTAGCTCGATAGACGTATCCAGCAGCAGACCTACACCTCTTCGATCTTCTGAAACAAAAGCTAAGTGACTGTTTAGGGATGCCTTTGGGTTATTTAATTGGATTTTCTTGCCCTTCAGCAAGACTTCTCCTTCTGCAGGATACAACCCCATGATACCATTAGCAATACCAATCTTCCCTTGTCCAGCCAAGCCTCCTAGCCCTATAATCTCTCCCTGGTAAATTTCTAAGTCGATACCTTTCACTTCTTCTCCGGGCATTCCCACCTTCAAGTTTCTAATTTCCATAATGATTTCTTCTTGCTGTGTATTTTCTTTTTTCTCTTTTCCTAACTTTTCAACTTTTCTGCCTACCATCAGTTCAGCCAGCTGCATGACAGTGGTTTCTTCCTTTTTCATCGTAGCTACCAATTCACCGTCTCGGAGTATGGTCACTTGATCAGCAGTACTCATCACTTCATCTAAACGATGGGTGATGAAAAGAATAGCTATGCCTGAAGCCGCAATTTTTTTCATTGCTGCCAGCAACGTATCTGCCTCACTTTCAGCTAATACTGCGGTTGGTTCATCAAATACCAATAACTTCATATTGCTCTTGTCAATCTCTCTTGCAATTTCGACAAACTGCATGTATCCAACAGGCAGGCCTGCTACCTTCATCCATTCGTCGATTCCAATCCCCAATGTATCCAGAGCTTTTCTTGCATCCTTGTTCATTTGCTCTGTATCTAAAGTCTTAAGTTTTTCACCCATCACGCGGCTAAAAGGATTGTGCTTGGTGATCTCCCTATTTAACTTAATATTCTCCGTGATTGTAAAGCCTGGGATCAGCATAAACTCCTGATGTACCATTCCGATTCCTAGATCCATTGCCTCTTTAGGGGATTTTAATGACACAGGTGCACCGTCAAAGATGATCTCTCCATTGAATCCTCCTGTAGAGTGAATCACAGGCATACCAAATAAAATGTTCATCAAGGTGGATTTTCCTGCGCCGTTTTCACCCAGCAAGGCATGAATCTCCCCAGGTTTTACTGTTAGATTAACGCCTTTTAGGACCTTGTTTCCAAAATACTCTTTTTCGATGTTTTTCATTTCTAGGATTGTCTGTGTACCCACCTATCAATACCCTCCTTCATGATTTTTATGACCATAATTAAGAAAAAAAACTTACATCCGATTCTAGTTCCTAGATTTTCCTGCAACAGCCCTTTAATTGAATAAATAAGGTTGCTGTCTAGACAGCAACCTTATAGGCTTTACTAGAACGTGATGTAATCTGAAAGAACCATGAAGAAGTTCTTTGTTTCAGCACCTGTAGTTTCATTCTTATAGGTAGTGATAGTCATAGGAGCCTTTGCATAGTCAGAGAAGATTTTCTCTAATTGAGCTGCATCAACTTTGTCTGTAAATTTGCCTTCTAAGTATGCCTTTGCATATTCAGCACCGGCTTCAACAAACATCATGTTGATTGGTACAGGCCAAGTTGAGAATCTGCCAGTACCGCCTTTTTCAGCAAGCTTTGTCTTAATCTGCTCAACTAAATATCCGATATCTCCTGCCTTATCTTCAGGAATCTCGATTCCAAGAGCTCCTGGATATCCATGGTATGGACTTGGGCAGCATTGCTGTGGATAAAGAGCGCCTTGCTCTAATACAGATTTGATTAGTGGCTCTTGCATTGCACAGTTAGTACTAAAGAAAGC
Organism: Geosporobacter subterraneus DSM 17957; assembly: GCF_900142145.1. Classification (GTDB taxonomy): domain Bacteria; phylum Bacillota; class Clostridia; order Peptostreptococcales; family Thermotaleaceae; genus Geosporobacter; species Geosporobacter subterraneus. Next base: position 30,782 of record NZ_FQZV01000039.1, on the reverse strand, counting down.
AGTTTCTTTTCCTAACTCAGCAACTTTTCTAGGTACATCTTCAAGAATAAATTGTTGTGCACCAGGTACACCAGCATCCCCTGTTGGGTCTGGAGCTGTTGCGTCGACAAATTTGATATCTAATTTAGCACATGTCTCTTTGAAGATATCTCTTCTCATTGCAAGAAGCTGGTAAGACATATGTCTTGGGAATGAATAATGTACGAAGGTCTTCGCACCCATCTTCTTCGCCTGCTCAATGATGGCAGTACCCATTCCAAGCTCATCAGACTGCAATACTACGTCAGCTTTAGAAGCGATCATATCTGGGTCTTCTCCTGGAACCCCAGCAATGAACAGCATGTCAGGTCTGATTTCTCTCGCTTTATCAATCGCTGCAGAAGTACCTGGGATTGCTTGGCAAATTACGATGGCTTTTACATCTGGATCAGAAGCCATGCTCATTACGTTAGCAATTGTAGTTTCTTGTTCTTTCATGAAGTTATCCGGATAAGTTTGAAGAAGAATCATATCACCATATTTTGCTTTTACATTTTCAGCTGCACGATATTCTTCTTCATTTTGAGATACTGTACCAGTCATGATTCCTATCTTGAAACTTTCTGCTTCCTGAGCAGGTTCATTTGCAGCAGGTTGCTCAGCTGGCTTAGGTCCGCAAGCAGCTAAACTCAACAGCAGCATCACTGCAAGCATTATTGCTAAACTTCTTTTTAGCACTTTAATTCCCCCCATTTAATTTATGTTTTTTATTTAAAGAAAGAGATAGCATTTCTATTTTTTTATGCTACCCTTCCTATAAACCTAGCCCTAATCTATGCTTATGCCAAGCACTCCCTACTTCATGCAATCTTAAGAAAATTTTCATAAAATATTACAATTAGATTACACATGAAGAATAATATTCTATATTGTCCATAAAAATCCTTCATAATGTTATAACTTTTTTAATATTTTTTATATTCATTATTTTATCTATATCAAAAATCGCTTTGATATCGCTTTCCTTTTATGTAAGTATCAAAAATAATATCATCATCCGGCTGCACAACGTACAGCCTTCACAATCACGGAAATCATGGCGTAGAACCGCATAAAGTACTATCGGCAGACAATAAAGAATAAAGGGAACATTGCTGTTCCCTTTATTCTACTTAGCCAATTCATATAGAGCTTGTGCATATATATAGGTAATTTTCATTAAATGATCTATATCAATATACTCATCTTTTTGGTGAGCCAGCTCCGGCTGTCCTGGAAACAGCGGTCCGAAAGCTACAGCATTTTCCATTGCCCTGGCATAGGTGCCTCCGCCGATAGTAATAGGCTCCGACGGGTCCCCAGTAATCTCCCGATATACCTTCATCAGTCGTTGTATCAGCACATGGTCCTTTGGCATATAAATGGGCTTCATATGATCAATTTCACTGATTTCAACACCACTGCTGCCAAGGGCATTTCTTATTCCCTCATAGATTGTCTCCAATTGATAAGTAATAGGATAACGGATATTCACTGTTACACGTACTGATTCCTCCGTAAAATCTATGACTCCCACATTGAAGACCAGCTTGCCGGAAGCCTCATCTTCAAATCCACAGCCGATAGATTCCCCATTGAATTCCATACCTATGTTTTCTGCATATAGTTTTACAAATTCGCTGGCATCGCAAGCCTGCAATTGCAGGTGGCTTAAAAAGACCATTAGCTGTGATATGGCGTTTTTGCCTTGCTCAGGGGTGCTGCCATGGGCCGATATCCCATAGGACTTGACTGTAAAAACACTATTTTTTTCAGTGATTTCCAGGCTATATCCTGTGCTGCTCAGGGTTTTTGCAAGATGTTCCCGTACACTTTCTAAATCTCCTTCTGCACATACCAATTGCGCCTCACAATAATCCGGTACCATGTTAGCCCGGTTTCCACCTTTTATGGATTGAATCTTTAATCCGTCGCCGCAGGCACCCCCTTGCAGTTTTCTAATCAGATCGAAGACTACAATCCCTTTTTCTCCGTGAATGACTGGAAAATCTGCATCAGGTGTAAAAGCACAGCTTGGAGCTTTTTCTTTCTGAAAATAATATTTCATACAGCCCCATCCACTCTCTTCATCAGTACCAAAAATAATACGAATCTTTTTATTTATATCTAAATTTAGATCCTTAATGGCTTTCATGGCATAGAGTGCTGCTATAGCCGGTCCCTTATCATCAATGGCACCTCTTGCATAAATCTTACCATCATGGATTTCAGCACCATAGGGCGGATAAGTCCAGTTGGTACCTTCTGGCACCACATCCAGATGCACCAGTACCCCAATAACCTCTTCTCCCTTTCCAAACTCGGCATGCCCTGCATAACCGTCAAAATTTTTCGTCACAAAGCCAAAGTCCTCAGAAAGCTTTAAAGCATATACAAGGGCTTCATGAATGCCACTTCCAAAAGGTTTCCCTTTCTCAGCCTCTCCTTTAACACTTTTAATTCGTAAAATTTCTTGGGTTGATTGTATGATTTCCTGCTGCATGGATAAAATTTTTTGTTCCAACATCTCATCAGTCCTCCCCGCTTTTTCTTCTAAATACATGTATTCCATACAAAAAATTTTTTTCCTTTCGAAAGAGATTTATTATTTATATTTTTCTCTCTTTGGGCAAACTAAAAGCAAAAGGAATAGAAAGAAGGTGATGAAAAATCTTGAAAAAGAAGAAAATTGTGCTGACAGCACTGTATATCAGTATCTTTACCACGATTGTATTGACACTGGGCTCCTACTCAGGAAGTCCCATACTTGGCGGGTTTGGCAGCATTAGCAGACTCATGCTTATCTTTGCCAGCACCAGCCTGTTTCTCTACTATATGCGCATGAATCAATCACCGGAACTGGAACCCGCCCATATAAAAAATGAAAAAAGAGAAAAGGATGACAAGAAAAATAACCGGCCGGATCGCCCTTCTACACGTTTTGTTGACGTTGCCGGGCTTGATGAAGTAAAAGAGGAATTGGTAGAGATTATTGACTTTATCAATAATCCTGAAAAATATCATTCTATGGGTGCAAAAATTCCAAAGGGTATTCTGTTTTATGGGCCTCCCGGTACTGGAAAAACTCTATTGGCACAGGCTCTTGCCGGCGAAACTGATTCGGCCTTTTTCCCAGCCAGTGGTTCCGAGTTTGTAGAAAAATATGTAGGTGTAGGTGCAAAACGGGTAAGGACGCTATTTGAAAAAGCAAAAAAAGAAGCTCCAAGTGTTATATTTATAGACGAAATCGATGCAATTGGCGCAAAACGAACTACAGAAAGCAACAATGAGAAGGATCAGACGTTAAATCAGCTATTGATTGAAATGGATGGCTTTAGCTCATCTCAAACGGTTATTGTAATTGGTGCCACCAATCGACTGGATCTGTTGGATGAAGCACTCCTAAGGCCGGGACGATTTGATCGGCATATGTTCATTGGCAACCCAGATGTACGTGCACGGGAAGAAATTTTTAAGGTGCACATTAAGAACAAGCCTATTGATGCAAAGGTAGATATAAAGAACCTGGCAAAAAGGACCCACGGAATGTCAGGAGCTCATCTATCAAATATCGCAAATGAAGCAGCTATATTGGCAGTAAGAAACAATAAGAAGAATATTGGCATTGATGAATTCAATCAAGCAATCGAAAAAGTCATTGCCGGCTTGCAAAAAAAGAATGCGGTAATTTTGGAGAAAGAAAAGAAAACAGTGTCTTATCACGAAGCAGGGCACGCGTTGGTTGGTAAGATTTTGAATACAGATTTAGTTGCAAAAATCTCAATCATTCCTAGAGGAGAAGCATTAGGTTATGTGATGTATGCTCCTGAAGAAGACAGATATCTCATTACAAAAGAAGAGCTTTATAATAAAATTAAAGTACTGTTAGGCGGCAGAGCTGCAGAGGAAATCATCTTTGGTGAGGTTTCTACCGGTGCTAAGGATGACTTAAAAAAGGCAAACAATCTAGCCTATCAAATGGTATGTGAATACGGTATGAGCAATCTGGGCAATCGGGTCTTTGAACCCGCTATTATCAAAAGCTGCTATGGGATGATTGATACAGAAATCAAGAGTATTATTGATTCCTGTTATGATGAATCGCTAAAGCAGCTTAGGGATCAGTCGGAACTTCTTCATGAAGTAGCACAAGCCTTGCTGGAGAAAGAAACCTTGACTGGAGAGGAATTAGATACCATTATACAGGCCCATCGGCAAAAAAACTATAGTATTGCCACATGAAAAGAGTCGTTTATAGCAACTATAAACGACTCTTTTTTTTGTTACAAGGATTTGTTTTTTACTTCTTTTCGTACAACCTCTATAAAGTCCTCAAGGTTTTGCGATCCTAATTCACCACGATCTCTGGATCTTACGGAAATAGTTCCGCTCTCTGCCTCTTTTTCCCCTACAATCAGCATATAGGGTACCTTTTCTAACTGAGCTTCACGAATTTTATATCCTATTTTTTCATTTCTGTCATCCAGCTCTACGCGAATATCTTCCTCTTCCATAGCAGCTATCACCTTTTGAGCATACTCCTTATACTTATCGGCAATGGGCAGCAGCTTTACTTGTACCGGCGCCAGCCAGGTTGGGAATTTTCCTGCGAAGTGCTCCACTAAGATTCCAATAAATCTTTCAATACTGCCAAAGATAACCCTGTGGATCATTACGGGACGGTGTTTTTCTCCATCACTTCCAATGTATGTTAAATCAAAACGCTGCGGCATCTGGAAGTCTAACTGTATAGTTCCGCACTGCCATGTCCTGCCGATGCAGTCCTCTAAATGGAAGTCGATCTTAGGGCCATAGAAGGCTCCATCCCCTTCATTTAGTTTATAAGGAAGATTCTTTTCCTGTAATGCATCTTTTAATGCATCAGTGGCTAAATTCCACTCTTCATCTGTTCCCATAGAATTCTCTGGTCTGGTAGAAAGCTCTATATGATACTTAAATCCAAATACGCCGTAAACATAATCTACAAAATCAATAACACCCTTAATTTCATCCTTTATTTGACTAGGCAGCATAAAGATATGGGCATCATCCTGAGTAAAGCAGCGAACACGCATCAAACCGTGCAGTGCTCCTGACAACTCGTGTCTGTGCACCAATCCCATTTCAGCCATACGAATCGGGAAGTCTCTATAGCTGTACATTTTTCGCTTATAAACCAGCATAGAGCCTGGGCAGTTCATTGGCTTAACTGCATAGTCCCCCTCATCGATTTTTGTAAAATACATGTTTTCTTTATAATGATCCCAGTGACCGGAGGTATGCCAGAGCTGCTCATTAAGGATGATCGGTGTTTTAATCTCTGTATATCCCCGCTTTACATGAGCTTTTCTCCAGAAGTCCTCCAGGATATTTCGAATCACCATTCCTTTAGGATGAAAGAATGGAAATCCTGGTCCCTCTTCCTGAATACTGAACAAATCCAACTCTTTTCCTATTTTTCGGTGATCTCTCTTCTTTGCCTCTTCTAAGCGAGTAAGATATTCTTCCAGCATCTTTTGCTTTGGAAAGGAAGTACCGTAAATCCGTTGGAGCATTTTGTTTTTCTCGTCACCACGCCAGTAGGCTCCAGCCACACTCAACAGTTTGATCGCTTTTACTGGTTTTGTGCTTGGCAAGTGGGGCCCGGCACATAAATCAATAAAATCACCCTGTTTATAGAAAGAGATTACTGCATCTTCCGGGAGATCCTCAATCAACTCAACCTTGTAGATTTCTCCTTTTTCCTTCATAAGAGCAATGGCTTCATCTCTGGGCAGTTCAAATCTTTCTATTTCCAGATTTTCTTGAACAATCCTTTCCATCTCTTTTTCGATTTTTTCCAGATCCTCTTGAGTAAAGCGATGCTCAGAGTCTATATCATAATAGAAACCATTTTCGATGGATGGCCCTATGGCCAGCTTGCTTCCCGGATACAGCCTCTGTACTGCCTGAGCTAGGATGTGGGAGCTGGTATGTCTAAATACAGGGGGACCTTCTTCATCCTCAAATTTTAAGATATTCACCTCTGCATCTTCGTTTACAGGATACTTCAGATCTACAACAATCCCGTTTACTTCGCCTCCAACAGCTTCCTTTGCAAGCCTTGAGCTGATTGCTTCTGCCATAGCCATGATAGTAGTACCCTTTGAAAACTCTTTAACAGAACCATCTTTTAGCGTAATTTTAATTTGTTCCATACGAAATCCTCCTATTTTATTTGATTATTATAAGCAGATATATGCAGGAAGGTCAATAAAAAAACTCCCATCCCAATGCTGTTAGCAAAGGGACGAGAGTTAGCTCCCGCGGTTCCACCCTAATTGATTCAATCCACTCTTGACAGTAACGTTGCCGACCCGTAAATCCTTTTGTCCTAAGACTACTCAGATTCAACTCCGAGGGGGTTTTCTGATATCCATATCAAAGAATGCTTGCAGCCTAGACATTCTCTCTCTGCTGACTGGGTCTATCCTACTCTTCCTCTTCACCGTTTTCAGATATGTTATTGTTTTTTATTATAAGAATATTTTCACATTCTGTCAAGGTATTATTCCGTATATGACGGACAGTTTATCTATGATTTATATAGCCGTGATCACAATACCCTGGATAAGTCCAATGGCAAATCCAATCACTCCGCCTAGTACCTCAATATGCTTTAGTTCTTTTTGTGCAATGGCCAAAATAATATATTCAAGCTGATCCATTTGAAAATTATTGACCTTTTCCTCAATAATATCTGCAATTTTCACCGTGCAGGCAGCCCGGTGAATCATGCTCTCTATTACCTCTGTAATGGCGACTTCTGCTTCCTTATCGATAATATCATCAATATAATCTAGAATCATCGACTTAATGGAACTGGGTATGAAGGTAGGCAGCTTGTGCTCCGCAACTTTTTTTACCCGCCTTTTTATGGTGAAAATAATCTCACTTTTGTTTTCATTTTGAATAAACTTATCTATGATTTCTTCTATAGAGATCAGCTCTGTTTCCACAATCTCGCCGATACTTCTTGCTAGTTCTGCTTTTCTTTTCGGAATTAGTCCTTGAATCTTAAAATGCACAATCGGAATCTCTATTGGCTGCAGAGGTCGAAAGATCAGCTTAATAGCCAGTATATTGGTTGTCCAACCGATAATTGCCCCAATAGACGCTAATATTAATAATTTAATCCATACCAAGTGTTTTCACCTCTACTTATTGTCTCCCATTCTTAGTCTCAGCGGGAACCTCAAAAAGTATACCATACTGGCCAATCAAATTCAATGTTTCACCCTCTAGGCAAAGGAAAAGAGTAGAAAAAAGCTCTACTCTTTCTTTGCCCGCTGCACAAGGGTACACAACTGACAACCATTACAAATATATACACGATTTGAGAAAACATTTTTGATGGTTTCGATAATTTCCTTATTTTTAACCTTTCCGGCAAAATGAATCACTATTTTTTTCGGGGCTAATGTAATGAGGGAAGAAATCAATAAGTCGTCATAGCTAATATCCTTATCCGCCATCTCTGTAGCCAAGTCTTCCAGGTGCTCGCTATTGATCATACGATTTACATGATCATACAAAACATACTTTCCATCTTCGCTAATCAGTACATTGGCCGTATCAATTTTTGCTTCCTGAATATCTACAAAATACCGAAGGAGCCTTATGAACTCGTCATACTCCTTTTCCATCAGAAATTCTTCGACGGCCTTATCAATGCCTTCCTCCAGCTCATAAAGATAATTCTTTAATCTAAATCTTACAAACCCTTCAATATGGATGGTTTGATTTTCCTTTAAAAACTCCATGATTTGATGTAGTATTTTAGCCTTTCTGCTGATCTTATAAGTAATTCCATTGTGGTACCGAATTTCTTCACTATCCAATATACCGTCCACATGCTTTAATATGGATTGCTTTTCTTGAGGTGTGAAATAATAATAATGATCTGTCAGTATTTTGTGAATAAGTTTGGGCTCCATATCGTAGACAATAATATCAGAAAAAGCATTTGCCATATAATGCTTAAATATATTTTCAAAATCCTCTTTACTATAGCTGGTTAGTGTTGATTCCAGCAGGCGATAGGTTATGGTTATATTTTTCTCCCAGGCTTCTTCACACTTTTCAATGATAATGCCTTCTTTGGCAAAGGCTTTGATTTCTTTATCTAATCGTTCTTCAATATAAACTGAAGGATCTTTGAGTATAACTGTAAGTAGATTCACCCTATTCACTCCTTTCTACCCTATCAGTAGTATATGTGTAATAAGAAGTGATATTCAAAACGAGAGATTACATTTATTGTTTATACTACCATTTGAATAAGAGGAATAATTGAACCGAAATCCTTTAGCACTCCGTTCCCTAAGCAAATCGGTTCTACATCAAAAGCCAAAAGAAAATCGATGATCCTTTTGCAGTCAGGGTGGTTGTAGATGTTTCCATAAAAGGCTAGTTTGTTTTTATCAATAAACCCTGTACTTCCTCCAATAAACCCATATTCCATATCCGGTAAAGCTATGTATCCGGGAGTTATCAGCAAAACCTCTATCCCTAACTTTTCTACGGCTTTGGCTATACCCCTATCAGCAGTAATGATAGCCTGATCGGTTACGACACAAACAGAACATTTTGAATACCCTTGTTTTACATGAATAAGTGTTATTTCATTTTCTTCCAGTAAATTTCTTAAAACCGGATCAGTAAATTTTGTATGATGCAAGGCATATTTCGAAATTCTTGCTACATTATATGCGATATTGTCAGGATAGTTCCTTGAAAGCACCTTTTCTCCACAAATAACATTGTACCCCAAGGGTAATAGTATCTTCTTCATATATGTAAAGATATTAGGTGCCACAATAAAATCCTTTTTTGTGACAGGATGGAGCAAAATATCCGGATGTCCGGCAATTTCCGGGTACAAATCCCTACAATAAGGGGTTTTTACTATATGTATACCCATCTGTGCAAAATTATTCATTGTCTCCTTAGATATTCTTCCGTCTACAATTACACCGGAAACTTTCTGATTTGGTACAAAGGGATTAACAATAGCTTTATGCTGCATGATGATTCACCTGCCTTATTGTATTGTTCAATATACAAAAGAGATCCTAAAACTAGGATCTCCGAAAAGTGTCATATGTATAAAATTGGAGGCGGCACCCAGATTTGAACTGGGGAATAAAGGTTTTGCAGACCTCTGCCTTACCACTTGGCTATGCCGCCTTATTGGAGCGGAAGACGGGATTCGAACCCGCGACCCTCGCCTTGGCAAGGCGATGCTCTACCCCTGAGCCACTTCCGCTTAGAATTCCTTTATAATGGTGCCCAGAGGCGGAATCGAACCACCGACACGGGGATTTTCAGTCCCCTGCTCTACCGACTGAGCTATCTGGGCAATATGGCGACCCGGAAGGGGCTCGAACCCTCGACCTCCAGCGTGACAGGCTGGCATTCTAACCAACTGAACTACCGGGCCATTTTAATGGTGGTCGCAATAGGGATCGAACCTATGACCCCCTGCTTGTAAGGCAGGTGCTCTCCCAGCTGAGCTATGCGACCACACCATAAAACTGATAGAATATATAATACTATATTTATATGAAAAAGTCAATATTTGTTGCCGGAAATACTCAGGAATTTTCTCGTATCGTATTGATTATATTTTATCCTGTTTCCATGCATATTCCTGTTATTAAGAAATTTATCTTTCAACAATATAGGCTAAGCATAGTTGTTCTTATCTCCGGGCACTTTGATAAAGTCTTTCTAAATGGTCTTTGTCAAAATGATATTTTGTATTACAGAAGTGACAGGTTAGTTCCGCTTGACCATCCTCTTCAATAATTTCCTTTAAATCCTTTTCACCAATACTCAGCAAAGCTTTTTCCAATCTTTCTATTGAACAGTCACATACCAGCGCGACCTCTTTTTTCTCTAGGATCTCAACGGAAAAACCTTGTAACACATGCTCCAAAATTTCTTCTCCCGTCATCTCCCGGTCAATCAAACTTGAGATCGATTCAAGGTTTTGAAGTCTGTTTTCAAGCTTTTGAATCACTTCATCGGAAGCTCCCGGCAACAGCTGAATAATAAAGCCTCCTGCAGCCTTTACCGTTCTGTCTCTATCTACTAAAACCCCTAAAGCGACTGCAGAGGGCTGCTGCTCTGAATTGGCGAAATAGGCAGTAAAATCCTCGGCAATCTCTCCGGAAACCAGTGCTGACTGACCCACATAAGGCTCTTTTAGACCTAAGTCCTTAATCACTACCATGTTTCCCTCATCACCAACGGCTCCACCTACGTCCAGTTTGCCGTCTGCTCTAAGAGGAAGCTCAACATAGGGGTTGGATATATAGCCTTTTACATGGCCCTGTTGGTCTGATACTGCCAGAATCTGTTTTACAGGTCCATTGCCTTTAATTTGAACGGAAATCTTATCATCTTTTCCTTTTAACATCAAGCCCATCATCACTGTTGCCGTTAGGGTACGTCCTAATGCAGCAGTTGCTACCGGTGTAGTGTCATGGATTTGTCTGGCCTTTTCTACTAATCCTGTTGTAATACCTATAAAAGCACGTATGCTATGGTCTGCATCAACTGCACGAATCACATAATCCTTCATCATATACCTCCTTATATAGCTTTTGCAAATATAGTATGGTTTAAAAGCTGCTGCAATAAACCTTTTCTATGTATTTACCCCTGAAAATTCATAATAAAAGCCCTGATTTCATCAGGGCTTGCGTGGCTATAGAATTATCAAAACTGGTTACAGTTTCGTTACGTTTGTAGCTTGAGGTCCTTTTTCACCTTGAACTACTTCGAACTCAACAGCTTGGCCTTCTTCAAGGGACTTATATCCATCTGTGTTAATTGCTGAGAAATGTACAAATACATCTTCACCATTTTCTCTTGAGATAAAACCATAACCCTTTTCGTTGTTAAACCACTTTACTGTACCTTTTTCCATCAAAGCATCCTCCTTACTTTTAATCCAAATGATTCCTTCATTTTTACAAAATTAGTTTATCATAGCTCCATTTTCCTGTCAAACCTTAATCTGCATGTTCACTCTCAGACTGCTTCTGACAGACAAAACATAGTCGTTCGCTGTTTTTCTTTGGTTTATGGAAGGAAAAAGCGTCAAACACATCTACCTTTTCAAACCCGGCTCCCTTGAGATAATGAATGATTTCATCCGCCTGGTAAGCCCTCTGGCTATGGGTTTCTTCGTGCTTCCGATAGAGCTGTTTCTCCTTTATAAAGATCGTAAGATCAAAATCGCAGATTTTCCTGCTCTCATCAAAATAATTTTCCCAGATATAAGATATTTCCTCAAGATTTTCTGCAAAAGTGTTTTGTCCTAAAATCCGAGAGAGTTTATAATAGGAGCTGATATCAAAAATAAACAGCCCTTCCTTTTTCAGATGATTCCACACACCCTTAAATACACCTGCCAAATCTTCTCCATGGGTAATATAGTTAATGCCGTCGCAGATACACAAAATAGCGTCCAGCTCCGTGGGCAGCAGAAGCTCCCGGATATCCTGATGGAGAAAGATAACCTCTACGCCTGTTTCTGAAGCCTTCTCCTGTGCAATCTGGAGCATATCCTCTGACAGATCCACACCAATAAGATTATAGTGACGCTGGGCCAGACGATTGGTTATATTACCGGTACCGCAAGCCAAATCTGCAATATTACGGGGAATCATTTTATATTTTCTAAAGATCTCTTCCAAATAGTCTGTCCATCCATCATAATCAACATCCTGCATCAATCTATCATATACATAAGCAAAACCGCTATAGCTTTCCAAATTGATCGCTCCTCTATGCTTTCTTTAATGCTTCATAAATGCTCGTCAGCGCTTCCCCCGCTTTTTGACGTATGATTAAGTTTGCCCGGCTGTCATAAGCTGTGGGACCCAGATTGATAATCATCAGCTTTTTACATAAATAGGCTAAATAGTTCACAGGCCCAACCTCTAAACTAGAGCCGATTACAATCAACAGGTCATATTTGCGGATCGCATCCATTGCCATATCAAAGCATGGAGGCAGTGCATCTCCAAACATCACTACATTTGGACGTACAATTCCTCCACAATGTTCGCAACGGGGTGGGATTTCCCCATCCGCCACCTTGTTCTCCATCTTATCCAGCAACATCTCTTCCTCGCACTCCAGACAGCTGCCGCTCCGAACATGACCATGGACTTCGTACACCTTCTTGGATCCTGCCTTCTGATGAAGATTGTCAATATTTTGGGTGACCAGCAAATCAACAATGCCCTCTTCCTCCATTTTTGCAAGTACACGATGGGCTGTATTAGGAAGGGCATCCTTCATCGAAGTAAGGATCTGAAATCCTTGACGGTAGAATTTCTCAGGATGATTCAATAAAGTTTTTGTAGAGAGGGCTTCCATAGGGTCCATTTTCTCCCACAGACCAGTGCCTGGACTTCTAAAATCAGGGATTCCACTCTCTGTAGAAATGCCAGCCCCGGTCAGTACCATAATACCCTTGCTTTCTTTTATGCATTGTACCGCTCTTTGGATTTGATCCTCCACATAAATACCCCCATTTCCTTATAGGTCTAATTTTAATTGCACGCTTTCTTCATCTGGATATAAAAGTGCCGCAAAGTCATTTCTCACAGCATTAACTGCCTCAGAAACCCTTTGTTTTTCTAATGGTTCTCCTGCATAAGGCTTTAACAGGCTGCTTAATAATTTTTCACCCTGTATATTTTGATCCAACCATAGGGCTTCTTCATCCGGATCTAATAATGCAGCCATTCGATGGTGATAAGGAGCTATCGTATCATTCGGTTCTGTAGTAATAATCGCAAAAGAATAGATTTTTTCACCCTCAGGTGATTGCCATAAATCCCATAGTCCCGCCATAGACAATATAGGCCTGTTCTTCAAATAAAACCGATAGGGTATTTTCTTTCCCCGGGATTTATCCCACTCATAAAAGCCACCGGCCGGTACGATACACCGCCTTTTCCTGAAAGCTTCCCGAAAACTGGCCTTTTCAGTCAATGTCTCAGAACGGGCATTAATCATTTTTTGACCAATGGCCAGGTCCTTCGACCATGCCGGAATTAACCCCCATCGAAAAAGGTGCAATTGTCTTCGCTCTCCTCCTAATATGACTGGTGCATATTGGGTGGGTGCAATATTATACCTTGGAACATAGTGAATATTCGTGTTCTCTATATCGTACCATTCCATGAGATCCCTTAATATCACATCCAGATAGTACCTGCCGCACACTTAAAACCCTCCTATTTGACATTACTATTCTTATTATATATGATCTCATAAAAAGAGGATAGAAAAAATCTATCCATTCTTTATCCCTACGCCTTTTGTTCTTTATTCATCTGCTTCTTTTTCACAGTAATCAATCCACCGATTCTGCCGGTCTCCTTGGCGGTTAATCCGCCCCATCCCATCTGCTTCACCTTATTCAGCAATCCCAGTTCTTCAGCAATTTCATACTTCCATACATCCTCAATGGTCTCGATTTTCTGTTTTTTATTTTTTGTACTATTTTTTTTAGACATTTTTACCCCTCCCCTCTCCTGTATTATGGGTAAGGGGTAACATTTTTATACCTTTCGTATTTTTCTCTTTTAACATTTTTTAAATTTCTGTAACTTATAGTGCAGTGCATTGATTAAACAAACAAAAAATGATACGCTAACATTGGTCGTAATAACTACGATTTTCCACTCCCCCTTTAATATTAATTCATTAATATTAAAGACAATTTACGCCTCTGTTTGATATACAGAGGCGCTTTTTTTTACTGAATCATGCCCATTTGTGCGATCTGTAAGTATCCGAAAAGCACGAATAACAACAGCGTCAGAATAATGGGTACATAAGCAAAAAAAGAAAACTTTGGTTTTTCTGCAGGCTCTCCTGAAAGCGCTTTTACTCTGCTTTCTGTATCCCGAATAATCATCCGGAGCAGCACATAGGCCAATGAACCGGATACCACAGCCCATATTCCTACAATAAATGCAGCACCTATCAGCTGCAGGGTTCCCGGCATCGCCCCTTGAACAGCTTCAATGCTGGGGTCCAGCAATCGCTCATTTAAAAGATTGGCTGCATATCCCAAAGTTACAGCCACTCCATTGTTTGTAATATGGCCTAATATACCTGCAAAAATAGAGTCCGTCCGGTAAACCAAGTAACCGAAAATTAGTCCCAATACAATAGGACCTAGGAAATTTTGCAAATTAAAATGGAAAATGCCAAACAGAACAGAGGAAATAAAAATTGCATTCGCGGTCCCTAAACCTTCATATCCTCTCAGCATTAGGCCCCGGAAGAAAACCTCCTCACAGATACCTGCGGAAACTGCAATCACCAGCATCAACACAAAATACTCTCCTAAATTCTCAGCTGTTGGTATTGGCGGCTGCATGATTTCTCCAAAGGTACTTAACAGCGTCATTCCCACTAAATTAAAAAACAAAGCTACAGGATAGCTTAGAATGGTTATCAGGATCACAAGCATCACATGTTTTAATCTAAGTCCATTTAAACGCAGTACCCTTTTTAAGCTGTCTCCCTTTAGCTTGATATAGACCAGCGGCGGAAGCAGCACGAGTACGTACTCCGTGAATAGAAGCCCTTTTAACACATCTCTTTCTTGAAAAGCTGCTCCTAGGCTGATCAACAGCAATGCTGTTAAAAAATACAACGTGTTGATCCCTCGGATACCAATACGCTTATCTTCTATCAAATCATTCACTCCCTTTGCCCACCCAGGGTTTACGCATCATCCTCTGGTGTCAGGATACCTACATGTCTTAGGTATTGTACATAGACCTGAATACCCGTCATCAATGTTTCCTCAGGATATTGAAACAGACAATTATGCAGAGGATAGATGCAGTTTTGCTTTTCACTCCTCACACCTAAAAAGAAAAAGAGTCCCGGAACTTCTTTCTGAAAAAAAGAAAAATCCTCAGCAATCATTTGCGGCGCAATACTATCTACGTGTTCTTTCCCTACAGCTGCAACGAAATCCTCATACAAGGACTCGTCATTGATAACTGCAGGATACATATCTCTAAATACTAACTCAACAGAGCATTCGTAGGCAGTTTCAATCCCTTTAGCAATTTGCCCCATCCTGCGTTTTATACTTTCAAAAACATCTTCCCGAAAAGCCCTAACCGTTCCTTCCAAGTGCACTTCTCCCGCTATGATGTTTCTTCTTTCTCCTCCCCACATCTTTCCAATGGTTACAATAGCACCTTCCAAAGGATCGACACTCCTGCTTACTATTGACTGATAGCTGCTCACTAAAGCTGCCGCGGCTACAATTGCATCCTTAGCCATATGGGGAATGGCTCCATGACCGCTCCTACCCTTTATCAACAGATCAAATTCTCCTGCTTGGGCCATCATAGGCCCTGGTCTTACTGCAACACGGCCAGCTTCTACCTCTGGGAAAACATGAAGGCCTAATATTTTATCAATATGAAACTGATCTAGCACACCTGCCTGAATCATGGGCTCTGCGCCACCGGGTCCTTCCTCTGCCGGCTGAAATATAAAAACAATATTTTGCCTGAGATTGTTCTTATGACGGGCTAAGTATTTTGCCAATCCCAACAGAATTGTCATATGAGCATCGTGTCCGCATGCGTGCATCATTCCAGGGTGCTTTGACCCATAAGGAGAGTCTGTCTTCTCCTCCACGGAAAGGGCATCCATATCCGCACGAAATGCTATGGTCTCTTTTCCTTCAGAACCTCTCAATAAACCAACTATACCAGTTTGGGCAATACCTTTAAAAACATCTATACCTAGATTCTCTAGCACACTGATAATATAGGCGCTGGTTTTGTATTCTTCAAAACCGCTCTCAGGGATTTGATGCAGGTCTCTGGCTATTTGATATACTTCTTCCTCCAAAACAGCGATACTTTTTTCTATAGAAATCATATTCAGTTCACCTCATGCCAATTGTTATAATCATATAGAACTATTGTATCCTTTTTCTTTTCTTGTGGAAAGAAAAAATATTTCCCACTTTTCCTTTAGCTTATATCCTATAATATCTTCCAATCCTATAGCCTATACGGTTGGATCGTAAGATGCTATAGAATTTTGTAAAAATTATTATAAATCCGGTTGACACACATAGGCTCTTGTGTTAAGATACATTAAACTGAATACTTATTACTCAACGAAATTGTTGTGTTTTAGAGGCTGCGATGAGCAAATAGTACATTGGAAAAGGCAAGGGAGCTGTTTTGATATCCAATGGAAAGGTGCAATCGCCGAAGCGTTGATCTGTTCCCTACGGGTTAACTGCTGGGACCATGTTGAATAAGCATGGGACTGTCATCGGTAAATCACCCAGTTTATCGATGGAGTGCTACTTCACACAGGGTGAAAGTTGTATTCTATTGGCGTTTTTTCGGACGGCTGAGAGTACCCTTTTGCTCTTATGCCGTTTTTATTTATATTGATACTGCTTTCATAATCCGGTGAAGTATGGTGTGCCTCTTGATTCAATATTCATGCACCCTTCTTCACTTTTTGTTTTTTTGGCTTTACAAATATTTGATAATTATGTAAGATAAATGTAACCAAAATATCGTAAATATATTATAATAATATTAGCAAATGTTCATCATAATAGGTGGAGAGATGGAGTGATGATTTTTGATTACAGAAGCACGAAGAAAAAAAATACAAGAGTTGATTGAGCGGGAAGGAATCGTAAATCTGCAGCAGCTGGTAGAACGGTTTGATGTTTCCATTTACACCATTCGTCGGGATCTAAATGCATTGGAAGAACAAGGCCTTCTAAAGAAAACCCATGGCGGCGCTGTTAAGGTAGAAAAAACCCGTTGGATTCCCAGTATGGAAACAGGAAAAAATGAAGCCTTTGAAGAGAAAAAGAAGATTGCCCTCAAGGCTTCTGAGTTTGTAGAAAATGGTGATACTATCATGCTCATGGGGAGTACCATTGCGCTATTCATGATTCCGATGATTCAGGATAAAAATGTGACCATCGTAACCAACTCACTAGACGTTGCAAAGGAACTCTCTCTGCTCCCAAACATAGAGACAATTCTCATCGGCGGGAGAATTAAAAATTTTCGCGGTAATATCCTAGGCTCTCGTGCTGTTAATGATTTGCGTAATTACTATTTTGATAAGGCATTTATCCCCTGTGCAGGAATTAACAGCAGCTTCGGTGTCAGTACCTCTACCCTAGATAGTGCTGACTTTGTAAAGACAGTCATTCAATGCACGCGACAAAACATCATTATTGCTGATTATCGTAAAATCGGCCGATCTACTTTTGCCAAAGTAAGTGATCTGGCACCCGTCGATTTGTTAATTACTGATGACCGGGCAGACAAAGATGAGCTTAATCGGCTGGCTAAATCCGGAATCCGTATCGAAGTAGCAAAAACACTTTAAATAGAACATATAACAAGAGGAGGATCAACAATGAGAAAAGTAAATCTAGCTGTAGTAGGTGCTACAGGAATGGTAGGAAGAACATTTTTAAAGGTTTTAGAAGAAAGAGATTTTCCCTATGAGAATCTTTACCTGTTTGCTTCTGCAAAATCTGCTGGGGAAAAAGTAACCTGCAAAGGCAAAGAATATATCGTAGAAGAACTAACTGAAGCTTCCTTTGATCGTCCTATGGATATTGCTTTATTCTCTGCAGGAGGCGATATTAGTAAAATTTTTGCCCCTATAGCCGCTTCCAAAGGGGTAACCGTAGTAGACAACAGCAGCGCCTGGAGAATGGAAAAGGATGTGCCGCTGGTTGTTCCGGAAGTAAATCCTCATGATATCTCTTGGAACAAGGGTATTATTGCAAATCCAAACTGCTCTACGATCCAAGCCGTTGTCGCATTAAAGCCTCTGCATGAAGCTTATGGCATCAAGCGAATTATTTATTCCACTTACCAATCGGTTTCAGGTACAGGTGTAAAAGGAGTTGTAGATTTGGAAGAAGGCTTAAAAGGCAATGATTTGATGAAGGCCTATCCCCATCCAATTGCAAACAATTGTCTTCCTCATATTGATGTTTTCCAGGAGAATGGATATACGAAGGAAGAAATGAAAATGATTTTAGAAACACAAAAAATTTTCGGTGACTACGAGCTAAAAATCACAGCAACCACTGTTCGGGTACCGATCATTAACTGTCACAGCGAGTCCATCAACGTAGAATTAGAAAAATCCTTCGAGTTGAAGGATATCGTAGCACTGCTTAACCAAAGTCCAGGAGTTGTAGTACAGGACGATCCGGGCAGCAACCTATATCCTTTAGCAAGAAATGCAGCAGGTACCGACCAAGTATATGTAGGTAGAATTCGAAGAGATTTCAGTGTGGAAAATGGATTAAATCTTTGGGTAGTTGCTGACAATATACGCAAGGGCGCCGCTACGAATGCTGTTCAGATTGCAGAGTTGCTGGTAGAGGGACTTCAGTAATATCACCAATCCTGTTAGGAGTCGTATACTGATAATAAAATATCTGGAAAGGATGAGTAAAATGGCTTTATTTACCGGATCCGGTGTGGCATTGGTTACACCATTTCAAGAAGGCAAAATTGATTTTCCCAAAATCGAAGAACTTCTCAACTGGCATGTGGAGCAAGGTACCGATGCAATCATCGTCTGCGGAACCACAGGCGAATCCTCTACTATGAGCGATGAAGAGCAAAAAGAAACCATCCGTTTTGTAGTTGAAAAAATCAAGGGTAGAATTCCTGTTATTGCAGGAACTGGGAGCAATTGTACTGCCCATGCCATAGAGATGAGCAAATATGCAGAAGCTGTAGGAGCAGACGGTTTACTGGTCATTACCCCTTACTACAATAAAGCGACACAAAAAGGTTTGATTGCTCATTTTACTGCCATTGCAGATGCAGTAAGCATTCCTATCATTATTTATAATGTACCAGGCAGAACAGGTCTCAATATTGCACCTGCCACCATTGCCGCTTTGGCAAAGCATCCAAATATAAAAGGTGTCAAGGAAGCCAGCGGAAATATTTCACAGGTCGCAGAAATTGCGCGGCTGGTTCCGGAAGACTTCTATATCTACTCCGGAAATGATGATATGGTCGTCCCTCTGATGTCCTTAAGAGGCTCCGGTGTAATTTCTGTAGTAGCCAATGTGGCGCCAAAAGATACTCATGACATGGTTCAGAAGTTTATTGATGGGGACACAGCCGGTGCTTGTGCCTTACAGTTGGCTATGAAGCCCTTGATAGATGCACTGTTTATTGAAGTAAATCCAATTCCTGTAAAAGCAGCAATGAACCTAATGGGCTTTGCAGTAGGCGAGCTTCGTCTCCCCCTTACAGAAATGGAAAATTCTAATCTTCAAATATTGAAATCGAGAATGCAAGAATATGGTTTAATCCAGTAAGGGAGGTGCTCCTTTGATACGCGTAATATTAAATGGATGCAACGGAAAAATGGGCAGAGTTTTAGCCAAACTGATAAACGAAGAGAAGAACATGGAAGTCGTTGCAGGAATCGACCGAGAAGTCGATAAATTTGAAAATACCTTTCCTGTATATTCCAACATATTTTCCTGCTTAGAAAAAGGAGATGTGCTGATAGATTTTTCTCATCCCAGTACTATAAAAAACACTTTGGACTTTTGTGTTGAAACAAAAACGCCTATTGTTACTGCAACTACCGGTTTAAGCGGAGAAGAAACGGCCCTTTTTGTCGAGGCATCAAAGAGCATCCCGGTCTTCCAATCCTCAAATATGGCCGTAGGTATAAGTGTGATCATCGATCTGGCTGCACAAGCAGCAAAAGTCTTGGGCAATACCTTTGATATAGAGATCATTGAGAAGCATCATAATAAAAAGGTAGATTCCCCCAGTGGAACAGCTTACATGATTGCTAATGCTCTGAATGAAACTTTCCAACAGAAAAAAGAGTATGTTTACGGAAGACATGGAAAGGAAGACCAGCGTACAGAAAACCATATCGGCATTCATGCAGTACGAGGCGGAACGATTGTAGGGGAACATACGGTTATCTTTGCCGGTCCAGACGAGATTATTGAGATAAAGCACACGGCTCTCTCAAAGGATATTTTTGCCTTGGGTGCTATTCGTGCAGCAAAGTTTATTTTAAACAAAAAAAATGGTTATTATAATATGAATGACCTTATCAAATAATACAGCAGGTAATTTTTTATGAAAGGATTGAGTTTACTAATGACGACAGAAAGAGAACTGGATAACAAGGAACTGGACTTGACAGATCCTTATGCTATCGCACGATATATAAAAGAAGCAAAAAAATCTACTCCCGTAAAAGTCTATGTGGATGGTTCTCTGGAAGCCTTCTCACAGGAAGGCATACAAAAATTCGGAAATGATTCCTTTTGGGTACTGTTCGGTGAACATGATGTCGTTGCACAATTCCTGGAGACCCATAAAGATCATATCACCAATTATATCCTGGAAAATGACAGACGAAATTCTGCTATCCCTATGCTGGATCTTAAAAAAATCAATGCCCGAATTGAGCCCGGTGCCGTTATCCGTGATCGGGTAAAGATCGGGAACAATGCAGTAATTATGATGGGGGCAGTGATCAACATCGGTTCAGAAATTGGGGACGGTACCATGATTGATATGAATGCAGTACTTGGAGCCAGGGCCACTGTAGGAAAAAATGTACATGTCGGAGCAGGAGCTGTTCTTGCCGGTGTATTGGAACCCCCTAGTGCAACTCCTGTTATCATAGAGGATAATGTAATGATCGGTGCCAATGCCGTCATCCTTGAAGGAGTTAAGGTAGGTAAAAATGCAGTAGTTGCTGCTGGTTCAGTAGTAACAAGAGATGTGCCTCCTGATTGTGTAGTTGCGGGAATCCCGGCGCGCATCATTAAAGAAAAGGATGCACAAACCGCAGACAAAACAAAACTGTTAGATGATTTAAGAGGATAATAGGAAATGCCAATAGGATATAACCCTATTGGCATTTTTACTAATCTACAAAAGCAAAAACATATGGAACATTGCGATAATAGTCCCCATAATTTAACCCATACCCTACAATAAACTTGTCTGGGATGGTATAGCCGATATAGTCAGGCTCTAGCACCGTCTTTCTTCTGGAGGGCTTGTCTAATAATACACAACTTTTGATGCTGGCTGGATTCTTCTTACGAAGGTGCTCCAAAACAAATTTCATTGTAAGACCTGTATCTGCGATATCATCAACTACCAGAATATCATAGCCTTCAACACTTTCTTTAACATCATAAAGAATATTTACCTGTCCCGTAGATTCTGTACCATGTCCATAGCTGGAGGTTGCCATGAAAGCAATCTTAACTGGTGCATCAATCTCCCGTACCAAATCAGCAGTAAAGATAAAGCTTCCTTTTAATAAAGATACAACTAAAAGCTTTTTGCCCTGATAATCTGATGCAATTTGATTTCCTAGCTCCTGTACCCGTTGATGAATGTCCTCTCGGGTGAAAAGAACCTCTTTTCTCTTTTTTTCTATATCCATTTTTCTAATTCCCTCCATAATCCTTCATTTTACACCAATTTCTGCTATAGTTAATAACTATTCTAATCGAAATCAATTTCTTTGTCAAATAGAATACCCTGTGGGCTCCTAGATTATTTAATATATAGGGAATTAAAATCTATATATAACTTATTGCATATTTTGCATGATTCCCAAAATGACATCATCTGTAACTGTCATACCCTCTATGCCCAATTGACCTAGATTTCTTATGGATTCCTCAGCGGTCAGGCCGACAATCCCATTTTTTGATGGTACAATTACACGTCTCATGGCCAGTAATGCAGACTGAACTGCAGTAGCCGCTGCTGTAGCAAGCTTTAGGGCACAGCCTACTTTGGCACCGTCACAAACCATACCGGTGATATTGGCCACCATGTTTTTGATTGTACCGTCTATTCTTTCCTTATCGGCTCCCATCAACCACGCTATCGCTACGGCTGCCCCTGACGCAGCTGCAACCCCACAGCCGCACAGGGCAGAAAGCCTCCCCGTATAATGTTTGATATAGCCCGTCACAATATGGCTGATGGCCAAGGCCCTTGCATAGGCTTCCTTTGAAACATCGAATTTCCTCCGATAGGCGACGATAGGCAAAATTGCAGTTAGCCCGTGATTTCCGCTGCCATTGCTGCTCATAACTGGAATAGGTGCTCCTGACATTCGCGCATCGGCTCCGGCAGCCGTCAGCATCATAGCATAATTCATCAGGTCATCAGACAAAATCCCCTTTTCCATATTGTCTAAAAATCCCTTGCCGACACCCATTCCCATTTTCTTTTCCAAAGCAACCTTTGCTACCTCTTCATTCATCTCTAAACCTTCTAAAAGAAAAGCCAGCTCCTGGTACTCAATATTTTCAATTTCTGTGATAATTTCATAAATCGGCTTTTCATATAGCTCAGATAGGTCTGCAATCTGTGCCTGTTCCAGATTTACAGCATTGCAAAGGATTTCTCCATTTTGTTCCAAGTAAATAAATCGATTATGCTTTTCCTGGAGTATAACCTTAGCCGAGCCGCCTTCTGCCTGGACAAAGACCTCCACATAAACTTTCTCTTTCGTTTCTTTAATTCCTAGAGAGATCAGACCTTTTTGTACAATAATCTTGGCTTCTTGGATTTGATCTTCTCTAAGACCCTCTAGAACCTGAAGATCTTTTTCTGCATTACCTCCTACAATACCCAATGCTCCTGCAATCTGCAGGCCTACTTCATCAGTATAGGGTATCCCCACACATAATCCATTTTTATAGATATTAGGGCTAACTAATATATTAACATTTGTGACTTTTGAGTTGTGCACCAATGCTTTTGCCTTTGCACAGGCTAGAGCCACTGCCACAGGCTCTGTACAACCTAGAGCCGGTACCACCTCTGCTTTAAGTGTATTGATAATTTGTTTTTTTAAATCCATGAACTTTGCCTCCTCTATCAGTTTAATTATATGGTTTATATTCTCAGATTAGTTTTGGTTATATTTATCTACTAATTTGCTATAATAAATTGCAAAATCCATGCCATAACAAAAATGCCCCGATTCCAATCATCTCAAAAATCACTTTCTCAAAATGAGACAAATCATTCATAAAAAAATCTCAAAATGAGATTTTGTATCATTTTGAGATTATATCAATTGATATTCTTTCATTTTTCGATAGAGGGTTGCACGTCCCATGCCCAATGCCTCTGCTGCCTTGTCTATGGTTTGCTTTGATCCTCCAAAAATCCTTAATGCCTTTTGGATTTCATAGCACTCTAATTCCTTAATGGTCATGATCCTCTGCTCCCCGGCAACAGCTTCATTTTCTGCTTCCTTTCGTTTTAAACGATTAGGCAAATCCTCTTTGAGAATCCTTTCACCCCTGCACATATTGACTGCGTACTCGATAGTGTTTTCCAATTCCCTTACATTTCCGGGCCAATGATACGCAATCAGCTGATTTAAGACAGCATTATCCACCTGTGTAACCTTCTTCTCCAGCTTAAGATTGCATTTCTCTAAAAGTGCCTCTACCAATATAGGGATATCTTCCCGGCGATCTCGCAAAGGCGGTATATTTATGGGAATTACATTCAAGCGATAGAAAAGATCCTTTCGAAACTCTCCTTCATTTACCTTCTCCTCCAGGTTTTTATTGGTAGCAGCGATAACACGTACATTGATAGGAATATAGTCCTTGCCCCCTACTTTTTCAATTACATTTTCCTGTAGAACCCTTAAAAGCTTTGTCTGTAAATGTAAGGGCATATCACCGATTTCGTCCAGAAAAATTGTCCCTCGGTTAGCCAGTTCAAACTTTCCCGTCTTCCCGCCCCGTTTTGCCCCGGTAAAAGCACCCTCCTCATATCCAAACAGTTCGCTCTCCAGCAGTTGCTCGGGAATGGCTGCACAATTAATAGGGATAAAGGGTTCCTGTTTTCTGCTGCTATGAAAATGAATGGCCCGTGCAAAAAGCTCCTTTCCCGTACCGCTCTCTCCTTGAATCAATATGGTGGAGGAGGACTGAGCTGCTCTGGCAGCCTCTTCTTTAACTGCTGCAAAACAGCGGCTGCTTCCAATAATATTGTCTAAGCTGGTTTCAATCATAGCTGTTGTAATATCATTTATGGTTTTTAGCGCCTCAGAAATTTTCATGAAAGTAAATACGATACCCACTGCTTCACTCTCTATCATGATGGGATTGGCATTAAAAATCCCACGCATCCTATGACCACCCCGATGATACCGAAATTCTGTATTGGTTAAAGGACAATGTTGTTTTAACATCTCTTCCAGGGAGATATTTTCTAATAGCTGTTGTATTTTCATTTTTGACAAAATGCCTTCACCAATACCAAAGAAATCTTCTGCCTTGCGATTAAAATGAATGCATTTTCCTTCCTGATTCACTGCAATAATGCCTCGGTCTACTGCATCTAACACGGTCTCTAGTTCCTTGGCTAAAAGCTTTATTTTCTCGGTTTTTTCTTCCTCTACCAGCTTTACTGCAATCAAATCAGCCATACGGTTTAGAAACTCCATCAAGTTATTCTTATTGTGAAGTACAGCACTTTTTTGTTCCTGACTGAAGGCAATTAATCCAATGACGCCGATAGTCTCTGTATCATTTTTGATTGGACAGCATACCTGGGCATACTCACGGCAATGGGTCTTTTCAGAGCATCGGAAGCAGGCTTCGTGTTCTCCAGGATTCTCAATCAAAAATCCTTCCCCTTGCTGCAGCGCATAACTAAATACAGAGTTTTTATTTACTCTGGTGCCAATTTGCTCAACGTAACAACCGGTTGCAGCAATTCTATTAAGTTTATGGTCTACGATGGTTACATCCACCTTAATGACGCTGGCGATAACTTCCGCAATATGCTGTACACTAGATGAGATTCGGGACAGATCCATCTCTATCATTCCTTTTCTATAATATATCAAAAAAGGCTAAACTCTTAGTCCAGCCTTTTCACCTTAACTTCATCATATAATCTGCGTACCATTTCTCTATCCACATATCCAATTTTTTCTTCCACTGCATTGGCACTTCCTACAGCTACCGCATACTTAAAAGCTTCTTTGATATCTTGGTTCCGGTACAGAGAAACTGCAAATCCGGCTACAAAAGCATCTCCGCAGCCTATAGTGCTCATTGTAGATACCTTAGGTGCACAGACCTTGTATATTCCCTCAGAAGTGGTAAAGATGGCACCTTTATCACCAAGGGAAATGGCCACTACCTCAATACCCTGCCTGCATATATATTTTGATTCGTAGATAATTTTATATTCACAATCTAAATCATAACCTGCCAATTCTTGCAGTTCCGCAAGATTTGGCTTGATCATAAAGGGTTTGGCCTTAATAGCCTCCTCCAGATAACTGCCGCTGGCATCTATGATCATTCGGACATTATTGTCTCTTGCTATCTTTACCATATCTCCATAAATAGTTTTTGGAAGTCCTGGAGGTACTGTGCCCGAAGCGATAATCACTTCACTATATTTTAGAATCTTTACAAATTCCTTTACAAAGCTGTTGAGCTCTTTCTTAGAAACCACAGGTCCTTTTTCATCTACAATGGTCTCTGTTTGATTCAAAGGATCTACAATGGCAGTAAAAACCCTAGAAGCCTCCTGAATCCATACAAAAGAAGTATGTATGTCAAGCTTTTCCAGTTCTTCCTTAATAAATTGACCTGAGCCCCCGCCTAAAAGTCCTGTAGCATTTACCTTTTCTCCCAGCAAAGCGGCGACTCTTGCTACGTTTAGTCCTTTTCCTCCAGCAGACACTTTCACATCATCAACTGTATATTTTTTATTCGGTTTGAAATCCTTGATGATATAAGCCCGATCGATGGCTGGATTTAAAGTAACTGTCGTAATCATATAATCCCCTTCTCATGCCTACAAATTTCTAACAAAAAGTACAGATTATATTATAAGTGAAAACACCTTCCAATGCAAAGACTTTTTACTCGGATTTTGTCTATATTTCTGTGTAGATGCTTTCTATTTCCTCGATTTCTCTATGTGTCAGTTCAAATAACTGGTATACTTGCCGATCAAGCTTTTTCTGCTGTGCGGCAATTTCCTTTTCTAAGGATACCTGTCTACTTTTCTGACCATTATACTCTTTGTTTAAATATTCTATACGATTTACAAAATCAATAAAATGCTGCTGTATACCTAAATTTTCTATTTTTATAGGACTATTCTGAATGTGATAAATCTTAATTTGAGGAAACAGTTTTTTTGCCTCATGAATAAGGCTGTAATATAAAAAGTTAAGCAGCTTTGAGTTTAATAGTGCCAGTATATACTTAAGTTTCAGATTTTCATTTCTGGACAGGCAAGCATAAAGGGTATTCAACAGGTAATAGTTCTGATCCTCATAGGCTGCAATAAAACGATCAGCCGTTTGCCTTATAACCAGCTTAGGCTGTAAAACAAACTCCTCTCGCATAAAAGTAGCGTATTCTCCGCGGTGTTTATCGATAACATTTCGATCATTGAGCAGGTATGTGCCTTGCCATTGGTACCCGTATCGCCTGATGTCCTTCCCCTCTAGAACCGGGACATACCTGACATCCAGCTTTTTATCAGATAATAACTTATGTCGAATATTTCCAGGTGCAATTCCTGCAATAATCTCACAGCTTTCCTTTAGCAAAGGATATTTCTCATAAATCCGGCTTCTCAACTGAAAGATTTGATCACTTGAGTGAATATCAAATACACTTTTTAACGTATTATAATAGTAAGCCTGTTTAATTTGCTTGAACGAACTGTCTTTTAGCTCTCTTTTTTTATTCTCTGCCTGTCTTAGATTTTTTGTAAAAATCCAATTCTTTTTCCTGCAATCATCACTGACCTTTTGAAGAATCAACATGCACATATCCATGGAAACATGTGAAAACACCCCCTCCCCTAGGTTTATTACCTGGGAAATAGCGCAGGAATTTAGCATAATTTGTCGAATTTCCGCAAAATTATTATTCAGCAATATATTTGCCGGTACAATATATCCTAGAACGCCTTTATCCTTAAGTATCCCAATGCTCTTTTCAATAAACACACTTACCAGATCAAATCGTCCTCTTGCCGCTTTAAAGTTTTCCTTCAGCATAGCTTTATTAAGATATTTATTAATCTTTCTATTTTCTAAGTAGGGGGGATTTCCTAATATCAAATCGAAGAATTGATCAAATCCTGCTGTCAAGTAATCTCCGTTCAAAATCTGAAGCCCTGTTTCACACGCTTCCAAACCTAAGATCCGAAGCCTTTGGGTCAAGGAAATTTTGAAAATCTCTAAAGCAATCTGATCCGTATCGATAACGAATAAATTTCGCTGCAGGATGATGGGCAGACTATCCCTCGCCTCCAACCCCTCCCTTTTTCTATACCAATCCACCATCTTATCTATGATGTAAAAAGTAAAATGCCCGGTTCCACAGCAGGGATCCAATATTTTTATAGTCTTTAGGGGTCTTTCTGGATTTTGTGACAGAAATAAATCTAAGCTATGATCTACGATATATTCTACGATCCATCTCTCTGTATAATATTGAGCAAGTTTTTCCTGAACAACAGTATCTTCATAAAAGAATTGGTATATCCAGCCCAGCATGTTTTCTAAATTTATATCATGGATCTGGATTTTAGATATGCAGTATTTAAGGTAATCAGATTCCTCTTTGTCAAACAGGATATTTTGAAACACCTTACTCTCGGGAAATGAATATTCTTCTAATACCAAGGCAAAAAAAGAGCGGAATAAAACCTCATCCTCCACACTGGAATACTTTTTCTTTAGTTTCTTTTTAATGTTAGTAATATCCCGTCTAATATTTTTCATAACATTCATCCTTTTTAGAATATTATATACTTATTCGCCTTTTATCTTCCTTTTCCTTGTAAAAAAGAGTACATTGCTGTACAATGTACTCTTTTTTACAATACTGTTATTAAATTTTGTCTTTTATGTCCAGTTTATACAACAAATCTCTGATTTCCTTCAACAGCATAATGATTTTGTTGAGGGAATATTGTATCGTCACCAATATTATGAGCAGAATCACTGCACCAACCAGTATATAGTTCAAAGTCATCCCTCCTTTTTCATCTTAGCCTCATTATAGCCTATTCATGCTTTTCCCGCAAATAGTAAAGCACATCTTTATACGGTACCTGTTTTCTGTACTGTACAAAGATGTGCTCTATAATATGTATATAGGATTGCTTTACTTTGCCTGCCGATTATTATCCTCTTCCACAATCTCCATTTTAGAAATAGAAACCTCATAAGCCATTTTTGTAATCAATTCCTCTTCATTTAACCGCTTCTGATACTCCCGACTCTGTACCCTTCCCCATATCTTAATATGATCCCCTACCTTCAGCTTTTCGGAGAATCTGGCATTTCTACCCCAGGCAATACAGGGAATATAGTCTGACTTATTATAGGGTCTGTTAACAGCTACAAGCATATCGGTGATTTCCCTGCCAAAGGGTGTAGTACGATAAACAGGATGTTTACAGATATAACCGTTCAAAAAAATCTGATTAGGATTCTTTAGCTCTTCCTCTCCAGTATAGGTTGTCATATCCCGCGCAAAAATAGTCAACACAAGTTTATTACTGCCATCCATATATTTATTATAGGACCGCAGCTGCCCGTCGACCTTTACGATAGTTCCCAATGTCAAATCCAAGTCTACCAAAATTCGCTCCGAAACCGTAACTGGCAATACATCACTATGGTCACTCAATCTGGGTACCTTTATGTCTAAGGTGTAAAATCCCTCTCCATACATTTCATGGCTGAATCTTAAATCGGAATCCACTTCCCCCAGAACCGTCACCACATTTGTCTCTATGATTTTATCTGACATTTAACCCCCACGCTCCTTCCCGATTCTTATGTACTTATTCAGGGTTAATCTACAACTATATTTATTCCTGCTAGGACGAGATTATGAATAAAGAAAAATAAAAAAAAAGAGAAAAATCTAACTTTTCCTCTTTATTAATAGCTAATATATATATTCTTTTCATTTTCTGTCTTTGCTGTATGCCCCCTCAACCCCAAAAGGGCTGAGGTTATCTCCTCCGGCAGCACGCCGAGTACCATAGCACCGGTTGCAGCAGCCAATATATCATAGACATTCCACTTTCCCAGCAATTTTAGTTCTGCCGGAAACTCCATTGGTTCTATTTCGATACCATTGTTTGTTGTAATCCCCCGCTGAATACAGAAGTGAAACTTCAAAAACGGTTCCGTTTCAATACTGGAAGCTGTTACAGTAGCCCTTGATGATAAGCCATAGGTGATGACCATTCGGTCTTTTAAAACCTCCAGAAAATCTACACAAATCAAATCATCCATACTGACAGCAATGACACAATCCTTAGGCAAGTGGTCTATAAAACCTTTGCAGAGGCTGATTTTTTGTACTATTTCTCCCTGGAAATTTGTGCCGTTAGGTTCCGGCATCGTATGTATAAAAATGTCAAAGGGAGTCTGCAATAGAGGATAGACATTTATAAAATCTGTGTATATCTGAAAAATGATAACATCTTTCTTATTTTCTACCTGTTTCTGCAGATAATTCAAATATCTATCTACTAATAAAGAAAGATTTTCTTCCCCAAATGAATAATGAAATAATTCATCGGTATTTTTTATATCTGCGGATAACCCATGACATTCAAGCATATTGGTTATCATCTGTGCAGCAATCATTCTTCCCCTTTCCTCAACAATACCTATAAACTTTAACTTTTCACTAGGATAATCATAGCGTTGACTCTTTTTAACCAGCCAGTCATTTATGTCTGAAATTGTTTTTAGTTGTGTCATTTCTCGATCTGTCATGCTGATCACCTCTTAGCTATTCATAACTGTTTTTCTTATTTTGCTCAGTTCATTGGCTTAAATATGTATTATGGAAAATAAAAAGAAAAGCATGGACGAAGCCATACTTTTCCTAAAGGACAATAAAAACTTATTTAACAGCAGCAGATTATATATACCCCAACCGCTTAACGGAGCGGCTCAGGGGCCGCTCCCTACAGTATAGCATTGAAACAGGCCTCTAAAGCTATCATGATTTGGTCTGCCGTAAGCTACTGGTTACTATTTTTAGATAGGAATGCTTTATTCAGAAGGTATAAAAATCCGCCTCCATAAAAGCTTAAGGTAATCACCATCATAACAATAGATGTGGTTGACATATTACTTCGACCCCCTTATTTCCTCTAAGGCTGATTCCATAATATCATGACCCTGACCAATCTTATTGGCCAGCCAGTTGTTGGTCAATAGTGAAATACCGATCAGTATGGCAAACTGTACGATGATCGTTCCCACACTAAATATTTCTGTTGGATCCCACCAGTTGCCGGGATACCATGTTATAGCCTGCCAGATCCACCAGCCGATAATCACCACGGTAAACACCGGGAATAGGGCCACACATACACTCCACCATTTTCCGATTTTGTAGTCGGACCATGGAGTATTGATATCGTTGTTTCTTACCTTTTCCAATCCGTGCTTCATCAGGGCAATGGCTACAAACAGTCCACTGAGCAGTAGGCCTACTCCCCATACCCAATCCTGGTTGTCATTGATGTTTAAGCTGTAGGCCGATGGTACTCCTGCGAAAAATCCCCCGATGACTA
>NZ_FQZV01000044.1 GCF_900142145.1 Geosporobacter subterraneus DSM 17957 | reverse complement strand
ATCGATACCATCCGCTTAAAGTTGATCAAGATTGCATCAAAGATAATCCGATCAGCAAGATATATTACATTCAAACTTTGTAGCAGCTGCCCATATAAAGAGGAATTCTACGAAACCTTTGAAAACATAAGGCGACTCCCAAAGTTTGAATAGCAAAAACAGTGAACCTTGGCAATTTCAAAACGGGAAAAATAACCCAAAAACAACTATTACGGGATAAGTCTACCCTTTTTTAGGAACTTTTTCCTTTATATAGATTTTTAAAACTGATAAAACTCAATTTTGAGGGTCTAAATTCATTTTTTAGATCTTCATGAATAATTCAGGATAACATTTGAAAAGAAGGGAGGTGTAATAAGATGGAGTACAATATTACCCTTAGAGAGAAGGATAAAGGCTGGCAGTATATTATTTCTTACAAAGATACTACTGGGAAGTGGAAGCAGAAAAGTAAACAGGGATTTAAGAAAAGAGCAGATGCAAAAAAAGCTGCCGATCAAAGGCTTGATGATCTAAAAAAGAACTTCGAATTTACATCTCTTGCCGATCCAGAGAAAGAAGGAATTTCATTTGCTGAGTTTGTAAAAATGTACATAGATCACGAAAGGTTGTACAAAGAGGCAAATACAATAATAAGATACGGATTAGCTGTAAAAAAATTTGAAGCTCTCAATGACTATAGAATAACTGAAATTACCGCTTTGCATATTCAAAACTGCGTCGATGAAATGGTTAGGCAGGGACTTAAGAGTTCTTCTGTAAAACAATACACAAATACCATTAAAACAATATTTAATAATGCAATAGAGCCCCATCGGCTTATTCGAGATAATCCGGTAAATAAAGTAAAAATTCCTGCAGAAGATAAAAATAAAAAAATAAAAGCTCTTATGGCATGGCAGCTTGAAGATCTTGCGAGTAAAATCACAAATAGAAAGCACTATATTGCTACTTTATTGGCTGGTACATGTGGACTAAGAATAGGTGAAATCACTGGACTTAAATGGAGTGATATAGACGAAATTAATGCTAGACTAACGGTCAATCGGCAACGCAAGAAAGGGAACAATAAAGGATATGTCGATGGCAAAACAAAACATGCAAATTCGAATCGAGTTGTTCCCATTCCACCAAAAACCCTTTCAGAGTTAATAAGATTTAGAAAAGAGTTTCCCATATCTATAGACAATAATGTCTTGGGAATAAAAAACAATGATTCTCTAAGCAAATTTTTACGGCAGAAATATAAAAAATTAGGCTACAGTGTCACGGTACATGATCTGAGACACACCTATGCGACGTTGCTCATATCCAATGGAGTAGATTTCAAAACAGCTGCTAAGCTGTTAGGGCATTCAGTTGAAATGACAATGAGAATTTACTCACATGTTACAGATGACATGTTAGATAGAGCATCTAAAATCGTAGGTAATATTTTTTTAAAATAAATTTTTGACGGATTTTTGACGGATTTACATAGACCCTTGTAATATCAACATCCTAATGCATCAATCAGTATTATTTGGTATAATAAGCATGTGAATCACTACAGAGGAGGAAAAACATGAAGATCATCAATATTTATACCGATGGTGCCTGTTCGGGTAACCAGTACGATGAAAATATAGGGGGCTGGGGAGCCATCTTGGAATATGGAAAGCACCAGAAGGAATTATGGGGCGGGGATGTAAATACCACCAACAATCGCATGGAAATGACAGCACTGCTGGAGGCATTAAAGTCACTAACCCAAGAAGGCTTAACGCTTAAGGTATATTCTGACAGCGCCTATCTCATTGAATGTTTCACGAAAAAATGGTATATTAAATGGCAAATGAATGGCTGGATGACATCGGCCAAAACTCCTGTAGAAAATCAGGATCTCTGGGAGGCCTTGTTGCAGCAGATAAACCGGCAGAAAGAAATTCAGTTTTGCAGGGTAAAGGGTCATCTGAATCTGGAGCGAAAAAGTGAAATGGAAAAATGGTTTAAAAAATTTAAAGAATGGAACGGCCCTCATTTTACTATGGAGGACTTCGAGTACATCACGAAAATGAATATTCGGGCAGATGCACTGGCAAATCTGGGTATGGAAAAATTCAAATAATATAGAAAGCAGGTAAACACAATGAGAAAGCAAAGGTTTCCAAAGAAATTGCTGTTTCTCCTTTTGTTGCCCCTTAGCCTACTGTTTACTTTCCTTGCAGCTGCACGCCCTCTATGGGTGGAGCAGATCTACTCTAACGCCCTTTATCTGGTTGTCCAGCATATGCAAAGCTTGCTTACGGGCTTTATACCCTTTTCTGTAGGGGAATTCATTGTTGTGCTGATGATTTTCTATCTCATCTTTGGGGTCTCCCGTGCTATACTGCAAATTATTCTCAAAGGCTCTGATGGATTTCGACTGCTGGGCCGCTGGATGATTCATCTTTTAATCTCTTTTTGTTTCATCTATTTTTCCTTCGTGATTCTATGGGGATTGAATTATTATCGATTGCCTTTTTCGGAAATTGTGGGACTGAACACTCAGCCCGCATCCATTGAAGAATTAGCAGACCTTTCAGAAAGCCTTATTGCTAGAGCCAATGAACTACGGACCCAGGTTGAAGAGAATGAGCAAGGAGTAATGTTTTTGCCTAAAGGAAAGAACGATATGTTCCGCCGTGCTCATCTAGGCTACGATGCCGCTGCCGCCGTCTATCCTGAGCTTCAGGGTTCAAAGAGCAGACCTAAGGGGATATTCTTTTCCCATGCCATGGCTTATACAGGCATCTCAGGCATTTATTTTCCCTTTACCGGCGAAGCTAATGTCAATACGAAGACGCCTGATGCCCTGATCCTGGCTACCACAACCCATGAGATGGCCCATCAACGGGGCTTTGCACGGGAGGATGAAGCAAATTATATTGCCTATCTTACAGCCACCCATCATCCTGACCCGGATTTTCAGTACTCCGGTGTACTGCTGGCCCTCATCAATGTCATGAATCAACTATACCGTCATGACCAGGAGCTTTATAAAGAGCTGAGATCTCAATACAGTCCGGGAATTATTCGGGATCTGGCAGCGATCCAGGAATACAACAAGCGGTATGAAGGCCCTGTTGAGCGGGCTCATACAAAGATCAACAACGCCTATCTGAAGTCCAACCGGCAGGAGGATGGAGTTTACAGCTACGGCAGGATGGTAGATCTGCTGATTGCAGAATATCGACTGAAGAATCAATAAAAATAAGGATGCATTTTGCCTGCATCCTTATTTTTATTGAAATTGTCCTCTATTGCTTGTATAGTTTTTATCTACCACTGCATTGGTAATTTCAAAGAGCTGTCCATGACCAAGGGGCCCAAAGGATAGGGTCAGCACAAACCGCACATCGGATGTAGTGGTGTTGCTTTGATAAATGTTATAAGAGCTTCCCAGGTGAGCAATATTGTACCGGGTTTCAATGCGGTCCTTAATATCATCCACAGCTGAATCAATAAAATATTCCGCCTGCTCCAGCAGCACAGAGGTATATTCATCCTCTTCGGTCATTACATAACCCTCTTCTTCTAAATCCCGCTCCACTTCCTCTTCTAAAATAGACCCATCCAGTTTAACCCGAAAGGCCAAAATATTGTCTTCGTACACCTGATGACTGATATCCTCTACTTCTTCGAAAAAATTGCTGTTTTCGATTAATCCCTTGATCTCTTCACTGTTTAAGGATACAGTTCCATGTTCAATGGTTGCCTGAATATGCTTCATTTTTACCTCCCCTTTCTCTTTTTATAGGATAGTCAGGAGGGTAAAAATTTATACTCATGAAAAGCTACTTTATATCAATAGATACATCTACATTGAAGTCGGGCATTAGGAATCCATCGTTATTCTCGATGGCAATATCTACGATAACCAGGGTTTCTCCCCCTTTCTGCACAGCCTTGCCTGCAATCCCTACAACCTTACCCTCGTATTCCTTTGATTTGTCTGCTAGGGGAATAATGGCAGCCGGCGCCCCCAGCTTTACATCCTTAACAAATTCCTCCGCCACCTCTGCTTTTACTACCAAACTGTTTAAATCCAATATACTGCACAACTTTTTCTCAGGACTCAGAATATCCCCCTGACTATAGCCGATCTCGTATACAACGCCCTTCTCTATCTCCGATACAATCTGATTTCCTAAAAAGTCTTGTCTTTTCAGCTTCTCTCGCAATGCTGTTAATTCACTTTTCCCTACCTCGATTTTCTCACTTTGTATCAGCAGCTGATCCTTTGCCAGCCTCTTTTCATTTTTCATTGCTTCAATGGCTAGCCTTGCATCCTCTACTGCTTTTCTTTTTCCTTCCGTATTTCTCAATTCTCCATCATACTCCTGCTGAGAAATAGCCCCTTGCTTATACAGCACTTCCTTTGCCTGGAAGTCTTTTTGGGCTTTTCCCAGCTCATCCTCTGCAAATTGCAAGTCCCCCATCAGCTTTTTTATCTCAGGATCCTTGTTTAAATCTTCGAAAATAGTCTTCTCCACCTTCTGCTTTTCTAATTCCAGTATCCTCAGCTCCTGCTCCTTCTTGCGGATCTGGGCATCGAAATCCCGAGTATCCAAAATGACTAAAATATCCCCCTTAGCCACCTGCTGACCTTCTTTCACCTGGATGCGCTCTATCCGGCCAGGTATATCAATGACAACATTTTTATAATTTTCAGCTCGTACATACCCGAAGGCTTCTACTGTAGTTTTTTCTTCTACAACAGGCTCTTCCTCTATGGGTTTATTTTTTGCCTTATTACAGCCTGATGCAAAAAGCATGGGCAGGATCAGTACTATGAGCAAAAAATTTCTGATTCTCCTCTTCATTGTTCTTCCACCTTTCCATCCCTAACATGGATTGTTCGCTGTCCATAGGCCGCGGCTTCCCTGGAGTGGGTAACCTGGACGATGGTTTTTCCTTTTTCATGATTGATGGTTTGCAGCAGTTCCATGACCTCCATCCCTGTTTTGCTGTCCAAGTTTCCAATAGGTTCATCGGCCAGAATAATATCCGGCTCATTGATCAATGCCCGGGCAATAGCCACCCGCTGCTGCTGTCCTCCTGACAGCTCCCTTGGGGTATGCCGCCTGCGGTCTGACAGACCTACGATACCTAATATCTCATCTAAACGCCGCTGGTACTCCTTAATCCGTTTACCATCCAGCAGCACCGGCAGCAGAGTATTCTCTTCCACGCTGAGATTGGGGATCAGGTTGTAAAACTGGAAAACAAAGCCTACTTCCCTTCTACGCATAATACTCTGTTCTTGATCCTTCATCACAGAAAGCTCTTTGCCCTTAATCTTTATGCTTCCGGAAGTAGGTTGATCCAATCCCCCAATCAGATAGAGCAAAGTGCTTTTTCCTGACCCGGAAGGCCCCATAATGGATACAAACTCTCCCTTTGGAATGGTTAGATTAATATCCTTCAATACCTCTACATCCAGATTGCCTAATTGATAGGTTTTATACAGTCCAATGGTTTCTATGATCTTCTCCAAAGTTCCACCTCTATTCATATTTGATTGCCTCCACAATATTCAGTTTAGAAGACTTTAACGCAGGGCTGATGGATGCAATAATGGTGATCGTCATCCCAGCCAACAGGGCGTATAGGAATAGGGTCAAGGAATAGTGCATGGGGATCGGGGTATCCATAGCCCGCATCACATAGGGTACAATAGAAATCATTAATACGCCGGCAAAAACCCCTACAATACCTCCAATCAAACCTCCAGTCAGCGCCTCTATGAAAATCATCTTTATAATCTGCTTCTTACTCATGCCGATGGAACGAAATACTGCAAGAGACCGCTTCCTTTCAATGAAACTGATGATAAAGTTATTTAGAATTCCAAAAATGCCGATGACCATGGCCATGATGGAAAATCCATTAAGGATAATAAAGAGCTGGTCATTGGATTTGTGCTCGTTTTGCTCCATTTGTGCTATAGTCATGACCCAAGGCTGTCTTCGTTCAAACTTCTTTTTGATGTTATTTTGCACCTTTTCGGGATCTATGCTGGTCTTGATATAAATATCATCATAATATCTAGATATCATATCAGATTTTAAGAACCGTTCTGATACCAATGCATAGTTTCCGTTCCATCGAAGAGAGTTAAAAAAGCCTATCACCCTGTAGGCCTTTTTCCCTCTTTTGGTTTCCAGCATTAACAGATCCCCTTTATTTGCGTTAAATTTTTGCTTTAGGGTATGGGTCAGGAGAATATTTCTATCCTGATCCAGTTCCCCCAATATTTCTCGGGTTAGACCTACATTCCAATAATTGCTGTATCTATTTTTATCAACGCCGTGAAGCAGATTTATTTTATTCTTGCTGTCTGCAAGCTCCACATTCTGAACTCCTAAGATGCCGTATACTTCCTCCACCCCTTCTACCGTCATTAAAAGCCGATCCAAATTTCTGTCTCCCCGGGAGGTCCACATCCAGACATCAAAGGTGGCTTCTCTGTAAAAGCTTACCAGCTCCTTAACCACACTGTGACTAATCGTATTAATCATGAGCAGGCTGGAGATACCAATGGATAATAGAGTAATATTATTAATGATGCTTTTGTTGTCCCGCAGGTTCTTGGCTGCTAAAACGCCTTCATTTCCAAAGATATAAAGATAAACCCATTCAAATACTTTTACAAACCCTATGGTCATATATGGAATGAGCAAGGTTACGGCCGCGGCAGACAATAGCATACACATGCTTCCTACAATCACTGCAGCTTCCCGGGGCACCATCCCCGGCAGCAGGACGGCCAATGACAAGAACAACAAACCTATGTACAGCTTTTTACTCTTCTTTTTAGGCTGGATTTCTACTTTATTTAATACCACATCCTTAACCGGAATCTTCGAGGTCTTAATAATCGGTACCATTGCGCTAATCATAGACAAGATTAGCGCCATTAAAAAGGCAATCATCAGCTGCCCCGGATTGAATTGAATCTGTGCAGCGGAGCGAACACCTGTCCAGGGATTCTCAGACATAAGGTAGGTCATCACCCAAAGGACCCCTATGCCCAGGCCGCACCCAAGCAGTCCTCCCAAGACACCATAAACAGCACTTTCCATCAGCAAAACTCCGTCGGTAATTTTTTGCGTAGCACCGATGCTTCGGAAGGTGCCGATGATCGGCAGCCTTTCCATGGTAATGACTTTGAAGGAGGTATAAATAATAAAAACACTCATAAACAGAACCATGGTGGTCATCAGCATAAAGGGAGTAGTAATCCGACTGGTGTACTGTTTAATCTCTTCTATGGTTACAGGTTCGCGAACCGTATACCGCCGGTAAACCTCAGATAATTTTTCAGAGATCTGCTTCAGCTGATGGGGATCCTTTAGTTTAATGAAGATGATGCTGGATCTCCCCCGGCTATTTTGAAGGGCACTGAGGGTATCCTTTGGCATATAGACCGTAGTAGAGCGTCCATCCTCCTGAAAGGGACCTGTAGGGGCGGCAATAGCCGCAACCAGGAATCGGTGTTTTTGTTCTCCCATCTCGATTTCCATGGCGCTGCCAAGGTCCAGCTTGTATTTTTCTGCGGTTACGGCACTTATGATTGTCTTTTTTCCTTTAAACTCTTCAGGGTTAAAAGAATGGGCCAGCTCTACAGGGTTCATCCGCTGCAGATCCTCCCAGTCAAAGCCCTTGAGATCCACCTGAACACTTTCGTCCCTATTGGGCCGGTAGTAGCCTCCTCCCTCTACAGCGGTTATGATGTACTCCAAATCTTGCCTATGGGCCTCTGCACCGGCACTGGTCAAATATCTGGAAGGAGATTTTTCATTGGCATGAATCAGAAGCTCTGCACTTCCAAAATGCTTTCGCATGCGATTTACATACATTTCCTCCAGGGTCCCGGAAATGGCACTGGAAGCAAAAAAAAGACCTGTGGATAGGGTTATGGAAAATATAATCAGGAAAGTCCTGAATTTTTTCTCCCGAATGTTTCGCAGTATAAACTTGATAATAATCCCCATGGCAATACCCCTCAATTCTTACTTTTCATTCCCTTCCATCATACGGATTATGGTCACTTTTGTCTATGGATCTACTCAAAAAGAGTAAATTTTTTTGTATTTTAAAATTTTTGCTTTATGATTTGCCCAAAAAGAAAAGCTATCGGCATACGATAGCTTTTTTAGATTATATCAACACATTGATTTCTTTTGTGCTCTCCACCATGCTGGCTGCACAGAATGGACAGCTTGGCTGTTGGGACAATGCAAACTCCTTTTGCATCCAGCCGATACACTGAGGACACTGCCAGATTTCTACCAGCTTTTTCTCATAAACCGGCTCTTGCGACTCATGACTTTTAAAAAACATGTTGTTCTCTCCCTTCGCTGTCAATCTCAAAAAGATGTTTTTATTATGTCATAAAGCAAAAGGAGATATTCATCATAATGATTATTCTTTAGTAACTATTCTTAAGCAAGTGTTAGCCAATATCCTTCGCAGGCTCTGGATGACATCTGAAGATATGCTATTATGTAGCCTTTACGCTATTGGTCCACTTAGCACATTTATCTCCCCACATGGCAGCCGTTTCTCCATCAATCTCCACTTTGATTACCTCACAGAGATTGCTGCAGCCGCTGCACTCAAAGCTAGTGGGTGTAAATTCGATGTCCGCGGCTTCAAAGCCGCGGAATTTCGTTTTCTCTCCAGAATGTTCAAGGGCCTCCTTAGCTAAAATAGCAGCACCCAAAGCACCCATCACATCATAATACTGGGGTATTCTAACTTCTTCACCCAGTTCTTTTTCAAAAGCCGCCCGTATGCCTACATTGGCCGCTACCCCTCCCTGAAATACATAGGGAGGTTTTAACTTTTTCCCTCGACCTAGGTTGTTGATATAATTTCGAACCAAGGCTTCACAGAGTCCGTTAATGATTTCTTCTTTTGAAAACCCAAACTGCTGCTTGGAAATCATATCCGACTCTGCAAAAACCGTACATCTTCCTGCAATACGAACCTTTCGCTTTGCACGCAGGGCATATTCCCCAAACTGTTGGATAGGAATCCCCAACCGCTCGGCCTGATGGTCTAAAAAGGAACCTGTCCCCGCTGCACAGACCGTATTCATGGCAAAATCCGTAATCAACCCTTTATTTAAGAATATTATTTTGGAATCCTGGCCCCCAATCTCAAAGATGGTATTCGCCTCAGGTACATAGTGAATGGTTGCCGTGGCATGGGCAGTAATTTCGTTTTTAATCACATCGGCCCCTACCATGATTCCGATCAGCTGTCGTCCGCTGCCGGTAGCCCCAACACCGGATACTGTATACTTGCCTTCTAGGTCTTGACGGAGGTTTCGGATTCCTGTTTTTACCGATTCTAAGGGTTGACCGTTGGTACGAATATATTGTTTGGATAAAACCTCATGTTTTTCATTGATAGCCACCACATTCGTACTTACTGAGCCTACATCTATTCCTAAAAACACCTTATCCATGTTTTTGCCCCCATTTATTAGGATACTTTACTAAGCTTATTATTTTTAGAGCTGCGAATCAAATCCAAAAATGCCTCTACCCGAGTTAGATTGTTGGCAAGTCCCGTCTGCTCATCCAGGGCGATGGTCAATACCGGCATTCCCGTATCCTCCATCAGCTTTGGCATGATGCTCTGAGAAACCAACTCCGGCAAACAGCCAAAGGGCATGAGATGTATAATCCCGTCAAAGCCCTGATCATAGTAATCTACAATATGTCCCATGGTCTCCTTTGCATGTCCGCCAATCTGAATCTCAATATATTTCTCGCCCTTTTCCAAGAGTATATGTTCCCGTGACTTACTAAAGGGCCGTGGAACGATATTGTGTTCAATCCAATGGGAGAGGTAATGGCCCCGTCGAACTTCACAACCTAAATTTCCTAGGGTCTCCTCCATCTTCATATTCACCGTAGGCTCCATGACCACATAGATTTCCCCTACAATCCCGATCCTTATCTTTTGAGATTCCGGAACTTCCTTTATGGCAATTTCCGCTATCCATTTCTGGGCCTGCTCATGGGCTTGGATCAATTCTGCCTCTGTGTATACTGTTTCATAAAGCCTTTGTATTTTCTCCCAAGTCCTGCTACAGCTTCCTTTTTGAAGCTCATAAGCCCGCTTGGTCTGAAGCTGCATCTCCAGCTCATCCACATGATAAGCCATTTTATATACCAGCTTCAGAATCTTCCACAGCTTTAACCAAGAATTATCTCCTTTCAGCCGCTTAATATTATTGACCACCGATTTAAAGTCTCTGCGTATGGAATCAAATACAATCACGTCTACATCATATCCAAGATTCTGTAGAATTCGCTTATGCATTTCACCATAGAAGCCTGCACGACAGGGTCCATGTCCCCCTGATGTCAGGATTACTTCAGCCCCCTTTTCCACAGCCTCCAAGTAGCTTCCCATGATTACTTTCATAGGGAAACAGGCAAATTCGGGACTATGCTTAACCCCTAAGTCAATGGTCTTTTGGCTGGGCTTTGGCGGAGATACGGCTTCATGCCCCAGCATTTCCACCAGCTTTTTATAAACCAGCGTTGTTCCCATGTATGGAAAGGTTACTTTCATATGGCAGGCCACCTCCCCCTTCTCGTTTCTTTCTTCGAATCATATCCACAAATGCTTCTACTCTTGTTTGAAGATGACTTTCTCCTGTATGCTCATCTACGCGAACAGTCATAAACGGTTTATTGTAATGGTTTGAATCCAGCTCCATCATTTTTCCGATCATAGAGTCGGGCCCACAACCAAAGGCTGTCACCTGAATCACGCCATCCACCTCTGGATCATGATAGAAGTAGTAGCCTGCACCCAATAGTTTATTGCTGAAGGTCCAAAACAGCTGTTTTTTCATGAATTTCAGACGCTTCATCAGTTGTTTTTCCTCAAGCATTTCAAAGGTAATAATCTTAACCCCTGCTTCTTTTAATTTTTCGATGACATTCATACTGACAAATTCGTCGTAGATATCATAAACATATCCCATCAACCCTATCGTAACGGTCTCCTCAGAGTTTTTTGGAACTTCCTGCTTTACTGTCTCTCCATCAAAGATTTTTAACGCATCGGATAGTACATAGCCTTCTTTACTGAGCCTCCTGAATTTTTGCCATTCTTTCTCCGCTTTGAATAATGCCCGCTGAAGCTCCCAGGAACCGATTCCCAAGATACGTTTTACCTCCGTATAATGCTTAGGATTAGAAATGCTGTCGCTATGGGACTGGATTTTTGGACTTAAAATCTTATCAGCAGCCCCAGGCACTGTATATTTAATCATATCCGGCAGCCCCATAAATTTAGGACAAAAGTATTCGTCCTTTGAAATGGAAACCATTCTTGGGATAAATATGTAATCTGCCTGATCTACAATACTTGCAACATGTCCGGCAAAAACCTTAATGGGTACACAAATCTCCGGGACGGAAAACTCAATTCCCTTATTGACGATTGTCTTTGACGTAGGCTTGGAAACCACCGTTTCTATATTTAAAGCATCAAAAAAAGTCTTCCAGAACGGATAATAATAAT
This sequence comes from Geosporobacter subterraneus DSM 17957, assembly GCF_900142145.1. Taxonomy (GTDB): domain Bacteria; phylum Bacillota; class Clostridia; order Peptostreptococcales; family Thermotaleaceae; genus Geosporobacter; species Geosporobacter subterraneus. Next base: position 20,690 of record NZ_FQZV01000044.1, on the reverse strand, counting down.
AGTACAGCAAGGCTCTAGGGATGCCTACCTTCATTTTTTCCACTCCTCATCCAATAATAGCGTAACAGTTAATTTCACTAATACTTATGACTTCTGCAATCCTTTTATTCACTATGCTATCTTCAAATTATATTATTTTTTTCAGCGATTATCCAAGGGCGTTTTATGCGGTTTTTGACTTATTCTGTTTTAATTTCTACCTTTTGACAAATCATATCCTTCCTGTGCCTATTCTCTTGAATTATAGAGGTAAAGCTTTAACTTTTGTTTTTTCCTGTAAAAACAGAAGCATTCTTAACAAAAATAACAATCCCTGCAAAAAATTATTCAGAGATTGCTATTTTCAATTATTTTTTTATTGTATAAGAAAGTATAAATTTACTGGAGCTTCAATAAAAGTAATTTCAAGACTTGAGGTATTTTATAACATTTTAAGACAATAAAAAAAGCAGGGGTTGTAGGGGATGAAATCCCCTGCCGCAGTAAGAGGGGTGCTCAGGCTGCCTTGCAGCCGTCGAAGGGGAACTAGGTTCCCCTAGCGAAGCACACGCAGTGTGCCTTTTTTATTATCAGCCTTATTATGCCGATTGTTCCTCAATGCTTGCCTCATTCCCGTCTATTTTCCCAGCTTTCTTTCTATTTACCATAGATAATCCCGTGAAAAAAAAGAACACCTATCGTGTTCTTCAGTCTTGAAGCTCTTCAAATGTCCATCCTTTTAAGCTCAACTTCCATCGGTAAATACGTTCCTGCCACTTAGAGTTAAACTCCTTAACCTTAATATAGTACATGCAGCCTCTGCGCATTTTATACTTCTTGATCATTCTTTTCCCCCAAATTTATATGCTCTAATCTATTATAGATTATAGCATTGTCTGATGACGCTGCCTTGAATATTAGTATATAATAAATTTCATCATCAATCAATAGATTAAAAAGCTCATAACAAAGTTAATTCTTACGTCTATTCTTCTTTTTTTTATAAATATCTTTCAATCATGCTCAAGGTACGTTTCTCTTCTTTTTTCACCGAATAGAAATATACAATCCTTTTTTTCGCTAAAGCTATTTTATTTAAAGTATGATGCTGATTTCTCCTATAGATAGCGTAGAAGTAATGCAATTCGGGCAGCATAATATGCTGCCTCTACAGATTTTGTTTATATTTTTTGTGTTTTTTATCTATCTGATTCCACCGACACCCAATACCTTGATATGCTCTGCGTAAGGGTCTTCTGTTCCCTGCAGCAAGCTTTCCTCTTTCTTAAGCAGCTTAATATACTCAACCATTTCCCTAGTGATTTTCTCACCAGGTGTTACAATAGGAATCCCAGGAGGGTAGGCCATAATAGACTCTCCGCTGATCTCCCCTACAGCCTCTTCTAGAGGTACCACTCTTTTTTCGCTATAATATGCATCCCTTGGAGATACAATAATATCGGGATTCTTTAAGATTCCCTTGGTCAGCTTGATCTCTTCGTTTTTTCTATATTTTACAGCAATATCCTTCATGGCCGCTACTAAAGCGCCCAAGGATTCCTGGGTATCCCCAAGGCTCACAATAGCCAGTACATTGTATAAGTCTCCCAGCTCAGTCTGAATGTTGTATTCATCCCGTAATATATCATATACCTCAAGGCCTGTCAGTCCAAGATTTCTTACATTAATTCCCAGCTTCGTCTCGTCAAAGTCAAAGACTCCCGGAGTACCCACCAGTTCTTTTCCAAAGGCGTAGCAGCCGTCAATCTTGTTGATCTCTTCTCTGGCCCAACGGCTGAGACGCAGCACCTCTGCAAGCATTTCCTCGCCCTTTGTAACCAAAAGCTTTCTGGCCACATCAATGCTGCTCATCAGCAGATAGGATGCGCTGGTGGTTTGGGTAAGGTTAAGTGTCGTCTTTACCGCCTTTGCATCTACGATTCCCTCTCTTAGCAGCAGCAGAGAGCTTTGCGTCAATGATCCCCCTGTTTTATGAGTGCTGACCGCACACATATCGGCCCCTAATGCAATGGCATCATCGGGCAGCTCTCCATGGAAATTCAGGTGAGCTCCATGAGCAGCATCTACCAATACGGTCATACCATACTTATGGGCTGTCTTAACGATGGATTTTACATCCGATATGGCGCCATAGTAGGTTGGATGGATTAAAAATATCGCCTTTGCATCAGGATGTCTGGCGATAGCCTTTTCTACGCTTTCCAGACTAACACCCATGGCGATCCCAAGCTCCTCATTAACCTCGGGCTGTATATATACAGGTATCGCCCCACTCAAAATCAGTGAGGTTACCGCAGATTTATGTGCATTTCTAGGAAGGATGATTTTATCACCAGGCTCGCACACACTCATTACCATAGCTTGAACCCCTGCCGTCGTACCATTTACCAAGAAAAATCCATGATCTGCATAGTAAGCATCTGCAGCCAATTCCTCTGCATCCCGAATCACACCAATGGGATTGCTGAGGTTATCCAGATCCTTCATAGAGTTAACGTCTAACTCCAGCATTGCACTACCAAAATACTCTACCAGCTCCGGAATGCCCTTTCCATGCTTATGGCCGGGAACATCGAAGGGAACCACATTTTTTTTGTGGTATGCCTTCATGGCCTCAAATAAAGGAGCCTTATTATGATCTAATCTTCTCATCGTGATCACGTCCTTCCTTTGTTCTTTCTTGCTGTATAATTATCCAAATGGAATGCATGTACATTGCCAATAGATATATTAAAAACTATTTTGAATGGAATTGCAATAGTTTTTTTGCCTATGCCGCAGAATAATCCCTGGATAAATCAACCAAGCTTTTTTTTTGCACTAAATGCATTCTCCTGTTATGGTCAACAGAATTATTTGACTTCTGTTAAAAGTCCTGACAGGACTCATGGGGGTTTCTAAGCCGCTGTCAATATAAAATAAGCAATGGCTATGACCAGCAGTATCAGTGCGGCAAGATATGTATGATTTTTCATTGCTATATAACATCCTTTCATACCACCCTTCAGAAACTATTAAGGTTGGACTTTGTTATATAAGCCTATCTTATTTTTAATCAAATAGGACAGGCTTATTCTGATCTTCTAAGAATTCGAACATGGCATAAATCTGAGATAGGGTATTTCTGTCTTTTGAGAGCTCCGGCAGCTCGTCTTTACCGAAAAAGCCCACGTCACTGGTTTCCATCCCTGCATTTGCTCCCCCTCCAGTAATCTCACACTGTATAAAAATCTTATAAATATGATAGGGTGAGGGCGGGTGAGGATGGTGTTTCTTATCGATTACAGCCAGCAATCGCAAGGGCTTCACTTCATAACCAGCCTCTTCCCAAACCTCTTTCACCACCACTTCTGCAGGACTTAAACCCACATCGGCCCAACCTCCCGGCAGAGACCAGCATCCGTCAATTTTTTCCCTTACCATTAAAATTTTATCTCCTTGAAATATGACACCTCTTATGTCCACTTTAGGCGTTTGATATCCTGTCTCATTGGCAAACAGGTCTCTGACCTTCTCCATTTCCGTATCGGAAAAATAAGCCATCATCTCAATACTGATGGCTCTTAAGGCTTCGTAGCGCTCTATATCATAGCAGTTATCCCCATAGGTAAGCCCAGACTGGGCAAGGGCTTGAATCCTTTTTGCAATCTCTATCCATGGATAATTCACTCCTATCTCCCCCTATTCCTTTACTTATAGTATATTCTACTCCAAACAAAAGACAAGGTATACCTTCACCTTGTCTTTGTGCATTTTTTCTTAAGGTTTATTTCTGTTTTGCCAGCTGTTGTTCACCCATTTCAATGAGTCGCCTTGTCATTTGTCCGCCGATTTTTCCTCCGTATATTCCGCCATAGTGTCCAATACTACGGGAGGGTAGATCTCCTGTATCCATTTTGCTGCCGTCGATGCCAAGTTCAGCGGCCATTTCTTCCTTTAACTGCTCCAGTGCTGCCCGTGCATTTCCAAAGACTGGTTTTCTGCTCATCTTCATCACCTCGCTATAAAATCATATATATCATTAGAATGTGTAAGAAATTGTTGTTCATGCGAGGAAAATTCAGGACATCCTATAACAGCCATTTATATAGAATAAATAGGCAGACACAAGGTCTGCCCTACAAAAACAATGAACCGATTCAATAAGATACCAAATTACGCTACTGTTTCGATAATAGACAATACCAATCTTGCAGAATTCACTAAATCCTCTATTCGCAGATGTTCTTCCAAGGTGTGGGGCTTTCGCTCACCGATTCCTAAGTTAACAGCCTTAATTCCATTGCCGTTTAAAATATTGGTATCGCTGCCGCCTCCGGTAACATCGGTATAGGCTTTGATGCCTATATGATCACATGCTTTTTTCACCAGCTCCACGATTGCATCCTTTTCGTCTACTACAAAGGCGCCATACATCCGCTCTGTCTCAATCTCTGCCTTGGCTCCAAACTCCTTCGCAGCCTCCTTAAAACAAGCTACCATGTGAGCTGTTTGTTGATCCAGCTTTTCGTCATTTAAGCTTCTGGCCTCCGCTTTGATTTCTACCTCTGGACAGACAATATTGGTAACCTGACCCCCTTGGATCACTCCGATATTTGCAGTCGTCTCCTCATCAATTCGTAAAAGCTTCATCTTGTTAATCGCTGCTGCAGCCACTTGAATTGCACTAATACCTTCTTCAGGGGCTACTCCTGCATGGGCAGGCTTTCCGATAATTTTTACATTGATTTTATCCTGAGCAGGTCCTTTAATGATGATCTGACCGGGGTCTCCGCCGCTGTCCAGTACAAAAGCCAGTTTAGATGAAATTTTGCTATAATCCAAATTCTTGGCCCCGAAGAGTCCTCCTTCTTCTGCAATGCTGAAAGCTACCTCAATATCTCCATGGTTCAGGTTATTCTCCCTAATCACACGAAGAGCCTCTACTACTGCCGCAATTCCTGCTTTATTGTCCCCTCCTAAAATGGTGGTGCCATCGCTGTAAATCACATCATCTTTAATCACAGGCTTGATACCCTGTCCTGGTGTAACTGTATCCATATGACAGCTAAAGAGTACAGGCGGTACATTTTTTGTACCCCTTAATCTCCCAATCACATTTCCCGTATCTCCCCCGATTGTTTCACCGGCTTGATCTACATATACTTCCAATCCAATGCTTCTTAATTCCTCAGCAATAAACTTGGCAAAGTTGCCTTCTTGCTTCGTTAGGCTGTCAATTTGTACATACTTTAAAAATTCTCCCACAATACGTTCCCTGTTGATCATTGTCTTCCCTCCATTTTTGTATAGCTTTGTGCATATTCTTACCTATTCTCTAAGGTTTTATTTTTCCCTTCTTTTCATATATTTTTTCATGAATTCTATGTAAATAGAGGCACCTAATGGTGCCTCTATAAAAATCTATTGAAGAAACATTGTGACTCCTGGTCCTAATGGCCATCCTAGGAAATACCAAGCTACCAATAGAATAGACCATCCAATCAGGAATACGATGGAGTAAGGAATCATAGTAGAAATCAGCGTACCGATTCCAGTCTCCTCATCATACTTCTCCGCAAAGGCTACGATAACGGCAAAGTAAGACATCAAGGGAGATATGATATTCGTCGTAGAGTCACCGATTCTGTAAGCTACCTGGGTAAACTCCGGTGAATATCCCACTGCCATCAGCATCGGCACGAATACTGGTGCCATGATGGCCCATTTAGCAGAAGCTGATCCGATAAACAGGTTAATGAAAGCTGATACTAGAATGAATCCAACAATTAGCGGGAATCCAGTCATGCCTGTTGCCTGCAGGAAGTCTGCACCCTTCACTGCAAGGATGGTTCCAAGGTTTGTGTATCCAAAGTATGATACGAATTGTGCTGCTGCAAAGGCTAATACAAGGTATCCACCCATCGTACTCATGGCTTTACCCATGCTGTTTGCAACATCCTTATCATTCTTAACCGTACCTGCAAAAATACCATATGCAATACCCGGAATTAAGAAGAATAACGCGATAATTGGTACGATTCCATCCATAAACGGTGAATGCCCTAAAATTGTTCCTGCCTTAGGATCTCTTAGGATTCCGTTAGCTGGTGCAACTAATGCGCCAATAGCAATAATGAATATCAATAATGCGATACCTGCCGCTGCCAATCCTTTTTTCTCTGATGCTGTTAAACCGTGTAAATCAACTTTAGCATTTCCTTTATATTCTCCCAGTCTTGGCTCAACAATTTTCTCTGTGATCCATGTACCTAGGATTGTAATTAAGAATGTAGATGCAATCATGAAATACCAGTTTGCTGTAGCTGTTACAGTATATCCAGGGCTGAACAGCTTTGCTGCCTCAGTGCTGATTCCCCCTAATAGCGGGTCAATAGTTCCTACCAGCAGGTTGGCACTAAAGCCGCCAGATACACCTGCGAATGCTGCTGCAAGACCTGCCAGCGGGTGACGTCCAAAGCTTAGGAAGATAATCGCCCCCAATGGTACCAGTACAACATATCCTGCGTCAGAAGCTACGTTGGACATAACCCCTGCAAATACTACTACTGCTGTAATTAATCTCTTTGGTGTACTTAAAACAAGCTTTCTTAAAGCAGCTTGAATTAATCCTGTTCCCTCTGCTACACCGACCCCCAGCATGGCTACCAACACCGTTCCTAAAGGTGCAAAGCCTGTGAAATTCGATACGGCTTTAGAGAACATGTATCGGATGCCATCTGCATTCAGCAAACTTACTGCATTTACTGTAGTCATCTTGGTTTCCATGGTTGTACGATCAACCATATTGAATTCAACAGAAACTCCGGCACGAGCAGCTAAATCTGAAATAATAATTACGGCAATACTGAATAATACGAAAAGCGTCACTGGGTGAGGCAGTTTATTTCCTACCTTTTCAATCATATTAAGAAAAACATTAAAAAGTCCTTTTTTGCCTGTGTTCTGTACTTTTGTTTTTTCCATTCACTTCTTCCTCCTTTTCTTATTATTTGATAAAGATATGTCCGGTAGATAAAACCGATATCTGCATAATTATGAAATTATAATGTAAAAATATGCAGATTTCCTCTTTTAGGAAAACGGTGTCCTCCGTGCATGTACTTTAAATAATAGCACAATATCAATGCTAAGTGTGTTAAGTTTTTGTAATCCTATTTTTGGATAAATATTCTCAATCTTTTTATTTTTCTATCATATTTCCTCCTGTCTTTCAGGTACATCCCCCTGCTCCTCGGAATAATATAAGATAGAAGGAGGTGTATTTATGGCAACGGCAGTGCACAAGGTATTTTCAGGCAGTAGCCTCTTATTCTTTTTCTTACTGTTGATAATTATCATGAAAGATACATCTTACTGTATTGAGCATCCAACAAGCTTTTTACTTTTTTTTCTTATTTTAGTAGTACTACTTACTCCTCTTGGTCTATAGCGAAAAAATAAGGATGCTGGGGTTCAGCATCCTTTCATAGTTATATACTATGAGACGAAGTGGTATAAAATATGATTGGGTGATTTCATTGTAACACATTTCTTGTCTTTTACGGGCTTTGTAATCATTTTTTAAAGTAAATGTAATCCCTCTTAATGTAGTAAAGAATTTGATAAAGTATAGAATTTTCTCCCTATGAGAACAATATATAAGATTGCTATGGAAAGGAATGATTTCCCTTGTACATCATCTATCACGACGTAGGAGGCACCTATGGTCCTATCATCGCAGCCGCCATTCATCTTAAGCGGCTTCCTCTAGACCAGATTCCCGAAAAAAGTGACCTTGAGAAACTCATTTCCACCAATGGATTTCAACCTGGCCCCGATGGCCGATTAATATTCCACGGAAAAGATTCTAATGGTCATCAGGTGTACTCTCTTGGCCGCAAGCATGCACCTGCTATGTTCCATAATGCCTTTAAAAGCATCATAACCATCAGTAAAACAGATCTCAAGGAGCTGATATATACAGATACCATGGAAGCGGCAAACCTCATGATGGTCCTTGGAGGCCGCTATGCCAGAAAGGCAGGGCTTTCATCCTTAGGCAAACCGCTGCTGACTGCGGGTATTCTCCGAGCCTATCCTGAAATATCCTCTATCGTATGGAAAACCCTGCTGAAGACTGAACCCTAAGCTTCTTGGTTCTTATTTTACATATTTTACAATGGTATTTAATACCTTCTCAACCTTATCTTTACTGACCGATTCCCCTTCTTCTATGTTGATCAAGCATTCCTTGGCATGCTCTTCCATAATCAATAAGCCTACCTTATGAATGGATGCCTTAATGGCACCAACCTGCAGCAGCACCTCATCGCAGGGCTTATCTTCCTCAATCATCTTTTCGATGCCAGAAATATGCCCCTTAATGGTTCTCAGCCGATTAATAACGTCCTTTTTTGCTTGTTCTTTCGACATATATGGAGCTCCTTTCCAAAAACACATTTTATCCTATTATTAATATCATGCCATAAATAACCTTTAAAAAAAAGCTGGTTTTGCTTTTTGAAGAACATTTCTAGTTTTTGTTAAATTATGGTAAATTGTGTTAACACTCCGTCAAGTCTATTTTCCTTGGATTCACTATGAATTATAATACTTTTTAGAAGGACAGACAATTAAGAATTCGTTCTTCAAAAATAAAAAATGAAAATTATAGGGGGAAATTTCATGAAAAAAATGATCAGCAGATTATTAGTTCTCGTAATGATCATCGCCGTATTTACACCAGCTGCTGCAGTTTTTGCAGCAGAAACAAAAGTTGTTGTTGCAGGCTCTACTTCAGTACAGCCCATTGCAGAAGAATTAGCAGCTGCCTTTATGCAAAAAAACAAGGATATTAAGATTGAAGTACAGGGCGGCGGTTCCGGTGTAGGAATCAAATCTGCTCAGGATGGTATTGCTGATATTGGTATGTCTTCAAGAGAGTTAAAAACTGAAGAAAAAGGACTTTATGAAGTAGAAATCGCATTGGATGGTATCGCAGTAGTTGTTAACCCATCTAACAAAGTAAATGATTTAACAATGGATCAGGTGAAGAAAATCTTTACAGGAGAAATCACCAACTGGAAAGAGGTTGGCGGTTCTGACAAAGCCATCGTGGTAGTATCCAGAGAGCAGGGATCCGGAACAAGGGGAGCCTTCATCGAAATCACAGGTGTACAGGGAAAAGATGCTGCAGGTAAAACTGTAGACAACACAACCACCAAAGCAATCACACAGCCTTCCACAGGCGCTGTAAAACAGACTGTTGCAGTAACGCCGGAAGCGGTTGGATACGTATCTTTAGGTGCAATGGATAACACAGTAACAGCTGTAAAAATCAGTGGCGTAGAAGCAACAGAAGCTAACATCAAAGCGAAGAAATATGCAATCTACAGACCTTTCTTATTCTTAGCAAAAACAAAGCCAACAGGGGCTGCCAAGCAGTTTATCGATTTTATCTTAAGCGCAGAGGGACAAAAGATTGTCGGCAAGGATTACATAACTGTTAAAGAAGCAGAAAAAATCGAAACTCCGAAGCCTCAAGCTCCTACAGAAATCACAGTAATGGTAAATGGTAAGAAAGTAGCTTTTGATGCAAAACCGTTAAATGAAAGCGGAAGAGTATTGGTACCTGTTAGAGCGATCTTAGAAGCCCTTGGTGCAAAGCTTGACTGGGATGCAAAAGCGCAAACTGTAACCGCTACAAGGTCTAATTCTAAAGTTGTATTGACCATCGGCAAAACTACTGCAACAAAAGATGGTAAGTCAATCAAATTAGATGTTCCCGCAAAAATCGTAACCGGCGGCAGAACTGTAGTACCTGTAAGATTTATCAGCGAGGCCTTCGGTGCTAAGGTAGATTGGAACGCTACAACACAAACCATCACAATTACGCAATAATCCGATATAGAAAGCGGCAGTTCCCTGGAACAGCCGCTTTCAACTTTTTCTACTATATAAATAGATTTACATTTGCTTCATCTGCTTCTCCCAGATAACTGGCTACTCCTGCAAATTCGATCCCTTCAATCAATTCCTCTTCCTTAATGCCCATTACATCCATGGACATGGTGCAGGCGATCATTCTTACACCCATCATCTGGGCGCTGTCTATTAATTCCGGTAAGCTGCTGACATTCTTCTTTTTCATAATCCCTTTCATCATCAGAGCACCCATTCCGCCAAAATTCATCTTAGAAAGACCTAACTTTTCTGCCCCACGGGGCATCATCCAACCAAACAATCTTTCCATAAAATCTTTTTTAACCTTTATCTTTTTTGCCCTTCGCAGCGTATTCAGTCCCCAAAAGGTAAAGAACATAGTCACCTCATTGCCCATGGCGGCTGCACCGTTGGCAATAATCAGACTTGCCATAACCTTATCCATATCCCCACTGAATACGATGATCGTCTTTTTGTCTGTCACATGATCACCCTCTTATTTCTTTAAAATTTTCGCGGAGATCTCTGTTTCTCCTACGTTTAACTCCAGCAGTTCATTTCCTGTCTTTTTGCACCAGGCTTGTATGTCCTTTGCAAAGCCCCTATCGGTGACCTTTACGAGTATTGTATCTCCTGACTCCGCTTCCTTTGCTGTCTTAAAAACCTGCATAATAGGACCGGGACACTGCAATCCCTTACAATTTAACAAAATTTCTGCCATCGGCTAAGTCTCCCTTCACTTTTTATTCTAATTCAAATGGATAGGCACGAATTCCGCCATCTAAAATCTTTACCTTTTCAAATCCTAGAGCCTTTAGCTTTAAATAAGATAAATAGGCATTTTTCCCGATCTTGCAGACTAAAACCGTTTCCTTATTAGGATCTAAAGATTGTATCCGAGATGGAAGCTCTCCACTGGGAATATGGATAGATCCGGGAATTGCACCGATGAGGTAGGAGCCCTCATCCCTTGTATCTATTATCTGTAGGGAATCTAATTTTTTCTTGAGCTCTAGAGGCGAAATACCTTCCAACTTGCCCATTAGTTTATTCACGATTACGCTAGCCGCCACAATGGTTGATGCCATGGCCATAGAAAATGGCGGTGCATAGGCTAAATCCAGTTTTTCTATATCTTCTACCCTAGCCCCAAGGGTAATGGCTGTCGCCAAAATATCAATGGGCTTATCAACTACACCCTCACCAACGACCTGAGCGCCTAATACTTTATGGCTTTTTTTATCTACAATGAGCTTCGTAATAATTTCTCTATATCCGGGATAATAGTGGGCCCGGTCATTAGCCGGAACAATAGCTGTTTCCACCTGGTAGCCTGCCTTTTTGGCATCTCTTTCTGAAAGCCCTGTTTTTCCGGCGTTTAGCTTAAATAACTTTACAATAGTAGTTCCTAATACCCCTGGCAACCTTTCCTTCCCTGTATCTGCCAAGTTGATCGCAGCTACTCTTCCCATCTTGTTGGCGGTAGAACCCATAGGAATCCATGCAGGTGCACCGGTTACCAGATGCTTTGTTTCCGCACAATCTCCAACGGCATAGATGTCAGGAATACTGGTTTCCATAAATGCATTTGTTTTAATGGCACCCGTAGTACCGATTTCTATCCCAGCTTCCTTGGCTAAAGCAGTATTGGGTCGAACACCGACAGATAATACCACCAAATCCGCTTCAAGCTCTCTTTGATCTGTAATCACACGTTGAACCTTCCCCTCAGCCCCTTCAAAAGCAGCCACCTTTTCCTGGGTATAGATATTCACGCCCTGCTCCTGTATATAGTTTTGTGCATATAAAGCCATTTCCTCATCAAAGGGGGGTAATATATGGGGCACTAATTCCACAATAGAAACCTCTACACCTTTGTCTTTTAAGTTTTCTGCTACCTCTAATCCAATAAATCCTCCTCCCACAATCACTGCCTTCTTCGCACTTCCCCGGTCTACAGCTTCCCGGATCGCCACAGCATCATCAATGGTCCTCAGGGTATAAACCCCTTTTAATTCCCGACCGGGTATAGGGGGAACAAAGGGCGATGCTCCAGTTGCAATCACCAGCTTATCATAGGAAAAAAGAGTTTCTTCCTTGGTTAATAAATTCTCTATTTTTACAGTTTTTTCTTTGGGGTAAATCTTTGTAGCCTCACACAGCGTCCAAACTGTTGCCCCTGTGGCTGCCTCAAAGTCCTCCGGGGTCTTTACAATCAACTCTTTTCTTTCTTCAATCAGCCCACCGATAAAATAAGGAAGCCCGCAGCCTGCATAGGAAATGTCTCGATCCTTCGTGACAACCACCACCTCAGCCGCCGGGTTTTCCCGCTTTATTTTAGCCGCAGCCTTCGTTCCGGCTGCTACGGCACCGATGATTAGAATACGCTCTTTCATAATCCTCTCCCTTTCTAGTCCCTCCCCTCTAGGGGTGAGTTAGTTCTATTTATATCTTATTCCCTTTTATTAAGAATGTCAATAAAAAAACTCTCGAATGAGAGTTTTTATCCTGCTTAATAGTATGGGAATGGGCTTGGAGCCGGATAGGGATATGGAGTTGGATACGGTGTCGGATAGGGGTAGAAGCCTCTTCTCCTTCGCAGCAGCTCACCGATCAAAATAATGCCAATCAAATCTGTCAGCGGATTTCTCCATGGGTTTCTCCGGGCACTGTAATACTCATCCTCAGGCATGTAGCTTTCCTTGCTTTGACTGCCTAGGGTCTCTGTATGGTAGGCATCATAAACCTCTTCTACCATCTGGTCAAGCAACTCCTTATTTGGCATCATGTTCGGCATTATATTGGGCATTATATTAGGCATCACGTTACTGGGCCGGTCTACTCTCTGACATACTCTTCGTACATGGGGAATCAAGTCATGATAAATTTGGGGATATAGGCTCTCTGCCGCTTGTTCATACATATTTGTATAATACATGTTATTATTCACAGCCGGTTCCCTCCTTGTTTAACTTATTTTACTATTCACTTTATCATATGATATTTGGCCTGCCCTCCGTGCTTGACCTCATGGATTTTCCCTGAATATTTCAGTAATAAAACTGATTTGGCGCAAATATATTAGTAGTACGAGACAAGGTGATGAGGTGATATCGGTATGTTAAGAATTTTCGTTTTCAAAAGACGGACCTTATACATCGCCTTGACTGTGCTTTTACTGCTTGTGATTGGTATTGTAGCAGCTGTTGCACTGTCAGGCTCTGATGAAACTTTCTCAGAAACGATTAAGTACGCCCATAAGAAGATATCCGCTGAACAAGCTAAAGTACTCATGGAAAAAAATCCTGATCTAGTAGTATTTGATGTCCGTGATGAAAAAGAGTACCTGCAGGGTCATCTTCCACAGGCAACGCTGATTTCTCAGAAGGAACTCAAGAAAAAGCTAACTTCCTTTGATCAGGAAAAAATCTATATGATCTACGCAAAAAACGATAAAACCAGCGCAAAAGCTGCAGAGATTCTCAGTAATAACGGTTTTTCCAAGGTCTATGTCTTAAACGGAGGCATCGACCACTGGCCTTATGAGATTGAATGACAATCGGTTCTTCTATGAAAAAAGACTAGGTTTCCCTAGTCTTTTTTACTATATTGCATCTGCTCCTTCTTCTCCCGTTCTAATCCGAACTGCATTGGCAATCTCATAAATAAATATTTTACCGTCTCCAATGTTCCCTGTATTTAGAACCCTGCGTGCTGTTCTAACCACTTCCTCCACAGGTACTTCACAAACCACAATCTCGACCTTTACCTTCGGCAGTAAATCTACTGTAAAAGGAACCCCTCGGTAGCTCTCCGTCTTCCCCTTTTGCATGCCTGAGCCAAGTACTTGTGTAACCGTCATTCCTAGATGGTCCCAAGGGCTCCACAAACACCGTGAACACCAATAGCACCCACTGGATCATCTATCTTTAAAACCTTGTCAATGAATTCAATGGCATATACGATGACTACACCTGTCAGGGCTCCAATCACAGCCGCACTGCCCGCTCCTACAGCATCAGTCCCTGCCGTAATGGCAACCAACCCCCCTAAGGCACCATTAAGGGTTATACTGACATCGGGCTTACCATATTTAAACCAAGTCACAAGCATAGTAACTGAGGCTGCTGCTGCCGCAGACAGATTGGTGGTCACAAATATGTGGGCGATTCCTTCAGCGTCCATGCCCGAAAGGGTCGATCCGGGATTGAATCCAAACCAGCCAAACCATAGAATAAATACACCTAATGCACCCAGGGTCAAGCTGTGTCCTGCAATGGCATTGCTCTTTCCATCCTTTGTGTATTTACCGATGCGGGGTCCAACAATCCATGCACCCATCAAGGCTGCCCATCCCCCTATAGAATGTACTGCTGTAGAACCAGCAAAATCATGGAAGCCTCTTTCAGCTAACCATCCTCCACCCCAAATCCAGTGACCTGCAATAGGATAGATCAAGGCACTAATGATCAGACTAAAAATAAGGTAGGATATAAACTTTGTTCGTTCTGCCACCGCTCCTGATACAATCGTTGCTGCAGTAGCACAAAATACTGTTTGGAAAATCAGGAAAGCCTCCTTTGGAATTCCCAATTCCAGATGTTCATAGGTACCCTGGGATAAGAAATCCAGTTGTCCGATCCATCCGCCCAAATCACTTCCAAACATGATACTAAATCCTACAACCCAAAACATAATAGTACCTACAGAAAAGTCCATTAGATTTTTCATGATAATATTTCCTGCGTTTTTTGCTCGGGTAAATCCGGTTTCTACCATGGCAAAGCCTGCTTGCATAAAGAACACCAATGCCGTCGCAACTAAAACCCATACTGTATCTACAGCTACACTATATTCCATTCTAAATTCCTCCTTTTTCTTATCCCATTCTATCCGCCACTATTCTTTTTCTGGTCTGTCTCAGGTTTCTGCCCCATCTTTTTCTCACCTCTCTCTCATATTTATAAAATTGTGCATTGTATAATGTATACACTCTCTCCTGTCCTACTGGCTCGATTATTTGTATGATCCTCTGCCCTGGCTGTCTTTTATCAAGGAAGCATCATTGCGGTGACTCACCGTTTTTTGAACAAAAGGCTTTTTTCTTCCCATGATTTGTAAGCAATGACCTATTTGATTTAAATATAAAGCCATTTTAGCACAGCATCACTTTAATGTAAATATAGTTTGAATATTTAAAATCATTTGAAAGCGTTTATTTTTCATGTTTTTTGCAATAACTTTTTTTTAACTCTTATTAAACTGAATATTTGAATTTGCAAAGGTTTTCAAAGATTTCCCCCTTTATCGCAGAACTTTTTCACTTAATTTTTTTTGCTTCCTTTGCCAAATAGGGAATCACTTTGCGGTTCTCTCGTACAAACCGGCTTATATCCTCCACCACAATCTCGTCATAACGCTTATCCCCGATTTCAATGGTATAGCCCGGCCTTTTGTAGACTTTCACAAACCAATCCTTAAATCCTGCGGCAACCTCGTCGCTATCTTTTTCCTTCACTAGCTTGTAGCCGGTAATCCATCGAATTCTACGGGCAATTCTTAAATCCCGGCGATAATTTGCACCTTCCTGATGATAATACCAAAAAATCACAGATCCGCTTAGATGGTACGCTGCTGTGATATCAAAATCCTCTTGCTCTGCTAAAGCCGCTAAGGCTTGACTCTCCGGCTGATCCAGATAGCTTTCTCCTTTATAATTCTCGAAGGAAGGTGCTTCTTTGCTGACGGTATCGGCCCAATCTGCATTAAACTGACGATTGAGATCTACCCCTGCTATGTTGGCTTTCCATCTTGAAAAATCTTCTATATTCTCATTCATATGCATCAGTGATGCCTTGTCCCTATCTCCCACCCCGTTGAGCACTAAATCTACGCCATCGGGGTTTAGCATGGGAACAAAAGTAATAGTAGCATCCTGGAGCATCTTGCGAATATTGTATGCGCCCACTCTTTTCCCTTCTTGTCCCGCTTCCAGGTAAAGCTCTAAAAGGTTCATCAGCAAATACGAAGTCATCCATTCCCTTGCATGTACACTGCCTACTACAAGAAGCTTTTGGTCTCCTTTTCCAATTTTTACTGCATAAAGCTCCCTCCCTTCCACAGACTTTCCGATAGAAGTATAGGATATAGCCTCACCATACTTCCGCCGTAAAGCTCTTAGGTCTTTCTCCATTACATCATAGTCATATTTAAGTTTTCCCGTCACGATCCTATCCTGTTCCTTTGTTATTCTCTTTTTCGTTGCATAACTAGAATCACATCCGGCTCCTGATATTGCTATAGAAATTATCAAAATGAGCAAAAAAATTTTTTGCAAAAGAATCACCTCTTATAGCCTATTATATGCAGCTATGTTGTGTTTTTATCGGAAAGCATAAGGGTATATATTGGATAAATAAATGATGGAGGTGACGTTTTTGGAAAATGCATTGCAAATCCTGCAGTATGCCATGGAAATGGAGAAAAAGGGACAGCAATTTTATGCCAGTTTCAAGGATCAGATACATAACAACAAAACAAAGGCAATTTTCGAGAATTTAGTTAAAGCAGAGGAGGATCACTATAATATTCTGGCAAAGGAATATGAAAAAATTTCAAAGGGGGAAAGCTGGTCTGACCCGGATAGTTTAGCCCTTGGGAGCAATACCATTTTTCAATCGGCCCAAGAAGAAGAAAAGTTTGATGGAGAACGACTGAGTTCCGCCGTTTCCGATTTAGCCATTATGCGGATGGCTTATCTGATTGAGCATGATTTTGCTGAGTTTTACAGAAAGGCTTTAGAGAAAACAGAGGATGAAAATGGCAGGAAAATTCTTCAGGCCCTTATCACCATGGAAGAGGATCATGAACGATTCTTTTATCAGGAATACAGGAGTCTTATGGAAAGCACCTGGCATGATGCTGCCTTCGCTCCTTTTTAGTCAATGACAAGGGCACACCTTTCGGTGTGCCTCTGCTGTGTTAATATCCTGGTGGCGGCGTTGGTTTCAGCGGCATTGCTACGCTTCCGGTTCTGGCATCTATATGAAGAATCCAATACCCATAGTCCCCTAATTTAGCTTCCTTATCCTGCATAGAATGCCAGTAGACAAATCCCGTCATTCCCTCATAAGGCTGTTCACTAAGCGCGAATTTTCCCGGAACCCCATATACGAAATAGACTGGCTCATCATTCTCATCAACCTTTAATCCAAAAATATAATGCTGGTATTTGTAGATCAAATCCGGATAGCCTGTCATATAGTTCATATAAGGATAATAGGTGTACATGTTGGAAACATAACCATAGAAAGGCGGAAATCCTCGCTGCATAGTTTGAGGACTGCTGGGAACCTTCCACCATTGATATCCTTCTAGGTTGCTCTCAAAGGGTTCTGTCTTTTCATAATGCTTAAGTATATTTTTCACATAGTTGACAGCCATCTTAAAGTTCTGTTGATTGTAGTGGGGAGAAGTCTTTGTTCGATAATATTTCATCTGCTCAGATTCAAGATTCTGATATTGGTTGAAAATCCCTCTGTGGGGCGGTGCCGTCTGATGAACTTCCTGCTCTTCTTTTTTTCCCTCTGCCGCTTCAGCCTTTGATGTCTTCGGTTCTTCAGCGGTCTGCTCTTCCTCGATTTTTACTGTTTTTACTTCCATTTCTTCTATAGGCTTTTCAAATATGGATTCTAAAGGATATAGGTTTTCCGGACTCTGTTTTTTTTCTTCATCTACATCCCTTATTTCAGCCTTTTCTATAATCTCTTCTTCCTTTAAGTCCTCAGGAGCATCCTCCGCCGGATTCTCTTCCGATGCTGTTTCTACAACCAAAGCCTTTTCAATGTTCTGCTCTGGTGCAGCTTCTATAACTGAAGCCTTTTCTATAATTTCTTCTGGCACTGCTTCTGCAACTGAAGTCTTTTCAATATCCCATTCCATCCCCTTCAGCAAATGAATATCTTCTGCCTCTGTTTTTTCAATCTCCACATTTAGTTTTTCCGCTATTGATTCTACGGGTTTCTCTTCTACCCCTTGACTTTTGGAAGAAAACTTGCCCATAAAAGCATTTTTCCATGAAACTTTTTTCTTATCCATGAACCCAACCAGAGGTGCTGTTACTGCTGCAGATACCGCCCCAAGCTTTTCCCCTACAATGGCAATCACATTAAAAGCATCAATGGGATTTCCCTTCCCGTCCACATTTTGAGGATCAAAACGCCAGTTCAGCTCACCTTTCCCCTGCTGGTCAATCACAATGCTGCCGCAGTCAGCATAAATAAGCTGATTTTCTGCAGTGCCTATTAGATATCCTCTATATATATAGGGATCCTTCTCATCGTATTTAAGATTTTGTACAAAGTGACTAAGTAAACCTTTCCCGTTTTTTATCTCTATTTTCGTATATCCTTTAGGGCTTTTTCCCGGTTTATTGTCAAAGCCACTATCTTCTCGATCCAGTATGATAAAATATCTGCGATAACGCTTATAATCCACAGTACCCTCCCCCTTTTTTCATTCATTATTAATATATGTCTACATTTATAAATAGTTTACTTTTTGGCAAAAAAAATAAGCCTATTTAAGGCTTATTATATTAGGACTTTACTTCTGCAACAGCATCTGCCAAAATCCCGAATTCTTCTATGGTAAGGGTTTCACCCCGGCGGTTTTCTTCAATCTTGGCTTTAGTCAAAGCGTCCTTCACCTGTTCCTTACCTACCCCCAAGTCGCTGGAGGACAGGGCATTGAGCAGAGTTTTTCTCCTTTTCCCAAAGGCAGCCCGCACCACTTGGAATAAAATTTCTTCTTCTTTAACCTTTACCCGCGGGGATTCCAATAGGGTTAGGCGTATCACGGTAGATTCAACATTGGGTTGGGGAATAAAGGCGGAGGGCGGTACGCGGGTGATAATTTTGGGTTCACAATAATACTGCACGGCAACAGACAAGGCACCATAATCCTTAGTACCAGGCTTGGCCTGCATTCTATCGGCTACCTCTTTCTGGATCATTACCACCATATTTTTTAAAGGCACTCTTTCCTCTAGAAATTTCATGATAATTGGGGTGGTCACATAATAGGGTAGATTGGCAATCACTTTGACAGGAGCTCCTCCGAACTTTTCCTGAATCAATTCATGCAAATCTAGCTTCAATACATCCGCATTCACAACACTTACATTTTCCCAAGGCCCCAGCGTCTCAGCTAAAATGGGAAGCAGGCTCTTATCAATCTCTACAGCCACCACCTCTTTTGCTTGATCTGCTAAGGCTTGGGTAAGTGTACCAATCCCTGGCCCTACCTCTATAACATAATCTTCCTTTGTCACGGATGCACCATCTATGATTTTATTTAATATATTTTCATCAATTAAAAAGTTCTGCCCCAAACTCTTGGAGAACTTGAATCCATATTTTTGGACAACTTCCTTGGTTATTCTCGGCGAAATTAGTCTTTCCATGTATTCCCCTACTCTACTAAAGTTTTTTTACTGCCTCTTCAAACTCTTCTCTCGTAATCCCATAGTGATTTAGCCGATTCAAGAATTGCTTTGCATTCCCATGGCCTATCCCTAACAGCTTCCCAAGTGCATCCCGCCTTCGGGCGGACTGATCAGATCCCAGTAAATCATGCTTTAGCATGTCTGCCTGCGAAAACTCCTGTCGCTTTTCCGTCTGCTCAGTTTTTGCCTTTTCCAAGGCTGCAATAATGCTGCTAGGGGAAGCATTTTCAATGCCGATATCATCATTCTTGATAGCTTCTTCTCTAGGCAAAAATGCATGCTTGCATCCCGAAACCCTATTGGCAATGGTCTTGCGAATCTTCTCCCCAGCATGATCCGGATCTGTAAAAATGATAACGCCCTTTCTTTTCTGTGCAAAAGAGATTCTTTCTATGGTCTCTTCTGTAAGTCCAAACCCATGGGTGATAATGATCTCAGCATCTACGGCTCTTTTCACAGCAATGGCATCATCTCTTCCTTCCACAACAATAACTTCCTTGATCATAGTCTCCCTCATCTTCCTTCAGTTTATTTCTAAATCATTGTATCTTAGTTTCCCCGTGAAAACAAGTTAGGACAGGGAAAATTTTCCCTGCCCGCCCTATTCTAAAACATATACTTCTACTTTCCTTCGACCATATTTCTTGACATCCTGTGAATCTTCAAAATATAAATCGACTTTATTGCCTTTTATGGCCCCGCCCGTGTCTTCTGCGATGGCGAATCCATAGTCAGGCCACCTGCTGTCCAAAGATTTTATGTACAGCTTTGTCCCCAAAGGTATGACTTTGGGATCTACTGCTACAACCCCCGGTCTTACCTTCGTACCACTTCTTGTTAGGCCGTAATACTTATCTCCCGGTCTTTTCCCGGTACTTTCAAAGCCGGCATCATAGGCGGTTGATGTCATTTGGATGACTTTTCTAAATCTTACAGAACCTCTGGAAGTGGCAAGATATTGGGCAGTTCCCTTCTCAATCACTTCATTTTCTGCTGCCACTAATATCTTTTCTTCCTTTAAGATTTTAGAAACCACTTCTCCATTTTCATAAACAACTAAGTACTCTACTTGCTTTTCCCCGTTTTTACCTTTTTGAATAATATTCGCCTTTCCTTTATCCAAACTGTCATTGTGTTTGATGATGCTTTGATATGGAATGGCTACCTTCTCGGATACTAATTTCTCTTCAATACGGATCACTTTAATGGTATCATAGGGGGCAATTACTGCTCCCATTTCAGGTTCTACCCGATCCAATTC
>NZ_FQZV01000030.1 GCF_900142145.1 Geosporobacter subterraneus DSM 17957 | reverse complement strand
AAAAGCTTTGCTGGATAGACCAATATAGCAGCATACAATGATTTCTTGCTCTTTTGGAAGACTGTACGCCTCCTGAGGCATCTCAAATCCAAAGGGTATGTTTATAGCTCCCGGTATATGATGTTCTTCATAAAAAGCCGGCTGTCTTGTATCTACGATGATCATCTCATCTTTTTGATATATTCTATTTTCCAGTTCCTGCACTGATAAATTTCCTAACATGCTATCTCCTCCGTCATAATAAAAAAGCATCTTCGATGCTTTCGCTAGGAAACCCTAGGTTTCCTTCGACGGCTGCGCGGCAGCCTGAGCACCTTCCTGAATGCGGGCAGGGGATTTCATCCCCTACAACCCCTATTTTTATATAATAGGAAAGCAGAACTTTCCTATTATATAAAAAATTGACGAGGACCTCTCCCCGTCAACATTATACCACTAAATACTTTGGAGGGTGCCCACAAAAATCACAGGTATGGGGACTGGTCCACTCCGTAAAAGTGACCTTATCCAATTCATAAAGATCCGGTGGCTGCTCATACACCTCTATAAACTCATCAATGGCATCAGGCAGATGCTCCGTACACACTACATACATCCTGTTCACTCCAAGTCACTTTTTCTTTATTCTTCCGTGGATTCTCTAGGCTTATACATGCCTATTGGCTTCTGGGTGCCGCCTCTAGGACCACCTCGAGGGTTAAGGCTTCCCCAGCCCGGATAACTTCGATCCTTATGCTGTCTCCCGGCCTGTATTGATACATCTGCCGGACCAGCTGACCCATGGTATCTATTCTTTGACCTGCTATTTTAACGATCACGTCACCGTCCCGCATCCCTGCTTTTGCAACAGGGGAGTCTGGTGTTACTTGATGGACATACACACCTTGTCTTGTCCCCAGTTGGTCTCCATAGCTTTGAATATACTGCTGTACGTTGATCCCACGGATTCCAAGGTATACTTTAGTAAACTCTCCCCGCTCAATAAACTCATCCACGATCGGTCTTGCGGTATTGATGGGAATAGCAAATCCTAAGCCTTCACCGGTTTGGATCTTCGCTGTATTGATTCCGATGACAGCTCCCTGTGCGTTCAGCAGCGGACCTCCACTGTTGCCGGGGTTAATGGATGCATCCGTTTGGATCAATCCTTCAATGCTTTCAAATTGGGTCAATGGAATGCTTCGTTCCAGGCCGCTGATTATCCCTGCCGTAACTGTCCTCTCAAAGGTCAGACCTAAAGGGTTTCCAATGGCAACGGCAATCTCTCCTACCGTCAGCTTGTCTGAATCCCCCAGATCGGCTACTGGTAAATTCTGCGCCGCTACTTTTAGTACCGCCAAATCCAGCATTGGGTCATTCCATAGCACCTCTGCCTTTAGGTTCTCTCCGTCATAGAAGAGTACCATAACCTCTTCAGAACGTCCGTCATTGACTACATGTGAATTGGTCAGAATATAGCCTCTGCTGTCTACGATGACCCCTGTTCCTACCCCTTGCCCTCGCCTGGTTCTAGAGAAGATATCCCTCTCTACCGTTACAGTTGTGATCCCTACCACCGAAGGCAGCGCCTTTTTTGCTACTGCAGGGATCACCGTCAAATCTTCCTCTCGGGTCACGATCTCTATCCGCTGTGGGCTGCCTCCTGCTCCAGGGGCTTGCGGATAAGGAATATACTTTCCGTAAAGATAGTTCGGTGCTAAGTAAGCGCCTACCACACTGCCGATGATCGCTGAAATCAATGCCACCAAAATCATGAAAAAATAGGGGGGTCGTTTTTGCTTATAATAATAGGTGGGGTTCGGTTGATTAATATAGTAGCCGGAGGATCGTTGCTCCTCTATTCTTCTTTCAATATCCCTTTGAGGGTGATCTTGGTTGTTAAAATCCACAAGGATCCCTTCTTTCCACGAGTTATTTATAAATACTATATACCCTGCTTACCCGATCTCTATAGGTTAAATCAATATTTATATCCAATCCAATTTTAATCTTTCGAGCCTCCAGGATTGTCTTAACCGTCTCAAAGGCAAGCTCAGGGAAATTATTCTCCTTGCTAAGATGCCCCAACAATACATTGGTAATGCGCCCTTTTCTTTCTAATAAATCTGCAATCACATGACCGGCAGTCTCATTGGATAAATGGCCATAGTCCCCCAAGATTCTCTGTTTTAAAAACCATGGATATTTTCCCATCTTTAGCATATTGATATCATGGTTTGACTCCAGCATCAATAAATCTGCATCCATGAGTTCTTCCATAATCCTTCCGTCTACATGGCCAAGGTCCGTTGCGATACTGACCTTGGCTCCCCCGTGATGAAAAGAAAATGCCACAGGTTCAGATGCATCATGGGCTATGGGATAGCTTTTGATGGTGATATCCCCGATGGCAAAGGTTTCTCCCGTTGTAAAGGTTTTCTTATTTTCCTCCTTGATGGGCCCGATTTTTCCGCTCATCTCTTCCCAGGTATTATTGTTGGCATATATAGGCAAATTAAACCGTCTGGAAAGAATTCCGATACCCCTTATATGGTCACTGTGTTCATGGCTTACCAATATGCCCAGTATTTTTTCTGCTTGTTCTCCGATGGATTCCATACTTTCTACGATCCGTTTTCCTGCTAGCCCTACATCTAATAATATTCGTGCTTCTTCACTGGCAATGAACTGACAGTTTCCACTGCTGCCACTGGCCAAGGAGCAAAATCTTAGTCCCATAATATCCTCCATATCCTTTGCAAAATATCCTATCAAGCTCTCTATATCATTATACCCGATTGTTCCATAAGTGAAAAGACAGGCCTGTCAACCCATGCCTGCCTTAATCTTATACTCGCTGTATTTTTGCTCCCAAACTGAGCAGCTTGTTTTCTATACTGTCATATCCTCTATCGATATATTGCACGTTTTCTACTTCCGTTACACCGTCAGCCATCAGGCCTGCTACCACCAAAGCAGCCCCTGCCCGTAAATCCGTGGCAGATACCGTAGCACCAGATAGTCTGTCGATTCCTTCAATAACAGCTACACGGCCTTCTACCTTGATCTTCGCACCCATCCGCTTCAGTTCATCTACGTGCTTAAAACGCCCTTCATAAATGGTTTCCGCCACGATGCTGGTACCATTGGCAACGGTTAACAATGCCGACATGGGCTGCTGCAAATCCGTAGGAAAGCCAGGATATACCAAAGTTTTAATATTACACGCCTTTAGCTGGCCTTTACTGACAACTCTTAAGGATTCGCCGTTTTCTTCTATTTCCATGCCCATCTCTCTTAATTTCGCAGTGATGGGATCTAAATGCTTAGGAATTACATTATCAATAATCACGTCTCCACCGGTAGCTGCAGCCATGATCATAAAGGTTCCTGCCTCTATTTGATCAGGGATAACGCCGTAAGTACACCCGTGCATTTTTTCCACTCCATGGATCTTAATGACATCGGTACCTGCGCCCCGAATGTCTGCACCCATGGAATTCAAAAAATTCGCTACGTCAACCACATGGGGCTCCTTCGCTGCATTGTCAATGATCGTGGTACCTTTGGCCATACATGCCGCCAGCATGATATTGATGGTCGCCCCCACACTGACTACATCTAAGTAAATTTCCGCACCTATCAATTCCTCTGCTTCTGCGTGGATAATGCCATGCTCAATGGCTACCTTTGCCCCTAAGGCCTCAAAGCCCTTGATATGCTGGTCAATGGGTCTTGTCCCAATATCACAGCCTCCCGGAAAAGCAACCTGTGCCTTTTTGAACCTGCCTAAAGCAGCCCCTAATAAATAGTAGGAGGCTCTTAGCTTCTTTGCCATTTCATAAGTAGCATGGCAGCTGGAAACCGATGCTGTGTCTACCTCCATAATCTTCTTTTCGCTGTCAAAGGACACCGTTGACCCTAATTCTTGCAATATCTCCCCTAGTACATGTACATCCCGGATATTTGGTAAATTTTCTATTATACACTTGTCCCCCGCTAAGATGGATGCAGGGATAATGGCTACTGCTGCGTTCTTAAATCCACTAATGCTTATTTTACCTGTCAGTTTATGGCCACCTTCGATCAATAATTTTCCCATGTATTCTTTCCAACCCTTCCAACAGATGAATATTTATCTTCATAAAATAAACTTATTTTCACTATTTTTCCATCTACATCTTTTTCCAATTATATAGTTTTCCAGTCTTTCACCATTATATCATCATTGATACGGTTTGATAAGTAGCTATTGTTTGGAAATCTTTTCATTTTCGCAAAAAAAGAGCAAAAAAATCACAAATTGGTGCTTTTGCTCTCACTTATCCTTCTAATAGCTTTCATAGGCGTCGATAAAAATGGTCTCTCCATCCTCCAGGGTCATCCTCCAAGCAGGCAATGCCCTGCCGGATTTAATGTTTTCCCAATTGGTTAAGCTGATTTTAGAGGGGTCAAACAGATATCCCAAACTGATTTCAGTAATAATGGTTTCCTGCTCTCGGTCCCCCAATACATTTAAAGCTTTTAGCAGAGCTTTTGTAGCAGGCATAATTTCATTCTTATGCTCTCCCAGATGAAGCGGCTTTAACCACATTCTTTCAAATTCTGTTACTCCGGCCTGGGTGATAATCAACCGCATATAGCTCTTTTCCAGAAAATATCCCTTATATTTCTGCTTGAAGATGACTTCGTACTGTTCCCCCACTGAAAAAGTATTCCAGTATTCTACATCCTGCCCCATATACCCCAGATCTTTAATAAAGCTCTCCGCTTCCTCCCGGGCCCTACTTTCATTGAGGTCCTTGATGCGGACCTCTCTGCTGTTATTTTTATAGATAATGATTTTATTTTTCGTAACCTCTACATGTTCTTCACTGTTTGTGTCTGATATGATTCCTTCTTGTCCAAAACGCTGGGCCACCTTTTCCTCATTGTAAGTTTCATACTCCACGTCCAGTACGGGCATCTGCAGTAAAATTCTTGGAATTTCCGCTTCTACCTTGATATTTTTTTCTTGAAGAATGCTGACTACGTCTTCGATGTTTCGATCCTTCAATACAGACAAAGCATTGTTTTGATACAAATTACTCTGAATATTAAAAATCAGAAACAGATTTGTAATGATAAAGGCAATGATTAATATATTTTTTGCTTTTGACCAATCCATAGGATCTCCACCATCCGTTATAATTCAGACCTATTGAGTATTGTACCTTTATAGGCATCGAAATAGTATCGATGCTTTTGCAATTTAATAATCCATATAGGAACCAGGCTGTCCCGTTCTCCCATAGGCTGATCGTAGTAGCCCAACTCTACGCCGTATATAGAAGAAAGGATTTCTTTTAGTATGTCGTTCTCAGGAATCTCCTTGCCCTTTTCTCCCACATCCTCTAAGAATATACTTTTAATGTAGTCAAAGTTTTTATCCAACACCTGCTGTGGGGATAGGATGCTTCGATTATCCAGTTTCTCTAAAAAAGTTACATCTATTTTTTCCCGCTTCACATAGCGCTTATAGTAGGTTACCTGACGTCCCGTCACCTCCACCTCGATGGGCGCACGGACGACTTTGTCATAGTAATATACAGGCAATCCATTAAGCCGGTATCCAAAAAGGAATAAGTACCCTTTCCTTTTGTCCTTCTCTCTTTCTACAATAGCTTTTAGATAGGCTTCCTTAGGCCAGTCCCCATGCTCTGTAACAAATTTGACAGCTGTCCGCAGGGCTTCTGATAATTCTGCAGCCGCAGCGGCGCGTTGTGTATCGGCTTCTTCGTTATATTCCACCATCCCTGTCGCATCGATTTTTAGAGCCTTCTGTCCATAGCCGTAGATATAGATCACGGCACCATTGGTTTCTGTTATCTTACGAACAAAGTCAAAGTTTTCTCCAAAAAAGGTTCCCGCCAAGGGCTCTACCTGCCGGGCATTGGTAGTATCTACTTCCTGGATCACTTTGATCTTAGATATGTTTTCACTCAGGGCAATGGGCATGAGGGTAATGTTTTCAACACCCATAATATCCTTAACAGTAAAATAATGGTCAAAACCGTTCTGTTCGATGGTATTGATTATTTCCGACATATTTCCCATTACTTCTTTTGCTTTTACCCGATAAAACTTTTGCTCTGCAGGATTGCTTATGTAAAGGGTGGCTTCTTCTGTTACGGGAATCAACAGGCTTCTAAAGCTGGTTAGCTTTCCCTGCAGCCCCAGGTCCTTTCCCTGTACAGCAGTTTTTAAAACACCGACTGGCACATCATAATCAAAATCCATCCGGACCGACCGGAAATCATTGACGCTGTTCCAGCGTTCAACACTGATCTCTTCAACGGCAACTTCCTGCTCATAATAGGCCCTTAAGACGGATACGGCTCCTGACCAAATATCGTAAGCATCAGAAAAAAACACCGTATGATAACCACCCCCAAAGTTAATAGCAAAACTTTGGGGGCTTATTACATTCATCATAAGTGTCGTTATGTCGTAGTTTTTTATTTCGTTGTTTTCAACAGTTCTTGTAGACGGCAAGATTTCCGCCATCGGAATCCCCACCCAAAGCTGCTGAGTCAGTCCGACGCTAAGAACAAAAAGCACTGTCAACAAAAGGGTTTTAAAGCTTTCCTTGCGCATATGCATCCTCTCGCTTCAACCACCTATTTGTTAAATAGGATATCTTTCAATACGTTTGTGTTCATAATGTTATTAAGTGATTTTGTCATTTCTTCTTCTTTATTTTTCACTGTAAAATATTTCACTACGGGATCCTTTTTATTTCCATCCTTGTCCTTCACTTCAAAAACCATTTTATATTTGCCCGGAGATAAATCTTTGATTTGCTTATTATAGAACTTCAGATTTTCACCTTGATCTACTTTTTCCGGTCCAAAGATCAATGTATCCTCTAGCTTGGCTGTATCTTGCTTATAGATTTTTAGCGTCACGGATGCATTATCCAGTACCTGTACAGAAATCAAGAGACTGTCTTGAACAATCACATCTCCCTTAGGACTGATGATTTCGATCAAGCCTTGGTTTACTTCTGTATTAGATCTATATTTAAATTGGGCAAACTGCCGTTGGGCGGCATAAGCTGTAGTATTTGAAGCGCTTATGATTACCAGAACCAAAGCTCCAGTAATTGCTTTTTTGTACATATGGATTCCTCCCAGTAAATGCATTGCATTGTTATGCTATATTTTACATTATACTCTATTATTATTACAAACGTATTACATCCATTTTAAATTCCGATTACACAGCTTTTTCCTGTAACGGTAAATTAATGACAACCTCCGTGCCTTCCCCATAATTGCTTAATATTTCTATTTGTCCCTCATGAGCTTCCACAATTTGCCTTGCAATGGAAAGGCCTAGACCTGTACCTCCCAGTTCTCTGGACCTAGCTTTATCCACTCGATAAAAACGTTCAAAGAGTCTTGGCAGATCCTCCGAAGGAATGCCAATCCCATTATCCACAACCCGAATTTTCGCTCCGCTTTCATCCTGCGTTAAGTACACATTGATTTCTCCCCCGTCAGGAGTATATTTGATGGCATTGCTCATGATGTTAAGGACTACCTGTTCAATCTTGTCAATATCCATATATCCTACTATAGGAAGGCCTTCATTCATAAACTTTATTTTTTGTTGTTTATTTTTTGCAGTCATATTCAATTTTAATACACAGCTTTCCACAATTTTTACAAGATCGGCATCTTTCTTGTTCCATTTCACCTGCTTATAATCCAAGCTGGACAGCTGCAGCAAGTCTTTCACCAAACGGCTCATACGATCTGCTTCACTATTGACTACCTGTAAAAACTGTTCTGACAGTTCCCGATTGTCCAGGGCTCCGTCCAGTAAAGTTTCTGTATAGCTCTTGATACTGGTAAGGGGAGTTTTTAATTCATGGGACACATTGGCCACAAACTCTTTTCGCATATTGTCCAGCTTCTGTCTCTCAGTGATATCCTGAAGCACCATAACGATACCGGTTTTTTCACCCTTTTCATCCTTAAAGGGTGCATAGTTGACCTGATAAATAGAGTCCTGCTGCCGAATCACCTCGCTGCCTACCCAGTCCGAGCCGCTTTCATCAATATATTTCAGAGTTAACTGCTCATTAAGATGCCCGATGAGTTCATCATAGGCTTTCGTTTCCGTTTCTTCCTTTGTAAGATTCAACATTTTTAAAGCTGTTGGGTTTGCATGGACGATTAAACCCTCATTGTTTACGGCAATCAAACCATCAGCCATATAATCCAGGATCGTCTCCAACTTACTTTTTTCTCTGGAGATTTCAGATAAAGTAATTTTCAGCTTCTCCCGCAGATAGTTAAACATAGCGGCCAGCTGTCCAATCTCATCATCAGACTTTACTTCTACAATCTGGTCAAAATCTCCCCGTGCCATTTTAGCAGCCTTCACCGTTACGTCACTAATAGGCTCTGTAACGCTTCGGGCAATCAAAAAACCTAAAACTACTGTAATCACCAGAGCCAAAAGGGTCGCCTGTATCAAAATCATTCTGGACTCATCTAAGGTTTTATTGATATCCGACAGGTCTGCTCTAAAATACAAGATTCCCGTTACTTTCCCGGTGGCATTTTTAATGGGAAAAACAATGTTTTTTACACTAATGGGTCTGTCACCGCCAGTATTGATAAGCTTGTCTTTTTCAGAAATCTGACCTCTGCGGGCATCAGATAAAAGGATATGTTCAAGTACGTCTACTGCACTCTTATCAACTAAAAGCTCATTGCTGCTGGCGATGATCTGAAAATCCGGATTCACGATAAACACATCTTCTTTAAGTTTCAGTGCCTTATCCCAAGTGTCAACGTATTCCTGTATCTGGGCTTTGTTTTCATCCAAATCAGCATAACCCTCTAATTCGGGCACGAAATAGTTCCGTGCAATCTTTGTCAGGTTTTCACTGACAACTCCCAGGTGATAATCCTGGAATTGTTGAATAATAAATACCCCTACAATTACCATTGCCATAAATACCAGCAAAAAGTAAATGGTGATAAATTTCCATCGTATACTTTTAAACATCCTATGCCCTCCTAAAGTAGTATCCTATACCTCTCTTTGTTAAGATATATTTAGGATTGCTGGAGTTATCCTCGATTTTTTCCCTTAGCCTTCTAATAGTAACATCTACAGTACGAATATCTCCGTAGTATTCATAACCCCATACCTCTTCCAAAAGCTGCTCTCTTGTGAAAACCAGATCCTCCTGGGTGGCCAAAAATTTCAGCAGCTCAAATTCCCTCAAGGTTAACTCTACGGTCTCATTTCTTTTCTTCACCTCATACTTTGTCAAGTCTATAGACAGCTCTCCGGAAGCGATCACATTAGATTTTCCGTTTCCTGGAACAGCTCCTACTCTTCGAATATTGGCTTTTACCCTCGCCATCAATTCCCGTATGCTAAAAGGCTTTGTAATATAGTCGTCAGCCCCTAGTTCCAAGCCAAGTACCTTATCTACCTCTTCTTCCTTTGCTGTTAGCATCAGAATAGGGGTATTAAAGCTTTCTCTAATCTTCTTGCACACTTGAAAGCCATCCATCTTCGGCAGCATAATATCTAATAAAATTAAATCCGGCTCAAACTGATATACTTTACGGATTGCATCTTCACCATCAAAAGCTACACCCACTTCATAGCCTTCCTTTTCAAGGTTAAACTTCACAATATCTGAGATCGGCTTTTCGTCGTCTACCACTAATACCTTTCTATTCATCCTATACCACCTCATCAAATTTCTATCGTGTATTATATTCTTTTTTTTTTCGCTGAATCCTCTTCTTTTGTAGGATTTCTCTATGATTTTACAATTGTTTCATGTACAAAAAACCTATGCTTCACCACAAAATGAAGCCTATGTCTCCTCATGTCCTTTTTTAGTGCTTGGGACCTATAAAAATCCTACAAGTTCTCCATGCTTTATTTGCCCAATTCATATATACTATAGATAGAAGAAAGGATGCTTCTACAGCCACTGTCTTATTGACAGCAGAAAATTCTTATGCCAAATAAAATGAATTCTTTCCTCTTCAATCAGAAAAGACTCCTCCTTTTTCTATAGATCATTTTGTAGGATCTGTTGTTTCCAACAGATCCTACTTTTTTTATTTCCTATACACTTTTAGTACATCCTCTTGAAAAGCCTGGTTTTTTGCTTCTGCCAGGGTTTTTCCCTGACCTAAACCTTCTAATACCTGCTTCATCCCTTCGAACCCGTGGCTTTCAACGATGTCGCGGACAATCTCAAAGGAACGCTTGTAAGCAAGCATCTCATCCAGGCTGCCAAAGTTTTCTGTCAGCTGCTGTAAGCTGTAAGGTTTATCCTCCGGGTATCTCAAGTCTTTTCCCCATTCATAGCCTGTTTGTACATACTCTTGATATAAGGCCATTCCTTCTGTAAACCATAGAGGATAATTTCCCTTTGCCATGTCATCTACCAATAAATGGGTAAACTCATGGACCATGGGGCCTTCATTTAAAAATACCTCCCGCATATCCTCATGCTCTCCCACCCACAGACGAGGAGAAAGCACTTGTAATGTAGATGCATAGTATACACCCATAGGCGGCTTTCCTTTTCCCAGGTTAGAGTTTGCCATTAAGGCAGCAGGATCGTTATATAGAATCACTACTGTTTTTCTTTTTGGGCGATAGTTAAACATCTCGACAATTTCGTCGTAGTGTCTTTCTGATGCTTCTGCTACTAGTTCGATAACCTCTGGATCTTCTTGATCATATCGAATCACAAAATTTTCTGTTTCTACTTTTTCATACCCTCTTGTTTTATATAAAATCCATTGATATTGCAGTTCTCTCAGATGTGGGTAGAAAAAGGTCTTTAATTCTCTCACATGGAAAGAAGTGAAAAAGATGATCCCTGCCAGTACTAAAATAAAGAAGCTAGAAGCATTGGTTTTTAATACTCTTTTCATGTGTATCCCCTCCCCCTTTAAGAGTATGTATATGAGAGAATACACTGCTATTATAACATATTATTATGTTAACTTCATTGACAATAATAGGAATCCTCTATAGGGAACCCTTTTTTCCTTTTAACGTCTCATTTACCTTTAACACTTAGTGGACTTACTGCATACATTGTATTGAAAATATAATGATATGGAGTGAGCGATATGCCTATGAGATATACATCCAATCGATTTATCGACCCCGTAGTAGCGACAAAAATGTCCGCTGACCCCAACAAAAAGCTGTCTGTGATCGTGCATAGCAATAATGGCTGCGATCACGTCCATCAATGCATTGAGTCCTTAGGCGGTAAAGTGAAATATGACCTGCCCTTAATCGGTGCAGTTGCAGCAGAAATTCCTGCCAGTCAAATTGAACGCTTGTCTCAGGAGCATGAGGTTGAATATATCAATCATGATTCCAATGTATTTAAGTGTATGGATATTGCTTCTCTGGCAGTGGAATCAGATTATGTGAATGAGAGCGGTTATACGGGAAAGGGTATAGGGGTTGCCGTTATAGATACTGGAGTCATTAACCATAATGACTTTATCAAACCTACCAATCGGATTGTAGCCTTCAAAGATTTTGTGAATGGACGCGGCAACCCCTATGATGATGACGGTCATGGCACCCATGTGGCTGGAATTATTGCCGGAAATGGTTTTGTAAAAGAAGACTACAAAGGGATCGCCCCCGAAGCAAATATTATTGGTGTAAAGGTGCTGGATGAGAATGGTAGCGGAAAAACCTCCGATATTCTTGCAGGACTGCAGTGGGTCATTGATACCAAGGATCTGTATAATACAAAGGTGGTTTGCATGTCCCTTGGCTCACCTGCTGAAAACTCCTACAATAAGGACCCCCTTGCCAGAGCAGTCAATGCCGCTGTACAGCAGGGCCTCACTGTTGTAGTAGCAGCCGGTAACAGCGGCCCTGAGCGTAGAACCATCACCAGTCCTGGCATCAGTCCATCAGCGATCACCGTAGGTGCTACGGATGATAATCGAACGGTCACCTTAGAGGATGATTTTATCGCCAAATTCTCTGGCAGAGGTCCTACCATTGACGGTAATGTCAAACCCGATGTGGTGGCACCAGGTGTTGACATCATGTCCTGCTCCTACAAGAGTCCAACTTCCTACGTAGCTTATTCAGGTACTTCTATGGCTGCTCCTATCGTAGCCGGTGCCGCCGTACTGCTTTACCAAAAGTATCCTAACATCACACCGGCGGAAGTAAAGGCCCGGATTATTCAGTCTGCTCAACCCATAGATCGCAATCCCTATAATCAAGGGGCTGGCTGTATCCGCATCCGCCAGATCATGGGCATAGAAACAAAAGAAAAACCGCAGCAGCAGCCACAAGCTCCTAGCCCTTATCCCCGTCGAAGACCTCAGCCTTACTGGTTCAGATTTTGGGGTCGGGGAATGCTTATGCTGCTACTTCTTCTTTTGATTTAAATGGGTTCTCTCTAATGGTTTGCATAATATGCATACCCTGCATATTTCAGTAACCTAGAATCCTTAAACAGATGTTTCCATTATAAATTCAGAAAAGAAAGCCTGGCATATGCCAGGCTTTTATCATTTAATATTTTACATATTTTAATGGATTGACCGGAGTACCGTTCTTTCTAACCTCAAAATGAAGGTGTGGACCCGTACTTCTTCCTGTATTGCCTACTTCTGAAATCTTTTGTCCCTTGTGTACCTTATCGCCTACAGAGACTACAATTTTACTGTTGTGTGCATAATAGGTCTGATAGCCGCCACCATGATCGATAATTACCAGCTTCCCATAGGCTCCTTTGGTTCCAGAAAATACTACCTTGCCGCCATCTGCAGCATGAACAGGTGTACCTACTTTCGCAGCGATATCAATACCTTCGTGCTTGCTGCCCCAACGCCAGCCAAACCGAGAAGTCAGACTTCCTCTAGTAGGATTGCTGAAGGTTCCTGTTCCTACTTTCGGAGGAGGATTCTTCGTCCCCTTTAGCACAACCTGGTTTTTGGGTGCCTCAAGAATATTTTCCTCTAACACATTTCTGGATACTTCTATACCATTGTGCTTCACGATCTCTGCTAATACTTGCCTTTTACCATCCTTCCCCTCGACCTTGATACGGGTTTCTCCTTTAAAGAGTACTGCCGTTTCCTCAAATTCGACGTCAAAAGGAATCTTTTCATCTAACCGGGCTTTCTCTATTGTAGCGATTGTGATCAAAGGCTTCGGTACAATTAAGCTAATCTTTTGCTTAAGCTGCAGCTTATCCGGATTCACTTCTGGATTTGCCTTAACCAGATCATCCACCTTTAAATCATACTTCTTTGCGATGGTCCAGAAGCTCTCCCCTTGTTGGATTTCGTGGACCTTTACTTCTTCAGTCCCTTGCTGAATGAGCTTTAAGGCCTCCTCGCAGTTCTTCAGATTCTTCGCTTCAGCAGATACTTCTTCGATGGCTACACTTTCCTCAAAATAAATCTTCTCTATGGCTGAGCCTTCTGCAGGTGTATAGCTTTTCTTCAAATCTTCTAAAACACGTTCAGCCTCTTCCTGGGTGGCCAGCATGGCTATCATCTCACCATTGACCTTAATCCCATGGGCCTTTACCTTGAAATTCATGAACTCTTGAACGGATTTTTGCAAGGTTTTCTGATCCGTCAACGCCTCGTCCTTGGCTCTTGTTTTTTCATAGGTAATGTTTTGGTTGAATACGACCTCTGTATTGTAGGCGTTATGTAAATTCCTCTGCATTCTCTCCAGGATACTCGAGAAATCTTCCTTCTTCCTGACAACTCCAACTACTTTTCCGTCAACCTTCACGGTGAAAGCCTCATTTTGATTATATAGTACTGTAATGATCGGAACAGCCACCAATAGGGTTATCGTCGCAATTGCAATTCTTCTTCTGCTTTGTCGGCTAAGTTTTTTATAATAGGATATAATCTGTCTTTGGATTTGTTCAGGGAATTTACGTATAGGCATCAACTAAAACTCCCTTCTTTTCTGTAGTTCTAGAGTCCTAGATTCTACAAGTTGGTCTTAAATTCCTGCTTTTTTTGTAATACAATTGTAATAATTTTTAACCCGGTATTTTTAATTATATCATAGTTTTAATATCAATCAACCTTTCAGAAGGATTTTTGATTTCTAGGGACAGGATATATGTTTATTCTATGCTAAATATTGGATATTATTCCTGATTATAGTCCAACCACTTGCTGAAAAAGGCCTGCAGCTCCCGCTCTGATACCTGTTGACATAGTTTAATAAAATCTTCAGTAGTGGCGTGTTTAAAACGATATTTATCAAAATAGACCTTCATAATCTGGAAAAACACTTCATCTCCCAGCTCTTTCCGCAGCTCTCCAATAAACATGGCCCCCTTGCTGTAGACTAAAGCCTGATATTCGTGGGGATTTTCAAATTCCTTCAGGCTCCTGTGAATTTTCTCCTTTGACTCCATGCCGGGAGTATGATAGGCATGATAAATTCTGGCAACCATATTTTTATAGACATTTTCCTTTACATCTTCCCCATATTTTTTTTCATAATACAGCAGTGTTGAGTATTCTGTAAGGGCTTCATCCAGCCAAGGCTCGTTCACCTGATCATTTCCTACGATGCCATACCACCATTGATGGGCCACTTCATGGGCAACCACATATTCTAATATCTCCTGCTGTTCTTCCTGATACAAGGATTGATCGATAAATACCAGATTTGGGTATTCCATTCCCCCGATAAAAAAATCTGCTGCTGCGATAGAAAGCTGTTTATAGGGATATTTTCCAAAGCTCTTGTTAAAAATCTTAACAGCATCCTTTGCAGTTTGGAGTGCCAGATCTCCATAGATATCTTCAATGAAATAGGATTTGATTTTGATTCCGTCCACTTCATCCTCCAGCACTTTATATTTTTCCCCAGCGATCATGGCAAAATCCCGTACATTTTTTGCCTCTACCGTCCAAAGCACTTTTCCTCCAATATTTTCACGTTTGATGATATTTCCCGTGCTGGCTAAGGTGTATTCGGGAGACATGGTGATATAGACTCTATAGTTGGCAGTATCACTATAAAAAGGGTCTCCAATAGCATAATAGGGTTCCAGATTCCAGCCCCGGTGATCATGTACTGCAGCAATAGGATACCAGTTTGCAATATTGATGGTATTTTCCCCATACCCAAAGCGGCCCCTTGCCGGCGGTATTTTTACAGTAAATGTAATTTCCAGGTCAATTTTTGCCCTTGGCTCCAAGGACTGGTTGAGGTTAACCTTCAAAATGGTTTCTCCTACTCCCAAAATCACATAGTTCAGGGCTTCTCCGCTGCTTTCTACCGATGAAATTTGAATGTATCCCGGTTCAAAGCCTTTTGGATAGGCCAAATTTATTTCTCCTGCATTGAAGGGAAGGGTTCCTTCTGTTTTAAAGGTGTTAGGGTAGAGGTGAAAGTACAAGGTTTGAAAGCTGGATTCAGATACATTTGTATAGGTAAGCTTTTGATTGGCTACCAAAAGCTTTTCCATGGAATCGAATTCAGCCTTAATTACATACTCGTTAAGGGGATGCTTATATTGTCTTTCCCTCTGTGAAAAAACCGTCGCAGTGCCGTTCAAAAGCCCTAGCTTCTCGATTGCAACAGACATGGTAAGGGATAGCAGGACAATTGAGCATAGGATCAGCTTTCTTTTGATCTGCTGCTTCATGAACACACCTCCTATTCTATCGCTACTATAACTATATGTATCGGTTTTTCCAATATGTACATATTTTGTTAGAGTGCTTAATTTCAGCCCCAGGGATATGGTATAATAGAGTAAAGTTGCTCCTATGGGGCTAGGAAGGTGATCAATTTGCATTTTTTCAAACAAGCAAACGATATTGACCTAGGGGATACTCCTGTGGAAAATATTTTTCTCAATGATTTTATGCCCATGGCCAATGGAACCCATGTAAAGGTCTATCTGCTCGGCTATAAATACGCCAATGATAAGGATTCCTCGCTCACCGTCAGTCACGCTACGATTGCAAAGCATCTGGGACTGCCTTTATCTGACGTGATGGATGCATGGGACTTCTGGGAAAAAAAAGGTGTTATTCGTAAGCATCCTATAGGAGAAGGTGATCCCTTTCAATATATGGTGGAGTTTATTAATCTAAAGCAGTTGTACATAGATAACAATTATAAAGCTGTAAAGGTTGGAGAAAGTGCAGAGGAAACTGCATCGGGTACTTATAGCTGCTCTCCGGAAGATTTGATTGAAGCCAATAAGGTTCCGGAGATCAAGGAAATGTTTTACCAGGTAAATCAATTGGTTCGGAGAAGTCTTGTACCCAATGAGATGATGGAGATATTGGAATGGATCTATAACTACAATATGGATCCTGATCTTGTGATCCGTGCATTTATGTATTGTATTCATCAGAAAAACATAAAAAATGTGAAATACGTAGGCGCAGTCATCCGCAACTGGTATGACAACGGCATTACCAGTGTACAAAAGCTGGACGAGCATCTGTCAAAAACCGATGTACGCTATAGCCAATATCATCAAATATTTAAAGCTTTGGGCTTTCACTTCCGGGAGCCCTCCGCTGCAGAGCGGAAGGTCATGGACCAATGGCTGGAAGAGTGGCAGTTTACGATGGAAGTCATTCTAAAGGCCTGTGAGAATTCCAAGAAAACCTCAAACCCTAACATTAACTATATCCACAGTATCTTAAGTGCCTGGAAGATGGATGGCATTCAATCGGTAGAAGAAGCTGAGCAGCGTCAAAAGCCAGAGGCTGCCCTTGCTAAAAAAACCGCCAAGCCGGTACAAAATCGATTTCATAATTTTGAGCAGCGAACGGCAAAGTACAGCAAAGATGAATTAGAAAAAATCCTCCGTAAAAAGGAATAAGGTAGGTGTCGCCCTTGAAGCATCAGTTTACCAACGAAATACTGCTGGAGTATGAAAAGATTCGGGACCAAAAGTATAAAGAGCTAGAACAGCGAAAGGCTTTCGTATACAGTAAAATTCCTAAGATTAAAGCCATTGATGAGGAAATCGCAGGAACCGGCGTGCTGATTGCCAAAACGATTCTAAATCATCCTGGAAACTATGAAAAAGCTTTGGAGGAAATCCAGAGCAAGATGGAATATTTAAAACAGGAAAAAGCAATCTTGCTGACTGAAAATAATATTCCTTTGGATTATTTAGAGCCCGCCTTTCAATGTCCTCACTGTAAGGATACAGGATATAGCCCTAGCGGAGAAAAATGCAGCTGTTTTAAGCAAAAGCTCATCAACCGGGCTTACGCTATGTCTAATCTGTCAAAGATTTTAGAAAAGCAAAACTTTCAAACCTTTAATATCCACCTTTTTTCCGATGAGAAATTTGAAAACCGGGATTGGACACCGCGGCAGAATATGCTGCAGGTTTTAAATGTCTGTGAAGGCTTTGTACATAATTTTGACAGCAAGCAGCGGGAGAATTTGTTATTCTATGGTACTACCGGACTGGGCAAAACCTTCATGTGCAACTGCATTGCCAAGGCTTTGCTGGATAAAGGAAAGATTGTGGTCTATCAAACTGCCTTTAAAATACTGGAAATATTAGAGGATTATAAATTCAACAAAAACCGCACCCCCGATACAGAGGTCAGCTATCAGTTGTTGTTCGACTGTGACCTGCTGATTATCGACGATCTCGGTACGGAGCTGACCAATACCTTTACCAATACAGAGGTCTTCAATATACTCAATACACGACTGATTCATGACAAAAATATCCTCATATCCACAAACTTATCCCCCATCGAGATTGCCAATACCTACAGCGATCGGATTTTTTCAAGGATTTTCGGAGAGTTTACCATTTTAGAGTTCTACGGTAAAGATGTCCGTTGGGAGAAATAGAAAAGAAACAAGTGGCAAATTGTTAATTTTGGAAAAATTTTTTTGTCGTTTTTTATTGACAGCCTGTCCATCCTCCTGTAATATATATAACTGTGAGTTAAATAAATCGACCCATTAGCTCAGCAGGTAGAGCACTTGACTTTTAATCAAGGTGTCCCGCGTTCGAGCCGCGGATGGGTCACCACCTTTGCTAGTGTGGCTCAACGGTAGAGCAGCTGACTTGTAATCAGCAGGTTGGGGGTTCGATTCCCTTCACTAGCTCCATTACATAAAAAGGGATGTAGGATAGGATTTCTTATGTCTCTTTTTCTTATTTTTTGATCTTATAGAATAAAAGCCTATAAGAAACAAATTGGCGGGCATGGAAACCCGCCACTACAAAATCTCACATATGTTTTCGTTAGTATGTCCAGTATCGTAGGGTTGGGTCTCTGCGCCCAACCGCATAAAGAGGTCAGTATAGGCTGACAAGCACGAAAATCCATCTCACGCATTTTAATATATAGAATATTAGTGATTTAAAAAGCCCTAAGGAAAAAATGCATTTTTTCCTTAGGGCTTTACTATTATCGATAAATTTTTTCTCTGATAATCGTTTGATCTCTGCCTGGTCCTACCGAAATAATCTTTACAGGCACATCAATCAACTCTTCAATGCGGTCAATATATTTTCTGGCATTCTCCGGCAGCTCCTCATAGGAGGTGCACTTGGTAATATCCTCACTCCAGCCGGCCATAGTTTCATAGATCGGCTCACATTTTGCCAGGGTTTCCAGACAAGCAGGGAAATGCTCAATCACTTTATTCCCCATCTTATAGCCGGTACAAATGGAAATCTCATCGAAGCCTGTTAATACATCTAACAGCATTATAGAAAGTGCAGTTAATCCATTGACTCGGGCTGCGTATCTTACCATGACGACATCAAACCATCCACATCTTCTTGGTCTTCCAGTAGTGGTTCCAAACTCATTCCCAGCAATACGGATACGGTCTCCGATTTCATTATCCTGCTCTGTTACAAAAGGTCCTTTACCTACTCGGGTGGTATAAGCTTTAATAATGCCTACAACCTCTTGAATCATGTTTGGGCCGATGCCGGTTCCTACTGTAAAGCCGCCGGATATAGGATGAGAGCTTGTAACATAAGGGTAGGTTCCTAAGTCCACATCCAGCAGTGTCCCCTGAGCACCCTCAAACAATACCTTCTTACCGGACTTTACCGCATCATATACCAGTACACTGGTATCATCCACATACTTTCTGATTTGTTCTGCGTAGCCCAGGTATTGGTCAATGATCTGCTGTTTGTCCAGCTTTTCCCCGCCATATATTTTCTCGATAATCTCATTCTTCTTGTCAATCTGCTTAGATACCTTGTCAATAAATACCTCTCGGTTCATCAGGTCGCAGATTCGGATTCCGCTTCTTTCTACCTTGTCCATATAACAAGGGCCGATTCCCTTTTTTGTGGTTCCGATCATTTCCTCTCCCCGTGAATCCTCTGCCAGTGCATCCAGTACCTTGTGGTAAGGAAATATCACATGGGCTCTATCGCTAATCTTTATGTTTTCAACAGAAACCCCTTGAGCTTCTATTTTTTCTACTTCCTTTAGAAATCCTTCCGGATCAAATACAACACCATTTCCAACAATGTTGACTGTCTTTGGATTCAAGATGCCTGAAGGTATTAAATGAAGTGCATACTTCTTATCTCCTACTACTACTGTGTGTCCTGCATTGTTTCCACCCTGGGCTCTGACAACCACATCTGCTTCTCCTGCCAGATAATCGATAATCTTCCCTTTTCCTTCATCGCCCCATTGCGCACCTACAATAACCACCGTTGACATCTGCGACACCTTCCTCTTATATATTGTTCGTGTTCTTCCCTTTATAACCCATATACACACCTCTTATAGTATCAGAATAACCCCAGTCAGTCAACAAATATACGAATAATAATTATATAAAATAAGTTTTTATTCGAATAGCAGAGGCTTTTTTTCCTTTTTACCTTTTTCCTTCCGTTTTTCCGTCAATCCTTCATTAACAGCCTTCAGCGGCCTTTTTTCTGACTTTGGCATGACTGTAATCTTTCCTGTATCTTCCATAATAGCAAATTCTACATCGGCTACATTGCAATAACCCTGCTGTCTCAGTTCATTCATTAAATCCAGCATGGAAAGCTTCGCCGCACGCAAAGAGTCTTCCGATATTTTTCCCCTTTGAATTAAAATCTTCGGTGTACCAAAGATCATATCTCTAATTCGCTGGTTTCTGCTGAAGGATAGGACCGTGACATGAAGCAGTGCTAGGAGAAAGACACCGTAGGAGGCATAGGCAATATCAGAAGTTGTGAGAGGACCTGCTGCTACGGTGCTTAAGATCAACAGCACAGCCAGGTCAAAATTTGTCAGTTGAGATAAAATCCGTTTTCCTATAACACGGAAAATAATTAAAATAAGAAAATAAATGATCAGGATTTTCAGAGCATAGGCCATATTATTCTGCCTCCAACATATGTTTATCCATAATATAGCTCAAAAAATCCATAAATATACAAAAGGTGCCTAAGTTCCCTTAGACACCTTTTGTACTATTCACCTTTTTTCGCGAAGAATTCATTTAAATCATCTATTAAAGCATCTACGCTTAACCCATGAACCATTGCAGCATCAGCGATGCTTTCCATGGAAGATGCAGGGCAGCCTAAACAATGTAAACCATGTCTCATGAAAATAGGTGCAGTTTCTCTATCCATTCGCAGAACATCTGCAATAATCATATCCTTTGTTATTTTTGCCATATGTCATACCTCCTTCTTTGGTATTCAAAGATACATTAACATTATACCATCTTTTAGATAAAATCAAACTACAATTTATCATATTTCTATAATCTTTAAGGATATATTCTCCCTATCTTTTAATATCTCTCTTAAAGTTTTGAAATATTCCTTTGTGGGAAAACCAAAGATATGAACAAAATCTGTCCACATATCCACATAATTATTCACATTCTAACATTATTTTTGTGGATAAGCTGTTGACGGCATGAGAATAATCCTTTTTTGTCATCCGCATTACAGCATATCGGGTCATTGCTACACCATCCACGAAGGCAAATTGCTTTCTGATCTCTGGTGCAGTTTCTTTGTAGAAAATTTCTGCGTACTGATCTTCAAAAGCAAAATCTTTTTCCTCTACAGTTTTAAACCCACATTTCTCGTAACAACGCTGGGCACGGATATTATACTTAGCTGTTCTAAGGTAAATGGCCTGCATTTTCATTTCTGTGAAGTAGAAATGCAAAAAAGCCTGTATGGCATCAGTGCCATAGCCTTGATTCATATACTGGGGATTTAATACAATACCCAGCTCACTTTCTCTTCGAAACCACTGAATATCTCGGATAAGAAGATATCCAATTACCTGTCCCTCTATGTTTTCAATGGCATAGCTTTTCTTTTTCCATTTTACGGTTTTAATTTTATACCAATTATCTCTCTCTGCCTTGTTCATTCTTGGAAAGTTATAATGAAAAAATAATGGTTCTGTATGCTTTGACCAAAGCTGCATTTTATCTACATCTTCCCGCAGCAGCCCTCTGATTTTCGTTTTCTGTCCCATTGCAATATACATTCCATCACCCTTTCAAAACATTTTTCCATAGCTGCTTTTATTGAATCTATATTTGAAGATACTAAAAAAATGTTTCTTTTTATCCTCTTTATTTTAACATGAAATTTAAAATTTTGAACAAAAAAGAGCATCCAAAGGATACCCTTCTTTATTCTACCTTATAGCCTTTCCAATATTTCCGGAACCCCTAAATTGGCTTCCAGATATCCCTTTATAGCTGCTTTTTGATTCACTGCCATTTTTAAGCAACCATTTTTTTGATATCTCCCGTTAATACTCCGCCAATCAGCTTGCCTTCCTCCACAAAGAGCTTATGGAACACAGTACCTTCCTAGGTTTCCCCTTTTATAAATGCCACTCCTTTATTATATCGTTTGCACCAATACCCTAAAGTGATGTAGATGCTTAATCTCCTCTTTAATCAAACGCTCTAGAACCTTTCGGGTCATGTCAGTTTTTGTATTGGCTAAAAAGGTTTCGTAGAATAAAATAGAATCCTTTTCTGCCTGTATACCAATC
This sequence comes from Geosporobacter subterraneus DSM 17957, assembly GCF_900142145.1. Classification (GTDB taxonomy): domain Bacteria; phylum Bacillota; class Clostridia; order Peptostreptococcales; family Thermotaleaceae; genus Geosporobacter; species Geosporobacter subterraneus. Next base: position 32,895 of record NZ_FQZV01000030.1, on the reverse strand, counting down.
ATCAAAGCATCCTTTACAGTATTTACCTGCTCCACTTTATAATATGTAATACTCTTGGTATTAAAAACAGCCGTATCACTGATGGCCTTAAGGTATTGCATGACCTCTTCTTCCATTACATATTTCTCACTATTTCCCAGGCGTTCCGCCACACGGTCATGGAGCTGCTCAAAGACCCGGATATGCTCAGCCTCTTCCAGGGCCAGATATTGAAACATTTGCTTAATATTCTCCTCCTGAAATCTTTCTGCAGCTTTCATATAGAAGCGATATCCTTCTTCTTCCACACCCTTGGCCATCCTTAGAAGTTCCAGCTCATTAAACCCTTCCATTTCATTTCCTCCTTTTGTTTATGTTTGCGATACATTGGACTTTTTTAGGACTCTTACGGAATCCTTTCTTTATAAAATCAAACCTCAACTGCCTGAACTATATGGATAAACGCCATTAAAAATAAATGTACTCTTGTAGGGGCAGACCTGCGTGTCTGCCCGCTTTTTCAGGACGACACATAGGTCGTCCCCTACATTTATCTTTCATTTTACTGGCGTAAATCTATAAAGTATATTACCCTAGCCTTTCTTTTCTAAACAGGTTATTATTCTCTGAACTTTTCAAGATTGGCAAACTTGGTGAACTGACCCAGCCATGCCAATTCCACTGCACCAGTAGCACCGTTTCGCTGTTTGGCAATGATCACTTCTCCTATATTCTTTTTCTCGCTATCAGGATGATAGTACTCATCACGATAGAGGAACATAACGATATCGGCATCCTGCTCAATGGCACCGGATTCTCTCAAATCTGATAGAATCGGACGGTGATCTGCTCTCAGCTCTGGAGCACGGGACAGCTGTGAAAGAGCTACAACAGGGCAATTCATCTCCCTTGCTAACCCCTTTAATGCTCTGGAGATGCCGGAGATTTCCTGCTGGCGGCTTTCTGCCCGCCCGTCACCGGACATCAACTGCAGGTAGTCAATCATAATCATATCTAATCCTTGCTCCATCTTCAAACGCCGGCACTTGGCCTTCATTTCCATTACGGAGATACTTGGGGTATCATCTATAAATATCTTCGCCTGGGCTAAAGGGCCCATAGCCTTGGCCAGTCTCGGCCACTCATCCTCACTAAGGGTTCCTGTACGGATCTTTTGTATTTCAATATGGGATTCGGCACTGAGCATACGCTGTACCAGCTGATCCTTAGACATCTCCAGACTGAAAATCGCTACCGATGCATTTCCCTTTAGGGCTGCATTTTGGCAAAGGTTCAAGGAAAAGGCGGTTTTTCCCATACTGGGACGGGCTGCCACCAGAATCAGGTCCGACCGCTGAAGTCCGGAAGTTTTTCGGTCAATATCACTAAATCCTGTGGTGATTCCCGTGATACCGCCTTTGCTCTGATACAGCTCTTCGATTTTATTAAAGCTTTCCAGCAAAACCTGCTTTATATGAGCAAAACCTTCCTGAGACTGCTTTTGAGAGATATCAAAAATATTTTTCTCTGCCAAATCCAATATCTGTGTTACTTCTTCCTCTGCCTGATACCCTTTCTCCAATATTTCTGAAGAGGCCTTAATCAGCCTTCTTAGGATTGATTTTTCCTCAACAATTTTTGCATAATACTTTACATTGGAGGTGGTTGGTACCGCTGCTGAAAGGCTGGCAAGGTATGTAATCCCTCCTATGGCCTCTAGTGTTTGCCGTTGTGTCAGCTCCTCCGATAGGGTTACCAGATCTACCGGTTCATCCCGGTTGTAGATCTCCATGATCGCCTCAAAAACCTCCCGATGGGCCTCTTTATAGAAGTCTTCTCCTCGGATCATTTCCGAAGCTGTTATCACAGCCTCCTTGTCTAAGATCATCGCCCCCAATACGGACTGTTCTGCATCCATATTATGGGGCGGAATTCTTCCTAAGTATTCCATGTCTTGCCTTCCTCCTTATTCTTTCCCACAATAATGCCCTTAACCGTCCTTCGAATCCCTACATTCAACAAAGACCAGCAAAAGCCTTTGAGTGCCCTGTGCTGGTCCTTTAATTAGCAGCAAAAAAAATCTCCATTACCTCTTCGATGGTCTCTACAGGGATGATTTCAATGCCTGCAAAGCCAGCCTTTAGGTCCTTTAAGTTATCCTTTGGAATCACTACCGTCTTCATACCCGACTGCTTAGCTCCAAATATTTTCTCATTGACGCCTCCAATAGGCTTTATTCTTCCTTGAATAGAAATTTCCCCCGTTATGGCTGCATCCTGACGAAGCTTTTTCTGTCGGATGGCACTGATCATGGTCATGACAATGGCAGCCCCTGCGGAAGGCCCGTCAATCTTTCCCCCGCCGATAACATTTACATGGACATCATAGTCCTGGAGAATTTCCCCGGTGGTTTTACGAATGAGAGAAGCGGCATTGAAAAGAGAGTCCTTGGTCATGGAGCCTGCTGTATCATTAAACCGCAGACTTCCCTTTCCCTTTTCCAGTGCCTTAAAAGCAATGCATTCCAATTCAATGACCGAACCTAAGAATCCATTGACTCCCAGCCCAAAAACCTTTCCAATCTCTGGCTTTTCACTGGCTTTCTTTTGCGAGTAGGAAACCAACCGGCTCATTCTCACCACACTGTCCATGTGTTTCTGAGTAATATAAATCTTGCCTTCCCCGGATTGCTCGTAAAGGGCCATGCTATAAGCATCGGATAATATATTCACTGCCTTTCTTCCTTCAATGGTGTATTGGCTAATCTTCTCCGATACCCCTTCCTCCAGCTCCACCGACAACCGACTAGCTGCCTGCTCCACGATATTTTGAATATCTTCATTGGACAAAGGCTCAAAAAATACCTCTGCACACCGGGAACGTAAAGCAGGATTGATCTCTTGAGGCTGTCTTGTGGTTGCACCAATCAAAATAAAATCTGCCGGAGCACCCTCATCGAAAAGCTTTTTAACGTATAGGGGTACGGCGGGATTATCAGGATCATAGTAAGCAGAATCAAATTCTACCCGCTTATCCTCCAGCACCTTTAACAGCTTATTTTGCAGGAAATCGTCCAATTCTCCGATTTCATCTATAAATAGAATTCCTCCATGGGCTTCTGTTACTAGGCCCAGCTTCGGTTCTGGTATCCCGGTCTCAGCAAGATCTCGCTTACTTCCCTGATAAATGGGATCATGGACAGAGCCTAACAGAGGATTGGTGATCTCTCTGGGATCCCAGCGAAGGGTTGTCCCATCTACTTCCACGAAACGGGCATCTTGCTCAAAAGGAGAATACTTCATCTTTTTAGCAAACTCCAAAGCCAAACGGGCTGCGGTGGTTTTTCCCACACCGGGAGGTCCGTAGATCAGTATGTGTTGGGGAAAAGGAGATGCAATCTTAGATACAAGAGATTGGATCGCTTCTTCCTGTCCTACGATATCCTCCAGTTTTCGAGGCCGGAAGAGCTCCATGGCTGATTTTGAAAGCTTCTTTGTCTCCAGCTTCTCCAGATATGCATATTTCTTTAAGGTATAGGCATTTTCAGGGCCGGCATTTTTCTTCAGAAGCTGCAGCTTCATTTCTTCCATGTATTGCAGCTGTTTTTCTTCAATCTTTTCTGCCATCTCTTTCTCTAGCCGGCTCTCCACCGCTCTTCTGGCTAACAGATCCGCTACCTGACTCTCAATGGCTTTTAGGGTTGGGCTGACATCATGGGGCTGCAGCACCGGCGTTTGCTCCTTGGAATTAAAAACAATTCGGTGTAGGGCTACAATCCTGTCTTCAACCTTTTCCGACTGAACAAAATCCTGGGCCTCCAGCTTCATTAATCTTTCGGAAATCCTGTCTTTACCAATTAAGTGATTGACAATATCAAAAAGAGCGGATACTTGACGGTTTATTTCTCCCCTCTCACCTATTTGTCCATATGACGCTTCTGCATCCACAGCTGCTATTTGTTGCTCTGTTAAAGATTTCATCGAAATCTCCCTTCTATTCTGCTGCAATCTCTACTTTCATTTTTGCGGTTACCTCTGGATATACTTTGATTTCAACAAAGCTGGCACCAAGCTCTCGGATTGGATTATCCAGCTGAATTTTTCTCTTATCTATTTTTATTTTATGCTGCTTTTCTAAGCCTTCAGCTATATCTTTAGAGGTAATGGAACCAAACAGTCTTCCGCCCTCTCCTGCTTTTCCCTTTAGATTTACTGTCAGGCTGGACATCTTTTCTGCCAATGCTTTGGCCGCCTGAAGCTCTTCCTGCTTCTTTCTAGCCTCTGCCGCCTTTTGCATTTCCAGCGCTTTAATGCCCCCCTCTGTAGCCTCTTTGGCAAGACCTCTTGGAATCAGGTAGTTTCTTGCATGGCCGTCACTGGCATTTATAATCTCACCTGCTTTTCCGATACCTTTTACATCCTTTAATAAAATCACCTTCATTATTCTTCACCTTCCTCAAAATATTCATCAATTGCTCTAATGAGCATATCTCTTGTCTCATCCATAGTATAATTCTTCAATTGGGTTCCGGCCACGGTTAAGTGACCGCCTCCGCCTAACCGCTCCAAAATCATCTGCACATTGATCTCCCCCAGAGAACGTCCGCTGATGAAAATCTCCTCATCATCCCGGTATCCCAGCACGAAGGACGCAGTAATTCCCCGGATGTCCAACAGCTCATCCGCTGCCTGGGCCGCTACCAACTGAGCATTATGGGTTCCCTTGGGACATATGGACAGGGCAATATTTCTGCCGATATCTTGGGCATTCTTAACAACCTCGGCCCTAGCCACAAAAGTTTCCAAATCATCCTGAAAGAGCTGCCGTACGCTGGTGGTATCTGCGCCGGCTCGCCGCAAGAGGGAGGCTGCTTCAAAAGTTCTAACCCCTGTCTTAAAGGAAAAATTCTTCGTATCTACGGCAATCCCTGCTAAAAGGGCTTCCGCCTCTATTTTCTCAATGTTCATTTTATCTTCCATATACTGCAGGATCTCTGTAACCAGCTCACAGGTAGAAGAAGCATAGGGTTCCAAATATGTAAGTACTGTATTTTCAATGAACTCTGCACCCCGTCGGTGATGATCAATGAGCACTATCCGCTCAGCTTTGGCCAAAGCCTCAGGAGCCTGGGTGAAATTAGGCCTGTGGGTGTCCACCACTACGATTAATGCATCCTGATCCACACGGGCCAGAAAGTCCTCAGGGCCTATAAATTTATATTCCGGATAATCCTTAACACGGTTCCAGAGATTTTCAATAGAAGGATTCACTCCTTCTAATAAAATATAGGCTTCTTTTCCCCTGTTTTTTACTGCACGATAAACCCCGATTGCGGCACCAAAACTGTCCATATCAGGGATCTTATGACCCATAATCAGCACACGGCCCGATTGATCGATCAGCTGACGGAGGGCATGGGCAATTACTCTGGCCTTTACCTTGTTCCGTTTCTCCACAGCCTTTGTTTTTCCTCCATAAAAGCTAATGGCATCGATCTTTTTCACAATGGCTTGATCTCCACCTCGGCCAAGGGCCAGATCTAGAGCTGCCCGTGCATATTCCTCATTTTGCTGGGGTGTTCTGCCATTGGCTCCTACTCCTATACTGAGGGTAACAGGGATCTCATTGCCCATCTGGATCTCCCGCAGTTCATCCAGGATGGCAAATTTCCTGTTTTCTAGCAAGTCAAGGTATTTATTTTCAAATATTAGAATATATTTATCTTTTTGGAATTTCTTCATGACCGCATTCATCCTGGCAGCCCAGAGGTTCATCTTGCGGTCTATTTCTGCAGCCACCAAGGGGCGTTTCGCTTCCTCTGCACTCTGCATTACATCGTCATGATTATCTACCTGAACCAAAATGATATTGGTTCTCTCCTCATTATAAAGCAGCTTTAGATTGTGAAAGCTGGTAATATCTATCCAATAGAGCATCACAATATGCCGCGAATCTACGTCCTCTGTTTTCACTATATTATATAAAACTTTGTAATGTCTATCATTAATTGTTACCTCAGTTACCATATCTTTTTTGTCCTGCAAAATATTGTTCAATTCTATCCCTGGTATAAAGTCTTCAATATTCCTTTCCAACAGATCCTTGCTGTCAGCGATTTCTCCAAACCGTGAATTATACCAGATAATGCTGCCGTCAAATTCTACTATGACCAAGGGAATAGGCAGGTTCAAGACGGCATATTTGGTTGCAGCATCGATATTGGTGGAGAAACCCTCAATATATTTGCGCCACATCTCTTTCCGGTCGTGGGAGGTTTTCCAATTGTGGTACAGCAAATAAATCATAACGGCAATGCCTAACCCGCCAATCAGCGGATTATAGTAGGCCAAAGCCAGCACCAGCAGTGTCATGATCCATAGATGAATCCTCGTATCAGGAATGAATATTTTTGAAAATCGTTTATTACCCATTTATTACACTCCTAAAAGTTATTCGGACTGCAGCTTTCTCAGATTCAAAAACGAATCTGTCAGCCCGATCATGGCTACCATGAAGGCGCCCATTGGATTAAACAGCAGAAAGAAAAAAATCACTATTTTTAACAGTTTACTCGCTTTATAGACAGACATAAAAAATAATATAACCGCCAGCCCTTGAATGAAGAAAATAAACTGGAAAATCAGAAACACATTTACAACCAGCGTATCAAAGTGAACGATATTCAGATACCGAGTCAGTGCTGTCAGTATGATAATCAGCAGTGTCCCCATGAGGAAACTTCTAGGAAGTCTTAGTTCCTTTAGCGGCGGTAGTTTTGGAGGGATTGTTTCTGCTTTATAGCCAATGCGCTTTAATATAAACACGGTTAAAACATAATTGATATAGGTGAAAAATACGCCTCCCATAATAATCAACGTGGGTATGATCATCAATATGAGCTTCGTCATATTTTCCATCTCTATTCGCTTCTGCTCTACATTTGCAGCATCCATGCCTATACTTTGCATCAGTTCAATCTGCATTCTCCCAGCTTCCGTAAAAACTTCATTCAGAATCTGATACATGCTCATCCCGGAGACAGCAGTAGCTAAGCTGTTGCTTAATATCAATGATAAAATGGCTGCAATAGAACCGCCTAAGAAAATCATTGATGCAGAATATTGTTTATTCATCATATAGCCCATTACAACAGCAATAATACCCGGAAGCAGTATAACAAACATGGTCAATGGCTGAGTTAAGCTCCCCACAATCACTGCAGCAGTAATAACGGAAAGAATACTAAAGCCTATCCCGTGTCTCTTTCCCAAAATAATAAATGGAACCGGAATAAAGTATAGGATAAATCCTAAAAAGGGAACATAAGTATGTACAATTGCTAGTATCGCTGCAATGGCAGCCATTAGGGAAGCTTCGATTAAGGCCCTTGTCTTCTTCTGCGTATCCAAAACAAATCACTCCTAGTTTCTGTTTCTATTGAAATATTGTTTCAAGTTTGATAGATCTCCATACCACTCTTCTACTCTGTGCTGTTCCAAAATGCCCAAACGAATTTTATCTTCTATTTTCATGTCAATACTGGAAAAGTTAATTCCCAATCGTTTTCCAAGTATGTAGGTAACCAATATAATATTGGCTAATACATCGATTAAGGCTTCCTGACCTGCCTTCGTTCCTTTTATAAGTAGCTCAAAAAGAGAAGCTATGGCAGTTAATAGCTCACTCTTTAACCATTCAATGATTTTAATATTTTTGGTAATATCCAAATTATTCTTTTCCCCTGCATTCATTGCCCAATTCCCCTCCTTTATATACATTATAGCAGATTCCGCTATCTTGTATATATTCTGCAAGAAAGACAGGTTATCCTTTTTTATTCTCTATGAGAGGATCCCTCTATGCTGCAAAGGACCGTCTTAGCTCTTATGAAAAAAGAGAAGTGATTTCTCACTTCTCTATGGTTTATTCTGCAGTATATGGCAGTAATGCAACGATTCTTGATCTCTTGATTGCAATGGTTAAAGCTCTTTGGTGTGTTGCACAAGTACCGGAAATTCTTCTTGGAAGAATTTTGCCTCTATCGGTAACATATTTGCCAAGTTTTCTGATATCTTTATAATCAATATGCTTTGCTTTATCTGCACAGAAGCTGCATACTCTTTTTTTACGGCCGCGTCTTTTCTTCATCATCATCTCGTTTTCCCTCCTTCTTTAGAATGGAATGTCGTCATCCTCTTCGATAGCCTGGAAGCCATCTATGTCTATATCCGACGGATTGTTAAATCCTCTGTTCTCGTTTTTGTTCCCCCAATCCAGGAATTCCACTCTATCTGCAACAACTTCAGTTGTAAAGCGCTTTTCACCGCTTTGGGTCTCAAAGTTATTGTTTTGCAGTCGGCCCTGAATGGCAACAAGTCTGCCCTTCGCCAAGTAGTTGGCACAGTTTTCACCTGCTTTTCCCCATACTACTACTCTGAAAAAATCCGCTTCCTTTTCTTTGGCAAATGGTCTATCTACAGCAAGTGTAAAGGTGGCTACTGCTTTGCCGCTACCTGCGGTAAACCGAAGCTCCGGATCTCTGGCCAATCTTCCGATTAAAGTGACCTGATTCATACTTACACCACCTTAATAATTTAATTATTTTTCTTCAAGATTTACGATCATGTGTCTAATCACATCATCTGAGATCTTGAAGTTTCTGTCCAATTCCTTTGGTAAGTCTGCACCAGCCTTGAAGTTAATCAGCACGTAGTAACCATCATTTAGCTTTTGGATTGGGTAAGCAAGCTTTCTGTTGCCCCACTCATCCACGCTTTCAATCTCACCATCAGACTCGATAATAGACTTAAATTTGTTGATTACTTCGTTTCTTCTCTCTTCTTCAAGATTAGACTTCATAATGAACATCGCTTCATACTTTCTCATATTTTCCACCTCCCTATGGACTAATTCGGTCCTGCTCCTGCACAGGACAGAGAGTATATTCTCACATCATAGTATTATATCAGTAGTACAGGCTTTATGCAAGGATTATTTAAAAAGGAAGGTTCAAGATTCAGGGTGCCAGGTTCAAGCAAACCCAAAATCCTTGTCTTTTTCTAGTAGTAAAGCCGTATCAGCTGATACGGCTTTTTAAAGATGATATATTATTTAAGTGCTTCTGTGAATACTTGGCCCAGACGCTTAATTCCCTCTACAATCTTATCCTCCGGCATGTTGGAGTAATTGATTCTACAGGTATTTTCGTGACCGCCATTGGGGAAGAAAGAACCTCCGGGTACAAAGGCTACATTCTTTTCTAAGGCCTTCACCATTAGATCTCTTGCATTGAGATGCTTTGGCATCGTTACCCAAGTAAATAGTCCGCCCTCCGGATAGGTATATTTAAATTCTGGCGGGAATGCTTCCTTCATCGTCTGCAGCATTAAGTCCCGGCGTCTTCTATAAGTATCCTTGATTTTTTCTACGTGTTCATCCAAGTTGTATAACTCCAGGAACTCATTTAATTCTCTTTGAGAAATGGTACTGGACTGCAGGTCTGCTCCCTGTTTAACCAATATATATTTTGTAAGAATTTCCTCTGATGCACAGACCCAACCAATACGAAGTCCTGGACAGAATGTTTTAGAATAGGTACCCAAGAAAATTACACGTCCATCGGTATCAAAGGACTTGATGGATGGCGGAATTTCTCCTTCAAATCGCAATTCTCCATAAGGATTGTCCTCTACAACCGGCAAATCATATTTTACAGCCAATTCTACCAACCGCTTACGTCGGTCAACGGGCCATGTTCTCCCTGTTGGGTTTTGGAAATCTGGAATTACATAAATCATTCTTGCTTTCGGTGTAGCTTCAAGGATTCTCTCCAGTTCTTCCATGATCATACCATGATCATCGGTAGGAACCTCAACGAATTCACATTCATAGGCTTTAAAAGCATTAATTGCCCCTAGATAACTTGGGCTTTCACAGATTACAACATCTCCCGGATTTAAAAATATCTTACCGCTAAAATCCAAACCCTGCTGTGATCCGTTGGTAATCAATATGTCATCTGCCTTTGCCTGAATTCCAAGCTTGGCCATTCTTGCGGCGATCTTTTCCCGCAGCGGAGTAAAGCCCTCTGTTGTACTATACTGAAGTGCTTGCTGTCCACCCTCTTCTAATACCTTTAAGGTGACCTTCTTCATTTCTTCTACCGGGAACAGCTCTGGTGCAGGCAGACCTCCTGCAAAGGAAATGATCTCCGGTCTTGTTGTAAGCTTTAACAACTCACGGATCTCCGAAGCTTTAATACCTTCCATACGATGTGCGAATCGAATCGCCATTTCAAAAGCACCTCCATTAGAATTGTAATAAGGAAAAGCTTTGCCCGACTGTATTCACTACTATTATATCATTAAACAATTCTTTGTTGACTATATTTTTAAAAAATTTTTGTAAGTGTTGCACAAATATTTTAAAGAATATTCTGCCATTTTGAATTGTTTTTTGTTAATCATTCTTCTTTTCTCTCCAGTATCTTCTTTATCCTTTTTTCCAGCTTTACCCGGGGAATCCAAACTTCATGGCTGCAGCCGCAGCACTTGATGCGAAAATCCATTCCTGTACGTGTAACCTCAAACTTATTGCTGCCGCAGGGATGATTTTTCTTTACTTCCAATATATCCCCCATTTTTAAATCCATGGGCATAAACACTCACCCTTTCTTATTTCATTTTGCTGCAAGCTCTATCCTTTATGCTAAGCAAAGAGCTGTCCTTTTATACTATCTATCACAGCTGCATAAAGATCTGCTTTACCCTATTAATAGGGTAAAGGAGCATTATAGAATATATTAACACAATTTAATCTGTTATGCCACTTTATATTTTTTCTGTCTCTGTATTTTATAAAGTCTTCTAACAAACACAACTCTTGCGTTTAATCCAAAAGAAAAGTAAAGTCCGAGATTTTCCCGAACTTTATTATCGCCGCTCACTGCTTTCAATAACCACTCTTCTGGGATAGGGAATCTCAATTCCCTTATCCTCTAATCTTTCCTTAATACGCTTGCGCAGTTCTCTTTCTACTGCCCACTGCTCCATAGGGATCGTCTTTGCCATAACGGAAATTGTCACATCAGATTCTCCCAGCTTCGTTACACCCAAAACCGTAGGTCCTTCCACGATCTTATCATTTTCTTCAGCGATTTCTGTACAGAGCTTTCCCAGCACCTCCAAAGTACGGTCTAAGTTCTCCTCATAAGCGATGCTGACCTCTACTAAGGCCCGCATATTTCCTCTGCTTCTGTTGGTCACTTTGTCAATAGAGCCGTTGGGAATGATGTGCAAATCCCCGTTAAAGTCCCGGATCTTTGTCACACGAATAGCCATCTCCTCTACAATACCGGATTTTCCCCCGGTCTCAACATAATCCCCCACTTGGAACTGATCTTCAAATAGGATAAAAAATCCTGTGATAACATCCTTTACCAGGTTTTGCGCGCCAAAACCGATAGCCAATCCTCCAATACCTGCAGCAGCGATTAAAGAGGAAATATTAATGCCCAGGGTTTCCAGTATGGGCGTGAAAGCAACAAAATAAACAATATATCGGAAGATACTCTTAATAATATCTTTTAGGGTATCAAACCGTCTCTGCTCACCTACAAACTTGAGTTTTTCCCTGTTTTCAAAAAATTTGTCTATTACAATATTAATGAATCGTATGGTCAGCTTGGCTGCGATAAATATAAAAATGATTTTCAACAGGGCACCGGAATATCTGGTCAATCGCTCCGGATCACCATACAATTCGACCATTTCTCTAATCTTCCCGTTGATCGAGGCTCTTGTCCCTTCCATAGACAGATTATCCCCCTTAAGTCACTTTTGTAATCTGACGTTGACCCCCTACCCGCTCTACGCGAAAAACACTATATTTTTTCTCATCCTTTTTCAACAGGTCTGTTACATCGGTAAACAGATCCTTTGAAAACTTAATGGATAAACCACAGCTTGCACTGATTTCTCTTGGAGTAGGGATCGTTTCAATTTTAAACTTTGTTCTTAAATCCTTTTCCGTTTGAATAGCATGGTGGGTAGATTCAAATGCTATTACGTAAAATTCTTCACTTTTCATTGCTGCTTCTCCACTATAGCTTGATGGTGTTTTTTGCATTGTTCATTTTATCTACGATGGTATACATATTGGTTATGCCGCCTACCATCAGCTTATTCTTTAAATTGTAATAGTCTAAGCAAGTCCCACAAGAAAGGATTTCTACCCCTTCACTTTCCAGCTGCCTTAAGTAGTCAACCACATCAGAACCCTCTGTAGTCAATTTAACGCCGCTGTTGACGAAAAGCAGTGCCTTCGGATAAGGCGTATACTCCGTAAGGGTGTACACAAAGCCCTTCATAAGAACCTTCCCCAGTTCCTCGGATCCTTCCCCCATGCAATCACTGCCAAATAATATTGTCATCTCTTTCAGCTTTTTTGGCTGGGCCAATACGTCTTTTACTACCTCTTGAGAATAGATATTGATATAATAATCTCCGCCCATTTCTTTTACATCCACATTATAGGCCATACTTTTGGCCAGCTTCGTAACATTTTCTTTAGCCACTTCATTGTCTACGATGGTGACCACGCTTCCTTCTTTTATGCTTTCCAGTAGCTTTTTTGTTTCAATAACAGGTTTTGGGCAAGTCCATCCCCTGGCATCCACTTGTCGATCCACTTTTCATTCCTCCAGTATCTCAAAAAATTCATCTCTAGTTTTATTATATCGGTTCTATTCCTTTCTATCGTATAGTATTTTTCTATGATCTTCGGAAAATGATAGATTTTTCTTATGCTTCATAGTATACCCAAGGTTCTTCATCCTAAAGAATTTTTCCGATCATGCTTAGCAGAAGATTATGATCATAAAGGAATTTGGCGAAAACCGAATTTTCCAATCCCTCAGCCAATAAGCCTTCTCCTGCCATGGTATTAATAGGTACCATTAAAAGCAGCAAAATAAAAATAATTAAGAGACCTTTCAACCCGCCAAAGGCTAATCCGCCCATATGGTTAAATTGGTTCAGTATAGGAAGGGAAAAAATGCCATCCAATAGGTGGCCTATCAGCATCAATGCAATTCTCACACAGATAAAAATGAGCAGGATACTCAGCAGGTCAATAAACATTCTAGCCAGTACGTCTGCCACATAGGCGTATACCCCTTCCATAGCCTTGGCACTATACCCGCGCATGGTCTCAGAACCCATAAATAGTTCCTGAATGCCACGGGGCATGCCCAGAATCTGATAGATATTATCCGAGGCAATATCTCCCCGGGAAGCAACTTCCTGATAGGCCGCATCTTTAACCCGGATGCCCACCCACTGCTGCAGCTTAAGGAGCAAAGGGGTATTGTCCAAGAGGTATTCTGAAAGCCTGGTATGATATAGTTTTGCAGTTACAGCCGCAGCAATGACGCTTATTAAACTGAAAAAGCTCAGTACAAAACCTCTCTGCCATCCCTTTATGGCATGAATCACCAATATCACCAATACAAGGATATCAAACCAACCCATGATTTCACCTCGATTATTCCTTGAATTTTACCCCCATGATTTCTATTTTGTCATTAAAGATTAGGGCCAGCTGGTCTTTCCCAAGCATATACAAGGCGTGGATATCGTTGTTGACCTTTCTTTCAATTTGTTCCTTACCATCCTTAGAAATCAAATACAGGGTCCTTTCTGTAAAAGCCGCCACACGCTCTCCCTTTATATCTACCCCCAGCACTTCTCCCTTTAAAGGCAGCTTACACCATTCTTTCCCTTCTAAGTCAACAATGGCAATCTGATTTCGATTTTTTGTATCAATGATGGTTTTTTTATTATTGACCAAACCCAAGACAATAAATCCTTCTTCACTCCATGCAGTTCTGCTAATAGAATCCTCTATGTCTTTATTCCATAAAAGGCCCTTTTCTTTACTAAAGCCGATAACTTTTTTGTCCCCCACATTTACGATTCTTTGTTCGCTGCCAGCGTAAACACGACTGATAATATCTCCGTCATATTTGTTGCCTCCTAAAAGCTTTCCTTCCATATTGTAAAGAGTTACATTGCTCTCAATTTTGTCATTGGCGATGCTCATCACAGATAGGGCAAGCAGTTCTGTCTCCTGGGACAGGACCATGTCCATCAGTGTTCCCTGATTGAGGTTTATTTTTCCCCGCTGCTTCTTTTCCATATCGAAAACAAAGACCATGCCTTTTCCTGATTCATCCTCGCTGTATACGGCTACATAACCCTTTGCACTGCTGCGGATCATCCGAAGAGGCCTTTCCAGTTGGATTTCCCAGTCAATATTGCCAAGGGTATCCACACATAGAATTCTTCCCTTTTCCCGCTCCCCAATATACAGATGAGTAGGGGTACTGCTTAAAATGGGATTCTCGATTTTTTCTTTAAGGGTCCATCGTTCCTGTCCATCTGGCCCAAAGGCTTGCAAAGTCTGGCTAGATGGCTCATACACCGTAAAATTCTGCTCAAAGTAATGCACTAAGGATTTATTTTTATCCTTTAGAGAAATATCTCCTATTTTCTTAAATTCCAATTCTCCATAGCCCAGTACATTTTTTATTTTCCCTACAACCTGGGTGCTTCCCACTACAAAAACCGCCAGGATAATGATCACTGTAAAGAAAAAGCGCATATTTCTTCTTCTCTGCTTTTGTTTCTTCCCTATGGGAATCCCTCCTCCCATGAATCATGGTTTCTAGTCTCTAGTATAACTATTCTTTAAGACTTCCGAAAATCCTCCCTCTAAGCAAGGGATAGGAAGAATAAGGAAAAGCCATGGATTCCTATGACCTTCCACAGCTTTTAAACTTCTAATCTATAGAATTTCTGCCATCATGATAGCAATGTCATCCTTGATCTCACCTTCTGCAAAGTCCTGAACATCCGTGATGATGATTTCTATCAGCTTTTCCATATCCTCCTGCTGATATTTTCTACACAACTCCAGTACCCGGTCATTTTGATAAAATCCCCTATCCTGATGGAAGGCTTCCACAATGCCATCGGTATAAAACAGCAATCTATCCCCCGGATAAAGTGTCAGCACCTGGCTTTCGTATTGTACATCGTCAAAAACTGTACAGATTGGGAAACCGGGCATGTACACTTCCTCCACCCACTCCTGACGCAGGATAACCGGCATGCAATTATGTCCCGCATTGGCATAGGAAAAACGCTTATGCAGCTTATCATAGACCCCATAGAACACAGTTATATAATATTGATCGTCGATATTCAGCTCCCGGTAGCGGTGATACAGATACCTTAAGGTCACAGCCGGATCAATCGCCTTTTCTTCGACATTCTTTAAAGTCTGGCGGATAAACATGGTCATCATGGATGAGGTTACTCCATGACCTGATACATCGGCAATATACATTCCAATATAATTTTCATTGATCTCGATGACATCATAAACATCCCCCCCTAATAATTCACAGGGAATATAGGTAGAAGCAATCCGTAAGGTGTTATTATAGATCCTATTTTCCGGAAGAATCTTGTGCTGCAGCTGTTTTGCAAAATTTAAATCTTTCTTCATCTTTGTATTTTGTTCTAGGATTAACTGTTCCATGGCTCTTTTTTCTGTGATATCCCGAAAAACCTCTACGGCATATTGAATGTTATGATCTTCATCATATATTGGGGAACTCACTACGGAGAAAATTCTATCTCCCACCACTTCTTCCTTGGCAATGGATTTGCCCTGGAAGATCGCTCGGTTGGTGATGCAGTTTTCACAGGGCTCCGTTTTGTTTAAAGCCTTAAAGCACTGCTGCCCCGTGGTATCTCCCACCTCTTTTTTCATGGGTTCATTCAGAAAAAGTACTTTGTTGCTCTTATCGATCACCCGTACCCAGTCCTTCATTCCCGATAAAATATCCTCATAAAATTTTCTCTGCTTTTCCAGTTGCAGTTTTAATTTTTTTTTCATAGGTATCTCCTCAAAATCTTCTTCTACCGTTTATATTCGAGTTGGAAATTAAAAATCCTTCTAGATCGATGTGAATCCTCGGCTTTCCTATCGCCTGAAAAGAAGCAGGAGAGCAACACCTATACCTATATACCCAAAGGCCGGGTACAGGGTATTGACAAGATTTTTAAAACCCAGGTTGGCTAGGGGTATGGCCGCCATGCAAAAAATCAGACAGTTCAATACATGATACCTTGGCATCCTTTTTTCTATGGACTGAATCAGTACAAAACCATCAGCAATAGCCGTTGTCAGCATGGCAAGCCAAAGCAAAATTCCATAGCCAATTTTGATAGGACTTCCTACTTTCGTAGCAATAGCCATCATGGGTATTTCCATACCATGGATATCTGTATAGAAGATCAAGGTAGGAATTAATAGAAACATGGCCAGCAGTCCCAAGCCCAGCCCACCCATGATCCCCCCTTCCCATGCTGCCTTGGAGCTATTGATTAAGGGAAGCAGAGAGCACATCACCACTGTGGCGCCGATACTATTATAACTGACATAAAGCAATGCGGAAGTCATCCAATTCCCTGTATAACTATTGAAGGAGCTCCCTACCTCATTGCTTAATGTAAGACCCCAATGAGAAATCACCCATGTACTTATACCGATAATTCCCATAAACAAAATCGGCACTACCACGGTATTAATCCATGCCAAACCCCGAATACTGAATAGGAAGATGATGAAGGTAATCAAGCTCATAAATAGTATTCCGTAGGCTTTCGACAGACCAAACTGCTGCTGAAACAGGGCTCCACTGCCTGCCAGCATAATACAGTATCCTGACAGCAGCAGTAAAGATAACAACCCCTCTACAAGTCTGCCAATCACAGAACCTAAAGCTGGCCGGAGCAGCTGTTCATAGGATTGGATCCGGTGACGATAAACCTTTAATAGAATAAAGCTTCCTATTAAGCTAAATAACACAGATGCTACCAAAATACCGTATAGGCCCCGAATCCCATATTTTGTAAAGAACTGCATGATTTCCTGCCCTGAAGCAAAGCCCGCTCCAATGACAGTACCTATGTAAATACTGGCAATCTTAAAGCTATTATTGCTTTCCATTAAAAAAACCCCCTGTAACCCGTACTACTCCATTGTATGTAGGGGGGAGGTTGTTTCATGATAAGGCTTAATTATCCTCTGAGGATTACATGCACTGCATAGAATAAGTAGGATAACAGCAGTACAAAGCCCTCTTTTCTGCTGATTTTGTGGTGGGTTCTGGAAAATATCAACAGAATAGCCGTATAGAGAATCATCAGCCTGATGTCAAAGAAAATTTTAGGATCTACCCTTATAGGATGGATGGCAGAAGAAATTCCCAATACAAATAATATATTAAAAATATTGCTTCCTACTATATTTCCCACTGCAATCTCACTCTGTTTCTTGACAGCCGCTGTTACGGAGGTGATCAACTCTGGCAAAGAGGTACCTACGGCTACGATGGTCAAACCGATCATTGTCTCACTCATGCCTAAAGTTTTTGCAATGGTTGTACTGCTCCGTACCACCAGTTCGCCACCGGAGATAATCGCTGCTAATCCGCCTGCAGTAAAGAGCACATTTTTTCCCATGGTTTTAGGGCAAAAGGCTGTCATCTCCTCATCCCGCTCTCTACTGTGCAGGGCTACCTCCAACAGATAGAACATAAAAATAAGGAAAAAACACCCCAGTACCAACCCATCTCCCATGGTAATCTGATTGATGGCCAAGCCTTGCAACAGAGTATCTGAAACTAAAACAAGCAGAAGAATACTAGCCAGCAGGGTAAAAGGGATTTCCTTCCTTACAGTTTCCCTTTCTACCTGCAGAGGATTGAGCATAGCCGTAATCCCGATGATGAGGGAGATATTAAACACATTGCTGCCCACCACATTCCCCAGAGCAATGCCGTTGTTTCCATTTACTGCCGCCCGAATACTTACAGCTGCTTCCGGAGAACTTGTTCCAAAGGCTACAATGGTCAATCCAATCAGAATCGGAGGTACCCGAAGCAGCTTTGCAATTCCAGAAGCTCCCTCTACAAAATAATCAGCCCCCTTTATGAGCAGTATAAAACCTATCAATAGTAACAAATACGCCATAGCTTTCCTCCTAAAAATGGTATCCATGTGTTATTTCTATGCAATGTTATTATACCCCCAATTTAAGATTCTTTCCATGGGATTTCTCCGCTTGATTTTTCTGAATATCTATTGAAGAAGCTGTAGGATTGGTATAGAATAAAATTATAATCCACTACAGATCAACCTGTTTTATATGAAGAAATATATGGCTTCTCCATATATTCGCCCATGTAAAAACCAGAGAAAGGTTACTCTTTGTACTGGTTTTTTATTATTTAGGAGGCATCTGCTATGTTTAATCAATATATAGCCGCTTATATCTCTGTTTATTATTAAGAAAGCTATAGATATAATAAAAACATTATGATTTCTTAATAATGAATAAGGAGAGAACATCATGACCAATCAAACTTTGACGAAAACCACCAAGGGTTATGTTTATGCAGCTCTGGCTGCTATACTCTTCGGCAGTTCCGGACTTTTCGTAAAACTAGCTTATGATATGGGGTTAGACTCCATCACCCTTTTAACCTTGCAAAACCTTATGGCTGTGCCTATCCTATGGACCATCTCCTTTATTAAATACAGAGGTTCTATTTTGGTTGGCAAAAAAATGCTGCTGCGTCTATTTATAATGGGTTTTTGTCTCAATAGCATGGTGACTCTATTTTATTATAAGGCCTTTGTATACTTAGACATATCCATTGCCACTATTTTGCTCTTTACCTATCCGATTTTGATCACCCTGTATGCTTTACTTTTTTCCAAAGAAAGGCCAAATGGGATCATCATATTCTCTCTGCTGACGGTATTTTTAGGGTGTATCTTCGTATTGGATATCTTCAACCTTCAATCGGACATTTCAAAAATCGGCATCCTCTTTGGAATGGGTTCTGCACTGTTTTACGCTGCCTTTAACATTGTTATAGAAGCCATTGGCGAAAAACTGCCCTCTATTGTAATCGCCTCCTATTCCACCAGCTTTGCCCTATTGTTCTTTTTAATCTATCGCTTTCCGGCAGCACTTCTGCAAAGGAGTATTCATCCCTCTCAATTGGGTATCGCTGCCCTGCTGGTATGCTTATGCCAAATTCCGCCGGTGATTTTACTATACACCTCTATTCAATACATCGGTGCTATTCGGACCTCTATTGTCAGCAATATTGAAATTCCCGCTGCAGCCGTTTTTGGTTATTGGGTCTATCGGGAGACCCTAAATCTAACCCAGCTTTTTGGGATGCTGCTCGTCCTTGGGGGAATTCTGCTGATGAAAAACAGCAAAGCAGTGCTGTCCTACTTATTTATACATCGAATTCGAACAAAAGGAGAAAGGTGATGGAAAAATCCATCACCTTTAAACATATTATTTTACAATTTTCTTAAAGGCAAAATAGGAGTAAACATAGCTGTAGACAACAGGAATAAATAATCCTCCGGCAGAGACAATCACCGCTGCTTTTCCCCTCAGGAAAATGGACAGGATAGTGATGATTCCTGCAATGACAAAACCATACCCGCCTACCCGATGGGTTTTTTTCCACACTTCCTCATTGGCTAGGGTCCATGGGGTTTTAATTCCAAAGAAATAATTATGACGAATCTGGCTCATATAATTCCCCAGCAGGATGAACATGATCCCGATAGCCAGCCGCACAGCCAAGCCTGTGTCTACATTATAGCCTAATCCGGCAGCAATGGCGATCCACTGGATATATACCAGCATGATGACTATCACCCCTTGGGCAATGGTATAGGCCTTTTCATGCTTCAGATAAGAGGCTCTTTTAGGGTCAATTTTGGGCAAGAACACCATTAGCAGATAAATTCCCAAAGGCAGCAGTCCCGTAATAAACACGGAGCTTTTACTATCATATCGATCTACCTCGCCTGCAAAGTTCCAGTGTCCCGGTATTTCCTCCGGCAGTAAGGGATATACCATTAATACACCAACGAAGGATAAAATAGCGATGAGTAAAATCCATTTATTTATTTTCACTCTCTATCTCCCCTTTCTCGAAATTCGAAAAACCATTGAAGGATATCTTGAAAAACTGTAGTGTTTAGAGAATAGTTGATATTTTGCCCTTGCTTTTCACTCAGTACGAGATTAGCCTGCTTCAAAAGACTTAAATGATGGCTGATGGAGGGCTTGCTAATATTAAATGCATCAGCAATCTCCCCTGCATTCATATCTTTCTCTTTCAACATGATCAATATTTTCCTTCTGGTGGGATCCGCCAAGGCTTTAAATATATCGTTCATTGATTCATCCCCTTCTTGTTAGTTATATATTTAAATAAATATCTAATTATATAAATATAGTATACTCCTGTTTTTCTTCTATTTCAATAGACTTTTTATTAAAATTTTATCCAATTTTACCGCTCTATATCCGGCTTTTATGGTATGATAAATAAGGTATATTTCTTCATAAAGGGGGAATTCTCAATGCTTAGAACTATATTTTGGTTTATTTATTTTGGTGGATATATGCTGTTGCTGTTGCCTAAGCTGTGGAAGGTAAAGATGCTTGAAAAGCAGGGAAAATTGCATGAGGTTCAGGATATCTCCCAACGGGCAGCCAAAACCTGGGCTAGAAGGCTTATTGCGATCACAGGCACTTCGGTACAGGTTGAAGGTCTAGAAAATATCCCGCCAGGTCCAGTGGTTTTTGTCAGCAACCATCAGGGAAATTTTGATATTCCGCTTTTTTTAGGTTATATTGATAAGCCAAAAGCTTTTATCGCAAAAATTGAACTACTCAAAATGCCCCTCGTATCCTCATGGATGAAAAATATCCGCTGTATTTTTATAGACCGCCAGGATCCCAGGCAGTCCTTAAGGGCCATCAATTCGGGCGTGGATCTGTTGAAGGATGGACATTCTCTGGTGATTTTCCCTGAGGGTACCCGAAGCAGAGGCCCTGAAATGGGCGAATTTAAGAAGGGAAGTTTAAAGCTGGCCACCAAGGCAGGCGTCCCTATTGTTCCCGTTACTATCAACGGAACCTATCGAATGATGGAGGCTAACAAAGGCCGAATCAAACCGGCTCAAGTAAAAATGATCATTTCCTCTCCCATAGACACAACCAGTCTTACAAAGGAAGATGAGAATTACCTATCGGACCAGGTTTTTGCAGTCATTCAAAGACAATTATGCAAGTAGTTGCACTAAAAACCTTTACTGTATCATTTTATGGTAAAAGCATGGTCTACGACAAAAATGCATAAATTTCTTAAATTCTACAAGGTTTTGATTTTATTATGGCAAATTTTGTCGTATAATTATGTATATGACTCTATTAGAAGGTGTGATGAGCGATGAATATGTTAAGGTGGAAAGATCTAAGAATTGGATTCAAGTATGGAGTGACACTGCTGATTACCATCTTTTTATTTATTTCTGCTGCAAGCTTTGTAATTATCTCTCTATATGAAATCGAAAACGCCGTATCGATGATTGAAACAGCCGGAGAAAGGTCTGTCGCTCTAACTCACATGGTATCACTTTTTAAATCTAAGGAACTCATTGTCAATGAATATATGAACATGAGCAAAAAAGCTCTAGTGGATGACTTTGATCAGGTAAAAAAGGAGTTTGATCAGCTTCAGGAGATACTGGCTCCTGTTTTGAATACGGAGGAGCTTAAGCTTTTTTCACAGCATATCAATAAAAACAACCAAGTAATGGATGACACATTCAAAAACATCGTTATTCCTAATTTAGCCAAAGGAAATAGAGAGGATGCTGCCATCGGATATGTAAAGATTTCAGGCCTAACAAAGCCTACTGCAGCATTATTTGAAAAAATTAAAGACGCAGTTGACAAGCAGCGGGCTTTATCTATCGCAGATGCCCACAAAAAGGTTCAATATTCTATTCAAGCATTAATTATATCTATTGTTTCAGCGGCAGTGCTTGGCAGTACGATTCTTCTTCTGATCAGTCGGGGCATCAGCAAAAACTTGCATCAAATTGTAGACATAACCAACAAAGTCTCAAAGGGTGACCTTACTGTATCAAAAAATCAGTATTCGGGCAGAGATGAAATTGGTCAATTATCTGCTTCAGTAAATGTAATGATACAAAATTTACAAAATATGATACAAGGGATTTCTCAATCTGCTTTAACGGTAGATGAAGAAAGCAGTGCCTTTAGAAAAATTGCAGATGAGGTTAAAGAAAGCAGTATGCAAATTGCTGCAACAATGGATGAAATGGCCTCCGGCGCCCAGCATCAAGCTGAGGCATCCAGTGAGATTGCCCATTCTATAAGTGCTCTGACCAAATTGGTTCAGCAGGCCAATATCAATAAAGAGGTTTTGGAAAGCTCTGCAGCGGATATTTTAGATGTAGTTCAAAGCGGCGGCATAAAAATGAACGCTTCCATTGATAATATGACACATATTAATGAGGTCATAAGGGATTCAGTAATAAAAGTAAAACAATTGGATGAAAGTTCCAAGAAGGTATCTGGTCTTGTTCAGGTAATTCAGGGAATCTCCGATCAAACCAATCTGCTGGCGTTAAACGCTGCAATTGAAGCAGCACGAGCAGGTGAAGCAGGCAAAGGCTTTGCAGTGGTTGCAGATGAGATCCGAAAGCTTGCAGAACAGGTTGGCAAATCTTTAAAGGAAATTACTGACATTGTTGTAGGTATTCAAAATGATTCTAAGGGTATGACAGCTACCCTTGAAAATGGCTATCAAGTAATTGAGATGGGTACTTCTCAAATACATGCTACTGGAGAAGTATTTGATATTATCCGTGCAAAAGTAAGCACCATCAGTGAAAATATAAAGCTTGTAGCCTACAGTTTAAATGAAATAGCACAGAATAGCGAGAAAATTAATTCTGCTGGTGAACAGGTTGCAGCCATTTCAGAAGAAAATTCAGCAGGAATTGAGCAAACGGTCGCATCTTTACAGCAGCAAGCCAGCTCTATGGAAACCATTGTACACAGTGCCCATTCTCTTTCTAACTCTGCAGCTGCACTCAAAAATGTAGTCAATCAATTTAAATTATAAATATAAAAAGAGCTTCAGTTAGAAGCTCTTTTTATATTTTCCATAGACGTTTGTACCTTTCCTCCAGTGATGCCCCCAGCATTCAGTAATGATTTTTCGTGCTGCAAAGAGGGCAATCTTAGACTCCTCCAGACCCGGTGCCACCTCCACCACATCAAATCCGATCACTGGCAGTTCAAATAAGCCATAGAGCAGATCCAGCATTTCCCGGCTGTCTAAACCGCCAAACTGCGGTGTTCCTGTTCCCGGTGCATAGGCCGGGTCTAGGGCATCTATGTCAATGGTAATATAGATTTTATTAAATCGGGCCATTTTTTCCTTGACCTTCTCCAACGCCTTTTCTACACCTAAATGACGAATCTCCCTTGTGCCCAATAGGTTAATCTTGTTTTCTTGCAGAAACTTCACTTCCTCCAACTCGGCGGAACGAATCCCCAAGAAGTATATGCTTTCCGTATCCGGGATGTTTTTTAATTCCAGAGCCCGTCTTTCCGTAGAACCATGAGATAAACGGTCTCCTCCCATTTCATCACAGAGATCTAAATGCGCATCGATATGAATAATGCCAAAGGGTTCCTCCAAGGCTTTATCAATTCCCCAAAGAATGGGAATCGTTGTGGAGTGATCCCCTCCGATAAAAGTCATGAGCTTTCCTGCTTTTACACAATCGTAGGCCACCTGCTCAACCTTTTGAAAGATTTCTTCCCGATTTTCTCCCTCTGCATCTCCCAAATCTAAAATCTTTAACCCTTCTATGCTCTCAAATCCCTCGGTAGTCGGATCGATGGTATAAGTAATCTCTCTAAGGGCCTTTGGGGCATCCTTTGCACCGGCACGAAAGCTGACCCCGCCGTCAAAGGGTATCCCATACACTACGATATCCGCCTCCTCTACTGAAATGCCAGGATGATTTAATCCTGCCCATATCTCTTTTTCCTGAATAATTTGTTGTACGCTTTTCATTTGCTGCCACCTCCTATTAACCTATTTTATCATATGTAAATCATGCAAGCATATTTTATAATTTAAGCCAGTTCACAATTGTCGCTAACCCATCAAAATATAAAAGGCCTTAGAACATTTTTCTAGGGCCTTTTATCATTAGACAAAAGTAGCTTTTAAGAATCCTTTTTCGCTTTCTGTTCTATGCCTTATGCTTTCACAATATCGCTGCACTTGCCGGCCTTCAGGATAAAGCTGGATGTATCATGACCGATGAGTTCCTGCACATATCGTCCTATGCTGATAACTTGGTCTAAATCGATACCTGTCTCAATACCCATCTCGTGACACATGTGTATCAGATCCTCTGTCGCGATATTGCCAGAGGCTCCCGGCGCAAAAGGGCATCCGCCTAATCCGGCAAAACAGGCGTCATATCGGTCGATGCCCGCCATCATACCGGCCACTACATTCGCAAGCCCCATGCCTCTCGTGTTATGGAAGTGCAGATTCCAGGTTACATCAGGAAACTGTTCCTTAACCCTTAAACCATATTCATAGACCTGCTGGGGATTTGCCATTCCCGTAGTGTCTGATAAGGACAGCTCTTTTACACCAATTTCCCGAAAACACTCTACTACTGATAAAACCTGTTCCAGAGATACTTTTCCCTCAAAAGGGCATCCAAAGGCCGTCGAAATAGCTCCGGATAGTACCATGCCACGGGAGGCGGCATACTCTGCACTTTCTGTAAAACCCCGAACAGCCTCTTCCGGCGTTTTGTTCAAATTGCTCAAGGAATGGGCACGACTGGCAGATACCGTAAGCTTTGCCTTTCGGATACCTGCAGCCTCTGCTCTCTCAAGCCCTTTTATATTTAGCACCAAAGCCCTATACTCTACCCCTTCCACCCGTTTCAGCCGCCGTGCTACCGCATCGGTATCCGCCATTGGAGGAACTGCTTTCGGGTGAACAAAGGAACCAATCTCGATAATTTTGACCCCTGCTTGTACAGAACGCTCGATTAATTCCACCTTTTGCTCAACTGTAAGTAACGTTTTTTCGTTTTGCAGGCCATCCCTCGGACCTACTTCACATACTTGTATGCTGGAAGGCCACTTTACTCCGTCTTTTAACTGATTAAAAACCAACTTATTCCCTCCATTCGTAATACAGCTATAACAATGACCCATCGTTTTATATCATCAGCAAACTCCCACTTAGTGCCTATTCCGCTATACCTGCTGTAGCCAACGCTTCTTTTGCCTTTCTTACATAAATAAGACCGCCTAAGACAATTAGTCCTCCAATAAGCTGGATACCTGTAATCATCTCTCCTAACTGAAACCACCCTACTAGTATAGATATAAAGGGCGGAAGATTTGCGTAGACTGCGGTTCTGGTAGGTCCCACCTTTTGAATCGCTGTATTCCATAAAATATAGGAGATCCCCAGCACAAAAATTCCTGAAAAAAGAACCCCATACCAGGCCTCTGCAGAATAGGCAGACCAATCTCCATTGATCATCTGTTTATAGGTAATGGCCATAAAGAAGATGGAAGTAAAGGTTATAGAATAGGTGGTAAACTTAATAATGGATAAATCCTTAAGATAAACTCGAACCATAATGGTATAGATGCTCCAAAATATACCCGCAATGAATACAAGGACATTTCCCCATAAAGCATCTGTACCACCAAGCACTGTCCCTTTAGACCCCATAACCACCAATGATACCCCAAGGAATGAAATAAAAATCCCCACGGCAGTTTTACCATTCACCTTCTCCAGCTTCAAAAAGGCAGCTAGTAAGGCCACCCAGATGGGCGGGGATGCAAGAATAATAGAAGCTGCACCTGCAGTAGTCCTCGCAACCCCATATATAAAAGTAATCTGGTTGATCCCATGGGCAATAATACCAGTAAAAAACAAATGCCAAAACTGTCTCTTAGTTATCCTAAAATCTTTTTCTCTCATAAGAAGGATGATCCAACAAATCACAGCACCAACTACAAATCGTAATGCGGTGAAGAGCAGAGGATCCATTTCCCTGAGAGAAACCTTAGCAACTACATAGTTTAATCCCCAGATCAGAGAAACCAGCAACAGAAAAAAATCTGTTGAAGAAAATCCTCCCTTTGAGCGAAAACTCTCCACCTTAACCACCTTCTTATTTACTGCCTAAAATAATGTCTTTAATATAATCTACCGGCATGTCCACCCCGGTCCATATTTTAAAAGCCAAGGCTCCCTGCCAGATCATCATCCCTATTCCTGTAACGGTCTTACAGCCTGCCTCTTCTGCCATACTCAACAGCTTGGTCTTAAGGGGTGAATAAACGATATCCGCTACAATCAATTCAGGATATAACATGTCAGCACTATCCACAATGCTTTTATCTTCATTGGGATACATTCCTAGGGGTGTACAGTTTACCAACACGTCTACTGCCTTTAGTTTTTCTTTCAGGTCAAATTCTCCAAACTTTGCAGGTGTTGCCTTACAGGTTTCAATATTATTGTTAATGGTACCGCAGACTTCCTTTGCCAAATCATCGTTCACATCTATAAGAAAAATTTCTGCTGCACCATCAATAGCTAACTGGATAGCCACCGCTCTTCCAGCGCCGCCGGCACCAGCTACAAGGAATTTTTTCCCTTTTACCTTTACTCCGTTTTCTTCAAGATTCTTTACAAAGCCCCTACCATCAGTATTGTATCCGATCAGTTTTCCACTGTCATTTAGTACTGTATTTACCGATCCAATCAACTTAGCCTCCTGGCTTAGCTCATCCAGCAAGGGCAATACGGTCTGTTTATTCGGCATGGTTACGTTACATCCTGCTGCATTTAATACCTTCAAGCCGTCTAATGCCTGCTTCAGCGCTTCATTTCCTACCTCGAAGGCAAGATAAGCATAGTCTAGGTCTAAATACTGAAAAGCAGAATTGTGCATATGCGGTGACTTCGTTTGTTTAATCGGTGTTCCTAAGAGGCCCACCAGCCTTGTTCTTCCATTAATTTTATTTGTTGTCATCTATAACACTTCCTTATTTTTTTGTATTTTTGTTGTCTTGATAATACCCCATTTGTTGTGAAATTTTTTTGGATGCATCAAGGATTAATACAGAAAACCGTTCTGTATCTTCAGGAAATCGGAATACGGGACCCGATATGGCTACACTTCCGATTACCTTTCCGTAGGCATCAAAAATGGGCGCTGCAATACACCCAACCTGATCATTTTTCTCTCCCAAGCTGACGGTGTACCCCTGCCTTTTTACATCTTTCATAGTCTGGATAAATTTCTCCGGATCTGTGATCGTATTTGGGGTAAAGGCCTTTAGCTCTTTAACCATTTCATACCATATTTTTTCTTCTAGAAAAGCCAGGATAGCTCTTCCGCTGGCACCCGCCCACAGAGGTGATCTTTCTCCGATCTTTGCTGCCTGTCTGATAGGCAGCGGGCTTTCTACCTGATCAAAGCATACAGATTCTAACCCATCCAATATATAAAGGTTAATGGTTTCTTGTGTTTCTTTATTGATTTCTTCCATAATTGGCCGAGCAATTTCATTAAGCTCCAGTTTATCCTTTGCAATCAGTCCTAGATAGTAGATGTTGTGTCCCAGGCTATATTTTCCGGTCTTTAAATCCCTTCTTATAAATCCTTCTGCTTCTAAAGTGGATAGTAGTCTTGAAGTAGTAGATTTTGCTAAGCCGATTTTTTCCGTGATCTCGGTCATCGTTAGTTCTCTTTCTTTCCAATTAAAGCATCTTAAAATATTGAGGGCTCTCTGAATAGACCTTACACTGCTCTCACTGTTTTTTTCCATCATGTCAATCCTCCTAATAATAGCTTTTATGAATATTTTTACGAAGCATCCGCTACTCTTTTCATTCCCTTTTATTATAATAGAGAAATGACATCTATACTATCTTTCTTATTATTTCTTCCCATTTTTAATCATTTCTTCTTTACTTTCCTTTATGATAGACCTTAGATAACATTAAAGTGTTTGATTGCTTTGCATATTCTGCTTAGCACTAAATAGCTGTATAGATACCATAGCCAAAACCCCCAACAGTCCTGTGGCAATAAACCCGGAAACTAATCCAAAGGCATCTCCTACACTCCCTAACAGCATTGGCCCTATAAGCATCCCCACACCATACATAGCTTGATAGACTCCCATAGTTGTGTTCCTTAAGCCTGTATCTACGTTTTTGATGACCAGACCCATTAATAGTGGAAATGATATGGCATTTCCGATACCATTGATCACCTGTACAAAGTAGAGTATAGGCAGGTTTGGAACGAAGGGCGTAATCATACACATTGCTGTGGTTACTGAAAAGCCCAGCAGTAAAGTATTTTTTTCTCCGAAATACTTGATAAATAGGGTGCCCGACAATGCAGCAAATGCAATCTGGGGTAGATTAAATGCGGTTGCCAGCAATCCAAGATCGAGGTTATCGGCCCCTAAACCGGAAGCAATCAACGGCGTAAATCCAAAGGTTGTTGAATAATTCATAAGCTGTGATATGATTCCCAGAAGGGAGATGTGCAATATATACCTATCACTTAGGATACTTGATAAGTCTGCAGTTCGAAAGGTCTTTCTCCTCCGGGGATCTTGTTTCTCCCTTACAAATAAGCTCAGTATAAAGCCTATGCTGCCACCCAGTACACTTAAAAGAAATACATAGCGAATACCGAAACGTAAAGAAACCACTCCACCTAGCAGCATGGCAGTAAATTGTCCTACCTTGCTGGCAGAATTGATAATACCAATAGCCTTTGTAGACTGAGAAGCATCGAAGTATCCTGAAAACATTACTGTAAAATTAACCCATGTAGCTGCAGCAATCCCGGCGATAAATCTCCCCATCAGCAGCATATATACATTGGGAACAAGGAAAACTAAAAGCGCACTGGCCACCGTGATCAACAAGCCTATTTCTACAAAAACCTTCCGTCTATTGAATGCATCGGAGACAATCCCTAAAGGGATTCTCAATATGGTTTGACTTAGTCCATAGACACCTGCAATTAATCCTATCATCTTGTAGGAGGCACCCATCTCTTTAGCATAATTGGTCATCTGAGGAATATAGGTATACAGGGAAAACCAGAAAAATCCTGTTATGATAAAAAATAAGATCTTTTTGCTCATCGCCCTGATTCCTCCCTAAGATATTCCATATAATTTAAGGTGAGAATTTGCCCTTCGCAGCGCTTGTTCTAGTGAGTACACTACTTAGGACCAACTCTCACCTCTCATCATCTAATGCTCTGTGCTTTGCTGGTTTCTATTCTCTTAGCTTTCGACTTTACTCTACAAAGCGATGAATTACTTCGCTGCTTCAACAGCTTTTAATAGACCATCTACTAGTTCAGCTCCTACTTTTCCACGGATCAGTTCATAAGCAGCTTCTGCTTTTTCTTGCATTTGTGCATGCACTTCTGCTGGCAGTTCTACAATTTCTACACCATTTTCTTGCATGATTTTAACTCTACCGTCGATACGCTCATCTGCTTGTTGATTTGCCCACACCTTTGCTTCAGCAACTGAATCTGTAATGATTTTTTGATACTCTGGTGATAAGCTGTTGAATTTAGCTGGGTTTGTAATCAATGAGATAAGATGTAGAATGTGGTTTGTGTTGATTACATATTTTTGTTGCTCGTAGATTTTGTTTGCCACGATTACTTCATAAGGATTTTCCTGTGCATCTATTGTTTTTTGTTGAAGTCCGATATATACTTCACCCCATGCCATAGGCGTAGGATTTGCTCCTAATGCACTCCAGAATGCAACGTGATTTGGGTTTTCCATTGTACGAATCTTTTGACCTTTAAAATCTGCGAAAGATTCTACTTTTTTGTTTGTAGTCATCTGTCTGAACCCTTGATCTACATAACCTAACAATTTGAATCCGGCTTTTTCATATTGAGCAGCGATTGTATCAAAGAAAGGACCATCTAGAACTTTTCTTGCCGTTGCAGCATCAGGAAAAACTTTAGCCATATCAAATACGCCTAGCTGTGGAACAAAGTTTACCTGTGGCGCTGTATTTTGTGTAACGAAGTCAATGTTTCCTTGTTGAACACTTTCCGCAATTTCTCTGTCACTGCCTAACTGTCCATTTGCAAAAATCTGAACTTCCATTTTACCTGCTGACTTTTCTTTTACTAAAGTAGCAAATTTTTCAGCGAAAAGATAAGTTACTGTGTTTTCCGGTGAATCCATTGCCAGTGTAAAACTGTACTCAGGTTTTCCTGGGTCTGCAGCAGGTTGATTTTGAGCTGGCTGATTGGTATTTCCTCCACCACATGCTGCTAAAGAAAGTGCTAATACAATTACCATCATCAAACTAATGATTCTTTTAAAGTTTTTCATGCTCTCCCATTCCTTTCTTTTAGTTAGGTTTATCATTTCAAACCACGTGCATTGCCCTAATTCCGTTCCTATCCGACCTATGAAACCCTATTGGAATCAATGCATATGATTTTGAATACGGATTTCTTTAAAACACTTTACATATGGCTTTCTATAAGGTTTTACCGGGTAAGCAGCAAGCTGATCTCCGGAATAAAGGTAATAAATACCAGGGCGATCAAGAAGGCTATAATGAAAGGGGCTGCTTTCCTTGCTATTTGTACGACCTCTATCCCGGTTAAGGAGCTGGCAACAAACAGATTGATTCCAATCGGAGGTGTAACGAAACCAATAGCTAAGTTTACTACCATAATGATACCGAAATGAATAGGGTCAACTCCTACTGAAGTCATAATCGGCAGCAGGATCGGAGTTAGAATCAGAATAGCCGGACTCGTATCCATTACCATGCCTACAAAGAGCAGCAGGATATTTATCACAATCAAAATTGAAATCTTTCCTGTAAATACAGAGGTTATCGCTGCTGCCACGATTTGTGGTACCTGCATTAGGGTTAACACTCTTGCAAAGGCAACTGCTGAAGCTAGGATAAACAGGATCGGTGTAAATGTACTAGTAGCTTCTCTCAAAATTTTAGGGATATCTCTATAGGTTAGAGACTTGTATACGTAAAGACTGATGATAATCGCATAGAATACGGAAATTGTAGCTGCCTCCGTGGGAGATGCAATACCGCTGTAAATACTTCCAAGGATGATCACAGGAGCGAATAAGGCCCAAAAGCTGTCTTTAAATACGGTCATAAAACCCTGACTTTTTAAAGCGTAGTAATGCTCATTTAGCTTTTCCTTATCTTCTCCTCTTGTTTTGCAGTAGTAATATGCATAAAGCATTAAACATCCGCCGATCAGCAGTCCTGGAAGAACTCCGGCAAGAAATAATTTTCCAACGGATGCGCCGGAGGTCATTCCATAGAGGATGAATGGAATACTCGGTGGAATGATAACCCCTAAGCCCCCTGCTACGGCAACGATGGCTGTAGCAAAAACCTTATCGTATCCTAAGCTTACTAGAATCGGTATGGTCATAGAACCTACCGCCGCTGTAGTAGCTGGTCCCGAACCGGAGATAGCTCCATAGAATAGACAGGTAATAACGACTGCACAGGGCAACCCTGCGGTTTTATTTCCGATAAAATAAGAGACCATATTAAAAATCTTTTTAGATACGCCCCCTTTGGCCATGATGATACCCGACAAAATAAACATCGGTACCGCCAGGATCGGAAAGCTATCCACGCCTCCGATCATACTTCGTATAATCAACTGTGGACTCGCTGCAAAGCTTGGATTCACTAAATTTGGTAGAATTGCTGAAATGCCTAATGCTATAGCTACGGGAACAGATAAGGCTAAAGCTGCTACAAAGATAAGAAACAAAATTCCTGCTGGCAAAAGAGCTCCCCCTTTCTTTTTTCATTCTAGAACTCTGTATTAGTAATAAGTAATAAATTATTAGCGCAATTTTATGCTATTTTACAGTATTAGGTGATTTCAGTACACCTAGTAAGCTTTGAATCAGTCTTAGTATCGCTAAGGAAAACCCTATTACTGTAGAGGCCTGCACCAGGTAGATCGGTACTCCTAAAGCTGCACTCAGCTGATTGCTTAAGTAAGTACTCTTTACAACCAATACAGCATAATACAGCATATAAGAGAAAAAAGCCAACATGATTACTTTGTTAATGCTTAATATAACTCTTTGTACGGTTTCTGGCATTAAATGAAGAAACTGATCAATTTTAATAGAGATATGCCGCTTAATACAATAGCTCACACTAATAAAAGCAGACCATACAAAGGCGTAGCGTGTAAGCTCCTCAGACCAGGTAAGGGATGCATTGAATAAATAGCGCATTGTAACCTGAACACCCATCATACCCACCATAAAGATTAATAGGCCCATAAGTATATATTCTTCAATATTTTCATTCAACCATTTCAGAACGCGCATTTTCGTCACCTCCGTGCTTCCTTGTTAAATGTAAAATTCATATATGGTGGAAGGGTAGGGGAAGTACTCTCATACCCTTCCACTTGGGGCTTTCCTTTTAATTCTTAGGCAATTCACTTATTTTGTAGCCGCATGCTTGGATTTGATCGGCTCTCCATACATCAGCTTTCCATCTACTACATTTTCCTTCGGTGTATAGATGTCATTGATGTTCCATACCCCATCGGTGGGTACCGGAATGTTTTCGATTGGTACATCAATCAGGTATGGTTCGTTGGCTTCTAAGGCTTCCTTAAACACTGCCTTGAATTCTTCTGCACTGCTGATTTTCTTTGCCTTGATTCCGTAGGCTTTTGCTACCTCTGCCCATTCCGGGTTGTATCTTGTGCCATCAGGCTTTTTAAATACGGTTCCGAAGGTGTGATGGTAGTGGCCTGCCTCCAG
>NZ_FQZV01000066.1 GCF_900142145.1 Geosporobacter subterraneus DSM 17957 | reverse complement strand
TTATGGGCGAATTCCTTAATCAGAAGTAGGCCAGAATCGGAGGATAAATCCCCTCCTGCGAAATTAATTTTAATTTTACTGTTGCTTTCTGAGTGAAGTGCATTTAGACTAGACATAAGGGTTTCTCCTTTGTGAAATGTTAGTTGCGGTGACTTCATTTTAACAAAGTTGAAACTCTTTTTCTATTGTATTGGTTTCACTTTTTAAGTGAAACCAATAATAATGCAAAACTACTGTAACTATGCGGCACGAAGCAATGCTGGATAAATTATGATGAATAATTCAGGTTAATCAATGTTGACAATATTTTTGATGAAAATGCCTTTCGGGAAGAAGATGTACGATTAATGGAATACTTTGCAAATCAAGTGGGCATTGCCATTAAAAACGTCCGGCTATTTGAAAAAACTCTCTATCTTTCCCGTTATGATGCCCTGACAGGGATCTACAACCGACATTATTTTGAGGAGCTTTACGCCAATTTAGATAAGCGTTCCAAACGCTATGGCGAGCACTTTTGCATTTGTATCATGGACCTAAATAACCTTAAGCAAATCAATGATCGTTTTGGACACAATGCCGGTGATTTGGCTATTAAGCATTTTACCAATATATTTGTAGAAAATATTAGAGAATCCGACATATTGGCCCGTTTGGGCGGTGATGAATTTGTAGCTGTATTTTTAAACAGTGACTTTGACAATACGAACCAAAGAATCCTTCATATTCAGAGCAAGCTTTCCGGTAGTCCTATTCAATATGATAAGGACAGCTTCAGCGTTCATTTTAGTTTTGGTATAGCCTGTTATCCCAAGGATGCTTCCGAAGGGAAAGACCTCATCCGAATTGCAGATCAAAGAATGTATTCTAATAAAGCCCATCAAAAAACAACGACATAACTACATCGTTGTTTTTTCTTTTCCAAAAATCTTTCTCACTAATTTTTTTCCCAGGCTAAATGAAGTTTGAGGCTGAAACAATACTTCTGCTTGTTCCGGAATCACAATAATACCCAGATTTCCGATGCCTGTCTTATAGTCCCTATACTCTAAGGTCTTTCGGAATCCCTTGCTGGTAGCAATATCCATCCAGATATAGGGTGGAAAACTATCGAGCAGATCACGTATGCTCCCTTGATTTTTAATAATTCGATTGTTTATGCACAGAATCACATCTCCCGGTCTTAAACCCATGGCAGCCCCGCATCCCCCCTGCAATACATCTAATACCGTCACCCCTTCAGCATAACTGCGAAAAACAGGTTTTCGTCTTCTTTCCTCCCTTTGTCCGCAGATAATTAATGCCTCATGACCAATGGGAGCAAAAAGAGCTGCAATATATTTAAACACTTGAAGCTTCGTTGAAAGAATAGAAAAAATGAGTAAGGTCAAGCTGTAGGTCAGCAAACGCAAAGCAGATTTTTTGGTCTTTTCCTCTGGCGTTGCCGACAGGGCAACATCCCCATATCCTAAAGCCGCAACCACAACGGAGATTTGAAGCATGGTTTGGTCCGGGTGAATACCTGGAAATTGGGCTTGAAACAATGGCCACCAGTCAGGAAGGTTCAAATCTCTGGCTCCTTCCACAATCCCCATGGACAAAATCAAAACCGTAAAAGGGATAGGCCAAAACCTTTGAAGCATAAAACCTCCGATTACACCATATTTCGGATCCTTCATAAAAATAGGTGTTGCATCCTTAGCCCCGTCCAGCCAAATCAGCATACTCTCAATTAAATGGAGAAGGGCCACGATTGCCATAATACTGGAAACACTGATTTCGGGGAATCCAAAAACCAAGCTGGACAGACTCAACAGCCCGCCTGCATAAGAAAAGCAAATATAACGGGCATTCACCATCATTAAAAATACTGCCATAGGCAGGATATAAGCAAAATCCTTAGGCTGTATCGTAATTCCCAATAGAATGAAAAAAAGCGTTCCAATTGCTCCCCCTAGAAGCCCCATTCCTAATGCATTTAACATTTTTTCTCTTATGGAATGCTTCGGAATTCCTAGGACACTTACTTCCATTTTTATAATTTTCTTATACTGCATCATTACCAACAAAAACACCAACCAAAAAAGTGGGTTACCAATCGATGTTGCAAGGGATAAAAAAGCCATTTGACATAATTCCAGCCATGGGTTCAAAACAAATCCTCCCTATTTTTATGAAATAATATAAAAATTTGGAATATTTTTTTGCGATCCTGCATATTTCTTTTAGGATGAATCGATGCAGGTTTTTAACAATTTTCATAATAGGCAAATAATTTTTAAATTTTAATGAATTTTCACTTTACCTTTACATGCATCTATTATATAGTTTACTGTAAAAACGATTTTATTTCTATTCTAAACAGAACTTTTCCGCACCAATCATTTCGACAGAAACTGCAATTATTAAATTTTACCTTTACAGCATAATTTAGTTATACTTTACTGCCTTTGGGTATAGACATAATATACGTGCAAAAAACCAAAGACTGAAAGGGGTGTGAAATCCCATGGTTCCAGAAACCATAAGCAGCTACGATCTATATTTATTTCATCAAGGCACCCATGCGAACAGCTATAAATTTCTTGGTGCCCATCCGCTGACCCAGGGAGATCAGACTGGTGTCCGCTTCTCTTTATGGGCTCCCAATGCCCTTCAGGTTGCAGTTGTTGGAGATTTCAACAATTGGAGTCCCGAAGGCAGCCAAATGCAAAAAGTTTTGGACTCTGGTATTTGGAGTTTATTTATTCCAGGCATCCAAGAAGGGAGCTTATATAAATATCTCATTCATACGCAACAGGGAGAGATCCTTTATAAAGCAGATCCCTATGGTTTCAGCAGCGAATTTCGCCCCGGTACTGCTTCAAGGGTAAACAGTCTGGATCAATATGATTGGCAGGATAGTTCATGGCTTAGCAACAGAAGCTCCTACTTAATTTATAACAGACCCATGCTGATCTATGAGATTCACCTTGGCTCCTGGAAACAGAATGACGATGGCTCCTTTTATTCCTATCGCCAATTGGCGGAGGAATTGGTTCCCTATGTAGCTGATATGGGATATACCCATATTGAAATTCTTCCCATTACGGAGCATCCCTTTGATGGTTCATGGGGCTATCAGTCTACAGGCTATTATTCTGTCACCAGCCGATATGGCTCTCCTCTGGATTTTATGTATCTCATTGACCAGTGTCACCAAAATGGTATCGGTGTAATACTGGACTGGGTTCCAGGTCACTTTTGCAAGGACGCCCATGGATTGCGGCAATTTGACGGAACACCGCTTTATGAATATGCAGACCCTAGGCGCGCTGAAAACTATCATTGGGGTACCTTATCCTTTGATCTGGGAAAGCCGGAAGTGAGAAGCTTTTTAATCTCTAATGCCATGTTCTGGTTGGATATTTTTCATATTGATGGTTTACGGGTAGATGCAGTAGCCAGCATGCTCTATTTGGATTATGGCAAAGAGCCCGGACAGTGGACGCCTAATGTCTATGGAGGCAAGGAAAATCTTGAAGCAGTAGAATTCATGAAAAAGCTCAATGAAACAGTATTTTCCAACTTTCCCAATGCATTGATGATCGCAGAGGAATCCACCCAATGGCCTATGGTATCGAAACCTACCTATCTTGGCGGTCTGGGCTATAACTACAAATGGAATATGGGATGGATGAACGACATGCTTCGCTATATGGAGACAGATTCCATTCATCGCAAGTGGCATCACCAACTGCTTACCTTCTCGCTGATGTATGCCTTTTCAGAAAATTTTATTTTACCCCTATCCCATGATGAAGTGGTCCACGGTAAAAAATCTTTGCTGAATAAAATGCCTGGCGATTATTGGCAGAAGTTTGCATCCCTTAGGGCTTTTTATGGATACATGATGGCTCACCCAGGCAAAAAACTGATCTTTATGGGTGGAGAGTTTGGTCAATTTATTGAATGGGATGAAAAGAAAAGTCTTGATTGGTTTCTGCTTGATTATGATATGCACCATAAGCTTCACCTATATGTGAAGCAGTTAAACCATTTTTACCGCCGCCAGGCATCCTTGTGGTTTAATGATCATGACTGGCAAGGATTTCAGTGGATTGATCCCCATGATTATCAGCATAGTGTGATTACCTTTATGAGAATTGGGAAGGACCCTGAAGACTTCCTTATTGTACTCTGCAACTTTACGCCAGTAGTTTACGACGGCTACCGAATTGGTGTACCAAAGAAAGGGCAATATGTAGAACTATTTAACAGTGACATGGAATGCTTCGGCGGCTCCGGACAATCAAATTCCAGTGCACTGACAGCGGATTTGCCACCATGGCATAATCAACCCTACTCCCTAGTGTTGAAG
This sequence comes from Geosporobacter subterraneus DSM 17957, assembly GCF_900142145.1. GTDB lineage: Bacteria > Bacillota > Clostridia > Peptostreptococcales > Thermotaleaceae > Geosporobacter > Geosporobacter subterraneus. Next base: position 15,636 of record NZ_FQZV01000066.1, on the reverse strand, counting down.
GTCCCTCCGCTGGCAACCCTATTTCTAAAATATCAAAAGCCCTCAGAAGTCTTATAGAAGAATTTTAAAACAATAAAGGGGGAAAACAGTATGATGAAAAAAGAATGTATTGCCATGATACTGGCAGGCGGACAAGGCAGTCGCCTGGGAATATTGACAAAACGATTGGCAAAGCCGGCTGTTCCATTTGGCGGCAAATATCGTATCATAGATTTTACTTTGAGCAATTGCGCAAACTCAGATATTGACACTGTAGGAGTGCTGACTCAGTATAAACCTTTAGTGCTTAATTCTTACATAGGCATTGGCCGATCCTGGAATCTGGATAGAAGAAATGGGGGAGTTACTGTGCTGCCGCCTTATGTAAAGGAGCAGGGCGGTGAATGGTATAAAGGTACTGCCAATGCCATTTATCAGAATATAGATTTTATCGACCAACATAATCCTGAAAATGTACTGGTCCTATCCGGCGATCATATCTATAAAATGGACTATGGTCCAATGCTGGAAGACCATAAAAAAAGAAATGCAGATGCCACCATCGCCGTCATTGAAGTACCCTGGGAAGAAACCAGCCGTTTTGGAATTATGAACACGGATGATCTGGGTCAAATCATTGAATTTGAAGAAAAGCCCCTCCATGCGAAGAACAACTTAGCCTCCATGGGTATATACATCTTTAAGTGGTCCGTTCTAAAAAAATACTTAATTGAAGATGAGCAAACCCTTGGTTCCCATCATGATTTTGGAAAAAATATCATTCCAACAATGCTCCTGAGAGGTCAGAGATTATACGCCTATCGCTTTTGTGGATATTGGAAGGATGTTGGAACCATAGAAAGCTTCTGGGAAGCCAATATGGACTTACTTTCCGATAATCCCCAACTGGATTTATATGATCCCCATTGGCGGATATACTCTGTAAATCCTACTCAACCCCCTAACTACATCGCACCGAATGCAAAAATACGGCGTTCTTTGATTAACGAGGGTTGTCTGATATTGGGCGAGGTTGAAAACTCCGTTATTTTTCCCGGCGTATATGTTGGTGCCGGTGCAAAAATTAGAAACTCTGTTATCATGCCCTATGTAAAAATAGGTGCCAATGTGTGTATTGAAAAAGCCATCGTCGGTGAAGCTTCGATCATCAGGAAAGGTTGTTTTGTTGGTTGTAAGGATTTAGACGACTTTTATTTCCATGGTGATCCCAATTATGGAAAAATTACAGTGATTGGAGAAAATATGGATATTCCGAGAGGGACCGTCATTGAAAATGGTGCCATGGTTTCCTCAGAAGATTAATCCTTCTGATAGATATATGATTTAGAGCTTGAATTTAAATATAATCTTTAGATAATGGAGTGGTGAATATGAGTTTAATGATGGGGATCATTAATAATACAAAAAACGGAAATCAGTTGAAGGAGCTGACTGAAAACAGGTATATGGCGTCTGTACCTTTTGGCGGCAGATACCGTATGATTGATTTTGTATTGTCTAATATGGTTAATTCTGGTATTCGAAATGTAGGTATTTTAGTTCAAGGAAAATATCGCTCTTTGATGGATCATCTGCGTTCCGGCAAGGAATGGGATCTGGACCGCAAGCGGGATGGACTTTTTATCCTTCCCCCTGCCTATAACAACTGTCCCCTAGGAATGCAAAAAGGGGATTTGGATAACTTTTATGCCAATCTGGAATATCTTCAAAAAAGCAGGCAAAAATACGTAGTCATTTCTGGTGCCAACATGGTATGTAATATCAACTATCAGCAGGTTTTGCAAATGCATCAACAGAAGCAGGCAGATATTACGATAATCTACACGGAAGAACTTGGCGAGGTTCATGACGCTTCTAAATCCACCTTTATTTATACTACCAGCTCTGGCCGGGTAGTAGACCTGGAAATAAACCCCATCACCCAGCGAAGCAATAAGATTTCTATGGAAATGTATATTCTGGAAAGAACGCTGTTGATCGACATTATCGATGAGTGCATATCAAAAGGTGGTTATGATTTTGTTATGGATGGCATCTTGAAGAATCTGCAGCGCTATAAGATATATGGACATCATCACCCTGGCTATGTAGGCCGGATTCATTCCGTACAAAGCTATTATCGGCACAATATGGATTTACTGAACTCTGAGATATGGGAAGAGGTTTTTTTGAGATCCGGCTTGATTTATACAAAAGTTAAGGATCAGGCCCCGGTAAAGTATATGGAGCATGCGGTTGTTAAAAATGCTCTGGTGGCCAATGGCTGCGTTATCAACGGATCTGTTGAGAACAGTGTCCTTTTTAGGGGCGTCCGAATCCATAAAGGGGCAAAGCTCCGCAACTGCATCATTCTCCAAAACTGCGTGATTGGTGAAGATGCAGAGCTGGAAAATGTAATTTTAGATAAAGAGGTTCATGTATCTGCCGAGAAGCAGCTGGCAGGGCTCAAAGAATATCCTATTATTGTAGAGAAGAAATCCCGCATATAAGGAAGGAGGGCTACAAATGATTAAGGTTTTATTTGCCGCAGCAGAGGGAACTCCCTTTATTAAAACAGGCGGTCTGGCAGACGTTATCGGTTCTCTCCCAAAGGCATTGCAGCAAAAGGATTTAGATATTCGGGTGGTTTTGCCGAAATATAAAACCATTCCGCTTCAGTGGAAAGAAACAATGCGGCCAATAAAAAGTATTATGGTTTCCCTAGGCTGGAGAACACAATATTGTGGCATAGAAGTTTTTGATTATGAAGGAATCTCCTTTTATTTCATAGACAATGAATACTACTTCGGCAGAGAAGGTCTATATGGCTATGAGGACGATGGAGAACGCTTTGCTTTCTTCAGCCGTGCCATCTTGGAGATCTTACCCCACATTGACTTTCAACCAGATATCCTCCATTGCCATGATTGGCACACAGCCTTAGTTAGTGTTTTTCTCAAGAGCCATTATAAGAATAATGGGTTTTACCAAGGAATAAAAACCATCTACACCATTCATAATCTCATGTATCAGGGCGTATTTCCCCACAGTATCCTTGCCGATTTATTGGGCTTGGACGATCAGTACTTTACTATAGATACACTGGAATATCATGGGCAGATTAACTATATGAAAGGCGGGATCATATTCTCTGATCTATTGACTACCGTCAGTAAGACTTATGCAGAGGAAATCCAATCCCCTTACTTTGGTGAAACACTGGATGGCCTCCTTCGAAAAAGGAAAAAACATCTATATGGAATTGTAAATGGTATTGATTATGATACTTATAACCCCAACACCGACCCATATATTCCATCAAACTATGTCCGTTCCCTTCAGAAAAAGGGCATCAATAAAGAAAAGCTGCAGGAGCTTTTAGGGCTTCCTGTTAATAAGGAAACACCCATGGTGGCTATTATATCCCGGCTGGTTAGTTCCAAGGGATTGGATTTAATTGCCCATGTGCTGGAAGATCTTATGGCACTAGACCTGCAGATGGTGGTCCTGGGCACCGGAGAGGAAAAGTATGAGAACCTGTTCCGCAGTACAGCGGAACGTTACCCCTATAAGCTGGCGGCACGGATTCAATTTGACGACCGATTGGCCCATCAGATTTATGCTGCCTCTGATTTATTTCTGATGCCCTCCAGGTTTGAACCCTGTGGCATTGGACAGTTAATAGCCTTACGCTATGGCAGCATCCCTGTAGTGCGTGAAACAGGCGGACTAAAGGATACAGTCCAGTCCTATAATGAATACACACAGGAAGGAAATGGTTTCAGCTTCACCCATTACAATGCCCACGATATGCTGTATACCCTCAGAAGAGCGCTGCAATACTATCAAGATAAAAAAATTTGGGGCAGAATCATTAAAAATGCCATTCGCTGCGACTACAGCTGGAAAAAGTCTGCAGAAGAATATATCAGCTTATACCAATGTCTGTTACATAAATCGGACTCAAAATAATACCGGGGGTGGTAGATTTGATGATTACGAAAGAATATTTTAAGAAGTTATATCTTGATAAGTTCCAATCCATGCACGGTAAGGAAATTGCAGAAGCTACACCCATGGATCAGTATTTAACCCTTGGCGCAGTTATTCGAGACTTTATCAGTCGAAAATGGATCGCCAGCAACAACGCCTACGCTAAAATGGATGATAAAGAAACCTATTATTTTTCCTTGGAGTTTCTTCTGGGAAAGCTAATGGATGCAAACTTATTAAAACTTCATTTAAAAGAAATCTGTGCAGAAGCCTTAACAGAGCTGGGCATTCAATTAGATCAAATAGAAGCCTTAGAGCCGGATGCGGGGTTAGGCAACGGCGGTTTAGGCAGATTGGCTGCCTGCTTCCTAGACTCCTTAGCTGCTCTTCAGCTGCCTGGTCATGGCTGCGGCATTCGCTACAAATACGGCTTCTTCGAACAAAAGATTGTAGATGGCTACCAGGTGGAGCTGCCGGATAACTGGCTGAAATATGGAAATGTATGGGAAATTCGAAAGGCTGATAAGGCAGTGGAGGTTCGATTTGGCGGTAATGTTCGCTTAGATCGGGTAGATGGTCGAACCCTCTTTATTCATGAAAATTTTGATCCGGTTTTAGCGGTTCCTTACGATACGCCTATCGTAGGTTATCGTAACAATACCGTCAACACCCTAAGGCTCTGGAGCGCTGAAACTACCATGAAGGATTTTGATTTTTCCACCTTTAATCGGGGAGATTATCTTAATGCTGTGAAATATAAGTATGAAGTAGAATCTATTTCACAGGTACTCTATCCAGACGACAACCACTTAGAAGGGAGAGTTCTGCGATTAAAGCAGCAGTATTTCTTTGTATCAGCAGGTATTCAAAGCATTGTGCGCCGTTATAAGAAGCGTCACATTCATCTAAGGGATTTTCATAAAAAAGTAGCCATTCACATCAATGACACCCATCCGGTACTAGCTATACCTGAACTCATGCGGATTCTTATCGACGAGGAAGAAATGGGCTGGGACGAGGCATGGGAGATTACTACCGGTACAATCTCTTATACCAATCATACAATACTGCCGGAAGCCTTGGAAAAATGGCCTATAGACATCTTTCAAACCCTGCTGCCTCGAATATATATGATCGTACACGAAATCAACGAACGCTTCTGCAGACAACTATGGGAGAAGTATCCAGGTGATTGGAATAAAATCCGCTCTATGGCCATTTTATCCGATGGATATGTACACATGGCCCATCTTGCTGCAGTTGGCAGCAACAGCATCAATGGTGTGGCAAAGATCCATACAGAAATCCTCAAAAGTCAGGTAATGTCCAATTTCTACGATTCTTATCCTCATAAATTCAATAATAAAACCAATGGAATTACACCAAGAAGATGGCTGCTGAAGTCTAATCCCCAACTGTCCCGCCTAATATCCGATACCATTGGTCCTGATTGGCTTTACGACTCCAGAAAGCTTCAGCTTCTGGTGGATTATGTTCGGGATTCTGCTTTTCAAGATAGGATTCACGGTATCAAACAGCATAACAAGGCGCTGCTGACAGCTTTTATCAAGGATAAGTACCAAATATCCATTGATCCCGATTCTATTTTTGATATACAGGTTAAGCGAATTCATGCTTATAAAAGGCAGATCCTTAATGTTCTCCATATTATGGACCTTTATAACCGACTTCTGGAGAATCCGAATTTGGAAATCCATCCCAGAACCTTTATTTTTGGTGGAAAGGCGGCACCAAGTTATTATATGGCTAAGCAAACCATTAAACTGATAAATACTGTAGCCGCAGTCATCAATCAGGATACACGGATTCACGGTAAACTAAAAGTAATCTTTTTAGAAAACTACAATGTTTCCCTAGGAGAAAAAATCTTTCCTGCTGCCGATGTAAGTGAGCAGATTTCTACGGCCAGCAAAGAAGCCTCCGGTACTGGCAATATGAAATTTATGATGAATGGTGCCATCACCATTGGTACCTTAGATGGTGCCAATATTGAAATCAAAGAAGAAGTCGGTGAAGATAATATTGTTATTTTCGGACTCACTGCCGACCAGGTTTTAAAGTACTATCAAGAAGGCGGATACAATGCATGGGATTTGTATCATGAAGACGGCAGACTCAAAATGGTTTTGGACCAGCTCATCAATGGATTTCTACCTGTAGGTCCCGATGAATTTCGGGGAATCTATGAGGGTTTCCTATATCATAATGATGAGTATTTTGTGCTGAAGGACTTTTCTTCCTATGTTGAGGCCCATAATAAAATCAACCGGCTTTATCAGGATAAAGAAAAATGGGTGCAAATGAGCATTCATAATATTGCTCACTCCGGAAAATTTTCCAGTGATAAAACCATCAGCGAGTACGCTAGGGATATTTGGAATATACATCCGGTCCCTATTCCCAATAACCCGCTGTTCTAAAGAAAGCAGGTGAAACCTTTGTCACAAGATTGGATCTATCATAACTCTCATGAAGAAAACTATAGGACACCCTTTGGCGCCCTCCCCTGCAGTGCAAGGGTGTCTCTGCGTATTAAGGTTGTATCAGAAGCACCTCCTGACAGCGTCCTTCTTAGACTCTGGAGTCAGGAAAGAGGAGAAATTCTCTGCACAATGTCTCTATTGGAGGCCTCAGGTAAAGATAGGATCTATCATAGGGAAATTGAGGTTCTAAATAATCCCGGCCTTCTATGGTATTTTTTTATGATCCGCTTAGAAGGCCAAATCTACTATTATGGCAATAATCTTCAGCAAAAAGGGGGTATAGGTCAGGTCTATATCCACGAGCCTCCCTCATACCAGGTCACCGTCTATAAAAGCAATGCAGAAACGCCCAACTGGTTTAAATCGAAAGTGATGTATCAGGTTTTTGTAGACCGATTTTTCTCTTATATTCCAGAAGCCACAAAATATATCCCTGACCCTAAAACCTATTTTCTCCGTGAATGGTCTGACCTGCCGGATTATGAGAGAGATCAAGACAATCATAGAGTTCTTCGCTATGACTACTTTGGCGGAAATCTGCTGGGATTAATCGAAAAGCTTCCATATCTCTGTGAGCTGGGCATCGGTATCCTCTATTTAAACCCTATTTTCGAAGCCCACAGCAATCATAAGTACGATACTGCTGATTACCATCAAATTGACCCCATGTATGGAGATCAAGCTATCTTCCACAGACTTTGTCAGGAGGGGAAAAGGCTGGGTATAGCCATAATATTGGATGGTGTTTTTAGTCATACAGGCAGCAACAGCATTTATTTTAATCGGGATGAAACCTACGATTCCCTTGGGGCTTATCAGTCTGCCGCTTCACCTTACTACTCCTGGTACCGCTTTGATCGCCATCCGGATCTTTATGACTGTTGGTGGGGAATTGACACCATGCCCAATGTAAACGAAACAGATCCAGGTTATCAGGACTTTATTTTATATCATAAGAACAGCGTAATCCGATACTGGATGGAATTGGGCGCCAAGGGCTGGCGACTGGATGTTGCCGATGAACTGCCCGATAGCTTTATAAAATCCTTGAAAGAGGTGATGAAAGCCGTCGATGAAGACGCTGTATTAATTGGTGAAGTTTGGGAGGATGCCTCCAATAAAGTCAGCTATGGTCAGATTAGAGAATATTTGCTTGGGGATGAATTAGATTCCCCTACCAATTATCCTTTCCGAAGAATCCTTCTGGATTTCTTTTTAGGTGCTATCCAAGCTGAAGATATGCACCTGGAGCTCATGCAGCTCTATGAGAACTATCCGATGCATCATTTTTATACTGCAATGAACCTGGTGGGCAGTCATGATGTACCCCGGGTTTTAACCCTGCTGGGTGAGGCACCGGATCAGCAGTCCCTATCCAAAGCAGAACAACGGCTTTACCATTTGCCGGCATCAAAGAGGGTCTTGGCAGTGAAACGGTTGAAGCTTCTATCCCTGATCCAGATGTGTTTTCCAGGTGTCCCCTGTATCTATTATGGAGATGAAGCGGGATTGGAAGGCTACAGCGATCCCTATAACCGAGCTCCTTATCCATGGGGAAAAGAAAATCTGGAGCTTCAATTCTGGTATAAAACGATTATTGGATTTCGCAATCAGTACGATGCTCTTCAAACGGGAAGCTGGCATACCCTATATGCCAACGGCAATGTTTATGGTCTTCTAAGACAAATTCAGCAAGGCCGGGATGTTTTCGGCCAAAAAAGGAAAAACGGCACCTTTTTAGTTTTCGTTAACCGGTGTGAAGATCAGACAGAAAATATTGAAGTAGATATCAGCAACTGGTGCAGCGGACCTCTGGTCAATTTGCTGGACGGTCAGGAAAGGATAGATATGGATGGAAGTGTCTTGAGGCTGACACTACATCCTTTAGAGGCAAAAATAATGATGCAGAGATGATTCTCTGCATCACTTTTATGATCCAATTTTCTTTTTTAATACTTCCAGTCCTTTTTGCAGCTGCAGGTCTTCTGCATCGGTGATGTTGCCTCGCTCAATCAATTCTTCCGGCATTTCCACCACAATATTGGGTTCAATGCCCTTCCCATGGATATTGACGCCATTAGGCGTAAAATACTGAGAAGTAGTAAGTTTAAATCCGGTTCCATCCTCTAAAGGCTTAACCCGCTGTACTAATCCCTTTCCAAAGGTGGTAGTACCGATTAAGGTGCCGGACTCGGTATCCTTGACAGCACCTGCTAAGATCTCCGAAGCACTGGCACTTCCTTTATTGACCAGCAGTACATAAGGAAACTCAACCTTTTTCCCGTTTGAACGTTCATATTCCCGATTGCCTGCACGATCCTCAGTATAAACGATGACCTGTTTTCCAAGGAGCTCATCCGCAATTTTTACACATTCGCTTAAAAGTCCTCCGGGATTGTTTCGCAAATCTATTACCAATCCGGTAATATTTTTCTTTTTCAGTTGGTTCAATTGAGTTTTAAAATCATCTGCGGTTTGTTCATCGAACATAGTAATTCTTATATAACCAATGTTGTTTTCCAGTATTCTGGATTTTACTGTTTTTAATCTTATTTCTTCCCTGGTGATTTTAACAGTAAAAGAGTCTTCTCTTCCTGTTCTTACTACCGTCAGTTCTACTTTGGTTCCAGGATCCCCTTTAATCATAGCAACGGCCTCGTCTAACTTCTCCGCTGTCACATCCTTACCATCAACCTTGATTATTTTATCCCCTGATATGAGGCCTGCTCTCTCTCCAGGTGTATCCTCGATAGGTGAAACTACTGTTACAAATCCATCTTCTCCTGGTGTCATAATAACACCGATTCCTCCATAGGTACCCTTGGTATGAACCATAAAATCATCAAATTCTTTGTTATTCATATAGACGGAATAAGGATCTTCTAAAGACGCAAATAGACCCCTAATGATGCCGTCTTCCATCTTTTCTGTATCTACAGGCTTATAGTAATTCTTCTCAATAAAATCCTTTAATGCCAGTACTTTACTATAGGTCCTTTGAATATCCTTATAGTACTCAAAGTCGCTTTTTGGAATCACCACTTTATTCCCCACTGTTAAGGTTACGATATTTGTAACAGTAAAGGTCATCATACTGGTGATGATGACAAGAATAATTGCCCCAATGACGGCATTTTTTTTGCTGATCATGTTAAGTTTCACCCCAATATTCATTATTTAATGACAATCTTTTTAGTCACCCACATAATACTATATTATTCCTTAAACCTTTTGAATATAACAAATCATTATGCCTTTCATTATATCATCAATTACCCAATTTGCAAGTTTGCTTCTAAAATAAGGAAGCCAGGCTAATCTCTGGCTTTTCTCATTTCTATATAGGCTTTCATATCTTCTTCATAGCCCTCATGTATTTTTTGTATCAAAGAATGATGTGATGAATCGTATACTCTGCTATCAATAGAACGAATCGGCATCACATTTACAGAGGTTCCCGTCATAAAGGCTCCATCCAATTGCAGCAGATCATCTACATGAAGCAGGTTTTCTTTTACCGCAATACCCAGTTTCTTACAGACTTTCATAATGCGCATCCTTGTAACCCCTAGCAGTACATCCCCTGGAGGCGCTGTAATCAACTGATTGCCTTTTACGAAAAATATATTGGAGCGGCTCCCTTCTGTAATATACTGCTCATGATTTACTAAAAGAGCTTCATAAGCCCCTTCCGCTTTTATAGCTTGCTGTACTCTCTCTCTCAGGTTTTGATTGACTACCTTTGCATTTGGATTTTCCCGTTCAGACTGGAACAGAATCGTATGAATTCCCTTTTGATAAACTTCTTCAGTAGGATAATGACTTTCCACAAAGTATAGAATAAAGGCCTGATTTTTCTGATCCAAATCACTACACAGCAGTTTGATATTTAAGTCGGGACTATTATTAACTTTGATCAGCTCTTGAATCTCCTGAAATATTTCAGTATCGGATTTATGAATCCCATGACCAAGAATTTCTGCAGATTTTCTCATTCTATCCATATGTTCTTCAAAATATAGGGCAATGCCGTCAATAACACGAATCACTTCGTATATAGCCTGCTGTCCCCTAAGGTTCATCATATCTTGATTTTTGGTTGAAAGGATTTCTCCATTTTGAATGTAGTATTCTAAAATTGCTTCTCTTTTCACTGGGTCACCTCTATATTCTGGATCGTTCTTCATTTAATTAGTATACCGCAAATACCGATACTCCATTTATTCTTTGTCTAAAAACCACATTACATAGCCACACCTATCACAAACATAATTTTGTGCCTGTTTGTTTGCGAATTCAAACCCAAAGAAGGTTGCACCTCTGGTATTCATGAGTGTCTCACGAAACCAAAATTCGTTATGCCCACATATCGGACATTTTAGAGGATTTCCCTGGATGGTTCGCTGTTCTGCAAGCTTATTCATAATAAATCTCTCCTCTCAAAATTCCCTTCTTTTTTATTCTACTATATATTCTCCTTTCATAGAAGAGAAAGACCTCCATATTTTGATGATTTTATCAAAATATGGAGGTCTTATATGTATTCTTTCCGAATTAATACTTAATGAATTTGCTGCCAGGCACATTGCAGATAAAGCACTTTTCCGGCACAGCCTTTTCAATGTTTCCACAGACTGGACAAAGATAATAGTATACTTCCTCTTTATTTTCAACATCCGCTAGGGCCTCTTCATACAACTTTGCATGTACCTCTTCTGCCTTTAGTGCATATTCAAAGGTTCTGACGGCCTCCTGATTGCCTTCTTCTTGTGCTGTCTTTAGAAACTCAGGATACATATCTTTAAATTCATAGGTTTCTCCATTTACAGCATCCTTTAAATTTTCAACTGTGGACTTTACCTTACCGGCTACTTCAAAATGCTTATGTGCATGTAGTGTTTCAGCATCAGCAGCTGCTTTAAATAATTTCGCAGCGTTTACATATCCTTCTGCTTCAGCTTTTTTTGCATAGGCCAAGTACTTTCTGTTTGCTTGTGACTCACCGGCAAAGGCTGCCATTAAATTTTCTAATGTTTTGTTGTTCATTGTACCCCTCCTGTAATAAATAATAATTATCCGTTAGTATTTATTATAAATTATTTCCCCTTGCTATGCAACTATATTTTTCCATATTTTATATTTTTTTAATCGCAGGCAGGTTGAAGTTTTCTGTTTTCACCATAAATGTTCTTACGCTTATAAAGTATGTAGCTCAGGAAAAAGCGGAAAGCCATATCGAAAGTTATGGCATACCAGATTCCATAAATGTTTTGATGAAATACAATGGAGAGCAGATAGGCTAAGGGAAGTCTCACCAGCCAAAGTCCTGTACCCGCTACGATCATTGGAGCTTTTGTGAATCCTGCCCCTCGCATGGCGCCGTACAATACACCTGCAAGATTTTGTGGAATCTGTACCGACGCCATCAGCATCAGGTACACCGCACCCAATTGGATCACATCGGTCTGATTTGTCAATAATCCCATTACCTGCTGAGGAAAGAAAAACAAAATTGCTACACTTATGCTGGTGAGTACTACAGATCCCTTTACAATTTCTTTTAGATACATTTTGGCTATAGTTGGCTCCTTCGCACCAAGGGACTGACCTACAAAGGCGGTGGCTGCGATGCTGAAGCCCATGGCAGGCATATAAGAAATCGCCTCTGCTTGCAATCCCAATTGGTGGGCAGCCAAGGCCACCTCCCCAAAGGTTAGAATCAGTTGTGTCAACAGAATTGTGCAAAACTGCCAGAATATAGATTCCATTGCTGTAGGAGCTCCTAGTCTATAGATTTCTGAAATTCTCTTCCCATCTAGTTTAAAAAAGGATTGACCCAATACCCCTTCTAGGACTCCGCCTTTGCCAAATAAAATATATATGCCGATCATTGCCCCTACAAATTGTGCAAAGGCTGTGGCCAAGGCCGAACCCCTAATGCCCAGGGCAGGAAACCCCAAGTTGCCGTAAATCAATAAATAATTGCCAATCACATTAACAGTATTCATAATAAAAGCGATTTTCATAGGCGTTTTGCCGTTGCCCATTCCTTGAAGAACCCCTGTCACCACCAGCATTATGGCCATAAAGGGCAATCCCCATGAGACTGTACTCAAATAAAGTGCTCCTCTTTCCAGCAATTCACCTTTTCCCCCAAGCCAGCGTATGAATAAAGGGGCCTTCCAATAAATCATTTGTTGTATTCCAATAACAAAAAGAATGGTGGATAGGAGAGTTTGCTGAACCACTTGCCGCAGTTTTTTAGAATCCTTTGCACCATAGGACTGCGCTACAAAAATAGTAGCTCCTGTAGTGACCCCTTTAAAAATGGCCCAAACGATCTGGGTAATCCGCATGCTCAACCCTACAGCCCCGATTGCAATGGTGCTTATTCTGCCGATCATAGCCATTGCCACAAATCCTGCCAGCATCTGCAGGATATTCTCCAGGCTGATCGGCAAAATCATAGCATATATTTTTTTTCGTATTTCTTTTTTTGTCATATGTGCATCTACAATTGCTCTCTCCAATCCCATCAACCCACTTTACTATTATTTCGATACTCTAATTATATAACACTTCAGGGTTTTTAGGATAAATATTTTATAATATTTTTCTTTATTTTATTTCTTTAATCACTTTTAGAAAAGCAGTAGGAATTGCATACTGATCCATTTCTTTTAATGAAACCCATTGGATTTCAGGATAATCTATGTCCGACATAGATAATAGCTTTAACCTAAAAAGCTGCATATTCCATTTCATATGAGTAAATACGTGACTTTTTTCAACTACTGGCTCCGGGTCTGATGTCTCTATTCCATAGCTTTCCTGTAATTCCAGTACAATGCTCCTCCCTGCATTGCCGTCTGCTGTTCCTTCTACCGCAGGCAGTGCCCAAAGGTTAGCCAACAAGCCTTCCGGCGGCCGTTTCGTCAATAGTACTTTATCCCCTTTCTGCAGTAAGCCCAGCTCCATATTTACAGATTTTACTGCTTCCTTTTTCTTTTTAACCGGCAGTGATTCTTGTACCCCTGCCCGTCTGGCTCTGCAAATAAATGACAATGGACAGCTGCTGCATTTCGGTGAATTCGGTGTACAGATGAGTGCACCCAGTTCCATTAGCCCCTGGTTAAAGGCAGATGGGTTAGTTGCGGAAACTACAGCTTCACCAAGCTTCTCCATTTCTTTTTTGGTGCTTCCTTCACTAATATCCTTGTAAACTAAAAATAGCCTGGAAAACACCCGCATGACATTTCCATCTACCGCCGCAGCTGGTTTTTCATAAGCTATGCTTAATATTGCCCCTGCAGTATAGGAGCCGATGCCTGGGATCTTCAACAGTTCTTTTTGATTCTCTGGAATTTTGCCATCATAAACTTCACAGATCAGCTTTGCCCCGCGATGTATGTTTTTTGCTCTTGAATAATAACCCAGACCGGCCCAAAGCCTCAGCACCTCTTCTTCATCAGCCTTTGCCAGCTGTTTCACTGTTGGAAATTTATCGATAAAGCGCAAAAAGTACGGAATGACTGTGTCCACACGGGTTTGCTGCAACATTACCTCAGAAATCCATGTATAATATGGGTTTATTGTTTCCCGCCAGGGCATTTGTCGATGGTTCTTTTCAAACCAGCTGATTAGAGCATGCTGCAATTCATTGATATCCTCTGTCTTAAGGTTCTGCCAATCATTTATTTTATAAGCGCCCATTTCAATGCTCCTTTTCTTATGTCAATGAATATATTATATCATAAGACCATTCCTTCGATATTTTCAAAAAAGCAGGATAAAGGACCTTGTTTTCACAGGGTCCTTTATATCTAACAAGACTGATTCACTTGTAATCTGACGATTTTCCCATCCTTTACTTCCGCATGAAATAGGAAATACTCATTGGATAAATCAAAGCTGTAGATATTGTCCTGTATCTGTGAGGGCTCTCCATACAGTTCCTTTAAGCGCTCCACAGAATCTCCTACCTTTAATCCTCTTGGCGTTTGATATTCCTTAGTTGTCACAGATATATGACTGACTTCGCCCTCTGTGATTTTAACCTCTACGCCTTCCTGGTAGATTCTTTTTTCCACATAGCCCTCAAATTCCCTTACTGCTTCCTTAGGCTGCGCTTTCATAACCTGATCCAATTCTTCCGGTTTCATTCTTACTTTTATACTTCCTAACTGCAAATCCTCAATCCTTAGATCATTCTTGTTGTATACATCGGCCTGAAGCTGATTTTTCAAGACCTTGATCTGATAATCCTGAATATTTCCCAAGAAATGATTGCTCATGGCAATGAGAATTCCTCTATTGATCATGTCCATGGTCATCACTTCAGGGATAGTTTGCTCTATTTCAATGGACACCGACCGATCCTTAATTTCAATGTTATTTACCGCAAAGGTAACTCCACTGGACCCCTGTTCAGGGAAAACAATTAACATTTTATAATTTTGAAAGAATTTATCCTTATATTGTGGTTTTATGCTTTCTGCTTCGATCACTAAATTATACTTCTCCACAGCTTCCTTTAAAGCTTTTTCGCTGTCAATCGTCACATAAAAAGGAATATCTTTTTGCTTCTGCTGTTTCTCATAAAGCTCTTCACTATAGTCTCCTCTTAAATAGACTGCAAAATAAGGTCTTGTATCATTTTCCACTGCTCCACTATTTTCCTCTGTCTGGCTTTGCGCGGGCAGCGTAGGCTTTTGACTATTGATCCCACAGGCAGAGAGTACAATAACAGACATCGCTACAATCATCCCTAATACTGCTTTTTTTACCATGTCCTCATCTCCTTTATTATTTCCTTATAGGAATTAGACGCAGCATCCGGAAGAAATGTTTCATCAAAACCTTAAATCAACAGAAAAATGTGCTTCGTTCTTGCTAACTTTTTACCTCCTTGTAAGATAAATATAGGGTTAGGGCTCAAAAACCCACCCGAATGTTCTTTGACAACTTTAAATCTATTGTTCAGATGAATCAGTGACACCAGACATTGAATTTTTTAAACATCGTGCTATAATCTCTTTGTCAGAGAGATAGATGTGCATTCCTCCTGGATCCCTTCCATAGTAGAGGCTTATCCGTGAAAAAGCGTGTCACTCCACAAGGACGATTCGATGTTTAGCTGGTTGGGCCACCATTTGGTGTT
>NZ_FQZV01000046.1 GCF_900142145.1 Geosporobacter subterraneus DSM 17957 | reverse complement strand
ATATGTATTGGAATTAGGTTGTAGGGGTGGAGGACCCTGTCCACCCGGGCAGCAAGATTCCTGCAACCCGCTTTATGATTTGTCATCCTGAACGGAGTGAAGGATCTGACCTTTAAAATTCTAGACCCGTTCGCTCCGCTCAGGGTGACAGCTTTATGAGGATGATAAAGTAGGGTTGGGTCTCAGGCCCAATCAGGTTCAAAACCCAATGGCGGGCATGGAAACCCGCCACTACGCATGAATGACATATTTCAATGGTAGGGAACCACGCCCCCGTGGTTCCGCCTTACGTCGCATTTTTCTCAAACACTGCAAAACAACAGGATAATGCTCATTGACTTTCATAATAAATAAGAAAATCGGTGGTAGAGAAAGATAATCCAAGGATTTAATACCTGCTTGATCACATAATGGGAATTTGACTGAAATAGCACAGCTGTGTGTCTAATAGGGGATTGAACAATTTGTCGTAAGTATGCTATATTTAATTATCAAACAAAATATCGTTGTTAAAGGGGAGTAACTACCCAACAAGGGGAGATAAAGTCAACAACCGATGGCTGCATGCTATCTGGCTTTATCCTTTGACTTCTCAAAGCTGTAAGACCTTTAGCGCATTTTTATCTGCAGGATAAAATTGTGTTAGGGTTTTTTTTATTTTAAAATATTACTTATGACAAAAGCAGGAAGGAGGCAGGGATAAAATCGACTGGGATTTATCATGGAACACTAATGAATATAAAAGTTTAAAATAAATTTAAGGAGGAATGACGATGATGCCTTTTATGTTTGATCCAACTTTCATTTTAATATTACCGGCTATTTTACTGGCCCTATATGCTCAGGGAAAGGTGAAAAGCGTCTACGCAAAATATGCAAATTATAGAGCAATGTCTTCTATTACAGGGGCGGAGCTGGCAAGAAGGTTATTGAGAGACCAGCGGATTGACAGTGTTGAGGTCGAATTGGTGCAGGGACACCTGACAGACCATTATGATCCAAGAAAAAAAGTATTAAGATTGTCTCCGGAGATTTATCATGGTACATCGCTGGCCGCTTTGGGAATTACCGCCCATGAGGTAGGCCATGCAGTGCAGCATGAGGAGGGCTATACAATGCTGGTACTGAGAAATATGATTGTACCATTTGCCAGCATTGGATCCCAGGCTGCCTTTCCCCTGTTGTTTATAGGTCTTATCCTGGGGTCGCAATCACTGGCGGCATTGGGCGTAGTGGTGTTTATGTTTGCTGTTGCTTTCCAGTTCATCACTTTGCCTGTGGAATATAACGCCAGCAGCAGGGCATTAGCCCTCTTGTCAGAGGGTGGATATATAACTGCGGAAGAAGAAAAGCCTGTGAAGAAGGTGCTAAATGCTGCTGCTCTAACCTATGTGGCCGCAACAGCCATGGCGATTATGCAGCTGATAAGATTGTTAGTGATATCAGGATTGCTGCAAAGAAATAATGATTAAAGGTGGTTATTTTTAGTCCTTTCCTATGGCATTTATATGAGCTATATTATTATAAGAAATTAATTACGTTAGCCAAATACCTATTGAAGAAAGGCTGATTGGGCACAGCATAGCGTCTGATCAGTCCTTTTTATTTTTCAAAGGCAGTTGAAAGCTTTCAAAGGATGATATATACTAATATTATCGAAAACCGATATCTAAAACCGATAATAAAGAGGTGATTGTGTTGAAGGAGAAGGTTTTAAGGAAGCTTTTCCTGGGCTTTATTCAACTGCACATACTGCATCATGCATCTAAGGAGCCTGTATTCGGGCTATGGATGATGGAAGAATTACATGAACATGGATATGAAATCAGCGCAGGGACTCTATACCCAATTTTGCACGGCCTCGAAAAGAGTGGGTTACTGCATGCCAGTGAAAAGATTATTGATGGCAAGGTTAGAAAATACTATCAAATCACCGCTGAAGGGAAGGAGGTATTAAAGCTGGCCAAAGAAAAAGCTTTGGAACTAATAGAAGAGCTGGAATAGGAAGCATAGGACCTAAATCTTAAAGGAGGACATTGCTATGGAATTAGAATTATTTCAACTGCCAAAGGATGATCCATTTAAACTTACATCCTACCTTAAAAAATATAGAAAGCAGTTTGTCATTCAGGCTGTAGCAGGTATCCTCTACAACACAATCATTGTAGCAGGACCAATTTTGCTTGGGAGAGCCTTGGATGCGGCAGCCACATTAAAAAAAAAGGGAGTAAATCAGGAAAATATCAGGAGCCTGGCAGTGAACTGCTTTCTATTTGTAGGCGTTACAATTTTTTTCAATATGCACGATACATAAAAAGATGGTACTTAAGAGATATGAGCAATCGTATTGCATGTGATATGAGAGCCGGGATTCTTTCAAAGACATTAGGACAGTCTATGGAACAGCTGGATCGCGAGTCTATAGGGGATTTAATGGCAAGAACGGTTGGGGATGTAGAACAGGTGGTGTCGACCATGCAGACTACTATCAATGAAGCTTGGGATACCTGGCTGTTGATGCTGTCCTATTACGTAGTGCTGCTTTATTATGATCCGGTGATTACACTGGTATGCTCAATACCGATTCCTATTGCCATTTATACGGCTGAAGCAATCAGACATCCTCTCTATAGATTTTCTACAAATTCGAGAAAAGCTGCTTCACTTGTGAATTCCCATTTACAGAGGACCCTCAATGGAATAAGTGTCTTAAGGTTATTTGGCCGCGAAGAAATTGAGAGAGAAAGGTTAAAAGAATACAGTAAAGATCAGATGAACTGGAGCATAAAGACCAGTTTGCTTCAAACGGGCATGATGCCTGTATACTCTACGCTGGCTTCACTGGGGATTATTGGGGTTATTGGCCTGGGTGGGAATCAGGTAATCAGTGGCTCCTGGTCTTTGGGAAGTTTTACTGCATACCTTACGATGTTTATTGCCATGTCTACCAGAACATGGGTCGCAGCCAGGGTATTCAATCAATTTCATGCAGCAAAAGCATCCTGGGACCGAATAAAAGAAAAGCTTAGGGTTCCTGTTTTAATGAAAGCAGCCACGACTGTTCCTCAAATGGAAGAAAACAACGAAGAAGCTATCCGCTTTGAGAATATGTGTTTTAAATATGCAGGCAGTACACACAATGTGCTGTCCAATATAAGTTTTGAAAGCAGGAAAGGCGCTATAATCGGGATCACAGGTTCTGTAGGATCGGGGAAAAGCGCACTGGCAGCAGTATTGACAGGACTATATCCATACGAAGGCAGCATAAAAATCTTTGGCAGGGAATTAAGGGAGATGAATGCGGGGCAGCGTAAAGGGATGATCGCTTACTCCCCACAAGATTCCTTCTTATTCTCTTCGACAATAGAAGAAAATATTTCATTTGGTACCTTGGATAGGGCTTCAGCAGATTACGAAAGGCTGGAAAAGATATTGTACATCACTGCCTTAAGCGATGATATGGATTTATTTCCCCAGGGGATACAAACTCTGGTAGGCGAGAGAGGACTGCGTGTATCCGGAGGACAGAAACAGAGAATTTCCATAGCAAGAGCATTATATGCGGATACACCTGTCGTATTATTAGATGATCCCTTTTCTGCTGTAGATATAGGTACTGAAAGGAAAATGATTGAGAGAATACGGCAGGAACTACAAGGGAAAACCATATTGATTTTTTCACATAGACTGGAAGTTTTTAAACATACAGATCAAATTCTGGTTCTTGATAGAGGAAGACTGGTGGAACAGGGAAGTCATCATGAATTAATGCAAAAGGATGGAATCTACCAGAAAATATTTAATGCACAAAACTGGATGGAGGGTGAAAATAATGACATTAACTCCAACTAACAGGGGAAAACAGTATCCATTTTCACTGATACTAAAAATGCTGGCAAACACATGGCGTCGATTGCGGATATTTTATATAGCTTTGGCCGTTACCGCCCTCATCCTAACTTTACTGGAACTGCTGCCTCCTATTCTTTTGCGAAGCATACTGGATATATATTTAAAGGAAGGACAAATGAGTCAGATATGGCAGGCAGCAGCTTACTACCTTGCTGCAGCAGTGGGCAGCAGTTTTTTTGCCTTTGGGCAAACTTATCTAACAACCTATATAGGACAAAATATACTGATGGATTTAAGGCTGCTAATGGCTAATCATATTTCGAAACTGCCAATGAACTATTATAATCGAACACCGGTAGGCGAAATAATGAGTTATATGAGTTCTGATGTTGATTCAGTAAATGCACTTTTTTCATCGGGTTTGATCAGTGGATTCACAGACTTAATGAAGGTTTTCGGTATTGCCACGGCTATGTATCTGATAAGCCCTAGGCTATTTCTTGTTGCACTGCTGGCGATCGCTGCCATATTTATGGCGGCGAATTATTTTCGTAGAAATATATTAAAAGCACAAATGGAAATTAGAAAAGCAGTAGGAAAAATAAACACTTATCTGCAGGAACTCTTCAATGGCGTTCGCGTCATTAAATGTTATGTGAAAGAAGATGCATATGAGGACAAGTTCCAGGTTCCATTGAGAGAACATTTAAAATCCATTAATCATGCGGCAGTTTTTGATTCCTATTTTCCTTGTGTGACTCAGACCATAAGAGCCATTACCATTGCTACGATTATTCTACTGGGGGCACGAACAGGCAATATGGATAATACAATTTTAACAATTGGAAGCCTTGCAGCCTTTGCTGATTTAGTCAGCAGGTTATTAGGTCCTATTGAAGCTTTGAGCCAAGAATTCCAAACGATACAACAAGCTATGGCAGGCTTGAAGCGCATCAACGGATTTTTGGATGAGGAAGTCGAAGAAAAAGGTGAACTACACCATATCGATCACCCATTGACTCAAACCAAGAGTGGAATTGCCATACGGATAAAGGAAGTAAGTTTTGGATATTCAAAGGAAAAGACTGTCCTCAAGGGGGTGTGCCTGGATATAGAAGAGGGAAAAAAAGTAGCAATAGTAGGCAGAACAGGAGCGGGAAAGACAAGTCTCATGAATTTAATTGCCGGATTATATAGGCCTCTTGAAGGTGAAATCTGCCTGTCGGGTATAGACCCTTATCGCCTCTGTCCGGAAGATAGACGGCGATTAATCGGTATTGTGCCACAAAACACCCAAATCTTCGAGGGAACCATAAGAGAAAACATAACCCTAAGGGATGAGCGGATTACCCAGGAGGAGATAGAAAAGGCTGCAAAGCTGGTGGGTTTGCATGAGCTTATCGTTTCACTAGCTGATGGCTATGATACAATGCTGGGTATTCAGGGTATAAAGTTATCCTTTGGACAGGGGCAGTTATTATCCCTGGCAAGAGCTGTTGTCACCGACCCGCCTATACTCCTGTTGGATGAGCCCACTTCAGGAATGGATGCACTGACAGAAAGTGTGATTTTTGACGCCTTCAGAGCTGTGGGAAATCAAAGAACGATTATTACGATTAGTCACCGCCTCTCCGGGATCATTGACGCCAATGTGGTTTATATTATAGCATCAGGTAAAATTGTTCAATCTGGAAGTCCGGAAAAACTGGCAGGGGAAAAAGGATGGTATAATGTGTTTAGACAGTTAGAAGATCTGGGATGGAGATTAGATATCTAAGGAGAATGTTTATGAATATCTATACCGGTAATCAATATATACTTTTGTTTTTTGTCTATGGTCTGGCCTTTTATTCTATGGGCATATGTGCATTAATCCAGAATACGAAAGGTGAAAGCAATTTTCCCCTTCTAAGGTCCATAAAACACCTCGGGTATTTTGGAATCGCCCATGGAACTACGGAATGGCTGTTGATGATGATCATTGCACAGATATATCCCGAGTATGATAATACACTTATCCAATCAGCCATCCTATTAAACGCACTTTCCTTTACATTTCTCTACGTATTTGGAATAAAGCTTTTAGAATATAACGGAAGAATGGGGGTATTCCTAAAAGTATTGCCATGGCTTGTGTTTGTTATTTGGCTTGGGGTGTATTTTATCGTACCGCTATTTCATAGGGGAGATCTTTGGGCAAGACAGTGGTTCAAAAGCATGACCAGCCGATACTTTATAGGATTGCCTGCAGGTCTTATTACTGCCATCGCACTGTATAAGAATGCAGAAAGCATGATCAATATGGGACTGACAAAGATGGCCTTTAAAATAAGAGGATTGGCTGTCCTTTTCGCCGTCTATGCCATTCTGGCTGGCCTAATCGTTAAAAAGGTAGACTTTTTTCCAGCTATGTACATTAATAAAGAATTGTTCGCAAAGGTTTTTGGCGTCCCTGTTGAGCTGGGAAGGACGATTGCTGCATCTGCCATAACTGTTTTATTTATTAGCATTATTGATGTTTTCCAATGGGAAACCAATCAAAGAATTGTCTTATTGAATGAACAGCAGGTTGCTAGCAGGGAAAGAAGAAGACTTGGCCATGAGCTTCATGATGTAGTACTGCAGGATTTGTTCGCAGTAGGCCTACAACTGGAGGTAATGCTTGAGGACAGCAGCTGCTATGAGCAAAGAGAGAATATACAAAATATGAAAAACAGTCTCAACAGCACCATTTACAAAATTCGTGATTTTTTAGGGAAGGTATCTTCCAGAAAAATGGAGATCGAAGATCTTAAACACAAGATCCATGAGCTTGTCCACCACTATGAAAAAGCAAACAACGTGGAAATAGAACTGCTATATCAGATCCCTGACATTACTTTAGGACATCTTTCTTCTGAGAAACTAACGCAGGTTTATTATATCCTGCAGGAAGCAATTAATAATGCCATCAAGCATGCCAGCGCCAATAGGATTTCCGTCACGGTTAATACCACTTTAAAATATGTTGTGGCAAAGGTGCGGGATAACGGAAAAGGCTTTGACGTAGATAAATTGGATCATTCTAATGGTTATGGCCTATTTTCAATGCGAGAAAGGGCAAAGTCAATAAATGCCCTACTGGAAATAGAAAGCAGCCACAAAGGGACCACGGTGGTTTTAAATATCCCATGGGAGGAATATTATGATGGAAATAAAGGAAATTAAAGTACTGTTAGTTGACGATCATGCCATTGTTAGATGGGGAATTAATACGCTGATTGAGAAGAAACCCGGTTTTATAGTTTGCGGGGAAGCCGGATCCCTAGCAGAGGCTTATCAAAAGGTGGAGGCGCTAAAGCCTGATATTGTACTTTTGGATTTAAAACTGCCCGATGGAGATGGCGCCACCGGCTGCCGGCAGATCAAAAAGATTTTACCCCAGACAAAAATTATAATCCTCACAGCCTATGCTGATGATTTGTTGCTGCTGGAGACGATCAAAGCGGGGGCAGACGGGTATCTGCTAAAAAATATTGACAGTAAAGCCATCGTATCTGCTATTGAAAATGTAGCCCTAGGAATACCCATATTGGATCCTGCCATGGTTGGCAAAGTGATGAATGTAGTGAGGATAAAGAGCGAGTTTGAAGAAGAACTGACGGCGCAGGAGCGGAATATATTGGATCTAATTGGGTTGGGAAAGACAAATAAGGAGATTGCAGAGGAATTGTTTATAGCAGAAAAGACCGTGAGAAACTATGTAAGTAAAATCATGAAAAAAATAGATGTTACCAATAGAACAGAAGCTGCATTATATTGGTCAAAACAAAAGTCCCTCAAATGAGGGACTTTTGTCCTTTCTATAAGGGACATTTGACAAATATCCCTTTGGGATTTTAGATGATATGATATTTTTATAACAAGTACAATAGTGTTTTTATGAAGCGACAATTTCGCTGGTTTGTTAAAACTATTCTAAAGGGAGGAAAACAGATGTTTAAGAAAAAATTTGTAATTTTTGTTGCATTACTATTGGTAGCAGTGGTTAGTATTGGATGCTCTGCAAAGTCCGGAAAGTATGTAGATGGGACATACACAGGAACTGGAGAAGGGAAATATGGTCCGATTAAAATGGAGATTACTGTAGAGAAGGGGAATATTACAACGGTCAAGGCGCTGGAGCACAGTGAAACACCTGGATTATCTGACCCCGTATTTGAAAAGATTTCAAAAGCCATAGTTGAAAAGCAAACTGCTGAAGTGGATGTAGTTAGCGGCGGAACCGTGACAAGTCAGGGCATTATTGATGCAGCGAAAGATGCATTAAAAGCAGCAGCAAAATAGATAGAATCTAGATTGGCACGGTAAATTTGTAATCAATCTGATACCCAAAAACAAAAAGGAGTGGAAAAAATGCGTCGTATAGCAATGACAATGGTATTGATTCTCGTACTCATTACAAGTATGCTTGCAGCTTGCACCGCACCAGCAAGTCAGCCGCAGCCGGCACAAGGCAATGAGGATATCACAGCAGATGTGCTGGTAATCGGAGGCGGTGGAGCAGGCCTGGTATCTGCAATCACAGCTGCCGAAAACGGAGTAAAGGTTATCTTAGTTGAAAAAATGCCTGCAGTAGGGGGCAACACAATCATTTCCGCTACAGGAATTACTGCCTCTGATACACAGCTACATAAGGATTCAGGCATTTCCTTTACAGTGGAGGACCACTACAAAAGAACCATTGAAACAGGAAAAGGATTAGCCGACGAAAAGCTGGTTAGAGTCCTTGTAGAGAACAGCAGTGCAGCCTATGATTGGCTGGTTTCATTAGGATTAAGCTACAAGATTCAAAGCCCGGAAGAGCCGTTCTGGATCGTTCCTACAGAGGGACACTATGGCGCCGAATTGGTTAAGGCATTACAAGCCGAGGCTGGAAAACACAAAAACCTGGAAATTAAGCTAAATACAAAAGCAACGGAGTTAATTACAGAAGAGGGTAAAGTAGTAGGTGCAAAGGTTGAAGGCCAAGGGGGAGAGTATGTAATCAATGCAAAGGCTGTAATACTGGCTACAGGAGGATTGAACAATGCTCCGGAGATGATTGCAGAATACAACCCGAACTATAAAGGTGTTCACACAGAAATGACTACACCAGGTCCTACAGGTGATGGTATTAAAATGGCTGCTGCAGTAGGTGCTCAGTTAAGACATATGGATTTATTCCAAATGAGACCTCTTTCATCTAATGGAAACTGGTATAAGGAAGTAGTTATCAGTGAAGAAGGAAAAGGTGGTATCCTAGTTAACTTAGATGGAGATAGATTTGTTGATGAGACAATGAAGACTTGGGACTTAGCTTCAGAAATATTGAAGCAAAAAGAGGGAACAGCTTATATTATTTTTGATAATGATGTATATGAAACAAAAGAAGGAAAGAAAACGGTTGAAAAAGGTAAAGGCGTAAAAGCTGACACCATCGAAGAACTGGCAGCACAGCTTGGACTAGACCCTGCAAAGTTAAAAGCAACTGTAGATGCTTATAATGCTGGACAAGATCCGTTCAATAGAAAAGCAATGGGAAAAGTAACCACAGCACCTTTCTATGGTATTAAGACACTTCCATCAAGCCATTACACAATGGGTGGAGTTGCAATTAATGAGAATGCACAAGTATTAAAAGAAGATGGTAGTGTTATCGAAGGTTTATACGCTGCCGGTGAAGTCGTTGGCGGTTTATACGGTGCAGGACGTGTTGCTGGAAATAATACTTTGGATGATATTGTATTTGGTAAAATCGCAGCGAAGCATGCAATAGGAAAATAGGTATTCCACTGGTGAAGGAAATACATGTTTTCCCCTTAATATAATCTAACCAGAAAGATGCAGACCTATTATAAAGGGTCTGCATCTTTCTTTAATTCATGTACTTTGATTCTAATCACATCTTTTCATATGAATTCCCTCTATAATTAGATTAAAGAACAATATATGAGGAGGAGATATTTATGATGAAGGTATTTAGTAAAACTCAGAAAATTGGTGAGATTGCAGCGGTATTTCCAAAAGCTACAGATATATTTATGGAGTATGCGATCGACTTTTGCTGCGGAGGGGATCGGACGCTAGAAGTTGTAGTCAAGGAACAAAACATTAATGAAAAAGAATTGCTGAGCAGATTAAATGATGCATATACAGCCTTTGACAAGCTTGCAGGGGAAGATAAGGATTGGAGAGCTGCAACGTCAGCAGAGCTGATTGATTTTATCGTGAATAGACATCACAGTTTTATGAGGGAAGAGCTGCCTGTTGCAGAAAAGCTGCTTAATAAGATTCTAAGAGTGCATTATGTAGAGAATGGCCAGGTTCTATCAAAGCTTCATAAATTATTCAGCAGTCTTAAATCAGAAATTGAAGAGCATCTCATAAAAGAGGAAGAGCTGCTTTTCCCATTGATGAAGAAATATGAAAACAATCCAACTGCTGAAGTGAAAGAGGATATTTTAAAGGTGATGAATGAAACAGAAAATGAGCACGATAAAGCAGGGGATATACTAAAAGAAATGAGAAAGATTACAAATGGATATCAGGTACCTGAATCAGGCTGCAGCTCATTTGCAAGAACCTATGATAAATTGAAAGCTATCGAATCAGACTTATTCCAGCATATTCATCTTGAAAATAACATCCTGTTTCAAAAAATAAAATAAATACATCTTTAGGAAAAAAGGATAATGGTGCTGCCATTGTCCTTTATTTACTTATTGGAAAAAGAATATAGATAGCGGGGAAGAAAACTGATCAGTAGATCAAGAAATCCCTCGTCTCAAAAAATGATTATGACAAAAAAATAGTGGTATAAATAGGATAAAGTTTTCCGGAAAATTATTTCCAATCATTAAGGAGGTAGGAAAAATGGAAAGTAATATGTTTTGTTTTCAGTGCGAACAAACACTGGGAGGCAAGGGATGTACCCGGCACGGCATATGTGGTAAAAGCCCGGAGGTTGCGGGGCTTCAGGATTTACTCATACATATGCTGCGGGGAATTGGATTTTACGGGCAAAAAGCATTAGAAAAAGGGCAGAAGATGGATGATGATACGAATAAATTTGTAATGGATGCCATTTTCTCCACCCTCACCAATGTAAATTTTGATCCGGAAAGATTTGTAAACTACATAAAGAAAGCTGTAGAAGTAAAGGCATATCTGAAAGAACTAGCCGGGGAGATTGAAGGTACTGTTCCTGCTGCTGCAGATTACATTCCGCCGATGACGAAGGAAGAGATGCTGGAGGAAGCTAAAAAATTTGGTGTGATGGCAGATACCGGCTTAAATGAAGATATTCGATCCCTGCGCGAGCTTCTGACCTACGGAATGAAGGGAATGGGTGCGTATGGCCATCATGCCCATATACTTGGTATGATGGACGATAGGGTCAGCCATTTCTTCTATAAGGGACTAGCTGCCACCATTGATAACAGTCTAACGGTAGAGGATCTAGTTCAATTAAATATGGAATTCGGCCAGGTAAACTTTAAGTGTATAGAGCTGCTGGATAATGCTAATACCAGTATCTATGGACACCCGGTACCAACAGAAGTATTGATTACCAAGAAAAAAGGACCTTTTATCATTGTTTCGGGACACGACTTAAAGGATTTAAAGCAGCTATTGGAACAAACAGAGGGTAAAGGGATCAACATTTATACCCATGGTGAAATGCTCCCGACCCATGCTTACCCGGAGCTAAAGAAACATCCTCATTTGGTAGGCAACTTTGGCGGCGCATGGCAGGATCAGCAAAAAGAGTTTGATGGGCTGCCCGGAGCTATATTGATGACTACAAACTGTCTGCAGAAGCCCAGGGACAGCTATAAGGACAGGATATTTACTTCAAGTATCGTAGGCTTCCCAGAGGTTGCACATATACAAGAAGCAGATGGTGTAAAGGACTTTACACCTATTATTAAAAAAGCCCTGGAGCTTGGCGGATGGCAGGAAGATGAGCCAGAAAAGAAAATACTAGTGGGGTTCGGGCACAACACAGTATTAGGCGTTGCTGATAAGGTAATCGATGCAGTAAAGCGCGGTGCTATAAAGCATTTCTTCCTGATTGGAGGATGTGATGGAACAAAACCGGGAAGAAACTACTATACGGATTTTGCTGAAAGAGCGCCGGAGGATACGATCATCCTAACCTTAGCCTGTGGTAAATTTAGATTCAATAAAAAGGAATTTGGAACCATTGAGGGATTGCCAAGATTGTTGGATATGGGCCAGTGCAATGACGCTTATTCAGCCATCAAGGTAGCATTGGCTCTAGCAGAGGCTTTCGAATGCAGTGTAAATGAATTGCCGCTGTCACTGATCCTATCCTGGTATGAGCAAAAGGCAGTGTCGATCTTACTTACATTGCTGTCTTTGGGAGTTAAAAATATTCATCTTGGACCTTCCCTGCCGGCATTTGTTTCACCGAATGTACTGCAGGTGTTAGTAGATAATTTTAATGTGACACCAATCTCCAATGTTGATGCAGATATGAGTGCTATCCTGGGAGAGGCGGCTACAGCATAGCAGAATTATGAAAAAAGGCTATCTCAGGATAGTCTTTTTTTTCTTAAATTTATTTACACATCTGTCCGGCCTATCCAAATTGTCAAATTTTTTGGAATAGGCTTTTTATTTTTGATTAAAAGGTTTACTGTAGGCAGAGAAAATGATACTATCAGAATAAGAAAACGTTTTTTTAAAAAAGAGGGGGCGGAATTATGAGAAAGCTGAAGGTAGGCATAATAGGTGCTGGGCAGATTGCAGAAATGACACATATTCCAAATTACTTTAAATATCTAGAATTTGTAGAAACGGTTTCAGTGATGGATGTTAACCTGGATAGGGCTAAGTACATAGCAGAGAAGTTTCATATACCTTATTATTTTTCCAATTATGAAGAAATGCTTGAAAAACTGGAACTAGACGCTGTCAGTGTCTGCACGCCAAATAAGTTTCACGCCGAAGCAGCAATAGCAGCACTAAACAGCGGCTGTCATGTATTGTGTGAAAAACCACCGGCGGTTTCGGCAGATGAAGCAGAACGGATGACACAGGCGGCTAAAGAAAATGGGAAAATTCTAACCTACAATTTTCATTTTAGATATAGTGAAGAGATACAGGCAATAAAAAAGTTTATCGTTGCAGAAGAGCTTGGAGATGTATACGCAGCGAAAATCGAGGCGCTTAGGAGAAGAGGTATTCCCGGCTGGGGAGCATTTATCAATAAGGAGATACAGGGAGGGGGGCCGCTGATCGATATTGGCGTACATATGCTGGATGCAGCTTTGTATCTTATGGGTTACCCAGAGGTAGATTATGTATCGGCTTCTACCTATAGAAGGATTGGAGATAAGGCTGGAGTCGGACTTATGGGGAGCTGGGATCCGAAACAATTTACAGTGGAAGACTCTGCCTTTGGGTATATCCGCTTTAAAAATAGTGCTTCCATCTTATTCCAGACATCCTTTGCACTGAATATGAAAGAACGCTCTATCATGAATGTACATTTATTTGGAGAAAAGGCAGGAGCATCGGTTTTCCCGCCGGCCATATATACAGAAAAGCATGGAAATCTCCTGGATATTGAACTGCCTTTTCTGCAGGAAGCCGATAGGCATAGCAAAAGCATCCGTCATTTTATAGAAGCTTGTTTAGGAAATGAAGCAGTACTTTGTACTGCCGAGGAAGGCCTAATGATACAGCGCATTATAGATGCTATTTATAGGTCTGCTGAGATTGGACAAGCTGTAAAGCTGTAGATAGGGGAGAATTTGTCATGCTAAACTATTATTGGAAAGAAGAACAGGAAAAGAATTGGATTTTGGAAGAAACCTATTTTGATGATAGGCATCAGGGAAAATGTGAGAGCATAATGGCTCTTGGAAACGGCTATTTAGGCTTGAGGTCTTCTGTGGAAGAACCTTACATAGGGCAAACCAGAAACCTTTTTGTAGCCGGTACTTATAATAAGTTTGATGAAAATGAAGTTACCGAGCTGCCTAATGCTGCAGATATCATAGAAATGTTGATAGACATTAATGGAGAGCTCTTTTCTTTAAAAAACGGTAAAATACATCACTATAGCCGCAGATTGAATCTAAAAGCAGGGGAGCTTATCCGGGAAGTCTTATGGGAGAACAGCACCGGTGAAAGATACCATATCATTTTCAGAAGGTTTGTGTCATTGGCAGATATGCACCTAATCGGTATGAAGCTTGAAATAACAGCCCTGACGGCAGATGCAGAAGTAATATTACGGACAGGTATAAACGGAAGACAGACCAATTCAGGTGTGCAGCATTTTCATGACGGGGATAAAAGAGTATATGAGAACCAATTTATGCAGCTTGTGCAAAGGACGACTCAGAGCAAAATTGACTTTGTGCTGAATAGCACAGTAAAAATGTATATGGACCGAGAAAAAGTGGAATGTAAAACAAGCTATTTCTTAGAAAGAAGAAGGATTCACTTCAATGGACAAATGCCGCTTAAAAAAGGGCAAACCCTCGCGATAGAGAAAATAAGCAATATTTTTACCAGTCTGGATAATGACATCGAGATAGATGGGGATCTGGAAGAATTGAAAACAATATCCTCAGAGCACATTAAGAAGAACAGTAAGTTTGCCTATGACGAGCTGTTCGAGAAAAGCAAAGATCAATGGAACTTATATTGGAAAGAAGCCATGATAGAAATCCAGGCGGATGATGATTTTGATCTGTTGGCTGTCAGATTTGCCCAGTATCATCTTCTCATTATGACTCCTTTTCATGATGAACGCTTTAGTATTGGCGCAAAAGCCCTTACTGGAGAAGGCTACAAGGGACACGTTTTTTGGGATACAGAAATATTTATTCTTCCCTATTTTCAATATAGCTTTCCGGGGGTCGCTAGACAACTGCTTCGATATCGGTTCCATACTATTGAAGGTGCTAGAAATAAGGCTAAAAAATTTGGTTACGAGGGAGCGATGTATCCTTGGGAAACGGCTTTTACCGGCGAAGAAGAAACTCCAGAATGGGCGGCTATAAACATTATGACGGGAAAAGCCACGAAAGTATGGTCCGGCTTGAAGGAGCATCATATTACGGCAGACATCGCTTATGCTGTTTGGAATTACTATCTTTCGACAAATGATGAAGTGTTCATGGATTTATATGGGAGTGAAATAATATTTGAATGCGCAGCTTTTTGGCATAGCAGACTAGAATGGAATGAAGGCAAACATCGGTATCATATCAATGATGTTATAGGCCCTGATGAGTATACGGAACACATTGATAACAATGCCTATACCAATTATATGGCACATTTTACGATAAAAGCGGCAATAGAGTTGTATGATTCAGCAATCCATAAGCAATGGGATAACTTTAAATGCTTGCGGGAAAAGCTTAGATTAAAAGAAAAGATAGAGACCTACAAAACCCTGCTGGACAGCATTTACCTACCCGACCCAAATGAAGCAGGGATTATCCCTCAAGATGATACCTTCTTGACGAAAGCTTCTATAAATATTGAAAAATATAGAGATTCCCATGAGAAGCAGAGGATTCTTAAGGATTATACCCGGGAGCAGGTTGTTAATCTGCAGGTATTAAAGCAAGCAGATGTAGTGATGCTTCTGTTTGTACTTCGGGGCAGCTTCGATGAAACAGTTAAACGGGCAAATTGGGAGTATTATGAAAAGAGGACTATTCATGATTCCTCTTTAAGTGCTGCAGTTCATAGTATCATCGCCAATGACTTTAATGAATATGAGGATGCTTATAGGTTTTTTAGAAAGGCTGCTGAGATTGACTTAGGGCAAAACCCAGTATCTTCCAATGATGGAATTCATGCAGCATCCTTGGGCGGGATTTGGCTGACTGTGGTTATGGGATTTGGCGGAGTGATGAATGATAACGGCATTTTACATATCCATCCGAAGCTCCCTAAAACCTGGCGGAAGCTCTCCTTTAGTCTGTATTGGAAGGGTGAGAGGATAAATCTTAGTATTACAAAGGAAAACGTGGAGGTAAGGAAAGAATCTGAAAGGGAAATGGACTTATTTATAATGGGAAAGAGGTACATCTTATTTAAAGAACTCAAAATCAATGATCGCTAATAGATCATGGATATGAATCGTTGAGGGGGTAAATATGGGAATAAAATATCATCAACAAAACAGAACCTTCCACCTGCAGGCAGGTGACAGCAGCTATATCTTTCAAGTTTATAGGGAGGGATATCTGGCACATCTCTACTGGGGAAAGAGAATAAGAAGCAATGATTTGTCAAGAAGAATACCTTATGGCAGAAAGCCCCTTTCTCCGACGCCGGATCCCTGGGATGAAGGATTTTCACTAGATACTTTGCCACAGGAGTACCCTGCCTTTGGGAATAGCGATTTTCGCAATCCCGCTTATCAAGTACAGCTAGGTAATGGTTCGACGGTAACAGATCTAAGATATAAGAGCCACAAAATATTTAAAGGCAAGAAAAGACTTCAGGGGCTTCCGGCTACCTATGTGGAAAGTGATGAAGAAGCAGAATCCCTGGAAGTAGTGCTTTGTGATGAGCTTTGTGGATTAGAGATAGTATTAACCTATACCGTATTCGAAAAATATAATGTCCTATCCCGCGAAGCAAGGCTTATAAACCGGGGAAAAGAGCGGCTGAAAATTCTCAAAGCCCTCAGCGGCAATGTGGATTTTTTGAGTACAGATTATGATTTTTTGCATCTGTCCGGATCCTGGGGAAGAGAACGACACATCGAAAGGAGGGCTTTGGCCTCCGGGACACAATCTATTGAAAGCAGGAGAGGTTCCAGCAGCCATCAGCAAAATCCTTTTGCGGCGTTATTGAGTAAGGGTGCCGATGAAAAACAGGGTGAGGTTTTTGCCTTCAGTCTGGTTTACAGCGGAAATTTTACAGCACAAGTGGAGGTTGATCAGTTTAAGACCGCTAGATTTTCCATGGGAATCAATCCTTTTGATTTTTCATGGATGCTGGACCCCATGGAGAGCTTTCAAACACCGGAGCTGGTTATGGTTTATTCAGATAAGGGCTTAGGAGACATGTCCAGTACCTATCATCAGCTGTATAGAAACAACCTGTGCAGGGGTTATTATAAGCTGAAGACAAGGCCTGTTTTGATCAACAACTGGGAAGCAACCTACTTTGATTTTACGCCTGAAAAGCTGGAAAATATCGCAAAAACGGCAGCCGAGCTGGGACTGGAAATGTTTGTACTGGATGATGGTTGGTTTGGAAAGAGAAATCGTGACGACAATTCCCTTGGAGATTGGATTGTTAATAAGAATAAGCTTCCAAAGGGATTAGAGGATTTAACAGAAAGAATAAACCATCAAGGGCTTTCCTTTGGACTATGGTTTGAGCCGGAAATGATATCTGAAGACAGCGACTTGTATAGAGCGCATCCGGACTGGTGTATTCATGTGCCGGACAGAAGGAGAACAAATTCAAGACATCAGCTTATCCTTGATTTAACGAATGAAAAGGTACGTAAATATATTATTGAATCCCTTTCAAATATTTTGGGCTGTGCCCCTATCCGCTACGTTAAATGGGATATGAACAGAAATATGACGGAAGTAGGATCAGCTTTTCTACCTGCGGAAAGACAACGGGAAACCGCCCATCGCTATATGTTAGGTTTGTATGAGATCATGGATAAAATTACTGCTGATTTTCCGGAGATTTTGTTTGAGAGCTGTTCCGGAGGCGGCGGCAGATTTGATCCGGGAATATTGCACTATATGCCCCAAACCTGGACAAGTGATAATACGGATGCCATCGAAAGACTGTTTATCCAATATGGTACCAGCCTGGTATATCCACCCATAACAATGGGGGCGCACGTATCTGCAGTTCCGAATCACCAAGTGGAAAGAATAACGGATTTAAGAACAAGAGGTCACGCAGCCATGTCTGGCAACCTGGGCTATGAATTAGACTTGACCAAGCTTTCAGATGAGGAGAAAAAGATTGTAAAGGAGCAAATAGGAGAATATAAAGAAATAAGAGAAATCATTCAGTTTGGACAGTTTTACAGGCTGAAAAGTCCTTTTGAGGGAAAGGAGGCTGCTTGGATGTTTGTTTCTGATGATAAGCAGAATGTAGTGGCCTTTTATTTTAGGATTCTTGCAAAAGCAAATCCTCCGCTGGTGTCGATGCTGAGGCTGAGGGGATTAGACGAAGGCAAGGATTATGAGCTTCTTGGAACGGATAAAGTTTATGGTGGAGATGAACTCATTCATGTCGGTATCAATATACCAAGTTTTAAGGGTGATTATGTGAGTCATTATTGGAGATTTAAGGCCATAAAATAAAAGAAGGTTTTGCCCTTTTCGGGCGAAACCTTCTTTTATTTTATACTGCTGCAGGAACCTCTTACGATAAACTTGGTATTTAGGATTGTTCTTATAGGTGGAGTTTTGCCTTCGATCAAATGAAAAAGCTTCTCTGTGGTAACCTTACCAAGTTGAAGAATTGGCACATCAATCGTTGTAAGAGGAGGGGTTGTTATTTGAGAAATATCGTAATTGTTGTGACCTATTATGGATATATCCTCTGGGATCTTCAGACCTAATTCAAGGATGGCCCTATAGGCTCCCACTGCCTTAATATCATCTGTTGCAAATATCGCCGTTGGAGGGGTACTGCTTTTTAAAAGTCTTAGTGCAGCTTCATAGGCCTGGTTGATATCATAGCCTCCATTGGCGATCAAGGAATAATCGACGGGCAGCCTAGCTTCCTTATGGGCTTCAATGTAGCCATCCAGACGTTCCTTGCTTACTACATAGTTTAGGGGAGCATGGATGCAGGTAATCCGTCTATGACCAAGGTTAATGAGGTAGTTTACCGCTTCCTTGCAGTCTGTAAGATTGTCAGTATCTACGGAATATACCCTGTTTGCCAAGTACTCATTGACAACCTTTCCAAGCACCACAAAGGGAAAGTTTAGTTCGTAAAGTTTTTCTATCAATAAATCGTTAATTCTTGAGCTAAGTAAGATCAATCCTTGAGCAACCTTGCTGTCAATCATAGATAGACATTTTTCAAGTTCTCTCATCTCGTCGGATGAATTATTCAATATGATCTCGTAATTTTTCTCATCAGCAACCTCTGCGATCGATTGAAGGATGAGTGGAACAAAGG
The DNA here is from genome assembly GCF_900142145.1 of Geosporobacter subterraneus DSM 17957. Classification (GTDB taxonomy): domain Bacteria; phylum Bacillota; class Clostridia; order Peptostreptococcales; family Thermotaleaceae; genus Geosporobacter; species Geosporobacter subterraneus. The sequence continues at coordinate 12,701 of NZ_FQZV01000046.1, read as the reverse complement.
CTTGATTGGATGATCGAGAGGAGACTACGCCTATGGAATTGAAGGAACCGCTTCCAAGGCTTTGTGCGATTCTATTCGGTTTAAAGTTTAATTTTTTGATGGCATCAAGTACAACTTTTTTAGTATGTGGCTGTACATTAGGCGCATTGTTTATTACTCTGGAGACTGTGGATATAGAAACGTTTGCAAGTTTCGCTACGTCCTTAATATTAGAAGCCATAAGGATCCTCCTTTGCTATTAAACGCATATGGAATAAACAGGCACCTGTGGACTTCGCCTATATCCTGTGACAGGGCCATGTACTATCATATAGTATTGATAGTTTAAATTATAACATGAAAAAAATAATTTGCAACATCTTAAAAAAACGTTTTATTGAATTAATTATTAATTCTTATGAAAAAGAAAGATATTGAGAGAATTTTAGGTAAAAACACTAAATTTTAAGAAAAAAATTAATTGAAAAAAACGTTTTCATGATATATAATCTGTTTAAGCTGATAATTCAGAAATAATAGTATTTTTTATATCGATGTAACGAACATGAATGATTTTATTTTTAAATAATGCCTGTCTATCCCGTAAATTATAGATCTGTGATTAAGAAATTTAACATTCAGCGAAACGGCACAGAGGCCGTTCCCTACGTAAACCTCAATAGAAATGTAGGGATCGACGCCCTCGTCGTTCCGAATATTAATTAGGATTCTCAGTCGCACATCTATAAATATTCATTTGAAGGAGGAATTTTATATGGTTACCAGGGTCTGATCCTGTAATAAATATTCCTAGGGTAACAAAGATTAGGAGAAAAGGGAGGAAATGAAATGAGTAAAAAGGTTTTCATCTTAGTTTTTGCACTAATATTTGCTGTAAGTACAATGTTAACGGGTTGTGGTACAAAACCTGCGTCAAATGATGCTGCAAAGCCAGAGGAGCCAAAGGTATTGAAAATTACCTATACAGGTACACCTCAGCCTCATGAAAAAGAGTACATAATAAACACCTTCATGAAGAATTTTGAAACAAAGTATAACGCTATTGTTGAGGTAGATTTTGTAACTCAGGAAGATGGAATAAAGAAAACCAGATCAGAACAAGAAAGCCAAAACATCGTAACCGATATCATCTTTGCAGATACGGCAAATATGGCGCCTTATGTAAATGGAGGATGGATGGAAGACATATCCGAAGTGGTGGATAATAGCGGATCAACCATTACCAACATGTTTGATGCTTCTATCAAGAAGGATGGAAAACGTTATTTTGTTCCCATAAGCTTCGATGTATATATTACTATCGCCAATAAACAGGCTTTAAAATATTTACCTGCCGGATTAACAGAAGATAGCGTGGTAAACGGGCTTACATGGGAACAATATGCAGCTTGGGCAAATGCCATTGCTGCAGGAGAAGGCGTCGGAAAAACAATGATGCCTGCAAATATGACAGGTTCCCAGCTGCTATATCCTATAGGTGGATTGGGTATGGCTTACGGGGCTGGATTCCCTGAATTTAATGCTGAGGGCTTCAAAAAGTCAATGGGCATCATTGCGGAGATGGCTAAAGGAAATGCCTTCTATCCGGAACAAGCGCAATACACAGCACCTACTGATCCTCTGAAGAGTGGGGCTGTCTGGTTAACCTTTGCACATATGGGACCTGTGGGTGTAGCATATAATGCGTCTCCTAATGATTATGTGATTGGAGCAGCACCAAAGGGTGAAAATGGGGCAGGATCAACGGCTGGTGCTTGGGCTTATGGTATACAAAAGGGTACAAAAAACAGAGAATTGGCAGAAACCTTTATCCAATATGCAATCGATCCCCAGACAAACTATGAGCTTTGTTCAGAATTTGGCGGTCTTCTCAGTCCGATTAAGGAAGTTGGAGATATGTTAGGTGCCGGTGATGTGATCATGAGAGCGGGATCTAAAATGCTTGAAACTACAAAGGTATCAGGAGTACCTGCCACTCTTTACACAGATTGGAATGCCGTTAAGCTTCTTTATGGCGATTTATTTGAAAAAATACTAAAGGAGAAAGCAGTTCCTGATGACACATATTTTGCTGACTTACAAGGCAAGCTTGAGGCTCTGAAAAAGTAGATTTATTAGGTGGCATTGAATGAGGGAATGGATATGAAATATCCTTCCCTTGTTTCTTAATTTAAAATAGGAGAGTAAGAACATTGAGTAAATTAAAGTTAGCAAATTCAAATAAAACCGGTTTACCGAATACTGATATTTTTAAAAAGAAGCAGATAGATTTAAAACGTGTTTTTAGTAAGAAGGCGATTCCCTATTTACTGTTATTGCCTGCATTTATTTATTATGCCATATTTTGGCTTGCTCCTGTATTTGCAGGTGTTGCAGAAGTTTTTACCGATGTCAATGGACAATTCACACTCACAGGAAACTTTAAGCTGATGATGCATTCGGACTTATTTGATAAAGCGGTAATGAATACCGCGTTATTTGCAGCTGTTTCTGTGATGATCCAATATTTTATAGCCCTTTTGCTGGCTGTACTGTTAAGTCGTAAATTTAGAGGTGCCAAGCTTTTCATGTTTATTGCCATGATTCCTATGGCAATCACCCCCACAGCGGTGGCTATATTATGGAAAACCGGCTTGATTAAGGAAGGTTGGATCAATTCGTTGCTTATGTTTCTGCATATCATTAAGGAACCGATTGTTTTCCTAAATGCAGAAGGACTGGCAGCCGTATTCCTGATCATACTGATAGACACTTGGACAGTAACCCCCTCGGTTATGATTATATTGTTAGCGGGATTGCAGGGGATGCAAAGAGAATTGAAAGAAGCAGCCTATACCTTTGGTGCGAATAAATGGAGAATATTTGTGGACATAACACTGCCAATCCTTAAGCCTTCTATCATCACTTCGATTATATTGAGGCTTATCGCCGCAATTCAGGTATGGGCGATTGCTGTGATGGTTTTAGGATTCAATAAGGTCCCCTTTTTGGTTGAGCGGATTGCTTTTTATGTAGATGCTGTACCAGGAGTAGCAACCAGTGAAAAGTTGGCATTTACATTCTCTTTTACCACTACTGTTATTGTATTTATGGTCACGATAATTTATCTGAAATTTGCAAAGAGAAATACAAAAATAGGGGGGAGTAGTTAATGGATAAGCTAAATATCATTCAGAAGACAGTGATGGGACTTGTAATTACCACGATGGTTTTTAGTGTCGTCGTTCCGCTGCTATTCTTCCTTAGTATTGCATTTTCTTCTGATGTAGAAATGACGAAGTTTCCAAAACCATTAATACCTACTTTTACTGTAACTGTAAAAATTGCACCAGCAGAAGACGATCAATACGAAGTATTTCATGATAGAGGGGATGGGTATCGGTCGATCATAACAACAGGGAATCCCACCAGATTAGAGAATCATTTTAGAAGACAGTATTCGGTAAGAGTACCGGGAGAGCAGCTGCTTAAAGATTTTAGTAAAACGAGAATTTATGGTCCTATGGAGTTTCAATACAGAAAAGATTTTTTTCATAACTTCAAGCAGTTTTTTGCCATTGTGAATAACTCCATACCCGCCTTAAAAAACAGTGTTTTAGTTTCTGTTTACACCATACTGATTTCATTGAGCATAGGGAGTGTTGCAGGATACGCAATGGCAAGGTATTCATTTAAATTTAAAGACTTTATAAATGTAACCTTGCTAATCGTGCGAATGTTTCCGGTAGTAGGCATAAGCATCCCGATGGCTATTCTTCTTATCAAGTTTGGGCTGTTTGATACCTTGTTAGGGCTTGCGCTGTTATATTCGGTGCCTAATATTGCACTGACAGCATGGATCACCTCAAGCATATTTATAGGGATCAATAAAGAACTGGAAGAGGCATCCTTGATTTTTGGTGCAAATAGTTTTCAGACCTTCATGCGTATTACTCTTCCGCTGGCCTTTCCTGCACTTACGGCTAGTTCTATGTATGCATTTCTCACTGCATGGAATGATACAATATCCGCTTTAATACTTACGAATAAAAACCAAACCTTGGCTTTGGTGGTTTATAAGGCGATTGGGACCACTTCCAGCGGAATACAGTATGCAGCTGCAGGCAGTATAATATTAATTTTACCTGCCTTGGTATTTACCTTTATTGTAAGGAAATATGTAAATCAAATGTGGGGCGGAGTAGAATTATAGGGGGAATTTAGAATGAGCTATTTGATATTAAAGGATTTAGAGAAAAGATATACAAAAGGTGGCAACCTGGTAGTAAATAAAATGAATTTATCCATCCGTAAAGGGGAATTTATTGTTTTCTTAGGACCCTCTGGATGTGGAAAAACAACGACTATAAGAATGATATCAGGACTTGAGGAAGTGAGCGGCGGAGACGTTCTGATAGAAGGAGAAAGTATTCTCCATAAAAAGCCAAAGGATAGAGGGGTTTCGATGATATTTCAAAGTTATGCAATATGGCCCCACATGACTGTCTTTGAAAATATTGCTTATCCCTTAAAGCTTCAAAAACTGTCTAAAAGTGAAATAAAAGAGAGGGTAATGGCTGCAGCAGAGGCTACCGATATTACCGCTCTACTGGATAGATACCCTACGCAAATGTCCGGTGGCCAAAGGCAAAGAGTTGCCGTTGCCCGTGCCATCGTAGTAAAACCAAAGATATTCCTGATGGATGAGCCACTTTCTAATCTGGATGCCAAATTAAGGGTTTCCATGCGAACGGAGCTTAAGAATATACACAATAAAGAGCATGCGACTTCTATTTTTGTGACCCATGATCAGTCTGAGGCAATGAGCCTTGCGGATAGAATCGTTATTATGAATAAAGGGGTAGTTGAACAGGTGGGTACGCCGATGGAGGTATACCATGACAGTGCCACTAAGTTTGTTGCATCCTTTATTGGTACGCCTCCTACAAACTTTTTTGAGGTTAGCATCGAAGAAATGAATAATGAGTTATTCGCTGTATCAAAGAGCTTTCAATATAGAATCCAGCAGGAGTTGAGAAAGGCACTAAAACCTTATATCCATAAAACTGTAGATATGGGAATCAGACCTGAATTTATTGATATTTTTCATGAGGATCAGGTGAAATCAGAGTACCTGTATGATACGGTCATAGATTTTGTAGAGCCTCAGGGAACCCATTCTGTTTTGATTGTTAACCTGGAGGGAAAAGAGGCAAAAATCGTGACCACTAAGTATATGGACATTAGGCCGGGTACGAAGGTTTCGCTATATATAAGGGATGGGAAGGCAATGTTTTTCGATCGGGAGACAACCCTTAGAATTAAATAAGGACAAAGTATTTTCCTGCGTATCAAAAGGGAAAATGGCAAAAGCCTTTTCCATGAACAAGAAAAAACAGAGTTTTAGAGCTATATGAAAGGAGATAGTTTATGATAAAGTCTCATGGTCTGCTGGAGGGTCATCCGAGAGGCATGTACTTTAAAAAAAAAGAAATATGAACCCTCTGTTATAAAGACCTTTGAGGAAGCAGAAAGGATACTGCCGAACCCGATTATCAGCAGTCGTAGAGATTTCATAGGTTGCTATTGGTATGCAGTTAAGCTGGCATATAAAAATGTGCATAAACCTAAAAACGGGAGTGGTTTTGTAAGTGATTTTGTAGATGCTGCTTTCAATGAAAACATTTTCATGTGGGATACAGCTTTCATCACAATGTTTTGCAACCTATTTCACACGCTGATACCAGGGATATGTTCATTAGATAATTTTTATTGTAAGCAGCTGCAAGACGGGGAAATTCCAAGAGAACTTGTAAGAGAAACAGGAAAAGACTTTGATAAGTGGGTAAATGCTTTTGATAAGCCTTTGTATTCCTACTTTCATAACCATTATGGACATAGAAGGCTAAAAGCTACTGGCAGCATCTCCTATGAGGAGATGTATAAGCCGGATTTAGGGAGGATTGTAACAGAGAATCCCTATTTGACACTAGACAATCTTAACCATCCTATACTGGCATGGGCTGAGTACGTAAGCTACTGCCAGACTGGGGATAGAGAGAGATTGGACTTGGTAATGGAACCATTGTTCTACTACTACAAGGCTTTATGGTACCATATCAGACATGAAAACCATTTATATGTCACAGACTGGGCCAGTATGGATAATTCGCCAAGGAATAGATATTTAGGGTGTGCTGTAGATACCAGCTGTGAAATGGTACTCTTTGCCAACTCACTGATCTGTATTATGGAAGAGCTGTACAAATACGGATATATAGACAAGGTACTGTTACAAGATAGAAAAGAATTTCTTAATAGGACTTCAGAGCTGACAAAACAAGCCATCAACAGCCACATGTGGGATGAGGATAAGGGCTTTTACTTTGACCTAAAGCGTAATGGAGAAAGGGCTCCAGTGAAGACAATTGCTGGATTTTGGGCTATGATTTCTGGTGTTGCAGATGAAAAGCAAGCTGCAAGATTGGTTCATTGGCTGGAGGATGAAAGAACCTTTAAAAGACTCCATAGAGTTCCCGCATGCGCTGCAGATGAAGAGGAGTATGACAAACAAGGAGGATACTGGAAAGGTTCCGTTTGGGCACCGACAAATACCATGGTGATCTACGGACTACAAAAATATGGCTATAATGCTTTAGCCAGAGAAATTGCTTTGAATCATTTGGATAATGTAGTGAAGGTCTTTGAAAAAACCGGAAGCATATGGGAAAATTATCCTCCCGATGAAATTTCATCGGGAAACGCAGATAAAAAGGATTTTGTAGGATGGTCCGGGATAGCGCCGATATTATACCTTATTGAGTTCAAAATAGGCTTGAAAGCCGATGCTTTAAATCAGGAAGTTATTTGGACCCTTGATCCTAAGTCAGAATACAGCGGTTGTGAAAACTACTGGTTTTTTGGGAAACAGGCTAGTTTTTACGCACAGATGGAAAAGGGATCCATGCACATCAAAATATTCACTCAGGATTTGTTTCAGCTTAAAATCAACTATTTAAATAATGTATATCATTACACGATTCGTGGAGATATTTCCTTCATGGTTTAGCATATTCAATGGAGGTTCGGTAAGGTTTATGGAAGCATCGTATTTGTAGGGTCTTCTATTACCTTAAAGCATCAGATTAGCGATTAAAAAAAGAATGGCGCTGCGGAGCCTGTTTAGGAGGATAAACATCTTTGGAGGTATGTATGGTTAATTTTGGAAACAAGACTTTAGAATTATTGAAGGTAATATATAAGGATGAGGCTTTACAAAGTGCGGAAAGCATACTTTCTTCTCTATATGAAAAATGGAGAGAATATAATCATGTTAAGGAAACCAAGATCAGCGAAAAGGACGTAATGTTGATTGTATACGGTGATGGAATACAGGGTGGAACGGAGAAGCCCTTGAGAACCTTGAAAAAATTTTTAGATAACAATTGTTGTGAAGAGATAACAAATGTTCATTTGCTTCCCATTTGTCCGTCGACTTCTGATGACGGTTTTTCAGTCGCAGATTATAGAAGGGTGGATGAGAACCTGGGAGACTGGGCGGATATTGAGGACCTAAGCAAAAACTATGGGATAATGCTGGATGCGGTAGTCAACCACACCTCAAAATCCCATCACTGGTTCAATGCCTCTGTGGAGGGCATGGAAGCCTATAAGAACTATTATATTGAATCAGATCCAAACTTAGACTACAGTATGATTACAAGACCTAGAACCCTGCCGCTGTTAACGAAGTTTGTGACCAGTGAGGGTGAGAAATACTACTGGACAACTTTTTCTGAAGATCAGGTGGATTTAAATTTCGCCAATCCGAAGGTACTGGCAGAAATGATTGAGGTTCTTTTATTTTACGCTTCTAAGGGGGCGAAATTTATAAGATTGGATGCCATCGGATTCGCTTATAAAAAACTTGGAACGAGCTGCATGCACCTCGAAGAAACCCATGCCATTGTTAAGCTCATGAGGTTATTTGTAGAAGCCTTTTTTCCCGGTACATATATTATTACAGAGACCAATGTGCCCCATGCCGACAATATAAGCTATTTTGGGAATGGAGATGAGGCTCATTTAGTGTATCAATTTCCACTGCCCCCTTTAGTCCTCTTTTCCCTCCAGTGCGGAGACACAAGGAAACTGACAAAATGGGCCCAGTCCTTAGAGGATACACCGCTGAAAGAAGGGAATACCTATTTTAATTTTCTGGCCTCCCATGACGGGGTAGGGGTAAGACCGCTGGAAGGTATATTATCAGAGGAAGAAAAAGAGATTTTGTTTGAAGGTGTAGTAAAAAATGGCGGCAGAATTAGCTACAAGACAAATCCAGACGGAAGCAGCAGCCCTTATGAACTCAATATAAGCTATATGAATGGCGTTACGAATCCGTCAAAGGGAAATCAGGAGAAATTTGAAAGATTTATGGCGGCACAGGGGATTATGCTCTCTTTACAGGGACTGCCCGGTATTTATTATCATAGCCTGTTGGGTTCAGAAAATTGGTATGAAGGAGTTGAGGATTCCGGCATTAACAGAAGGATAAACCGGGAAAAATTAAACTATGAAAAAATCGTCGAGGAATTAAAAGATCCCTCTTCCTTAAGGTATATGGTGTTCACTCAGTATAAGGCGCTGTTAAAAATAAGAGGAGCCCATAGTGCATTTTCACCCTATGCAGGTCAAAATGTATTGAATTTGTCACCATCCTTATTTGCAGTAGAACGATATAATTCGGAAACGAAAGAGAAGATCATCGCCATCATCAATGTTACGGATAAAGAGGTGGAACTGCTAAAGCCAATTGAGGGAATAGAATTGCTGTCCTCAAATCAGCGAGAATTTATTTCAAAGCTCAAGCCTTATCAGATTGCCTGGATATTGGTTTAAGTAAAGTAAATCAAGGGGGAAAAATATGTCAAAGTTAATGATTTTAAAGGAAGCGAAAACAATCGACTATGAAGTCGTTGAAGAAAGAGCACTGCTTGGCAATGAGGTGCGGATCAAGACGCTTTATACAGGAATCAGTGCAGGCACGGAGCTGGCTTCCTATCGGGGAAGCAATCCCTTCTTAAGCAAGAAATGGGATACAGCCAATAGAATATTTGAAAAAGAAGCTGAAACTTCCTGGAGTTATCCCCTCAAGCAGTGGGGCTATGAGGAAGTTGGGGAGATAGTAGAAATAGGCAGTGAAGTGAAGGAGGTTGCAGTAGGAGATGTCATCTTTGGCACATGGGGTCACAAGAGTATTCATATCACAGATGAGAGCTTTGCAAAAGACCGTAAGCTTCATAAAGAATTAGATCCGATATGCGGCATTTTCTCTCATATTGGCGCCATAGGAATCAATGCTATACTCGACGCCAATATCCACGTGGGTGAAACCGTAGCGATATTTGGTCAGGGGGTACCGGGACAAATCGTTACCCAGTTGGCCAAGTTAAATGGAGCTAGAGTGATCGCTATTGATTTGGATGATACCCGCTTATCCTATGCTAAAAAATTTGGAGCAGATATCATCATCAATTCAGGAAAATGTGATACTGCTAAGGAGATAAAAGAAATTACCAAGGGCTTAGGGGCCGATGTAGCCATAGAGATTTCCGGTTCTTCCAGAGCGCTCCATGAAGCGATTCGATGTACAGCCTATTCGGGAAGAGTAGTCGCGTCAGGCTTTTTTCAAGGAGAAGCGGCAGGTTTATTTTTAGGGGAAGAGTTCCATCATAACCGCATTCAGTTGGTTTGTTCCCAAATTTCCGGGGTAGACCCTGCGCTGAGCTATCGATGGAACAGGCTGCGTCTGAATCATACAGTGATGGATTTGCAGAAGGAAGGAAAACTTAATCTAAAGGGATTGATAACCCATGTGATCCCTTTTGAAGAAGCGGCCAAAGCTTATGAGATGTTGGATAAGGGAACGGAAGAAGTACTGCAAATAGTACTGTCTCTGGCATAGAAAGGAAGAGGGTTGTGATGAGACTAGCCATACAGGATAATCTACTGGGGATGAATCATTTTCGGGATAGCTTTAGGCTTGCTAAGGAGATTGGCTTTGATGGGGTTGAGTTAAATTTCTTTCAAAGAAATCTAATCCAGGCCGATGCCCTAGAGATTGCAAAGGCATCAGAAATCACGGGAGTTGAAGTTGCAGCAGTATGTGGAGGATATTTAAACTGGATCGCAGACTTTGATGAGGAAAAGCGTCATGTTGCTGTAGAGGGGGTAAGGACCTCACTGGAATATATTGCTCATATGGGAGGGGTTGGTCTAATCGCCCCGGCTGCTTACGGCATGTATGCCAGACGATTTCCTGCCAAAAGACCCTTGGAGGAAGATAGAAGGATATTGTTGGATTCACTGAATAGAATTGCAGAATCGGCAGAAAAGCATAAGGTTATGTTTTACTTAGAGCCTCTGAACAGATATGAGGATCATATGATCAACATGATCAGTGAAGGGGCGGCTTATATTGATGAAGTTGGAAGCAAACAAGTCAAGTTGCTTGGAGATATATTCCATATGAATATTGAGGAAGATAATGTAATTAAAACGATGGAACAATATAATTCCCATATAGGATATTATCACTTAGCTGACAGTAATAGAAAGCTTCCAGGCTTGGCCCACACCGATTTTAAATCCATTTTTCATAAGCTTAAAGAATTGAAATATAATGGGCTATTATCGATTGAGTGCCATCTGAGAGGGGAGACGGTGGAGGGAATCAGAAGGAGTTTAGATTTTCTTCGAAGCTTATAAAAAGCAGTCTTACTTCTTCGAAGTGAAGGCGGTACAAGCTGTGAAAATAGTAATCTTTTATGAGGATTGGAGTTTTGTATATGAATATCGCGTTATGTCATTTTAGGGTAGGAGAAACCGATGGGGTTTCCCTGGAGATGGAGAAGTGGAAAATCCAACTGGAAAAGCAGGGACACCGGGTCATATATATCGGCGGGAATCCCTATGAGGATACAGAGGTTATAGAAGAGCTTTACTATAAGAATGAAGTGAATGATAAGATTGTATATAATGCTTATACAGCCATTTTTGATTACGACGAGACAGGTCTAAAGGAACAGGTGGATCAAATGGCACAAAATATTGAAAGGAAGCTCGTTGAAATCATTCAAAGAAAAAACATTGATGTTATTGTACCTAATAATATCTGGTCACTGGGGTGGGGACTTCCGGCTGCTGTAGGGATATACAATGCAGTACAGAAAACAGGCATCAGAGCTATTGTACATAATCATGACTTTTATTGGGAAAGGGAAAAATATAAGAACCCGACTACGGACTATGTTAAGGAATTATTGGATTTTTACTTCCCGCCAAAGGGGGAGAACATCAAGAATGTAGTGATCAATAGCATTGCCCGGGAAGAATTAAAAAGCAGGAAAGGCGTAGAAGCTGCCATTGTTCCAAATGTTTTTGACTTTTCTTCAAAGCTGTGGGAGGTAGATGAATACAATAAGGACTTCAGAAGAGTTATAGGGGTTAAAGAAGAAGATATACTTATTTTACAGGCCACAAGAATCACAGAAAGAAAAGCTATTGAATTAGCGCTGGATACGATCGGAAAGCTCAAGGAAGAGGAAAACATGAGGGTTTTAAGAGAAGGAAAGCTGTATCATGGCAGGAGCTTTACTGGAGATATTGTTTTTGTAATGGCAGGCCTCGTTGAATGCGAAGAGAGGTATTTAAACCTGTTAAAGAAAAAAGCTGAAAAGTTCAATGTCAGATTAAAGCTTGTAAACAATATCATTGACTCTTATAGATATCATAAGGATGGAGTAAAAATATACAGTCTTTGGGATGCTTATGTTCATGCTGATTTTATTACCTATCCTTCAATATTAGAGGGGTTTGGAAATCAGTTTTTAGAAGGTTTATTTGCTAAAAAACCGATGTTAGTCTATAAGTATCCGGTTTATGTAAAGGACCTTGATAGCATCGAATTCAATATTGTATCCCTTGGAGAATCATATAAACTGGATGAGGATGGTCTGGTAATAGTAGAGGAAGATATTATAAGCAGGGCTGCCAGAGAAATCATAACTTATTTAAAGGATCGTCAGTACAGGGAATTAAGGGTTGAGGAGAATTTTAACAAAGGAAAGAGGCATTTTTCCTATGAAGCCCTAGGAGAAATATTGAAGAGTTTATTTTAAATGCTAGGTATCATACGCAAGATGAAGGTTTAAACTCAAAACAGTTATCCGGCGATGACTGAAGCAGGCGGCTTGAGAAAGCAGCCTGCTTTTATTGTATATTGAAAACCCCCGGTTCTACCGGGGGTTCCAAAAAGCTTTAGCTATGAGTAGAAAAAAATAACCTCCTTTTGTTAAAATAAAAAAGGTTCGCCAACCAATTTTAGAAAACAAAAGGAGCATTCCTGTAATGAACATTAATGCACTTTGAAAAAAGAAGACCAAGCCTGTAGAATAGAGTTGTGGTGGTTAACCGCAAGAAAACGACATAAATAAAACTACAGGAGGTCTTCAATATGAAGTATAACCAAAATTTTAAGATTATGCAAATCACAGATAAAACGCTGGTAATCGGGGTTGATATTGCTAAAAAGATACATTATGCAAGGGCTTTTGACTGGAGAGGAATAGAATTGGATAGAACCATCAGCTTCAAGGCTAACAGCACCGGGTTTTCAGAGTTTATGGAATGGGCAAAAAAGACAGCAGAAAAGAATGGTAAAG
>NZ_FQZV01000045.1 GCF_900142145.1 Geosporobacter subterraneus DSM 17957 | reverse complement strand
AATCAGAGCATCCACTAAAAGAAGAACGTCAAACAACCTTGCATTTGAAACGGGTAACACCAAATGGTGGCCCAACCAGCTAAACATCGAATCGTCCTTGTGGAGTGACACGCTTTTTCACGGATAAGCCTCTACTATGGAAGGGATCCAGGAGGAATGCACATCTATCTCTCTGACAAAGAGATTATAGCACGATGTTTAAAAAATTCAATGTCTGGTGTCACTGATTCATCTGAACAATAGATTTAAAGTTGTCAAAGAACATTCGGGTGGGTTTTTGAGCCCTAACCCTATATTTATCTTACAAGGAGGATAACAATGAAGAAAACGTTATTATTATGCTTAGCTGCAATTTTGATTTTAACTGTTTTTGTGGGATGTGCGCCTAAAAGCCCAAGTGCAGCAGAAGCAAATACGTCACAAGAAACGATGGTTACAGACACTAGTAATAAAGAAGTAAAAATTCTGGCAGAAGTAAACGGTAAATATTTTACTGAATCTACCCGACATGGAGTTGTATTTAAAGATGGTTCGAATGGGGAAAAATCTGTGCTCAGAGGATTGACTGATGAAAAAGAATTTCACGACGCTTTACTTGCAATAGGTGCAGAGCCAGGAAATAATGTTACCCTGGATTGTATGACAAAAGGTGTTAAGGTGGAGGGTACAAAGCTGGATGTATTCGTTACATGGGAAGGATTAGGAAAAGAAATCCCTTTCAATGACATAATTACCTCTAGTGAGCCAAGACCAATGGATATTAGATTTGGTGGAAACCTAGAAAGAGCCAAAGAGAAAAATACAGGCTGTATATTATGCCTTGATAGCTGCGCTGTAGGTATTACAAGCAACTCCAGCTACGAAACGGGAGCTTCTAAAGAAATTAAATTCTTTGGAAATAAAGAGGTACTTCCTGCAGACGGAACAACAGTAACCGTTATTTTCAGAATCGCTCAGTAATGGACAAAAGGTATGAGTATACTCGTACCTTTTGTAATACTTTTAGGAGGAAATGCAAATGGATACTTTTAAATTAATGTACAATAGCTTTTTATGGGGTCTAGGGGCTGCCATCATTGCATTTCAGATTGAATGGCTGGAAATGAGGATGAATATAGGAATTATCATTCCTGTGGTTGCTGTAATATCTTTTTTCATAGTTTCTTTAATAAGAAGAATGAAAAAAGCAGGGAAATATACTCATTTTATGAATGCCAAGTTTACAACTGTAAATTTGATTATCTGCTTGATAATTGCTGTTGTAATGTTGGGATTGAATAGAATTCAGGTTGTGCCTGCGGCAATCATTAGAGAAGCTTTAGGGCTTACTTATATAAAGTTTTCCGTCATGAACCTCTATATATCTTCCGCGTTGCTGATTGGATTAGGAATGATACTATATTCAGAGATAAATACTGTTCATAAAAAGTAACTAAATAGGACTTAGAATACTGAAGTGAAATGCGATTGTCATAGAAAAATATAAAAGGAAGGCAGGAAAAAATCCGTGAGACAGTGGATGAAATCCATATGGTTTAAAATAGGCATTGTTATACTTGTAATTAGTTTATATTTCTTAATAACCCCGCTGCAAGACATTGTTAGGCAGGCAGTGATGATATTGAGTAAAGTTGATGTAGAAGCTATGAAGGAATATATACTTTCCTTCGGTATCTGGGCCCCCGTCATTTCTTTCCTCTTAATGATTTTTCAATCAGTTGCAGCTCCGCTTCCTGCTTTTGTTATAACATTTGCGAATGCAGGCTTATTCGGTTGGGTAAAAGGGGCTATCCTGTCTTGGTCCAGTGCAATGGCAGGCGCAGCATTATGCTTTTATATTTCAAGATACTATGGAAGAGAAGTTGTTGAAAAGCTTACAAGCAAGTTTGCTTTAGAAAATATAGATGCCTTCTTTGATAAGTATGGTAAGTATGCTATACTGATCGCTCGACTGCTTCCCTTTGTATCCTTTGATGTTGTCAGCTATGGAGCAGGATTAACTTCAATGAGTTTTTGGTCTTTTTTCTGGGCTACCGGGCTAGGGCAGCTGCCCGCAACGATCATCTATTCCTATGTAGGCGGAATGCTGGTGGGAGGAACGAAGAAATTTGTTTTTGGATTATTAATTTTGTTTTCCCTTAGTACCCTAATTATTCTCTTCAAGAAGATCTGGAAGGACAAAAACAAAATTGAAGTATAGGAAAGAAGAATAAAAACTTTTAAAGTGAAGGATTGTTATCATAAAGGGTGAAACAGTCCTTTCCCTATAGATCTGTTATTAAGAAATTTATCATTCCTCGGAACGGCACAGAGGCCGTTCCCTACGTAAACCTCAATAGAAATGTAGGGATCGACGCCCTCGTCGTTCCGAGTATAAATTATGATTCTTAGTCACATATCAATATTTCCTGATTGAGGACTTAGACAGGCTTCATTTTCTATAAATAGCAACAAATTTGATAAAAAGGGATGAACATATGAAACATAAGCAGCTTTCCCATAGGATTTTAAGGGAAATAAAGGAAGAAGTAGATAAATGTATAGGTTGTAAGAAATGTATGGAAAACTGTCCTATGCTGAATGAATATTGTACAAATCCTAAGGAACTATTGAATAAAACCGTTGAAGAAGGGAAAATAGACAGCCAAGTACCTTATTCATGTGCATTGTGCGGCTATTGTACTCAGGTATGTCCTACAAAAGTAGATTTACAAAAAAGTTTTTTGGAGATAAGAAAGTTCATTGTTGAGGAAAACAATGGTATTCCGAAGGAGATAAATCATAAAGCCGTTAAATTTCATCAAAGGAACAGTTTTTCCAAGCTTTTTGCCACAGCTTATGAGGGCAAAGCTAAAGGCAACCAAAAGACGATTTTTTTCCCGGGCTGCAGTCTAACAGCATACAGTCCTGAAATAGTTATGAAGGTATATGAATACTTACAAAGACAAATAGGTGATATCGGTATTATTGCGAAATGCTGCGGAAACCCAACCTATACGATGGGAGACTTAGCTTTGTTTAAAAAATACTATGACAGCTTGCAGTCGGATATAGATCGCATGGAAATTAGCGAGGTTATTACAGCCTGCCAAAATTGCTTTCAGACCATCAAAAAGCATAGTCCAAAGGTACGCGTAACATCCTTATGGGAAGTCATCGCCAAAATAGGAATTCCTCAAAGTACAATCGAAGAAACTCAGAAAATTCCCGTTACTTTTGCATTACATGATCCATGTCCTACACGAAATGAAGTGCAAATTCATGAAGCAATAAGAAAAATCCTTGAAGACATGGAACTCAAAATCGAAGAACTGCAGTTTTCTAAAGAAAAAACCTTATGCTGTGGGTCTGGTGCGATGATCGGGGTAACCAATCATGGATTAGCGACGCAACAGATGAAAAAAAGAGCTGAACAAGCAAAGTCGGATTACATTCTGACCTACTGCCAGGAGTGTGTATGGTCAATGAGAAGAGGCGGGAAGAAATCTATCCATATTTTGGATCTTATTTTCAATAAGCAAATATATGAAAGACTGGATCAAGAAGAGAGCAGTACGCTAAATAAATGGATGAATCGATATCGTGGCAGGCGAAAAATTGATAGATTGAAATAGGGGAGACAGGGGTGATGGGTTTGGATTTAATCAGAGAAAAAAAAGCGCTCATAATAAAATACTGTTGTTTAGGCTTTATACTGATTTTGCTAGTCTATTTTCTAAATCATGGGAAATTTTTTTCAGGAATATCTGCTGAAGATGTAAAGCATTATTTAGAGAGCTTTGGCGTTTTAGCACCGCTTATATATATCCTGCTGTTCACATTCGTTCCACTAACGCTCTTCCCCGATGCTGTATTAGCCATTGCGGCAGGACTGGTATTCGGGCTCTATCATGGTTTTATCTACACCATGATCGGAGCTGCCTGTGGTGCAACCCTGGCATTTTATATAGCGAGAAAACTAGGGCAGGGAGTTGTTAAAAGACTGATTAAGCATGACATAAGTATTTTCAATGAGAGAGTAGAGAAAAACGGATTTTTTATTATTTTGGTATTGAGATTAATACCACTGTTACCCTTTGATGTAATCAGCTATAGTGCAGGCTTTTCAAAAATTAGGTATCAGGACTTTCTTATAGGTACGCTTATAGGCATTATCCCAGGAGTTTTTGTCTATAGCAACCTGGGCTATAGATCTGCCGAGGCAGGGTCTAGAGGCTTCTATGTATCTTTATCTATGTTAATTTTAATGTTTGCAGTTTCTTTTATTTTGAAAAAAAGGGTGTCGCTGGAGTCGCTGCAGGAAATTTCAAAAACTGAACAATCCTATGATTAGATAAATATAGAAGCAGTACTCACTCAATCCTGTTGTGAGGACTGCTTTTTGTATGATAAAAAAATTTTAATTCACTACACCAAAGGAAGGTGCTTTTCTCATTCTGGTTACGTAAAGCAAATCTTTTAAAAAATCATCGATACGGCTCAATATTGTAGTAGATAATAAAATCATCCCCCAATCCACAAGATTTAGAGGTCCCATAGAGAAAACCGCTGCCAGAGACGGGATGTAGATAGATGCCAGCATCAAGCCGCTGGATATTGCCACCGCAGGCAGCAGTGCTCTATTTCTTCGTATAGACATAGAGCTGCATTCAAAGGCATGAAGCATTTGACAGGATACCAGATTGGCAAAAGCCATGGTACGGGCCTTTACAAGGTTTCCTGTCAAGAATAGTGTACCGCCAAAAACCCCAAGCGTGGTTAAGCCAGTAGCAATACCTCTTGTAACAATCCTTCTTTTCAATCTGATATCGAAAATACTATTCCCTGTATCCCTAGGAGGCTCCTGCATGATATCCTTCTCAGGGGGATCTACACCAAGGGAGAGAGCTGGGATGCCTTCGGTTACCAGATTGATCATTAAGATTTGACTGGGGATTAGGGGAACCGGCATGCCTGTAATAGAGGCAAGAAATATTGCTAATACCTCTGCAAGGTTGCCGGAGAGTACATATTTTACGAATTTTTTAATATTGCGGTTGATGGTTCTGCCTTCTTCCACTGCTTTGACGATGGTGCTGAAGTTATCATCGATCAATATGATAGAGGAAGCCTCTCTCGTTACATCGGTGCCTGATTTACCCATGGCGATCCCTACATGGGCCTCTTTAATGGCGGGGGCATCATTTACTCCATCTCCTGTCATCGTTACGATATACCCCTTCTTTTTGAAAGCCCGTACAATCTTTAGTTTTTGTTCCGGGCAAGTACGGGCAAATACCTGAACCTTTCCGATTATCGCCGACAGTTCATCCTCACTCATTTCATCCAGCTTTTCTCCGGAAATGATCATACCATCCTCTGTAAGCAGATTAATAGATTTTGCAATGGCTGCAGCAGTTTCCTGATGGTCTCCTGTGATCATGACTACCCGTATACCTGCCTGATGACATTTTCCTATGGCCTCCTTGACGCCTTCACGAGGCGGATCAATCATGCCCGCTAAACCTAAGAAGATCATCTGCTGATCCAGATCATCGTCTTTTAAAGAGTCCGGTTTATGCCCAAGGGGTTTATAGGCTAAAGCAAGAACCCTTAAAGCACGGGAGGCCATTTCATCATTCATTGCTATAATTCTGTCGATATACTCCTGGGATATATCGACCACCTGGTCGTCCAGCATTACGCTGCTGCATTGTTCCAGGATCGCATCTACAGCACCTTTTGAAAATACATGATAGGCTCCATTTTCATCGGAACACACTGCGGTCATTCTTTTGGTATCGGCGTCGAAGGGAATTTCATGCTCTCTTTTATAACATTGAAAGTCCGTAAGCTGGGTTCCGGATTTTTCAACAGCCACCAAAATCGCTGCCTCTGTTGGATCGCCCTTAATTTCATATCTATCAGTATTGGAGATTTGGATTTCAGCATTGTTGCAAAGGGCGCCGGAGGTCAGGAGCAGGTGAAGATCTCTATGATTGTTCACATTAATTCTTTGTTGGTTGAGAATAAAATCACCTTTTCGGTTATAACCCTCACCGGTTATCTCTATCTTTTTGTCCAGTGTAAGAATTTCTTTAACGGTCATTTCATTTTTTGTAAGGGTACCGGTTTTATCCGTACAAATGACCTTTGTGCAGCTCAGGGTTTCTACAGCAGGCAGGGTTTTAACGATGGCGTTTTTCTTAGCCATACGCTGTACACCAAAGGCCAGAGAGATGGTTAATACGGTGGTCAGACCTTCAGGGATGGCTCCAACGGCTAAGCTGACCCCTGTGCGCAGCATTTCCAGCAGCGGATGTCCGCCTAGAACACCGCCCAGGGTGATTAGGCTGGAAATTCCCAAGCAGCCCCATGTAATCATCTTAGCAAGATGATTCAAATCTTTTTGCAGAGGCGTTGGCTCCTCCTGCACATTGTTGAGCATGGCGGCGATTTTTCCCATCTCCGTATACATACCGGTGGATACCACCAAAGCCTTTCCCCTGCCTTTTATAACGGCGGTACCCATATAAAGCATATTGGATCGATCCCCAAGGGGTAGGTCAGGATTATCTAGATTTTGAACCTTTTTTGAAACTCCGTGAGATTCACCTGTTAGAGAGGATTCCATTACTTCCAGGCCATAGCTTTCGATCAGTCGGGCATCTGCAGGCACTGTATTGCCAGCTTCTAAGAGGATCAGATCTCCAGGTACCAGCGCTATTGAGGAAATTTTTTCTTCAATACCGTTCCGTATGACGCATGCAGTAGGAGCAGAAAGCTGTTTTAAGGCATCCAAAGATCTTTCCGCTTTGTACTCCTGCCATACACCTAATGCTGCCTCTAAGCCAATGATCACGAGAATAGCGGCAGCATCAACCACTTGTCCCAATAAAAGTGAAACACCGCTGGCACCGAGCAACAGCTTGATAATAAAGCCGTCAAACTGGTTAAAAAACATAGATAAAAGGGATCGCTGCTTTTTTTGTTCAAATTGATTGATTCCATGGGATTGAGATCTTGCAGAAGCCTCCGCAGCAGATAAACCTTCCATAAGATTGGTGTCCAGTTGACGTGATAAATCTTCCAATGCAAGGGTATGCCAGGGACCACGGGGACGGGCATGGTGAAAACGGGGGGAGATTGTTTTAAGCCCCTCTTGATAATAGTCATTGGATAAAAGTGCCCGGTTGTTATAAAATTCTTCCGCTGTAAGCTTTCGCTTGACATGGAAATCAGGATGAAGCACCTTACACTTTTTTGTATTCGTATTTCTATCAGATAAAAAATCCGATAGCATTTTTTCAATATGGTGTGCTGTGCATTTGGAGTTATCATAGATCAGCAGTACTTTTCCCGTATAAGGATTTGCTGTAACCATTTGTATGCCTTCAATTTTTCTCATGGATTCTATGAGCTTTAAACAAAGGGTTTCATTATTTTTTAGACGATCTATTTTTACCCGCATACGGCCAGGAATATTTAAAGTGTATTCCTGCACAGAAGATGGTAATACAAATTTTTCCTGCATAGTGGCCTCCTGAATTGAAAAAACTCTGTTGTACAATATATTTAGTATGATAAATAAGCAGTAGTTTTATGCCTCTGTTTTTTACGGATAAATCCACTATAAAAACAAAAAACAACCGTTTCCCATGAATAATAAATACACCTTTGACCAAAATATACTAAAGAGTAACATGGGAGGTGAATTGTCTTTGGAACCAGTAGGATTTATTTTAGGAGTCATAACCTTTGGTGTAGCAGCTCAGTTTAAAAAGCCTATCCGAAAGGCTGCTGTATTTACAGCCAGTCAGGCCATGGGGTTAACCAATCAATTAAAAAGTACCGTCTATGGGTTTAAAGAAGAAATTGAAGATATTATCGCAGAGGCCCAGTATGAAAATATGAAGCGAAACATGGAGAAGGTCGAAGCCCTTCATAAGGAATTTGATCAGCATCATCCGGAACATTAAACAAAGGGAGGTGAAACGCATGATGTTCATAAAGATTGCACTACTAGGTGTAGTAATGTATTTTAGTTCAATGGCTATGGGTTGGATTATGGCTATCTAGATTTGGAGGTTTTGGGTTTGTATTATGCAAACGCAGCAGATAATAAATTTATCCTGCCGGGGAGATTAAGAATTTACATAAAAGAGCTTAAGAATAATCCTATATATTGTGAGCGCATCCATTGCTTACTTTCTAAAACTATTGGTATACACAGCGTAAAAGCCAATCACTTTACAGGAAAAGTATTGGTTTATTTTGATGAAAAAAAGATCGATGTTTCTACTTTGGAAAACCTGATGATGGAGGCGCAGCATCTAAATATCATTCCTGCTGGCAGTGCAAAATATCCGACTAGTGACGGGATCATGACGGAACTCTTAAAGCAGAAGGAATTCAAAAGAGTGGTCATCGCAGGTACTGTGCTGACAGGAATCCTTGTCAAGCAGATCTTTTTTGGAAGGACAACCTTAGCAGAAGATTATCGCATCTTTACCATTGCTTCTGCTGCTACGATCCTAACAGGATATCCACTGTTTAAGAAAGGAATTGACCGACTGCAGCAAAGAGGAATAAACTATGAGCTGATATTGAGTTTTTGTGCTTTTTCGTGCATTTTGCTTCGGGAAAGTACATTAAGTCTTTTTGTCATTACGACAGCTTATCTTAGCGAGGCCATCATGAAGACAATGGAGCAGCATTCCATGAAATTTTTGGAAGAATGTTTCCATAATGGAAATACAAAAGTCTATAAGCTGGTAGAAGGACAGCCTTTAGAAATAAGCTATGATGCCATAGTACCTGGGGACATGTTGCTGTTTACAGCAGGAGATTTTTTACCGGTAGATGGAGAAATCAGCTCAGGGGAGGCAGTCATCTGTCAAAAATCCTTCAATGGAGAGTCCATGCCCCATGGGGTAAAAACGGGAGATAAGGTATATGCTGGAACCAAAATAGCCCATGGAAGCATTCAAATCATTGTTAAGGCAGTTGGAGAGGATACAGAATATAGTAAAATTCTATCTTTATTAGATAATACATGGAAGACAAAATGGCAGCTTGAAAACAGGGTGGATCAAAGCTATCATCAGTGGATGCCCTTAGCAGCTGTCTTATCCTTTATTGGATTTGCAGTGACAGGGGATATTGTGATTCTCATTACCTTGCTATTGATTGCCTGTCCAAAGCCTGCTTATCACGCAACACCTATTGCAATAAGAACCGCTATGACCAGAGCTTATATGGAAGGCATAGTGATTAAAAATCCCTACGTCATAGAAAAGAGCAGTAAAGCATCCCGTGTGATTTTTGATAAAACAGGAACCCTTACCTTGGGCAGGGAGGAGAATGGAACCCTGGACCCTTTGAGAAGAGAAAGTATAAAAGCCATTAATCTATTGAAAATGCAAGGGCTTCGTAGTTTTGAAATACTATCGGGAGATAGATGTGAATTCGTAGAAAAGATCGCATCAGAATTAGGTATTGAAAACTATCAAGGAGGATTGTCGGCAAAGGATAAGGCACTAAGGGTACAAGCGGCTAAAGAAGAAGGGAATATTATCATCATGGTAGGAGACGGAATCAATGACGGGCCTGCCCTCTGTCATGCGCACGTAGGCATACTGATGACAGTGCATCCGGATCCCAACATGCTGCCCTGTGCTGATGTGGTTCTCCTCAATAATAATATTCTATCGGTTCCAAGGCTGATCGACCTTAGCCGCTGCACGATGAATAATATCAATCAAAGCTATCGTTTATCCATTAGTATGAATTTTTTTGGAGTGCTGCTGGTTTTAATCAATGGCATAAATCCATTTTTTGCATCCTTTTACAAAGACATAAATAGCTTGCTCGTTCTATTAAATGCCATGCGGTTGTCAAAAACCCCGTTGAAATATTTAAATAGGCAGGTGAATTAGTTGAATAATGCCCAAGAACTGAAACAAGATTTTGATGAAACCTTCCGACGATTAAAAAATCATATGGAAGAAAGTTTTAGTATGATTGAAAATAATCCCGCTCGTAGGGATGAAGTAATAGATCTTTGGAAAGATTATATACAAGCCTTTACAACCTATGCAGTACAAAGCAGTGAGCAGCATAACAACCGTGATATCTATAAGGCAATCACAAGAGCACTGATTTTTGGAAAATAAATGGAGGTGTAGTTAATGGATAATCCACTGAAACTTTTTGGGTCTCAGAGCTTTTTGGTAGGATTGGGTGTTGCAGCGGCAACTTACTTTTTAGGACCTCAAATCAAAGAGACCATCCGACCCATGGCAGTCAAAGGTACCCAGGGGATGATGATGATGACCGATAGAACCATGCGCATGATGCATGAGGGAAGAGATCGAATGGAAGACATGGTTGGAAAAATGGGACATATGGCGAAACCAGAACATATGGCCATGGGACAAATGGGTGTAATGGAAGCAATGCTGAAAGAGTTAAGAGAGGAACGGGAACGATCCAACAAGATGATGGAGGAATTCCGGGAGACCCTGATGAGTATCCGGGATGAGATTTCCAGCAATAGAAGAAACGGAGACGCAGCAGAAGACTTAATGTAGCGAAGATGAAAAGCCCGAGATTCTCGGGCTTTGTTTAGTCTTTTCTTATTTTTAAACGATTGATCACTTTACGGACACCTTCTGTATCCATGGCGATTTCTTTAGCCAGCTCCATTTCCTGACGGTTGCGCACATGACCGCTCAGCACTACACGGCCGTGGTCTACATGATGAGAGATATCAGGATGGCTGATATCCGTAGTACTAAGGGCCTGTGCAATCTTGCTGTTGATGACTGCATCATCGTGAATTCCCAGGCTGTCAATCTTAATATTATTGACTACATCTTTAATGCCTCTGGATTTCGATGCGACCTTCATAGCAATATGGGCATCCTCTAAAGTATGAGTACTGCCTACCAAATTGGCAACCCCATCCTCTACATGAACGCCTACACCCATGATACGGTCTGCATCCCGGTCAGTCATAAAGGCCTCGTTGATTTCTTTTTCCATATGGGTGTCGGTGATATTGCTGTCCATAGCAATGGTGATCTTGTTTTCAATCTTGCGGACACCGTCAATTTTCTTGGCGATGGATTCAGCCATCTGCTTCTCTGATAGTACATCCACCATGCCATACATATGCACTACGCCGTCTTTACAGAATAGGTTAATATCCATGGCACTGGCCTGCATTTTTTCTTCCAATTGATCCTTAATATAATCTACAATTAAATCATCCTTACTAGGCAGTTTGTCATTTTTTATTTGATTTTTTCTCTTTTCATCCATCTGGTCTTCATCCTTTCCAATGTTCTACAAGTATTTTTCCACAAAAACAAATAAACATGTAAGAAAACGATGGATTTCTAAATACTCGACAGATCATAAACCATTAAAATGTTAAAAATCATGGAAATAATTAATAAAACCTACCCATTGAAAATAGAATAGTGGTGTGAAATAATAAGATAAGAGCAATAATGTTTTGGGATGGTATGGATAATAAAACGAGCTTGAAGGAGTTTTTACATAAGCTTAGAATTAATAATATAACGAATTTGTTTACAGACACGAGAGGTGCTTATATTGAGACAAGTGATGGAAATGTTTTTAAACATAGGGGTCAGAGACGTCATCGACATGACGATTGTAGCCTTTGTTTTTTACAAGCTGTTCATGCTTATCCGTGAAACAAGGGCAGAGCAGTTAATCAAAGGTCTGCTGGTGCTGTTGATCGCTACGAAGCTGAGCGAGTGGTCAAGGCTATATGTAACCAACTGGATATTGAGAAATACCATGACATTGGGGATGATTGCTTTGCTGATCGTTTTCCAGCCGGAGCTGCGGCGGGCTTTAGAATACATTGGCCGAAGCAAATTCCTGACAAAATCCATCGTAGAATTGGCTGACGAGGATCTGTCCTTAAAAATCAATGAAATTGTGGAAGCTGTAGTAGAGCTGTCAAAACAGAAGATTGGTGCTTTGATCATCTTTGAAAGAGAAACAGGTATTGGAGACCTGATGGAAACAGGAACCCGTATCAATGGAGATATCTCCACCGGACTTTTAATAAATATTTTTATACCCAATACTCCCTTGCATGATGGTGCAGTCATTATCCGAAAAGACAGGATCATGGCTGCAGGATGTGTCCTGCCATTAAGTGAAAATCCCCATCTAAGCAAGACCCTGGGAACACGGCATCGTGCCGGACTGGGGATCACAGAACGCTCTGATGCAGTGGCAGTGATTGTATCAGAGGAAACAGGGGCCATTTCTGCGGCGGCTGATGGAAAACTGTCCCGATTTCTGGACGCTAAAACCCTGAGGCGAATATTGAAGAATGCTTACAAACCTGAAGATCAAAAGCCTTTGTTCAATTGGAAATGGAGGCAGAGAGATGAAAGATAAATTTAAATCACTGGTAGAAAGAACCCGTTTTTTTAATAGAAATACCACTCCCAAGCTGGTGTCCATTATTTTTGCTCTTGTAATGTGGCTTTATGTAATGGGAGAAGTAAATCCTGAAATGGTGATTCCGCTCAATAATGTCAGTGTACAATTGATGAATGTAGAGGATCTAAACAAGTCTGGCCTGGTCATCATAGGTCAGCAGGATTATACGGTTAATGTGAGGATTGCGGGGCGCAGAAATGATGTCTACAAGGTTTCTCCCCAGGACATCATTGTTCGTGCGGATTTAAGGGGTTTTCACAAGGGAACCAACAGCATCCCCCTAGAAGTCAGCGGTCCCCCCTATATCACCATACAGGATGTGTCTCCAAAGCAGCTGAAGATTACCTTAGATGAAATCGTGGTCAGACAAAGACCTGTAAACGTGGTTACTACCGGTACTCCGGTACCGGGATTTGAACCGGGAGATGCGGTCATCTCACCGAAGGAGGTCATGGTAGAGGGGCCTGAAAACATTGTTAATGCAGTAGCTCAAGTCGTAGGGGAAATCCCAGTTACAGACCAGATAACGGAAATCAACGAGAGGGTGCCGCTAATAGCAGTTAATGCAGAAGGAAAGACCATCAGCGGCGTGCAGATCAGCCAAAGATATGTAGAAGTAAAGCTTCCGATCCTGCCGACTAAGGAAGTTCCTATTGTTCTAGAGTTTCAGGGAAAACCAAGAGATAATTATAGGATCACCGAGGTAAAACTGAGCCAAGAAAACATATCGATCAAAGGACCGAAGGAAAAGCTAGATGGGATCACAGAGATTAAGGCGAGATCCATTGATATTGAGGGCATCGATAAATCTACGGAAAGAAATGTCAATTTATTGCTTCCTGAAGGGGTAACCCTGCTGAGAGACAGCAAGATTCCGAGAGTCGCCCTTACGGTAGAGAGGGTCTTGAATAAAGAATTCACTTATCAACGGGATGAGATTGCTATCGACAATATAGAAACAGGCTACAGGGTAGAATTAATCAAAGTACCTGAGAATATCCAAGTAAAAGTAGAAGCGGTAGAGAGTGTCATGAATGTGATCCAGCGTGGGGATATCAAACTATACATTAACGTAGATGACTTGACAGAGGGTAAGTATTCAACCGATATTGCCTTGATCACTGATAAAAAAATAGAAAAGCTTACAGCTGTACCTTCAAGAATTGATTTTGAAGTGAAAAGAGACAGAGACCTACAGCCCGGCGGCAGTGGACAAAACGATAACCAAGATTCCAACTGACCCATACAACAGCCTGGAGGATTTCCAGGCTGTTTTCAAAGGAGATAAAGCCAATGAAAAGAGAATTGGAAGTGATATTGGATTCAACCCATGACGCGATGATTGCTGTAGATGCACAGGGGATTATCACTCTTTTTAATAAGGCAGCTAAAAAACTCACCAAATTGGAAAGTGTAGATGTCATCGGGAAGCATATCACAGAAGTAGTGGAAAACACACGTCTGCCCTATATTCTGCAGACTGGGGAATCGGAGCTCAATCGAAAACAGCCTTTAGGAGATATCAGCATTATTACCAACCGAATGCCTGTCAAGGATGATTTGGGAAAAGTAATCGGGGCTGTTGCTGTTTTTCGGGACATTACAGAGGTCATAGAGCTGGCAGAGGAAATAACAAACTTAAGGGAAATGCAGAGTATGCTCCAGGCTATTTTTCATTCTACCCAGGACGCAATTTCAGTCGTAGACCAAAAAGCTATAGGGGTTATGGTCAATCCGGCCTACAGCAAACTGACAGGCCTTACAGAAAAGGATATTATCGGAAAACTGTGCACCGTAGACATTGCTGAAGGAGAGAGCATACACCTAAAGGTGCTCAACACCATGGAGCCGGTCAAAAATGCAAGGCTAAAAGTAGGTCCTTCCAGAAAAGAAGTGATTGCCGATGCAGCACCTATTATTGTAGACGGAGAACTGAGGGGAAGTGTGGCTGTACTTCATGATATTACGGAGATCAAAAGATTAACCCAGGAACTGAACCAGGCAAAACAGATTATACGGAAACTGGAGGCCAAGTACACCTTTGATGATATCGTCGCCGAGGATGAAAAAATACTTACGGCTATCGAAAAAGCAAAAAAAGCTGCAGTCACACCTGCTACAGTCATCCTCCGGGGGGAAAGCGGTACTGGAAAAGAATTGTTCGCCCATGCTATTCACAATTCCAGTATGAGGAAATATGGACAGTTTGTCCGGGTGAATTGTGCGGCTATTAACGAGAACCTTCTAGAGAGTGAACTGTTTGGATATGAGGAGGGTGCTTTTACCGGTGCCAGAAAGGGTGGAAAAATCGGACTTTTCGAGCAGGCCAATGGGGGAACCATCTTTTTGGATGAAATCGGTGAAATCAGTATCAGTACTCAGGCAAAGCTTTTGAGGGTTTTACAGGAGCGGGAAATTGTACGGGTAGGGGGAAACAAGCCCATCGCCATTGATGTGAGAGTGATTGCTGCAACAAATCTCGATTTGGAGCGGGCTGTAAAAGAGGGCCGCTTTAGAGAGGATCTATACTATCGGCTCAATGTAATCCCTATTTTCATCGTACCTCTTCGACAGCGTAAGAAGGATCTCTATCCCTTGGTGCAGCGGCTGATTAAAAAATTTAATCAGGAATACGGCCGATTTGTGCAGGATATTTCTCCTAAAGCTATGGATAACCTCATGGAGTACGACTGGCCCGGAAATGTACGGGAGCTGGAAAACTTCATAGGAAGGGCGATGATCAACATGCGATTTAACGAAGTAGTGATACGCTCCAATCATCTGCCCCTTTTAGAGAACAAGATTTATGTCCATGAGAATCTCCAGAGGGAGGATGGGGAGGGGAAGCCGGATATATTCCGCTCCTTAGAGGAAGTGCTTGAAGAAAAGGAAAAAAACTATATATTGTCCGTACTGCAGGCCTTCGATAATAATAGGACAAAGGCTGCTGAGCAGCTGGGGATTTCCATCCGAAATCTCTATTATAAACTTAAGAAATATGGAATCGAATAGAAAATGCAAAAAATTGCACGAAGTTACGTCTGTGCAATTTTTTTCATGCAATTTTCTGCAGGATACTACAAAAATAGTACAATGCTTCAACTATTTTTGTAGTATCCTTCTGAATAAAACCTGTGCCAGTCAGTATAATTTCTAAGCTTCAGTGCAATACCTAATACAGGGTGATTAAATAGCAAAAATGAAAAGTATTGGCACATAAGTTGCATGATCAATATATAAGAATATCGACGAGGTGATAAAGTAATGGCAAGAGAGTATACGTTGGTGATAAACCCTGGTTCTACATCTACTAAGGTTGCGGTTTTCAAAGGAGAAGAAAACGTTATCCAGAAGAATTTAAGCCATTCTCCCGAAGAACTGGATAAATTTCAAAAAATTACGGATCAATATGAATATCGTAGAGATATCATATTGGACTGGTTTAGGACAGAGGGATTCGACACCGCACAGCTTCAGGCAGTAGTGGGAAGAGGCGGATTATTAAAGCCCATGCCTAGCGGAACCTATATCGTAACAGACACGATGATTGAAGACCTTAAGATTGGTGTTCAAGGGGAACATGCTTCTAACTTAGGAGGAATCATTGCTAAGAGCATAGCAGAGGCTGCAGGGATTCAGGCCTATATCGTGGACCCGGTTGCAGTAGATGAATTTGATGATATTGCAAGAATTTCAGGCATGCCGGAAATCAATAGACGATCACTGCTCCATGCCTTAAATATAAAAGCTGTAGCCCATCGGGTTGCAAAAGAAATGAAGAAAGAAGTAAACGAGCTCAATTTAGTAATGGCCCACTTGGGCGGAGGCATCTCTATCGTTCCCCTGCGTAAAGGCAAAATGGTAGATGCTAATAATGCCAACGAAATGGGACCTATGTCCCCAGAAAGATCAGGGGGATTACCGGTGGGAGATTTGGCGAAGCTGTGCTTCTCAGGCAAATATACCCTGGCAGAAATCAAGAAGAAGATCAGTGGAAAAGGCGGTTTGGTTGCTTATTTAGGGACCAATGATGCAAGAGAAGTAGAAGAAAAGATCAACAACGGAGATGAGAAGGCGAAGCTGGTCTATGATGCCATGGGATATCAAATTGCCAAAGAAATTGGTGCTATGGCTGCAGTACTAGAGGGAAAAGTAGATGCGGTTGTACTGACCGGCGGCATGGCTTATTCAAAGATGTTAACCGGTTATATAGAAGAAAGAGTATCCTTCATCGCTCCAGTGATTGTAAAACCCGGTGAAGATGAAATGCTTGCTTTAAATGAAGGTGTAAATCGTGTTCTCTCAGGAAGAGAAGCCGCTAAGATCTATGAACAAGAGGTGAAGTAATCGATGAAAAATTTTCAACAAATATTAAACAGTGCTAAGGAAAGAGGGCCTAAAACCATTTCAGTGGCTGTAGCACAAGATTTAGAAGTACTGATGGCAGTCAGTCAAGCGAAGAATATGGGGATTGCCGATGCTATTTTAGTAGGAGATGCAGAGAAGATTGCTGAAATTGCAAAAGACATTCACTTGGACTTAAATCAATACAAAATCATTGATATCAAGGACATCACCGAAGCTTCCAGAAAGGCAGTTTCCTTAGTATCTGAAGGAAAAGCTCACATGGTGATGAAGGGATTGGTAGATACTTCCGTAGTGCTAAAGGCTGTGCTGGATCCGGAAATCGGACTGAGAACAGGCAATGCACTCAGTCATACAGCGGTGTTTGAAGTACCCGGCTATGATCGGTTTATCTTTGTGACGGATGCTGCGATGAATATTGCACCAGATCTGCAAACCAAAAAGCAAATCATAGAAAACGCAGTACAGGTAGCCCATGCCTTAGATATGGAGGTGCCGAAGGTAGCCGTAGTCTGTGCGAAGGAAAAAGTAGATCCCAAAATGCCCTCCACAGTAGATGCAAAAGCCCTAGAGGAAATGAATCAACAGGGAGAGATTGCAGGATGCATGGTTGGCGGTCCTTTCGGTCTGGACAACGCAGTGTCAGAAGAAGCTGCATCTCATAAGGGCATAGAGCACCCCGTGGCTGGTAAGGCAGACATCCTGCTGGTGCCAAACATTGAGGCAGGTAATGTACTGTACAAATCCATGGTATTTTTCTCAGAAACGAAAAACGCTGGGGTAATCGTAGGGGCGAAAGCACCTATCGTGCTGACCTCCAGAGCCGACAGCGACGAAACAAAATTGAATTCTATCGCCTTAGCGGTACTCATGGCTGTAAAAGCAGGAAAATAAGACTGTAGGGGCCGATGACTCTGTCGGCCTGAAAATATACCTAGAATATGCATAGAAAGAGAGGGAACCTCTACATGACAGAAGTTTATAGAATACTCACCATAAATCCAGGATCAACCTCAACGAAAATCGCTATCTTTGACAATGAAAAGCCTGTAATGGAAACAACCCTGAGACATCCGGCAGAAGAGATTAATAAGTTTGATAAAATATTTGACCAATATGAATTCAGAAAAAATGTGATCCTTGAAACCCTAAGCGAAAACGGCATTAACCTGACGAAGCTGAGCGCTGTTGTAGGCCGTGGCGGACTGCTAAAACCTATCCAAGGAGGTACCTATAGCGTATCCGACAGCATGATCGCTGATTTAAAAGCAGGTGTTTTAGGAGAACATGCTTCTAATCTTGGAGGCATCCTAGCTAGTGAAATCGCCAAGCAGCTGAACATTCCTGCTTTTATCGTGGACCCGGTAGTTGTAGACGAAATGGATGAAGTTGCTAGAATATCCGGTATGCCGGAGCTTGCAAGAAAAAGTATTTTTCATGCATTAAATCAAAAAGCAGTGGCCAGAAGAGCTGCAGCTGAAATGGGTAAGTCTTATGAAGATATCAATGTGATCGTAGCCCATCTAGGCGGAGGAATCTCAGTAGGCGCCCATAAAAATGGAAGAGTGATTGACGTAAACAATGCACTAGACGGAGAAGGACCATTCTCACCGGAAAGAGCAGGGGGACTGCCTGTAGGAGATCTGGCAAAGATGTGTTTCTCAGGTAAATATACACTGGATGATATTAAAAAGAAGATCAAGGGACAAGGCGGCTTAGTAGCATACTTAGGAACCAATGACGGCCGCGAAGTCGTAAAGATGATAGAAGAAGGAAACGAGAAGGCTGCCTTGGTGTATGAAGCCATGGCCTATCAGGTGGCAAAGGAAATCGGCAGCTGTGCAGCCGTACTGAAAGGAAAAGTAGATGCGGTGATTCTAACCGGCGGCATTGCCTACGACAAGCAGTTCGTCAAGTGGATTTCCGACCGTGTATCCTTCATTTCACAGGTGATCGTATACCCAGGAGAAGATGAGATGATTGCTTTAGCAGAAGGTGGACTCAGGGTACTGAGAGGAGAAGAAACTGCAAGAATCTACGAGTAAAATGCAGGGCGCGGACCACTGTGTTCGCCCGTTAGCACAGTAAATGTAAGGAATGACTCCTGTGCTGTTCCCTAATAAGGACTTAGCTTTATATCTATAAAAAGGATGATATTATGCAAAATGATCGAAGAATCCGTGTCATTATCGGACACTATGGCAGTGGCAAAACAGAATTTGCTGTAAACTATGCTATTAAGCTGGCACAAATGGGAAAGAAGGTTGCCCTGGCTGATCTGGATATCGTGAATCCCTATTTTCGCAGCAGAGAAAAACAGGAAATGCTGGAAGCCATGGGGATTACCGTTATAGGAAGTGGGTTGGAGAAATCTATGGGCTCTGATCTGCCGGCAGTTGCAGCGGCTGTTTTAGGTCCCATGCAGGATACTACTTGCGAAGTCATCCTGGATGTAGGCGGCGACTCAGTTGGTGCAAGAGCATTGGCAAGATACCACAGTTATTTTCAAAAAGGCAGCTATGACATGTTTTGCGTGTTAAATGCCAATCGGCCAGGAACACGGAGGGTGGAGGATGCAATCCGGCATCTGCAGGCCATCGAGCGTATGGCTAGAGCATCGGTAACTGGGTTGATTAACAATACCCACCTTCTCAGAGAAACGTCCGTAGAGGATGTAATGCAAGGTCAACAATTGGTAAAACAGGTCTCAGAAGCACTCCACATCCCAATTCGATATGTAAGTACGTTGGAAGAGGTTGCCCGACAGCTTCCGGCAGACATGGATGGGGAAATCTTCCCCATCAAAATGTACATGCGGGAGGATTGGATGTAGTACTTCTGAGATCCTTACAAATAAAGACAGCAGCGGTAAGGCACAGTAAAAATGTAAAAGGTTAGTAATCATAAGGAGGGTTGAATCATATGGCAAAAGCAAAAGGAAAGGTTTCCTTCAAAGAAGATTTATGCAAGGGCTGCGAACTATGTACAACCGTTTGTCCAGTAAATATTATCGAGATGGAGCGTACCAGAATCAATATAAAGGGTTATCATCCGGCTACAGTAAAGGAAATGGATAAATGTATCGGATGTGCAAATTGTGCAACGATCTGCCCTGATTTGGTTATCAATGTTGAAAGAGAAATGGACAAATAAGGAGGGAAAAGGAATGGCTAAAATATTAATGAAGGGCAACGAGGCTATCGGAGCAGCAGCGATTAAAGCAGGATGTAGATATTTCTTCGGATACCCTATTACACCGCAGAATGAGCTGCCTGAATATATGTCAAGAGAAATGCAAAAAGTAGGGGGCTGCTTTGTACAGGCAGAGAGCGAAGTATCCGCCATCAATATGGTATATGGCGCAGCGGGAACCGGCGCCAGAGTAATGACCTCTTCCTCATCACCTGGAATCGCGCTAAAGCAAGAGGGAATTTCCTACATTGCAGGAGCTGAGCTTCCCTGTGTAATTGTGAATATTTCTAGAGGAGGCCCTGGACTGGGTGGAATTCAGCCATCGCAGGCAGATTATTTCCAATCAACCAGAGGCGGCGGCAATGGAGATTACAGGCTATTGGTTTATGCCCCGGCAACGCTGCAAGAAGCTGTAGATTTGACAATGGAAGCTTTTGAAGCCGCTGATTTTTATAGAAATCCGGTCATGGTTATCGGAGACGGTATGATTGGTCAGATGATGGAGCCTATCGAGTTTAAAGAACCGGCAAAAAGAGAACTGCCGCCAAAGGACTGGGCGACTACAGGAACAAAGGGTGTAAGAAAGCCCAACATTATCAATTCCCTTGCCCTAGATCCAGCAGAACTGGAAAAACATAATATTCATCTTCAAAAGAAATATGCAGAGATGGAGAAAAATGAAGTTCGTTATGAAATGTACAACATGGAAAATCCTGAGATTGTAATGGTAGCCTATGGTACAACTGCAAGAGTTGTAAAAAATGCCATTGCAATGTTAAAAGAAGCTGGAATCAACGCAGGCTTAATCCGTCCGATTACCCTGTGGCCGTTCCCGACAAAAGCCTTTGATGAAATACCTGCCAATGCAAAAGCATTGCTGTCTGTAGAAATGAGTATGGGACAAATGATAGATGATGTGAAAATTGCCAACAACGGAAGACTGCCGGTACATTTCTATGGCAGAGCCGGCGGTATGATCCCAACACCTGATGCAGTGGTTGACAAGGTAAAAGAAATCCTAGGGGGTGTAAAATAATGGCTGTAATTTTTGAAAGAACAAATGGTTTAACAGAAAAACCCTTTCATTATTGCCCTGGATGTACCCACGGAGTAATCCACCGACTGGTCGGGGAAGTACTGGAAGAATTGGGAGTACTTGGAGAAACAATTGGTGTGGCACCTGTTGGATGTTCTGTATTGGCCTATGATTACTTCAACTGTGATATGCATGAAGCAGCCCATGGCCGTGCACCGGCTGTGGCAACCGGTATTAAGCGTGTATTCCCTGACAAAGTGGTATTTACCTATCAGGGAGATGGAGACCTGGCTTCCATCGGTACTGCTGAGATCATCCATGTAGCCCATAGAGCAGAAAAAATCACTACCATTTTCGTAAACAATGCTATCTATGGTATGACCGGCGGACAGATGGCACCAACCACTTTGATCGGACAAAAAGCTACTACAGCACCTTACGGAAGAGATGCAGGTGCTACAGGAAGACCATTAAAAGTATCGGAGATGCTTGCAACAATTGATGGAGCAGTGTTTGTTGAAAGAGTGGCTGTAAACACACCTGCCAATATTCGCAAAGCAAAAAAAGCGATTAAAAAGGCCTTTGAGGTGCAGCTTTCCGGAGAAGGCTTTGGAATCGTAGAAATACTATCAACTTGTCCAACCAACTGGGGACTTACACCTACAGAATCCCTCAAATGGCTGGAAGAGAATATGATGCCCTACTATCCGCTGGGAAATTTCAGAACACCTGAGGAGGTGAAGTAATATGGCAACACAACAAGTAATCTGCGCAGGCTTCGGAGGACAAGGGGTAATGTCCATGGGGCAGCTGTTGACGTATGCAGGGATGATAGAAGATAAGAATGTATCATGGCTTCCTTCCTATGGCCCGGAGATGCGGGGAGGAACTGCTAACTGCAGCGTGATCATATCTGAGAAGCCAGTGGGATCACCCATCGTAACCCATGCTACTTCAGCGATCGTGATGAATTTGCCATCTTTATTAAAATTTGAAAAGGATCTGGTGGAGGGCGGAATCCTGCTGATCAACAGCTCTTTAATTGAAAGAAAAGCAAGCCGTGATGATGTAAAAGCTTACTATGTACCTGCCAATGAGATCGCTAACGAGATTGGAAATGCTAAGGTTGCCAATATGGTTATGCTGGGGGCATTCCTTGAACTAACAAAGGTAGTTTCAGTAGATTCTATTATTGCTGCACTGAAAAAAGTGTTTGGACCGGCAAAAGAGCATTTAATTCCTATGAATAAAGAGGCACTGGAAAAGGGTGCAGAAGCGGTTAGAGGATAAAATAATAACAAATTTAAAAAATGAATGACGGATTTAAAAGCCGTCGTTCATTTTTTTGCTTATAATTAACAGAAAATTCTAATATAGTTCTCGATATAAAGGTGCTATAATAAACATATTAAAACATATGGAAGATTATTGCATTAAAAAACTATTTGAAATATTTAAGCAAATTAGTATATAATGATACCTAATTTACTTTCCCAGATTTTAAACCAATAATCCATGCATTTCTACCATTCAATCTTAAAAATATACAACTGAGGCTATAATTACTTTTATAATAATCAGAGAATTTATATAATTAGTGTAATAAATCATGAAAGCGTTGTCAGCAACCCAACAGGAAAAAGACTAGAGATAAGGGTGATAAGAATGGAATATATAAGCTACCAAAATCTGTTGGAAGAACGTCTAAGAAGGAACTTCGATATAGAAAAGGATTATGTCTATCGTGAAACGAAGCTGGATATAATGGCAAAATATAATATCCGCAATGAAAGATATATCGCTACAAAAAAAGCTACCATTTACGCTTTTGAAAATAACGAATACTGTATGATCAAACATTTTCAACGGATTGATAAAGATGGGCTGCATACGTATACAGAACTGTTAAAAAGTGCAGTAGAAGATTTTGTAAAAATCCATGATGAACATATGTCTACATTGATCACGGGAGTCATTGTTTTAGATGAACACCCTGATGATGAGATTATCCATCTTGTGAAAAAGTTTAAATTCCACAAAAGCTATGCCTTCGGGTTTAAAGGCTGGGCAGATGTAGCCCTTGTATTGGTGTCATTAAATCAAAATGAGGTTATAACCAATAAAAAAGGAAAGGAGGTTCTAAAAGCCTATCGGTTATAACTTTAGATATAGTCTTCATAGTATTTATATTTTATTTGAACAATTAAAAAATAAAACTTTAAAAGTAAAGGAGGAACTTTTATGAACTCATTAGTATTAGTTATTGCAAGTATTATCATCTTCAGCATCGCCTATGTCACTTATGGGGCATGGCTGGCAAAACAGTGGGGAGTAGATCCTACCAGAAAAACACCTGCTCATACAAAGGGTGATGGTGTAGACTATGTACCGGCATCCGCTCCTGTATTATTAGGTCACCACTTTGCATCCATCGCAGGTGCAGGCCCGATCGCAGGACCAATCCAGGCTGCTATCTTTGGCTGGGTGCCAGTAATGCTTTGGATCATCATCGGAGGTATCTTCTTTGGCGGCGTTCAGGACTTCGGTTCACTATTTGCATCTATCCGTCACGATGGTAAATCTATCGGTGAAATCATTGAAGCTAATATGGGTAGAAAAGGTAAGCGCTTATTTGCTATCTTTGCTTGGTTAACACTGCTATTGGTTGTTGCAGCCTTTACAAACATCGTTGCAAATACCTTCGTAAGCGTACCGGAAGCAGCATCTGCATCTGTTATGTTTATCGTTTTAGCTATTGTTTTTGGTTTTGCAGTATACAGAAAGGGTGTAAATCTAACGATTGCAAGTATCGTGGGAGTAGCTTTACTGTTTACCTGTATCGCATTAGGAAACATGTTCCCATTAGTATTAAGCAAAAACGTATGGGTTGGACTATTAATGGTATACATCTTCGTAGCTTCTGTTACACCTGTATGGATCTTGTTACAGCCTAGAGATTATTTGAACTCATATCTACTATATGCAATGATCATAGGTGCAGTTTTAGGCTTGGTAATCACAAGGCCAACAATCCAACTTCAAGCATTTACTGGTTTTAATGTAAATGGATCTTTCTTGTTCCCAATGCTGTTTGTAACAGTTGCTTGTGGTGCGATTTCCGGATTCCACTCCCTAGTTGGTTCTGGAACATCTTCCAAGCAGATTAACAATGAAGCGGATGCAAAGATCATAGGCTACGGCGGTATGCTAATTGAGTGTGTTCTTGCAGTAATCGCTATCATCACAGCTGCTTATGTTACTGGCGATAAATTTGCTGAACTGGCAAAAGCCGGCGGACCGGTTAATGTATTCTCCGATGGTATCGGTAACTTCATGACGAGCTTTGGTATTCCATTCACTGTAGGTAAATCCTTCGTTGCCCTTGCAGTATCCGCTTTCGCATTAACCAGCTTGGATACAGCAACAAGACTTGGCCGATTTATCTTCCAGGAGTACTTTGAAGATAATACAAAAGAAACACAGAGTATCTTTACAAATCGTTATGTATCTACAACGATTACCGTTGTATTAGGTGGATGGCTGGCATTAGGAAGCTACAATGCAATCTGGCCCGTATTTGGTTCTGCTAATCAGCTGCTTGCTGCGTTGGCATTGATTGCAATTGCTGTTTGGCTGAAGAATATCGGGAAAAACTACACGATGTTCGTCATTCCAATGTGCTTCATGTTCGTTGTTACTGTAGTGGCATTGATTCTATTAATCAATGCAAACCTTGCAAAGGCAAACTATGTGCTGGTGGTATTCCCAATTCTGCTGCTGGTATTGGCTTTCATCCTTGCAGCCTATGCATATCAGGTATTAACAAAGAAACCCAGCGTAAAAGCTTAGCCTTAATTATGTAATAAAGTCCGAAAAGGGTATCCTAATCATAGGGTATCCTTTTTTATTGAATCCATAGGAAAAACTAGATATAATTTTAGTATGTCGAAATATCTTAGTAAGGATCTAAGATGAAACAGAAAACAGAAAGGGTGAGAAGATGCAAAAAATCATTGATCTTCGTTCGGATACCGTCACGCAGCCTACTCAGGAAATGCGGGATGCCATGTATCATGCAGTGGTAGGAGACGATATCATGGGAGAAGATCCTACGGTAAGAGAATTAGAAACCCTGGCGGCAGAGTTGATGGGAAAAGAGGATGGATTATTTTTTAGTTCGGGTACGTTGGCCAATCAGGCAGCAGTAATGACTTATACCCAACGGGGAGAAGAAATCATCGTAGGAGATACCTCCCATATATATAACCTAGAGGTTGGGGGACTTTCTGCATTATCACAGGTGCAGCCAAGGCCAATATCTGTACCTAATGGATTTTATGATATCAGCCTCATGGAAGACTTGATCCAGGAAGAGGGAATACAGAGAGCAAAAACCTCCTTGATCTGTATAGAAAACACCAACAACCTCAATGCAGGTATGGTCGTACCTTTAGAAAACATTAATCAAGTCTGCGACTTAGGGAAAAGACACAACATCCCCGTATATATGGATGGTGCCAGAATCTTCAATGCAGCGGTGGCCTCTAGTATGGAAGCCAAGGAAATCGTAAAAAACGTAGATGCAGTGATGTTTGCACTCACCAAGGGTCTAAGTGCTCCTTTTGGCGCAGTTCTAACAGGAAGAAAAGAGTTTATACAAAAAGCCCGCTGGATGAAGCAAAGGTTAGGCGGGGGCTTCCGTCAGGCTGGGTTTATCGCAGCTCCTGGGATTGTTGCCTTGAAGACCATGATGCCTCAGATTGCAAAAGACCATAAAAATGCTCAGCTTTTAGGAAAAGGTTTGGCTGGTGTAGAAGGGTTAATCATAGATGTTTCTAAGATACATACCAATATCGTTACGGCATCGGTTGAACAACTGCCTATTACCATAGAGAATTTTTTAGACCAACTGCTTGAAAAAGGAATCAAAGCGAAGCGCATTTCCAAGACCTCCTTCCGCATGGTTACCCACCTGGGTATCGAAGAAAGCCATGTGCAGGAGGTGATTGAAGCTGTAAAAAATATTGTATCCCAATTATAGGAGGAATCCA
This sequence comes from Geosporobacter subterraneus DSM 17957, assembly GCF_900142145.1. GTDB lineage: Bacteria > Bacillota > Clostridia > Peptostreptococcales > Thermotaleaceae > Geosporobacter > Geosporobacter subterraneus. The sequence goes on along the minus strand of NZ_FQZV01000045.1, from coordinate 5,714 downwards.
ATATGGAAAGAAGACAAATGCTGCATATTCCAGGGCCTACCAATATCCCTGAGCGTATACTGCGCAGCCTTTCTCAACCATTGATCAATCATAGAGGACCGGAATTTGAAGCCCTGCTATCTACTTGTGCAGCAGGATTAAAGAAGGTTTTTCGTACGGAAAATGACATCCTGATCTTTCCCAGCTCTGGCAGCGGCGCTCTAGAATCTGCCATCGTCAATTTGTTTTCCCCAGGGGATACGATTCTAGCCGTTTGCCTGGGTGTTTTCAGCGATAGAATGGCTGAAATCGGAGAAAAGCATGGACTGAATGTGATCCGTCTGACCAAGGAATGGGGACAAGCCGCCAGGGTAGAGGAAATCGAAGCCATACTGGCTCAGGATCAGGAAGGAAAAATCAAGGCTGTGTGTCTGCCTCAAAATGAAACCACCTCGGCTATCGGTATTGATGTTGAGGGCATATCCAGGATGATGCAGCAGATGGGCCATGGAGCGATTTTGGTTGTTGATGCTATCAGTTCTCTGGCTTGCGTTCCGTTGGAAACAGATGCTTGGGGTGTAGATGTGGTTATCAGTGCATCTCAAAAAGGATTGATGCTTCCGCCGGGTATCGGGCTGGTGTCCGTAAGTGAACGGGCATGGCAGAGAGTAGAGCAATCTACTATGCCTAGATGGTATTGGGACTATAAAGCGGTAAAGGATAAAATGACAACCTTTCAGTTTCCATATACCCCCGCTACTACTTTGCTTTTCGGATTAAGGGAAGCCTTAGAAATGCTCAATGAAGAAGGTATGGAAAAGGTTTGGGAAAGACATCAGCTCATTGGGCAAGGGGTCAGAAATGCCGTAGAGGCTATGGGCCTTACCTTATTTTCTGATAAAGAGCATGCCTCCGATACAGTCACCGCAATCTTAATGCCCGAAAGAGTTAAATATAAAGAGCTTGCAGAGCTGTTGCGTACAAAGTATGATATCGTCATCGGCGGAGGACTGCAAAAGCTGCAGGGCCAGATTTTTCGTATCGGGCACATGGGTGCCATCCACTTCATGGACATGTATGCAGTCCTAGGGGCTGTTGAGATGGCCCTGGTAGAACTGGGCTATGAAGTTGAGCTGGGCACAGCAGCAGCATCTTTAGCCAGGACCTTTATCAAAAAATAGATAAGTGCGGGATCATTGTAGGGTGCTGACCTCTATGTCCGCCCGGGAAAAAACCACCAATTGGTGGTTTTTATTTTGAAATAAAGGATAACATAAACAAAGCTCCCTCAAAAAACAAATTTGATTATGCAATAAACGCAGGGGGCAGGCCATAGGTGTTAACTTAACCCATAATTTGTCATCCTGAGCGGAGTAAAACGGAGTCGAAGGATCTTTAAGCTAGATGATATATTCTGATAATCAAAAGTAATCTTGCTTATGTTCTATAAGATTCTTCGCTAACGCTCAGAATGACATGCTTCTAAGGTTTATTTGGAAATATTTAAATTTAGTTGATGCCTATGGGGGGTAGGCCTTGTGTCTGACCGAGTAAGAGAATAAATATTTATATTCAGGTGTCTCAAAAAAACATTTCGCAAAACATGGAACTTTTCAGCGAAATACTGCGACAAAAAGCTGTGGGGGAAAAATTGAATAAGCATCAAGAATATGATAAAATAATAAAGATTAACTTTGTCTAAAGTATCGTAATAGATTTAAGTGGCATAAGATGTTATTACGAGAGGAGTCTAAACACATGGGAAAGCTGTTTGGTACTGATGGTGTGAGAGGTATTGCAAATACGGAATTAACAGCAGAAATAGCATATAAACTGGGTAGAGTCGGTGCATACATACTGACCAGAGGACAAAAGAAAGCAAAAATTGTAATTGGTCGGGACACGAGAATATCTGGGGATATGTTGGAGGCAGCACTGACAGCGGGAATCCTTTCTACGGGAGCAGATGTATTGAGTGTGGGTATTGTACCGACGCCTGCGGTTGCATATTTGACAAGACATTATGGAGCCAATGCGGGAGTCGTTATTTCTGCTTCCCATAATCCTGTGGAATATAACGGAATCAAATTCTTTAATCAGGAGGGCTTTAAGCTGCCTGACGAAGTTGAAGAGGAAATAGAAGATATTATTTTAAATAATAAAGACATTGATTTAAATCCTACAGGCAAAGACGTGGGAAGAAGAGTGGAAATCGATGATGCTATCAAGCAATATGCAAGTTTTCTAAAGAGTACCATCAATGTGGATTTGAGAGGGATGAAAATCGCAGTAGACTGTGCCAATGGTGCAGCCTATGTGGCGGCACCATCCATTTTGTCAGCTTTAGGAGCCGAGATCAAGATCATTCACCATAAGCCTGATGGGCTGAATATTAACCATAACTGTGGGTCTACCCATCCAGAAGAGGTACAAAAGCTGGTGGTTGACTGGGGTGCTGATGCAGGCCTTGCCTTTGACGGGGATGCAGACCGATTGATTGCAGTCAATGAAAAGGGCCAAATCGTCGATGGAGATAAAATTCTTACCATCTGTGGAACTCATCTAAAAGAACAGGGTAAGCTTGCCAAGGATACTGTGGTAGCCACAGTGATGAGCAATATCGGTTTAGATATCGCACTGAAAAAAGCAGGCTGCAGACTAGAAAGAACCAATGTAGGAGATCGCTATGTACTGGAGAAAATGCTTCAATCCGGCTATGTTCTCGGAGGAGAGCAGTCAGGACATCTAATCTTTTTAGAACACAATACTACTGGAGACGGATTATTATCTGCACTACAGCTTTTATCGGTAATGAAGGAGAAAAAGCAGGCATTGTCAAAGCTGGCCGGAGCTATGACTACCTATCCGCAGGTACTGGTCAATGCTAAGGTAACCAACGGCAATAAGTATCGATATATGGAAGATGAAGTGGTTGCAGCAGAAATCAAGAAACTGGAAGACCTAATGGCTGGAGAAGGGAGAGTATTGATTCGACCTTCTGGTACAGAGCCACTGGTAAGAGTGATGCTGGAGGGTAAGGATGAAACGGAACTGCGAACCCTAGCCCAAAACCTAGCATCTGTCATAGAAGAAAGACTGCAGTAACTTATAAATATTGCTAAAGACACTATACAATGTAGGGAACGATCCCTGTGCCGTTCCTCTGAATGTTAGATTTCTCAATCACACATCCATAAGCCCGGAACAACCGGGCTTACCCAATCTTTTTGGAAAAAGATGTAGTTGACATTGGACAGAGAAAAAGAATATACTTAATTGTCAGTAGTAAGTACCGCGGGCCGTGCCCGTTACCGCATAGTTAATGACTGTAGGGAACGACGCCCTCGTCGTTCCAGTGATAAAAGAATGTAGGGTGCGGACCTGTGTGTCCGCTCGTTAACCAAAACTGTAAGGAACGACGCCCTCGTCGTTTCGCAAAACCTCTGAAAGGGGTGAGGCCTATCGCGAACCATTAAAAAGAATACCAAATAAAAGCGCCAGGACTTGAATCAGATCGGACAATTCAGGATTCAAGTTGACGAGGTCCAGGGTTTATCGAAGATTCGGCGGATGCCCTGCGGAATTCACCAACGTTAAACGTCCTACAAAGACTCCAAGTGATTGGAGGGACAAATGGGACTGGGTGACAAAACTGAATCAGGAAATAGAAGGGTAGTAAATTTAACGGGAAAAATACTGCCAGGGTCTTTTATTGCCAAAATTCAGTCCTCACAAAAACTAATAATATGAAAAAGAATGGAGACGTGTTAACTATGTGTGGAATCGTTGGATATATTGGTGAAAAAGAAGCAATATCTGTGTTAATCGAAGGATTATCAAGACTGGAATATAGAGGATATGATTCTGCGGGTATCGCAGTATACGATGAGGGGGCAGTAAAGGTAAGAAAATATAAAGGCAGACTCAGTGTACTGGCAGATCACTTAAAGAAAGAAACCCTTACAGGAAACCTGGGAATCGGTCATACAAGATGGGCTACCCATGGAGAACCTTCTGATCGTAATGCCCATCCCCATACCAATGTAGCAGGAAATATCGCTGTAATTCACAACGGTATTATTGAAAACTACATGAAGATCAAAGAATGGTTAATCGAAGAAAAGGGTATCGTATTTAAATCAGAGACGGATACAGAGGTAATTGCTCATCTAATCGATCATTTTTATGAGGGTGATTTACTGCAGGCAGTATTTAAGACCATCGAAAAAATGGAAGGTGCCTATGCCCTTGGAGTAGTTTGCAAGGAAGAACCGGATAAAATCGTAGCCGTAAGAAAAGACAGTCCGTTGATTATCGGATTGGGCGAAGGTGAAAACTTTATCGCATCAGATATACCGGCGTTGTTAAAGTATACTAGAAAAATGCACTTGATCGAAAATGATGAAATTGTGCTGCTTACAAAGGATGAAGTGAAGATCTTTAACGAGTTGGGCCAGCAGATGGACAGAGAAATATTCCACGTGACTTGGGATGCAGAAGCTGCTGAAAAAGAAGGCTATGAACACTTTATGATGAAGGAAATTCACGAGCAGCCAAAGGGTGTTTCTGAAACACTGCTGAGAAGGCTGGATAAAGAAGAACATATCGTTTTAGACGGTATTAAATTAACAAAGGAAGACCTGGACAAAATCAATAAGATCTATATCGTAGCTTGCGGTACTGCTTATCATGCAGGACTTGTAGGCAGATTTGCCATCGAAAAGTTTGCGAAGATACCGGTAGAGGTTGACGTGGCTTCCGAATTCAGATATAGAGATCCATTTATAGATGAAAATACCTTATTTATTGCTATCAGTCAGTCTGGAGAAACATTAGATACACTGGCTGCACTAAGAGAAGCAAAAAGAAAAGGTGCCAGAGTACTATCTGTAGTCAATGTGGTAGGCAGCTCCGTAGCGAGAGAATCCGATGATGTATTCTATACTTGGGCAGGACCGGAGATCGCTGTAGCTTCCACAAAGGCCTACACAACACAGCTGGTAGCCATGTACCTGGTAGCACTCCACATGGCTATGACAAAAGGAACCTTAAGCCAAGAGGAGTACAAGAAGATCATCGCTGAGCTAAAGTCTATGCCTGAAAAGGTACAGCACGTACTGAACAATTGCAATACGATCCAGCACCTGGCAGACCATCAGTTCAACAACGAAAGCGTATTCTTCATGGGAAGAGGACTTGATGTTAATGTTGCACATGAAGGTTCATTAAAGTTAAAGGAGATTTCCTATATCAATTCCTTTGCCATTGCAGCAGGAGAGTTAAAGCATGGGACCATTGCATTGATTGAGGATGGAACCCTTGTGGTTGCTTTAGCCACACAGGACAGACTATATGATAAGATGCTTTCCAACATCCAAGAGGTAAGAGCAAGAGGCGCTTACGTAGTAGGGGTTGCAAAGGAAGGAAATAAGGAGATCGAAAAGACTGCTGATGTAGTACTTTATATCCCGGATACCATGGATGAACTAACTCCGATCTTGAGCGTGGTACCGCTGCAGCTGCTGGCATACTATATCGCCGTAGCAAGAGGCTGCGACGTTGATAAGCCAAAGAACTTGGCGAAATCCGTTACTGTAGAGTAGGATACAGGGTTGTAAAAGTAAAATTATATAGTTGATGTTGTATAACCCAAAAAAACTCGTGTCACGAATAAAAAAGTCGTGTTAAAAATAAAAAAGTTGTGTTAAAAGTCATGGTGAAAATAGGGTAGAAAA
>NZ_FQZV01000097.1 GCF_900142145.1 Geosporobacter subterraneus DSM 17957 | reverse complement strand
CCGAAAGGGTGATGCAATTAACCCTGTGTTGAGAAACTACTATCATAAAAAATGTGAAAACAAGAAGAAAAAAGTGGCTCTTGTAGCCGTTATGCACAAGCTTCTCCATTATATCTTCGCGGTTCTCCGTGATGAAAAGCCATTTGTATTTAGGATCCCTGAAGATCATCAAGCATGGAGAAAAGACAAAAACTCACATCGAAGCATCGCTGCTTAGGTAGATAAAACTCAACTCTTTAGAGAAGCCATTGTTCGGCTTTTACCAATGGTTAGCTTTGCTGTACACTTTTTAGAAAAACTACTTTTTTAAAAAATTAAACTAACCTATTGACTTTTATTAGCTGGTCTTTACAAAAATAATGGGATAGAATTACATGTCACACTCCTATTTATGCAAAGAAAATGCCAAGTTTGTCCTAGTTCTGCAGGAAAACCTGGCATCCTTCTTCTTAAAAGGATCTACCTATTTAAATTATACTCCACCAGTTTATTAAATAGCTGCCTTCTACTTATACCCATAGCATTGGCTGCCCGTGTGATATTATTATCGCATTTTTCCAGTGCATCCTTTATGTACTCGATCTCAAACTGTTCTCTTGCCTTTTTGAAAGAGATAATTTCCTTATTTTGCTTGCCAGTTTTCTCTTTTATATTTGTACTGCCTAGGGTATTCAATCTCAATATCCCATCAGTAGACAATACTACGATTCGCTCAATGATATTCCTTAATTCTCTTACATTCCCGGGATAATCATATTCTAATAAGTACTGTTCCGTGTTTTTGTCTATTCCCTTAATATTTTTCTTCATTTCATTGCTAAAATGCATAATAAAGAAGTCTATCATACCTTTGAGATCTTCTTTTCTTTCTCTTAAAGGAGGGATTTCAATATTTATTGTATTGATTCTATAGAATAAGTCTTCTCTAAAATTACCTAATTCTATTTCTTTGTGCAGATTTCTATTGGTAGCAGAAATCAGTCTAAAATTAACTTTTATCTGCTTGTTGGAACCAATCCGCTCAATTTGTCTGGTATCTAATACCCTCAAAATTTTAACCTGCGTGTTAAGGGACATTTCACCTATTTCATCTAGAAATATCGTTCCCCCATTTGCCTCTTCAAATCGTCCAATACGTCTTGAAGTGGCACCTGTAAAGGAACCTTTTTCATGGCCAAATAATTCCGACTCCAATAAACTATCGGATATAGCCTGACAGTTTATTGGTACAAACAACTCTTTGGACATCTTACTTTTTTGGTGAATTAAGCTGGCGATGACTTCTTTGCCTACCCCGGTCTCCCCTGTAAGCAAAATGTTGCTCGTAAACTGGGATACTACTTCAACCTCTTTCAGAACCTCAAGCATCTTGGGGCTTTTTGTTTGATGTAAGAAGACCTTTGAATTAGCTTCCTTTTTGATCAAATTATTTTGCGTTTCTAATTTTATAAACCTTTTGGCCTTTTCTATCTCACTAAATAATTCTTCAGGATTTCTGCTTTTGATAAAGTATCCTAATGCCCCTATTTTCATGGCCTTAACCGCACTTTCAATACTTCCGTATCCGGTCACGATAATTACTTCGATAGCATCCCTATAAGTTTTCTTTATCTCATTGAGTAAATAAAACCCATCCTTGCCTGGCATTATAACATCAGAAAGCACTATGGGATAATATTCTCTTTCAAGTATTTCCAGTGCCTCCTGGACCGAACTGGCTTCCCCTACAAAAAAACCCTTTCCCTCTAATAATATTTTATAGGTTTCTCTGTATTCGACCTCATCGTCTACAATTAGTATCTTGCTTGATTCAATCATATGACATTCTCCTTACTACCAGTAGGTAAAGAAATTTCAAATACCGTTTTCTCATATGGAATACTTGTAACAGAAATATGTCCATTTAGTTTTTCTACCTCATTATACACGATATATAAACCCAAGCCCGTTCCTTTTCCGGGATCTTTCGTGGAGTAAAATGGATTGAATATTTTCTCCAGCTGATCTTCAGGTATTCCTTTTCCAGTATCTTCAACACTAAGTGAGATTCGCTCCTCATTAGAAGACACGGTTATCCTTATGCTGCCGTTTTCACCGATAGCATCTACAGCATTTGAAATCAAATTGATTAAGATGTGTTTCAGGGATTCTATGTTAGAATAGAGTCTTATGTTTTCACTACACTCGACGGAGTACTCAATATTAAGCTTCATTAATGTTTTATGCTCAAGCTCTAAAATTTTGGCGATAAAATCTTTAAGGTAAATCCACCTTTTATCATCTCCTGTAAGTCTGGAAAATTCCAAAAGGTTGTCGATAATTCTACTTGCTCTTTCTACAGATGCGTCAATATAATCAAGGGAACGGACTATTTTTTCCTCTTCGTATAAGGCTCTTAAAATGTAGCTGTGATTTCTAATAATCCCCAGTGGATTTCTTATTTCATGCCCCATGCCCGCTGCCAGTTGACCAATAGCAGCCATTTTATTCGCCTGAAGTATTTGTTTTTCTGATATTTTCTCTTTTGTAATGTTCTGAATTACTATTAAGATGTTTTTCATGCTTCCACGGGTATCTTTAAGGGGATAGGTACGAACCACATAGTAATTACCCATATTTGTTATCTCTTCTTCCAGATTTTCTCCTGAAGCAATGGTATCCGCAATCATGTTCTCTATATTTACAGAGTTGAAGTGTTGAAAGATTTCTCTGCAATGTCTGTTAAGTACCTGAGATTGCGAATACCCTAAACAGTCTAAAAAGGATTTATTGATATTTACAATCTTCAGATCAAGGTCTGTGACGGCTATATATTCCGTCATGCCGTCAAAGGTTATTTGAAGGTCATGTTTACTGTCTAGTAACTCCTTTGTTCTCCTCTCTACTTCCTGTTTCAAAAAGTAGTTCCATGTAACCATACCAACAACAATCATCATTAGAAAACCTGCGATTACCAGTATATACTTAATTCTGGTGCTATAATCGGGAAGTTGAACAATCGGTGCAGAGATACCAAACCATTTTTGCTGGATTCGTTCTAGCTGATTTGTATCATTCAACGCGGCAATTCCCTTATTTATAATCGTTACAAGCTGAGGCTTAGACTTTGGCACAGCAAATACAACTTCTTCTTCATAAAGAGGCGTTTCCTTAATATGAAGGGTAGATTCAGCATTTTTATTCTTTATCTGGTAAAGTACTACAGGTTCATCGCCTGCTACTGCATCTACCTTTCCGTCTAATAGCAAATCTAAGGCACTGCAGACATTATCTACTTGAATAATCTTTATATCAGGATAAGTGTTTATAAGGTATTCATTAACATAATCCCCTTTTTGTGTAGCCAGAACCATGCTTTCTAAGCTGCTGGTCCCTCTATGATTGGAGTTTACAACCAATACTGCCCTTAAATTATAGATAGGATTTGTAAATAGAAAGTGCTTGGATCGCTCCTTGCTTCTAAACATATCGCAGATATCGGACTTGCCTTCCTCCAGGCTTTTCAGAGCATCCTGCCAAAGTAACGGATGAAGCTCAATGTTAACGCCCAACTCCAATGATAAAAGGTTAATATAGTCCACAACTACGCCTTTATACTGATTGTCTGCCGCATCTACAAATCTAAGAGGGGGTGCATTGTTGTCGGCAGCATAAATCAAAGATCCTTGTTCCTTTAACCACCGTTGCTCTTCAAATGTCAATATTGGGTTTTTGTGATTTTTCAGATCTGTGATGACATCTGCATAGCCAATTATTGAAAAGTACATGCTAATTGCTACCATTAGAATTATAAGTGCTGAGTAAAATATTCGTTTGTTCATAAAGCCCCCTAAATCTTGAGGATAAGTAATAACGAATAGAGTAAGTTGTAAATTTACTCAGATATTTACATTATTCGTTTCATTTCGAGATTTTCCTTCAATCAAAAAAAATAATAACCCTTGCAGGTATTACACTTGCAAGGGTTTCTTTTGGTGCGCTGTAAGGGATTCGAACCCCTGACCCCATGATTCGTAGTCATGTACTCTATCCAACTGAGCTAACAGCGCATATATTCATATATATAATGGAGGCGGCACCCAGATTTGAACTGGGGAGTAAAGGTTTTGCAGACCTCTGCCTTACCACTTGGCTATGCCGCCGTAATTGGTGACCCATCCGCGGCTCGAACGCGGGACACCTTGATTAAAAGTCAAGTGCTCTACCTGCTGAGCTAATGGGTCCTAATGGCTGGGG
>NZ_FQZV01000098.1 GCF_900142145.1 Geosporobacter subterraneus DSM 17957 | reverse complement strand
TTTATAGGGGTTGTCTAACCTTTTTTAGGGTCAATTTGGGATTTTTCACAGATTTTTATCCACAATTTCAATTTTTGAATTATGCAATATCCTCACTTAGGTACTCTAGCTTTTTTTCATAATTTTTTATTTGGGTTATATCAGTGTAAATTCCATATCCTCCTACTACTTCCCCTTCCTTCTGAATACTAACACTTCTTATTAAAACATCTACAGAAGTTTTGTCTTTTTTATATCTTATCCCTTCGGTATAAATAACTCCCTCTTTTAAAGTTTTGTCTGTTAATTTTTTAGCTTCTTTATATTCTTTTTTGAGAACAATAATTTCATCTATGTCTTTTCCTACAATTTCCTTTATAGAATAGCCGAAAACTTTTTCAAAGGATTTATTTATGTTTAATATTCTTCCTTCTCTGTCAAACTCTACTATTGCATCTTGAGAGTTGTTAAAGAGAGTTTCTAGTCGTTTTTTTTGTATAATTTCCCTTTCTTTTTCTTCTAAAAGTTCCTTTTCTATTATTTTTCTTTTTTCTATTTCCCCTACCAATAGATTATTTAAAATTTTATATTTAGAAACATATAGCATCATTAAAAAGACAATTCCTAATGTAAATGCTATCATAATATTTTTTTGTTTATTCAATAGTAAAAATAACTCTTCTTTTTTTAAATCTAAATAAGCCCCTGTACCTATATAGGCTTGTATTTCTGGAATACCTCTAACATAAGATAGTTTTTCAGATATTTTTTCTGTACCAGGAAGATTGTAAAAGTATTTTACATAGGAACCATATGGCTTTTCTTGAGCTGCTTTTACTAGTTCTCTTATTACATAATTCCCCTTTGAATCTTGATAATCCCACATATTTACCCCTTCTTTTTCCTTTTCAAAGGGCTGTACTAGATAATATCCTTCATAGCTACTCATAAATATATAGTTTTCTGAATTGGTATCTCCATATATCATATTTGAAACTATATCTTTTATTTTTTCTTCTGCTTCTTTTTTGGTTATTTCTCCTTTTTTGTAGGAATTAATAGTAGGATATATCACATTGTATGCCATGTCTACTTTTTGTTTTAGCTCAAGCTTTATTTCTTTTTCTATCTTTGATACAAAATTCTGGGATGTATAACTAATTAAAACTACGATAAAAGCAAGTAAAATAATAGCTAAAAATAAAATACTTTTTATATTTATACCTTGGTATATTTTATTTTGTATATTTTTTTTCATAATTTTCACAACTCCCATAGCATAAAGTGGGTAGCAGTTTTTTAACTACTACCCATATAGCCAATACTCTATACTTTAAACCGATTTACAGTTTCCATTAAATTCATGGCTATTTGACTTAAACTTTGTGCTGTTGCTGCTACTTCTTCACTTGATGCAGTAAGTTCTTCTGAAGATCCTGCCACTTCTTCTGTTGCTGCTGCGTTTTCTTCTGTTACGGCACTTACTCCTTCTACCTTTTCCATAACTATATCCTTTGATTTTACAATTTCTTCCATAGCACCATAGGTGTTTTTCATAAGGGGTGCTATGTTTTCTACTGATTCTAATATTTCTCCAAAGGATTTTACTGTGTTTTCAACAGACGATGCTTGTTCTTTTACTGATTTTTCTACATTTTTTGAGGTACTGATTACATCATCGGTATCTTTCGTTATAGAGGAAACTAAATTTGTAATTTTTTCTGTAGATTGTCTTGATTCCTCAGCTAGCTTTCGTACTTCTTCTGCTACTACGGCAAAGCCTCTGCCGTGTTCTCCTGCTCTTGCTGCTTCAATAGCTGCATTTAGGGCAAGTAAATTCGTTTGCTCTGATATACCTGATATGATCTCTGTTATGCCGCTGATTTCTTTTACTGAAGCGGTTAAGGTTTCTACTTTACCTACAACTAATTCAAAAGCACTTTTAATGTCTTCAATGGATTTTACTAACACATTCATTTCTTCTTTTCCTATATTGGCTTTATTTTCTGCATTTTCTGTTTCGTCTTTTACAAGTTTAAGTTCACTGTATACATTTTCAATGTTATTTGTAAGGTCTTGTAAAGAATTTACTATCTCTTGCAGATCCTGAGCCTGATTTGTTGCTCCTTCAGATACCTGCTGCATAGTAGTTGCCAGTTCCTGAGAAGATGCTGTCATTTCTTCTGATATAGCGGCTAAGCTTTGAGATTGGCCTGTAACTTCACCAGAGCTTCCTTTCACTTCCGCCAGTGCTTGTTTCATATTTTTGATAACTTCACCTAAAGAACGATTCATCTGGGCAAATTCATTTTTACCGTCTTCTTCTAATTCGACTGTAAAATCATAGTCTAAAAGTTTTGTTAGTACGCTGTTGATTTGTGCCATTGAAGATTTTAATAATTGCATAAGTATAAATGTGAATATAGCAAGAACTGCAATAACCCCAAAAGATACGCCTATAAATAAATTTCTGGCATTACCGTAAAGTCTGTTGGCTTCATTAACCATATTTTGTAATTGTTCTTTATTCATACTTTCAAAATTTTGATAAAGGCTATTCATATCATTACTTAAAATTGTCATATTGCTTAAAGCGGAATAGGTTAAATATCCTATGAATACAGAAGTAAGAATTAATATAATAAGCAACAAATATGTCATTTTTATATTTTTTAAAAAGTTTTTATTTGATTTTACTATATTTTCTTTTTCCTTCACTTTGATTACCTCCTCAAGCTTTTCTTCTTACATCTTCATATTTTCAATTTTTCTTTTTTCATCCTCTGAAAATACAGCTATTAAGTCTAAAAGTATGATTATTTTTTCTTCTCTTTTTCCTATTCCAACTATGTACCTTCTATCTACTCCAGCAATGATTTCTGGTGGATTTTCTATATCCTCTTCTTTTAATGTCATAACTTGAGATGCATCATCCACGATAAAGCCTATTTGTTTTTCTCCGATGGTTACAATTATAATTCTGCTGTTTTTATTAATGGTAGTTTCTTCAAGGGTAAATCTCTTTTTCAGATTAATTACAGGTACAACACTACCCCTTAAGTTTATAACTCCTTCTATAAAATTTGGGGTATCAGGTATTTTTGTTGTTTCTTTTAGTTCTGTTATTTCCCTTACAGTCATAATATCAACACCATATTCTTCACTACCAAGCTTAAAAATAACATACTGCTTTTCTGACATTTTCTCACCTCTCTCATGATAATTTAAAAAATAAAATTACCCTTTTAGTAAACAGATAATCACTGATAGAAAATGACTTAAAGACTATTACTTTATGATTAAAGTAATCTTAGCAACTGGCTGCCGTAGCTTTAACCTTAGGCCCTTTAGCTTTTCGCCCCCATTTTTCGACAGGTTTGCTTATTATTTTATTTTAAATGTCGTAAAATAGGACTTTATGTCAAAATAATAACATATTTTGTTTTATCTTAGTAGATGTTTTTATTTTTTTAATTTTAACTCATATTCCGCTGAATACATCATAACTTTTTCATAATTTAATTCAGAACTTTTAAATTATGATGCACCTCTGATGTAGATGTTCTCAGGAATCC
>NZ_FQZV01000099.1 GCF_900142145.1 Geosporobacter subterraneus DSM 17957 | reverse complement strand
ATAGGGGTTGTCTAACCTTTTTTAGGGTCAATTTGGGATTTTTCACAGATTTTTATCCACAATTTCAATTTTTGAATTATGCAATATCCTCATATAGAAAAAGGCATTTGTTTATGCAGTAAATAACCATATCCATTGACTAATTTTTATAGACAATTTATCCTGATCCATATATAGTATCTGCTATATTATCATTGCTCAGGTGTTTGAATTTTTTCAATTGAAGGGGCTGTGGATAGAAATCCATCAGCCCCTTGTTTATTAAGCAATGTTCTTTTCAGCCTGATCGACTGGTCCAATCACTATAGGAGTCCCATAATCAGAGGAACAATAAAAGCAGTAAGGATTCCGGCAATACCAATGCAAAGACTGCTCATGGCCCCTTCTACCTCTCCCAGCTGAAAGGCACGGGTTGTTCCAAGGGCGTGGGTAGTGGTACCGATAGCCACGCCTTTGGCAACAGAGCTCTTTATATTAAAAAAGCGCAAAATCTCCGGAGCAAAGCAGGCTCCAAAAACACCGGTAATGGCAACTAAGCCGGCTGTAAGGGAAGGTATTCCGCCAATTACCCGGGAAACCTCCATGGCTATAGGCGTAGTAACAGCCTTAGGCGCCATGGAGTATAGAATCTCTATATCCGTACCCAGCAGATACCCTAGGCCAACTACAGAAACAATGGATGCAACTACACCAGCAGATACCCCTATCAGAATCGCCCTGAGATTAGACTTCAGAATAGCAATGTTCCTATACAAAGGAATTGCCAGCGCAACCGTTGCCGGACCTAAAAGGATCGTCAGGATGGCTGCCTGTTTGCTGTATATGTCGTAGCTTAATCCACTGGCTTTTAAAAAGCCTATGATGAATATGAGAGAAATTAAAAAAGGATTAAAGAGAGGATGCTGAAATCTTTTATTAATGATTCCACCAAGATGGTAAGCCCCCAAGCTTATGAGAATCCCAAATATAGCAGTATTTTCTATATAACTAAGCATTTACATCCTCCTCATATTCCTTCACAAAATAATCTACCACTTTTCCTGCAACATACAGGCCGATCATAATACTCAAAATCGTGGGTACCAGAATCCCTGCTATTTGTGATCGAATCAAGTCAAAATAAAGCATAATCCCTACGGATGAAGGTATAAAAAATATCGGCAGATGATCTAACAGCAATTTTCCTGCTTCTTCTACATCCTTAAGCTTAAGGGCTCCTAGCATCAAAGCCACGGTAAGCAGCAGCATCCCTAGAATGTTTCCCGGGACGGGTATGCCTAAAGTGCGGGCAGTAAGATCCCCAAGGAACAGCATTAAAAACAGCAGCATAAACTGCCTCACTAAATTCATCCTTTTCCACCTCCCAACAATCAAGTAAGTAAATATTAGTATATCATTTCCCTTTCATCGATGCAAAGTCTATTGTCTGCATTTCATTTTTTGTCTTAAATCATGAAAGAGGCCCCTTGACAAGGGCCTCTTTTACAATTGCATTTATTGATTTATTTAAGGGAGCAGCAATCTGATCGTATAGCTGGTCTTTCCAGAAACCGCCACTACTTCTAGCTTATAGCTTTGGGGAGTAAGATTGCCTATATCTATACGTTCTTCCAGCAAAGATTGTTTTGAAACTGTGGAACTTGCTATTAAATGATCCGCTGCATCATAAAGATAGAAATCCAAATCACAATTGCGAGTGCTCCAATCTAGCAAGGCTTTAAAAAAGAGAAGCTGCTTATCAGCTTCTCTCATAATATGCTATGGATATCCTGCCTTAGATCACTGGACGTTTGACAACGGCATGGGCTGCAATATAGATTGGATCAGACATTCCTGCAACATTTACAGTGGTGGTGTGGACCGTTACGCCCGATTCAAAGCTGTGTTTGTGCTCGAAGTGTCCAATTTGAGGATTTTTAGATTTGTTCTGTGGAATTTGGTTCAAGGTGTTCTGTACAGAAAGATGAAGCTCTGTGAGTACCCAATCACCGGTTGTACGATAAGTGATGGTTAGTTCATTTCCATTTCTGTCTACTTCAACAACACCTGCTTCATGGTGCTGTCCAGCCATCAACTTTTTGGAGACCTCATCCATTCCGCTATAAGTGAAGTATGTGCCCCAGCTTCCATTTTTGCCTGCGTTGAATGGAATCCCTGCTGCCCAAGCGGTTTCTTCCTGATACTGGATAATATAGTTTCCAAAGTCCAAGTTTTCAAGATGGGTACCTCCAAGAATCTCTATATCTGTATAGGCACCATCACCTGCCGGATAGCTGTTTAAACGCTCTTTGCCTGATTCTGTTCTCATATTAATTTCTTAGCCTATGCTAACAGAGCCTTTCTTAAAACATTTATACTCTATGGCAGACGCCAATCCCTCCTCTATCACATATGATGATAGCAAGGATATTTGAGAGGTGATAATAAATGTTTTCCTTTACAAGAGCATTACGACTGGGCTTGAGAGGTCAGGATGTACAGCATCTACAGGAAAGGTTAAATACACTGGGCTTTGATGCCGGTTTACAGGATGGTATTTTTGGTGTACAGACGCAGCAGGCTGTAATTCAGTTTCAAACTAGTCAAGGCTTAGAAGCAGATGGCATCGTAGGCTTGGCTACTTATAGAGCTTTGTTTGATTTGGAGGGCCGGGCACGAGTTCTGGTCAATCTAGCTCAGAGAAGGTTGTACCTCTATTTAGATGATATACTGCAGAGTTCTTACCCCGTTGCCATTGGTAAACCTAGCACCCCTACCCCAACAGGTACCTTTGCGGTTACAGAAAAGGCTATGAACCCCGGCGGTGTATTTGGTACTCGCTGGATTCGCTTCTTTGAGGACTATGGCATCCATGGCACCAATAACCCGGCTTCCATCGGCAATGCCGTCTCAAACGGCTGCATACGCATGTTCAATGATGATGTAAATTTTATTTATGCGGTGGTAACCATCGGTACAGAGGTTAGGATCATCCCTTCTGAAAGAAGTTTCCGCACCTATACGGTACAGCCTGGAGATACCCTGTACTCCATTGCTTTAAGATTCGGTGTATCCTTTGAGGATCTTGTTCGTGCAAATGCTGGAGTGGCTAATACGGATGTGATCTTTGTAGGCCAGGAGTTGGTTATTCCATAAAATAACTTATGAATTTTAAAAGGTAAGCACACATATTTGTATTAAATATGATTGCTTACCTTCTATTTTGTATTGATACTGCATCATTGGTCTACTTGATCAGGAAATACAATAAATAATAAAAAATCATCCTTGTGTTTCCACTAATATATTGGATCAATTTACATCCTGAGAAGCTTTTTAAGCAGTGTACTGATATATAATCATGGAAACAAATCAAATTTCTCTACGTTTCTTTATTGCTCGTATCCTGTCAAAAGAACCGTCACCTCGACATACTCAAAATTATAAAAAGTCATTGTATTATTGGCTATTTGATGATCCTGTTGATGCTCCTGCTCAGTATTGCTGAGTACGTTGTTCGTCGTGAGCTAGCCCAGGAGAAGGCCTTTATCATCG
>NZ_FQZV01000100.1 GCF_900142145.1 Geosporobacter subterraneus DSM 17957 | reverse complement strand
GTTTTACATATGGCTAGCTTTGCTATACTCTTTTTTCTAAAACCAATTTTTTTAAAAAAATCAAACTTAACTATTGACTTTTATTAGCTGGTCTTTGGATATATATATTACAATGATTATTGTATCTTCTAAATCAATCCTCGTCTAATCGAATTTTCTTATTAGATTTATAGAATAATAGAGTGTATTAATAGTCAAAATTATCGATATTTTTACAGGATGCTAAAGTTACATCCCTATTGACACAAATCAGTATTAATTATTCATTAAAGCCCGATAGTGTCAGGAATTCCAACATTTTTTTATAGCAAAAGAGATTTACCCCTACGCAATACATAAAAGAAGTCTATAAGCTCATAATAAAAGAGTTAAGTATAATACTCAAACATAAGAGGTGACCCCTATGCATTACGATCAAATCATTAGTGATACTGTCAAATCCAATAATTCAAAAATTGTTATGCTGGTAATGGATGGTGTTGGCGATATTCGCAGTCCAAAATTTCACAACAAAACACCCTTAGAATATGCCAATACTCCAAATCTAGACAGGCTGGCATCAGAATCATCCCTTGGCCGTTGTATACCGATTCTTCCCGGTATAACCCCAGGCAGCGGACCCGGTCATTTAGGGCTCTTTGGCTATGACCCTTTACAGGTCACCATCGGCCGCGGTGTATTAGAAGCGGTAGGCATAGGCTTTGACCTAAAAAATGGCGATGTGGCCGCCCGGTGCAATTTTGCTACCATGAATGAGCAAGGCAGAATCACCGACCGACGTGCTGGTAGAATTTCTACAGAAATCACTGAGTCTCTTTGTAAAAAACTAAAAAGCATTCATGAGATTGATGGCGTAGAAATCATTATCGAACCAGGTAAAGGTCATCGTTTTGTTACTGTATTTAGAAGCAAAGATAAGGAAATCGGAGCTTTAATTAATGATACAGATCCTTTGGAAGAGGGCAAATCTCCTATAACAGCGAAGGGAGAGAATCCCCCTTCTGAATTTCTAGCCGGTGTAATAAACAAATTTGTTCAGCTGGGTTATGATTTACTCAAGGATGAACATCCCGCCAATGCCTTTTTACTCCGGGGAATAGCATCCAAACCAAAAATCCCAACCATGAGGGATAAATATCTCCTGGAATCTGCGGCAATCGCCGCGTACCCAATGTATCGGGGAATCGCTTCTCTCTTGGGAATGACCCTGCTTCCTGCGGCGGATTCTATTGAAGGCCTTTTTAAGACCTATCTTGAATACCGCCATAAGTATGATTTCTTCTTCATTCATGTGAAAGGTACGGATCAGGCAGGCGAAGACGGTGATTTTGATGCAAAGGTTAGCTGCATCGAAAAAGTCGATCGTGCTCTCCCCATTCTTTTAGAGCATACACCGGATGTATTAGCGATCACAGGCGATCACTCATCCCCCTGTGCCATGCGCTCTCACAGCTGGCATCCAGTACCGATACTGATTCATGGCCCCTTTACGGGAGCAGACGATGTAGCGTTCTTTCATGAGAATGCCTGCAACCAAGGAAGCCTGGGCTTCTTTGAAAGCAAGTACCTGATGGGATTATTGTTGTCCAATGCAAAACGCCTGGATAAATATGGGGCATAAAAGAGCTAGGCGGAACGCCTAGCTCTTTTACTAGAAATTTATTAAGAATTGTCCTTTTTCATAGATCAGTTCATCATCTGCGTAGATTTTTCCATGCTCTCGCATGTCGCAAATCATATCCCAATGGACGCTGGATTCATTTGTCCCACCAGTCTCTTCCATCCCCGAACCGACTGCAAGATGTATGGTGCCCCCGATCTTTTCGTCAAATAATATGTTCTTGGTAAATCTTTGGATGCCATAATTGGTGCCAATGGCGATTTCGCCCACGTATCGGGCCCCCTCATCGGTGTCTAAAACCGACAATAGGAAATCCTCTCCTTTTGCGGCGGAAGCCTTCACTACCTTTCCGTTTTCAAAGGTTAAGCGTACATCTTCAACTTCTCTGCTAGAATAAATCGCTGGAAATGTAAATCGTATACTGCCGTTTACGCTGTCTCGAATAGGTGTCGTAAATACTTCCCCATCTGGAAAGTTTTCTTTACCATCGCAGTTAATCCATTTTCGTCCCTCTACACATAAGGTAAGGTCTGTATCTAAAGAGACAATTTGGATCTTTTTCTTAGTATTTAAAAAGCTGCAGATTTTCTCCTGCTGCTCGGAAACTGCCTTCCATTTTTCCGTAGGATTGTCTTCATGCATTAGCCCTGCATTATAAACAAAATCTTCGTACTCTTCTAAAGACATCCCTGCTTCTTGGGCATCAGAATGGGTAGGAAATTGAGTTCCGCACCACTTTGCTTTACCCTCTGCAATCCGTTTGAAGAATTTCATCCGCAAATCCTTGCGAACTGCTCTGTGGCAGGCAATATTCATAGGATCTACCCCTGTCAGCTCTCTGGTATTATAATCTCCCCATATGGTCAGGAGTGCATCATAATCACTGAGAATAGCCGTATCAATTGGTGATATGTATTCCAACTGCTCCCTGTCTCCGTTTTTTAAAAGCATCTCCTTAAATCCGGGAAGCGTCACATGCACCTCCGGATTAGCACCTGCCTTAAGGGCCTCCCGATAGACCTCTTTTACTAGAGGTAAAGCTAAATCCGAAGCCTCTATTAGAAATTTATCGCCCTTCTTCAACTGAAATGAATAATTCACTAATAGATTCGCCAGTTTTTTTACTCTCACATCTGCCAATATACTCTCCCCTTTCTTTTCCTATAGTCTAATATATTATCCACTTATCTTTAAAACCCTTCAATTATTTTATATGTATGAATATTTTTTTCTATGCGTTAATCCCAGTTATATCTTATCAAAAACAAAAAAACTTGACAGTTAAACCGTCAAGTTAAGAATTGGTGCCCAGAGGCGGAATCGAACCACCGACACGGGGATTTTCAGTCCCCTGCTCTACCGACTGAGCTATCTGGGCAAAAAAAATGGAGCGGAAGACGAGATTCGAACTCGCGACCCTCGCCTTGGCAAGGCGATGCTCTACCCCTGAGCCACTTCCGCAAAATGTGGTGCGGGTGGAGGGACTTGAACCCCCACGCACGTGGCGCTAGATCCTAAGTCTAGTGCGTCTGCCAATTCCGCCACACCCGCA
>NZ_FQZV01000101.1 GCF_900142145.1 Geosporobacter subterraneus DSM 17957 | reverse complement strand
AAATTCACCAACCATTTAATGCTGTTTTGATTTTTTCCGTAGATTACATGTGATTTTATTTGCTTTATTCTTTCATAAACTACTTTACACTACCCCATTCTGATATGTAATCAGATACTCATATTCACATTTTACTTTACAGCTTTACTTTATAGCGATATTAATTCATTGCACCGGAGGACATGGGGACGTTTCGTTTGTCTTTACCCTTCACAACAGTGTCTTATCCTTATCTCATTTTACAGCCTTTTCAACGATAGTTTTACCTATTCCTAATACTCTGGCTAGCTGTCTCATGCTCACTCCTGTACGGAGATAGATATCTCTTATAATCCTATTTCTTTCCTCAATAGGCATCTCTGCTAAAGCTTTAATTTTGATCTCTTTTTCAAGGATACTCTTAAGTACTTCATCTTTGTATTTTGTTACTGGCTTATATTCTAAAAATTCTTCTCTCGTCTCAGCGTTCATATACTCTTCAAAATCTTCCTGTTTTAAAAAATATGACTGGATTAACTGAGTATCTATGAAAGAACCTTGTCCTTTATATGTAGATAGGTATTGGTGATAGCTACTCCATGGATAATCTTTTGCTAGCTCCATCATTTTTGCTTTTACCGGATTTTGATGAATGTATCTTAATACATTCATCAAATAACCCTCCGTTTCAACCACTTCACTCATATATCTATTTTGAAACAAATGACCCGTCCTTTCATGCTTAGTATTATGCCATTGAACATATCCTACAGTGATACGCTTAATGCTTATTCCGATCTCTTCTGACTCTCCTATTAATAAATGTACATGGTTATCCATAAGGCAGTACCCGTACAGTCTGAATCCGGCTGTCTCTTTTGCCTTTATTAGTTTCTCTATGAATTTCGTTCTGTCTTCATCATCTATAAATATCTTTCTTTTATCGATTCCCCTTAACATGATATGATATATTCCGGTTTTGCTCCTTATTCTTGCCATTCGCGCCATCATACCGCCCCCCTATTTCAGAATGTCATAATAGGAAAAGGAAGACAATCGAAACGTCCCCACGTCTTCCAAACGTCCCCACGTCTTCCAAAAACAACAAAATCAAAACTTAAAATGCAAAGTCAAAAGATTGAAAGACCCCATAAGTCAATTCATTAGCACTGATTCCCGTGACTTCCTTCTTCTAGGGCAATCAAAAATTTT
This sequence comes from Geosporobacter subterraneus DSM 17957, assembly GCF_900142145.1. Taxonomy (GTDB): domain Bacteria; phylum Bacillota; class Clostridia; order Peptostreptococcales; family Thermotaleaceae; genus Geosporobacter; species Geosporobacter subterraneus. The sequence continues at coordinate 1,674 of NZ_FQZV01000101.1, read as the reverse complement.
GCACATGCATCTAAACGAAATATGCAGACCTAAACACTAGATGTCAACTAATGTTTAGGTCTTATTTTATCGGCAAAACTTCCGATTGAAACCTTCAAGAACTATCCCTTTGTGTCTTTATGGAATCAGTACTTCTTCATTTTTAAATATTATTTCCGCAAAATCTTCTCCATCACTTTTCCCTTTGCTAACTCATCGACCAGCTTATCCAAATAGCGAATTTCTTGCATAGTTGGTTCTTTGATGTCTTCCACTCGGACACCGCAGACCACACCTTTGATCAAAGCTCGCGAAGGATTCAGTTGGGGAGCTTCCGCAAAGAAGGTCTCAAAGTCTGTCTGTTTTTCCAGTTGCGCTTCTAACTCTTCCTGGGTATATCCTGTCAACCAACGGATGATTTCATCGACTTCTGTTTTCGTACGTCCTTTTTTCTCTGCCTTCGTAACATAATGGGGATAGACACTTGCGAAACTCATTGTATAGATATGATGTTTGGTCATGATATATCCTCTCTTATATGGTTTTCTTTATTGTATCACGAAAAAAAGTCGGGTTCAAACGAACGTTACCTTTATTTTTTATTATTCATATTAAGAGTTTTTAATCCTTAATTTTTTATATAAAATATTGACGAGCTCCTTCAGATTCACTTCACAGTCTAGTGTGATTAATTAAGAATAGTTATCAAATAAAGTTTCACATGTCATTTCAACATGAATTCTTATCAAAAAACCGCAGTCACTTATGATAAGGTTCATTCTTCATAATCCTAAATCCCCGATAAATCTGCTCCAGCAAGATCACCCGCATCAACTGATGCGGAAAGGTCATAGGCGAAAAAGAAAGCCTATAATCTGCCCTTCTCCTTACGTCCTCCGACAGTCCTAATGATCCCCCTATGATAAACGCAATATTGCTGTTCCCCTGCAGCCCTAGGCCTTCCAGCATTTCGGCAAACTTCTCTGAGGACACCATCTTTCCTTGGATGTCCAGTACAATGGTATACATCCCTTCCTTTACATGCTTTAGGATATTTTCTCCCTCGGCCCCTTTTACCTGTTCCATTTCTTTCTCGCTCAAATTCTCCGGTGCCTTTTCGTCGAGTACTTCTATGATCGACAGCCTGCAGTATCGGCTGAGTCGTTTCACGTACTCGTCCACCGCGCTGTTCATAAACTTTTCCTTAATCTTTCCTACGCTGATGATAGTAATGTTCATAGGTCTAATCCTCCCCCAGACTAAAGGTATAATCTATATCCCCTTCGATTTCTCTGCGCCAGGCCATGTATCCTCCGGTCAGGTTCAGTACCTTTTCATAGCCGGCTTCACCAAGCATAAAGGCAAAAGCTTTGCTGGATAGACCAATATAGCAGCATACAATGATTTCTTGCTCTTTTGGAAGACTGTACGCCTCCTGAGGCATCTCAAATCCAAAGGGTATGTTTATAGCTCCCGGTATATGATGTTCTTCATAAAAAGCCGGCTGTCTTGTATCTACGATGATCATCTCATCTTTTTGATATATTCTATTTTCCAGTTCCTGCACTGATAAATTTCCTAACATGCTATCTCCTCCGTCATAATAAAAAAGCATCTTCGATGCTTTCGCTAGGAAACCCTAGGTTTCCTTCGACGGCTGCGCGGCAGCCTGAGCACCTTCCTGAATGCGGGCAG
>NZ_FQZV01000102.1 GCF_900142145.1 Geosporobacter subterraneus DSM 17957 | reverse complement strand
CATGGCATCAAGAAAGCTGCCGAAGCGATCATCATTAAGTTTACAGGGATCGATTTTATGTCCTAATAGTGATTCCAAGTCAACACGTTGGAAATATTCATTCAATCTTGAAAGTGGATTATGGTCGTCTGCAATATTGATCAGCATCAACTGAGCCAACGTTCCATAAGAAATTTCAGGAGGTCTACCAGTATGCTGTTCAAGAGCCTTATTAAAGATATGGTCTAAGCCAATTTGCTGAGCTAAGCCTGCAATAAAACCAGCTTTACCATCAAAATGGGGCTTAATTTGGTCAAAATTGAAATTCATAGAATTCACCTCGAATATTTGATAATACAATTATTCGAGATAAAATCAAAAACTCCTTTTTGAAGCTAAGATATTTTCAAAATTATTTAAATTGGTAAAAATAGTTAGGCGGAATATGAGTCGAAATTGTTTATGGTAAGGCAAAACGAAAAGGGACACATTATAGTACAAAGGGTGAAAAGAAGTGATTGGATTTTTCAGTCTGAAATGAAAAATTAACAATAGATCATCAAATACATGAGGTGATAAAGTGTATAAAAAACTTATGTCAAAGAAATTTTTTGAGGACAATCCGTATATGGAAAACTCTGTGCAGCGTTTTATCTATAGCACTCTTCTATACGAAGAACTCGAAGATCTTGCCAATGAAATAACGATAAAACAAGGGCTATTAAGTGATGAACGTCTTGAACATATTACTCGGGAGAAGGAACTAATCCAGTCAGAACAAAACCCTGAGGAGATATTTCAACTCTTACGAAAAAAAACAGAGATGATCAATCGGCGTCTATTGGTTAAGAAAGCGTTAGCGTTTGAGGAAGTGATCCTTCCTATGGTGGTGGATAAGCTGATGCGCAGTTACCATGATATCTTCATCGAAAATTCAATAGAGCTTCTTGCTAAAAGTAATAAAAACTATTCTTCGTTGCTGATGGAGAAATATACCGAGATCCGAAGTCCATATGTGCAATCATTGGTTTGTCTGATTCTTGGGTTCCGTGGAGAAGAAAAGATCATTCCCTGGATGGTTGATAGGTTTTATGAAATGAAGAAACTATACCCGGATGAATCCTATGACCAAGGTCCGTTGCTTGCTTTACATGAATTGAATAGCCGATTCTATGGGAAGTGATTTTCACCTCAAAATGACTTGTCAATACGATTCTGTTTCATGATTGATAAAAGGATGTGAGAAAATGCAAATTGCACTGACGAAAAAATTAGCAGAGGCTGTGGGTGTAAAAGCTGCTTTTGCACAAGAAAATGAAAACCCGTTGTTTTCATGGACTGCAAACTGGACAAAGGTATGGGATAATCGCAGAACAGAGGATATGATTGTGTTGGTGAACAATGCTACTCGCTTCACGGTAGCAATTTACCAAGTTAAAAAGAAAGACTTAAAAAACCTTGAAGTGATGATGAAAAAGGCGATTTCCAATACACTGTTGTTTATGAATATAAACCCGGAGATAGTTGAAGAATACATGCGATTAGCGGGAGATGTTGAGTTAGTGCAAAATCGCGGCAGACAAACGGCAGCATGGGTATCAAAAGCGGGACTGGAATGTAGTTTCTATGTTGGACGAGAATACAACGGCATTGAAAAGATGTTCTGTGATACGGTAGGGTCTCTTATTAATTATAATCATGTCAATATTACCAAGACCAGAGATGAGGGCTTCGCTCCTTACCAGGAAATGATTAACGCACTAACTGAGCTAACAGGAAAGCCTGCCTATAAATACCGTGCCTTTGAATTGTCAGCCACACTTAATTTGGATGTATACAAAGCGGTACGAAGAATTATTGTTCCTGCTAATCTGAGTTTTGAACGGTTACATAATGTGCTGCAAACCGTATTTAACTGGAAAAATTATCATCTTTATGACTTTGCCATACATCAAGGTGATAAATACGATCCTGCTATCAGAGTTGTTCCGAATAGGGAGTGCTTGGAGTATGATGAGAATGCAGTTCTTATGGAAGGGCATACGTTGTCCGAGTTTTTGCCTGAATACAAACATATACTGTATACCTACGATATGGGGGATAACTGGGAGCATGAAATCGAGTTGGCGCAAGTGATTGAGGATTACGACAAGGAGTCGCCTTTCTTGGTGGAGGCGATTGGTCAAACGCCACCGGAGGATGTTGGTGGTGTAGGAGGATATGTGAATTTCCGTGAAATTATGCTGGATCCAAGAAATCCGGAATATAAGGAAATGAAGGAATGGGCCAGGTTTTGGACACCAGAGCTTAGCGATTGGGAAAAACGTCCAAGAGTGATACGTCTTTGATGTTTTTAGACATCAATATCGTTTTCCCAATCCTAGGGACGAAAGGATATTCTTTGCGAGGACGGATTTCTTTTTGTGAAAGCACTGAAAATGGCTATTTTGGCTGTTTTGGGCGGGTTTGTTGATACTGGATTTGACATCCAAACTGACGCTCAGACTTTAGCCCCCCTATCACACGTTGAGATCATTTGCTTGATGTCTAGAAAGTAAAACTCGGAAATTACTGATAATACTTGGTTTTGTAAAATGAAAGTAAAATTGTCCACTTGGCGTAACCCTCGATATGTGTATGTGGAAACATATCGAGGGTGTTTTTTGTGGTAAAAATGAGTTTGAAATTAGGTAGGGTTGAGGAGATAGGATGGATGTATCTATAGGGTTGAGGAGATTTCCAACGTGTTGACTTGGAATCACTATTAGGACATAAAATCGATCCCTGTAAACTTAATGATGATCGCTTCGGC
>NZ_FQZV01000103.1 GCF_900142145.1 Geosporobacter subterraneus DSM 17957 | reverse complement strand
CACACCTGTTCCCATCCCGAACACAGAAGTTAAGCCCTTCAGCGCTGATGGTACTCAGGCGGTAACGCCTCGGGAGAGTAGGTCGTTGCTGGTTTAGAAAAACCTCAGAAGATTTTCTTCTGAGGTTTTTAGTATGTAGAGATACTAGATTAGTTCAGGGAACCAGATTCTGATCTCTCTTTCAGCAGTTTCTTTGCTATCAGATGCATGAATAATATTTTTGGTGATGCTATGGGCAAAATCACCTCGTATGGTACCTGGTAGGGCTTGCTTTGGATCCTTATGCCCGTTCATCATTCTTACGATTTCGATGGCATTCTCTCCCTCTACGGCCATGACCATCAAACGACCTTCTACCATATAGGAAATAAGCTCCTCGAAGTAAGGCCTTCCAATATGCTCTTCATAATGATCTGCTAAGGTGATTCTCTCCGCAGACAACATCTTTGCAGCGATGATGCGAAAGCCTTTCCTTTCATATCTTCCGATGATTTCTCCAACTAGTTTCCGATCAACACCGTCAGGCTTAATAATTACTAAAGTCTTTTCCATAAAATAGTCCTCCTGATTAAGTCTTTTTTTTTATTATCTATAAGATATACATATCACTATATTAAGAACAATAAGGAAAAATAATATTTTAGAGTATATCCAAGAAAAGTAAAAGCATATACTTCTTTTCTTGAGGTATATGCTTTTGCAGCTATAAAGTTATTGAAACAAGAAGAATATTTAGAGGCTACTAATAAAAGCTTTTATTCGGTTGATTCCTTCAATTAACTCCTTTGTATCACAGGCATAGGAAATACGAATATATTGATCCATTCCAAAGGCGATACCCGGTACGACTGCAACATTTCCTTCCTCCAGCAGTTTATCAGCAAAGGCAACTGAAAAACTATCAGTCCAAGTCAGCTTTCTGGTTAGGCATGAAAGGTCAATAAAAATATAGAAGGCTCCCTCCGGCTGAATAAAGCTAATATCTTTTATTTCGGAAAGTAATTGTATAGCAGTATCCCTTCTGCCTTTATATACGGAAACCATGTGTTCCATTTCCTGCGTGGATTCTCTTAATGCTGCTACAGAAGCCCATTGGGAAATCGTGCTGGGATGAGAGATCAGATGGCCTTGGACTGTACTAATTGCCTTAGCCAAGGCTTTGTTCGTAGCTGTGTAGCCAATTCGCCATCCGGTCATAGCAGCGGACTTGGATAAACCATTAATCGTGATGGTAATATCCTTTGCACCCTCCGATAATGAAGCAGTACTGATAAAAGTATCTGTATATCGAATCGTTTCATAGATCTCATCAGAAAGAATGTAAACCTGATGTTTGAGACAAAGTTCTACCAATGCAGAGAGTTCATCTCGAGTATATATGGCTCCTGTAGGATTGGATGGATTCGAAAGAATAATTATTTTGGTACGAGGAGTAATTTTTTTCTTTATATCTTCAGGCGTAGCCTTAAAAGAGTTTGCCTCCTGGGTCTCCACAAAAACAGGAATTCCTCCTGTCAGTTTTACCATTTCCGGATAGCTTACCCAGTAGGGTTTCGGAATAAGTACTTCGTCTCCAGAATCCAGTAGAGCAATCAGCGCATTCGTAATGGCATGCTTTGCTCCATTGGATACGACAATCTCATCAATCCCGTAGCTGAGATTATTCTCATGCTTCAGTTTTTCCTGAATAGCTTTCCTAAGATCCACAAGTCCTGACGCAGCATCGTATTTAGTCAGATTTGAACGAATCGCCTCCACAGCACCTTCCTTGGCTGCTGCAGGTGTGGAAAAATCAGGCTCTCCAATACTTAGGTTGATTATATCCTGCCCACTGTTTCTTAACTCCCTTACCTTAGTGCTGATGCCTATGGTGAAAGAGGGAGTAATATTCTTTAATTTACTTGATAACATAAACAGCCTCCTTTGCTTTTGCTATTATTAATACTGTATAGGAAATATGAAATTTATGCAATGTGCTTACGGATAAAAAAATGAAAAGCCAAAACACTTAAATATTTTTAAGAGTTTTGGCTTGCTAGTAATATGTTACGAAGTGATTAGTCTTTCTTATAGCTGTTAATACGCTCTTGTCTATTTTGATCCATTATGGTGTAGGCTTTTGTATAAGCGTCAAAATGATTGCTCATTGTTTTATATTCTTTTTTACCGAGATCTTTCTTATAGGAGATTTCTTTTTTCTCCTGAACGTGCTCTTTTTTCATACTTGAAGCCTCCTTCTAATCGTATTAAAGTATCCTTTAATAGCATGAAGTGAACTGGAATGGAATATGCATATTTATACATATAATTTTATAAAAATTTCTACGATTTGTAAATAGAAAAATGAAGATTTATATAAAATGTTTTTGGAATCTGCTAGGATATATCACTTGCTTAGAAGCAAGCCCCATTGTCTGCCGCTGAGTTTAAGGCCAACGGTACGACAGGGTTGTCGTACCCTACAATATCCTTTGCTATAATCAAAGGGATTCTCGCAAGGGCGTCACATTGTGCGCCTGATATTTTTGCATCTGAATAGAAAGATGCATTATTGGTTTAACATTATCTCCTTATACATAGAAGGGTTTTCGTAGAGCAGACCACTGCGTCTGCCCGTTGTGTTTAAGGACTTCATGCCTGCCTAATTTGCGGAACGACGCAGGGGTCGTTC
>NZ_FQZV01000105.1 GCF_900142145.1 Geosporobacter subterraneus DSM 17957 | reverse complement strand
GTATGGAACATCAATGACATCTATACACCGAAGGAAAATGTAGTAGATGGAAAGCTGATGTATGGAGAGCCGATCAAATCCAAGCATGCGGCTACTAAGTAGAGAAATATCCTTCTTAATCCTTAATATATAAAATTTACACGGGAGGTAATATCCATGGCAAGTGCAAACACAAATGCAAATGATCTTACACTAGAACAGCAACAGGAGCTGGATCTGGCTTTTGAAAAAGCCAAAAGAGCATTGGCTATCATAGAAACCTATGACCAGGAAAAGGTAGACCGTTTATGTCAGGCAGTGGCGTGGGCAGTAGCCAACAAAAAAACTTTCCTGAGATTGGTAGATATGGGTATTGAAGAAAGTGGATTAGGAGATCCGATCAGCAGACAAAGCAAGCGTTTTAAAATTAGAGGTGTACTTAGGGATGCACTCCGGCAGAAGAGTATAGGAGTTATTGAAGATATTCCCGAAAAAGGAATTAAGAAATATGCAAAACCGGTAGGCATTATTGCCTCCATCGTACCTACCACAAATCCTGATCTTACACCGGCGGGAACAGCCATTTATGCTATAAAGGCAAGGGATGTAGTGATTTTCTCACCCCATCCCCGTTCTAAAAAAACTACCTTTGAGACCGTAAGACTGATGAGAGAGGCCCTTGAAAGAGAAGGAGCACCTGCAGATATTCTCCAGTGCCTTACAAAGGTGAATATACCCATGTCTAAAGCGCTTATGTCCAGAGCAGATCTTGTTCTTGCTACAGGAGGGCCCGCCATGGTTCAGGCTGCCTATAGTTCAGGAACGCCTGCTTATGGTGTTGGGGCAGGAAACTCTACCATGATTATTGATGAAACCGCAAATATCGAGGAAGCAGCCCGCAATACCATGCTGAGTAAGACTTCAGACTTTGGATCAGGCTGTTCTGCTGATGGAAACCTAATTATTGAGGAAACCATTTTTGACAAAATGGTCGGCCAACTTGTGGTAGAGGGCGGCTATTTGGCCAACGAAGAAGAAAAAGAAAAGCTTCGCAAGGTAATGTGGGATGATGAGGGCCACAGATTGGTGGATACCGTGGCGGTTGCACCACAAAAACTGGCTGAAGCAGCTGGGTTTACCATTCCTGAAGACAGAAAGTTTATCATCGTCATGGGCGATGGTATTGGAAAGGAGCATCCATTTTCAAGAGAAAAGCTGACAACCCTGTTAGCCGTATACAAATACGAAAAGGGCTTTGAGAATGCATTAAAGATGATGCATGCTATTTACGAAGTGGGCGGAAAAGGTCACTCTGTTGGAATCTATTCTTTCAATGATGATCATATTCATCAGTTAGCTCTGGTGGCTCCCGTAAGCCGTATTATGGTACGTCAGCCCCAATCTAAAGCCAATGCAGGGGCCTTCAACAACGGAATGCCAATGACATCCAGCTTAGGCTGCGGAACCTGGGGAGGCAACATTGTATCAGAAAATGTTAGCTTAAAGCATTATATGAATACCACTTGGGTTTCCTACCCAATTCCTGAGGACAGACCCTCTGATGAAGAACTCTTTGGAGATTTTTATGATGCGGAGATGGAAAAATAGGGGAAGAGACTTTAAGGAATAAATAGAAATAAGGCAAGGCATTAAACTTCGGCATCTGTGGAAAAATCCACGAATGCCGAAGGTATAGTATTAAGTGTTAAAAAGATCAAAATCTTTCTCGGAAAAATAGGTGAGAACAAGGGAAAATAATCATGTGACAGAATTTGAAGACAATTTAGAATAGTGATTGACAACCAAAAAAAAAGGTGATAGACTAAAACCAAGTTCCAATAAAAAGAACAAGGTTCCGCAGAATGGAACAAAATAAGAGCCTGCATGATCGTAATGGTATGTTTTTTTCCTGCTAAGGAAAACGGTATCAAAATAGGAAAATGGTTAAGCACGATGAAACTCAAAAACAGTAGCTTTTGCTAAAGAAAAGCTTCGTATTTCACTGAATATAAAATACACCATAGGTTAAAAACATATATAAACTGCAGCTTAGAGCGGTAGTGGCTGTGCCGTAGGAAGGAGAAAAAGCGGTGAAGAAATTGGTAGCCTACGCACTAACAGAGTACTTAGAAAGGCAAGGGGTAGAGTATGTATTCGGATTGTGCGGTCACACGGTAATCGGGATGCTGGATGCCCTAGAGAAGAG
>NZ_FQZV01000107.1 GCF_900142145.1 Geosporobacter subterraneus DSM 17957 | reverse complement strand
GAGATTTTGATGTTGTAAAGGTCTTCAAGTGCTTGTGCCGTTTTCCGAAGGGAAAGGCCTAGTACATTGTCTTACAAATTCCTTCCCTAAAAGGGAAAGTATAATAATGACATAAAAGTGAACAAAAACCTAGAAATACCAAGGCAAATTTGATAAAATGTTGCTAAAATAGTGGCATGCCAAAGATAAAGAAAACAATCAGATTAACAGAAGAAGAAAAGGAGCAACTGATAAAGGTTGTAAACGGTCAAAAATCAGAACAAAGGCTGGTTTTACGGTCATCAATCATCCTGATGCTGGCGGGCGGTCAAAGTGAGAAAGAGGTGGCAAAAGAGTTAGGTGTTGATATCAAAACTGTTCGTAAATGGCGGGACAGATATACTGTCGGAGGCTTTGATGCACTAAAGGATTTACCACGCAGCGCTGCTCCTGGAAAGTTTTCAATTGTTCAAAGATGTGAGGTTATCGCAATTGCATGTGATAAACCAAAAAACTATGGATACCACACGCATAACCAGTGGAATTTGGATATACTTACAGATGCGGTCAATAAAAGCATAAAAAACATTGAAATGAGCCGTTCGAGTGTTGCGCGAACACTCAATATGAATGAATTAAAGCCTCATAAATTCAGGATGTGGCTTCATAGTAAGGATCCAAAATTCAAAGAAAAGGTCAACAACATTGTATCTTTGTATGTGAATCCACCTAAAGATGCTGTAGTGCTTTGTATAGATGAAAAAACGGGAATGCAGGCAACAGAAAGAATCGTGGAGACCGTAATGCCCAAACCCGAGCATACAGGAAGATACGAATATGAGTATGTACGGCACGGCACACAGGCTTTAATAGCTGCATTTGATATCAAAACCGGTAAAGTTCTTGCACAATGTAACGATACCCGGACAGCGGAAGATCTGTTGGCTTTTATGGAGGAAGTAGCCAGAGCGTATTGCGAGGAAAAGAAGATACATGTTATATGGGATAACCTCAATATCCACAAGGATGTACGCCCAAACATGCCTCCTGGGTAAATCAGATTGAGGTATTTTTCTCGATATTGAATAGAAGATGCCTGAGGCTGTCAAGCTTTCGTAGCAAAGAGGAATTGAGAGAAGCCGTCATGATGTTTATCCGGATATGGAACGAAAAAGAAGGACATCCTTTTAAGTGGAAATTTAAAAGGTATCCCATGCAGAGCAAATCACAATAGGGCAGTTGAAGGAAGGAATAAAAGATGAAGAAGACAAACGAAGGTATTAAGTGTAATTATTGTGGTGAAGTTTTCGGAAAGGTTGCCATCAAGAGACATTTAGAGAAGTGTAAGATTAGAGAAGAAAAAAATCAGCCTGGAGAAGAGGTATACTACTGGATCCAGGTTCAGGGCTACTATCAGAAGGAATATTGCATGTATTTGGATGTATCAGCTAATGCTTCTTTAAAGGACTTGGACCAGTTCCTAAGAGACAAGTGGCTGGAGTGCTGTGGACACTTAAGCATGTTTAAAATCGACGGCGAGGTTTACGATTCCGACCCTGATCCAGATGCTATGTTTGGAAGCATCAAGAGCATGAAAGTGAAGTTGAAGGATGTTTTGTATGAAGGACTTGAATTTATACATGAATATGATTTCGGCTCAACTACGGTATTGAAACTAAAGGTACTATCAAAAAGAACAGGAGCAAAGAGAAAAGAAAAAGTAGTACTAATGGCACGAAACCTTCCCCCTGCTTTTGCTTGTGTGGAGTGTGGGAGACCCGCAACACAATTATGCAGTTGCTGTATTTATGAAGACTATGCATTTTATTGTGATGAATGTGGCGAAGAGCATGAATGTGGTGAGGATATGATGCTATCCGTAGTCAATTCTCCCAGGATGGGGGTTTGCGGTTATTGCGGGGAAGAAGATTGATACCCCCTGCTATATTTGGAAGAATCGTACAGGAATGAATTTGTAGAATGTTGTACTAGATTGACATGAAAGGTCAGGCATAAGGACATGATATGAGCATTTTTCTTGCGAAACTTGAGAGAGGAAGCATTTTTTGGCAGAGAATCTAAG
>NZ_FQZV01000108.1 GCF_900142145.1 Geosporobacter subterraneus DSM 17957 | reverse complement strand
GTTGAAGGTTACTAGGGAGTGCCTTTGGGGTTAAAACCCAAAAGATAGACCCAAAAACATTCAACATACAACATATAACATTCAACCACTCAATTCAGCGTAGCTGAGTTGAGTATCCGGGGTTGCGGATATACTCATTAAGAGATGGCAGTTGTAATCGAAGCGGTCTGGAAAGGCCCACCATAGAAGGTAACAGTCCTGTAGGTGAAACGACGAATATCTTGAGTATACTCCAGAGTACCACGAGACACGTGAAACCTTGTGGGAAGCAGGGGGGACCACCCCCCAAGGCTAAATACTACCTGGTGACCGATAGCGTATAGTACCGTGAGGGAAAGGTGAAAAGAACCCCGGGAGGGGAGTGAAAGAGAACCTGAAACCCTATGTTTACAAGCAGTGAAAGTTCTTTATATGAACGATCGCGTACTTTTTGTAGAACGGGCCAACGAGTTACGGTATGCAGCAAGGTTAAGCTGTTCTGCAGCGGAGCCGCAGCGAAAGCGAGTCTGAATAGGGCGTTTTAGTTGCATGCCGTAGACCCGAAACCGGGTGACCTATCCATGAGCAGGATGAAGCGGAAGTAAAATTTCGTGGAGGTCCGAACCCATGTCTGTTGAAAAAGGCTGGGATGACTTGTGGATAGCGGAGAAATTCCAATCGAACCCGGAGATAGCTGGTTCTCCCCGAAATAGCTTTAGGGCTAGCCTCAAATGTAGAGATGCGGAGGTAGAGCACTGAATAGCCTAGGGGCCCTCACCGGTTACCAAAGCTTATCAAACTCCGAATGCCGTATTCTTTTATTTGGGAGTCAGACTACGTGAGATAAGTTTCGTGGTCAAAAGGGAAACAGCCCAGACCGTCAGCTAAGGTCCCAAAGTACAGGTTAAGTGGAAAAGGATGTGGGATTGCACAGACAACTAGGATGTTGGCTTAGAAGCAGCCACTCATTTAAAGAGTGCGTAATAGCTCACTAGTCGAGTGATCCTGCGCCAAAGATGTCCGGGGCTCAAACCTGTCACCGAAGCTACGGCAGTGCATTGCACTGGGTAGGGGAGCATTGTATGCGGGTAGAAGTCACACCGTAAGGAGTGGTGGACTGCATACAAGAGAGAATGTTGGCATGAGTAGCGAAAGGTAAGTGAGAATCTTACCCGTCGAAAACCTAAGGTTTCCTGAGGAAGGTTCGTCCGCTCAGGGTTAGTCGGGACCTAAGCCGAGGACGAAAGTCGTAGGCGATGGACAACAGGTTGAAATTCCTGTACCACCAAAGATCGTTTGAGCAATGGGGTGACACAGGAGGATAGGTCATGCGCACCGTTGGTTGTGTGCGTCTAAGCCCGTAGGGAGTTAGGATAGGCAAATCCGTCTTAACAATCCTAAAAGGTGATGGGGAGCGAAATTGGTCGCGAACTGACTGATTCCACACTGTCAAGAAAAGCCTCTAGTGAGATCTAGGTGCCCGTACCGCAAACCGACACAGGTAGGTGAGGAGAGAATCCTAAGACGAGCGAGAGAACTATTGTTAAGGAACTCGGCAAAATGACCCCGTAACTTCGGGAGAAGGGGTGCCACGGTAGGGTTAATCGCCCGAGGTGGCCGCAGAGAATAGGCCCAAGCGACTGTTTAACAAAAACACAGGTCTCTGCTAAGTCGAAAGACGATGTATAGGGGCTGACGCCTGCCCGGTGCTGGAAGGTTAAGGGGACGTGTTACCCGACACTCAACTGTGACTATTAGAAAAAATCTTCATAAGCAGAAAAAATTATAAGATAAACAGAAGAATCTAGTAGTTAGAGTTGAGTGTTGGGGAAGCACTGAACTTAAGCCCCAGTAAACGGCGGCCGTAACTATAACGGTCCTAAGGTAGCGAAATTCCTTGTCGGGTAAGTTCCGACCCGCACGAAAGGCGTAACGATTTGGGCACTGTCTCAACAATAGACTCGGTGAAATTGTAGTACCAGTGAAGATGCTGGTTACCCGCAGCAGGACGGAAAGACCCCGTGGAGCTTTACTG
>NZ_FQZV01000110.1 GCF_900142145.1 Geosporobacter subterraneus DSM 17957 | reverse complement strand
TGCTATGCCTTTTTTCATGTTTATATCTTCCTATGCTGTCGCATAAATACTATTTCTCCTGTGGATAAATCAAAACCACATTCTGCAACTACCTAATATATTAGTCTATCTATATCCTTTGTTTCGTCAAAACAGCCAATCCCAATTCGCAGGATTCCTTCTTTTTCTGTTCCCATAATGCGGTGGGCAGTAGGCATACAATGTAATCCTACTCGAATCATTATTCCATATTCTTGATCTAGTCTGTAGGCAACTTCTTCACCTGAAATACCCTTCATATTAAAGGAAATCACTCCCACTATTTTTTCTATATCTTTCGGACCATATACCATGATTTCTTTTATCTCATTGAGCCAATTCAATGCATAGTTTAATATTTCCTTTTCCTTATGCAGTATCTGCTGAATTCCTTCCCTCTGGATGAATGTCAAAGCTTCCCTTAATCCTACAAGTCCGCTGACATTTAGTGTTGCGATCTCTAGTTTATTCGGATAGTATTCCGGTTGATATTCATAGGCTGAGTCACCGCTTGTTCCACCGTGCTTTAGCGGATTGATCTTCCCTTCCCAATTTATGATCAATCCCCCTGTGCCCATGGGCCCTAAGAGACTCTTATGTTCTGTAAAGTCCAATAGATCAATATTGTCATCAACCACATTAATGGGGTAAAGTCCTGCGGTTTGTGCCGCATCTACTAAAAAAGGAATTTTATGCTTACGTGCTATGGCACCGATTTCACTAATGGGCTGAATTGTCCCTAATACATTGGATGCATGTGTGAATCCTCCCGCTATCATCCTAATCTTATTTTAGCATATGTTGGAGTTTACACACTCTATTTTATAGTGTCCTCAAAAATCCGTATAAACAATCTAAACTATAAAATGGGCGTACTAATCCAATATTATCAGTAAGGTTTTTATCAATTTCTTTTTCTGTAACGATACCCCAATCAATATCTTTCATTTTCCAATAGCATCTTTCAATTTCAAACTTTTCCATCTGTCTTTGACTATTCAAATTATCTACACTTTTTATTGTACGTGCTAACATTTTAAAACCCTATTTCGTTTTGACAGTAACAAGAAAATCCGTTGTCATAACAGTGTTTTCACCAATTTGGGGGTCTGACAGATGTTTTATCCCTAATTCATCTGCTATAGCAATAGTTTGATCTAAATGCAAAAGCGGAAACTGTTCTCTAATGTCTTGAACAACGTCCGAATGCTCTAAAATATATAAATAACTTCTTTCAAGATCAGAAAACAACTCATGTTGTCGACTTACTTTGATACCTAACAATCTTGTAGAGCGACCTGCTGAAGGTGTATAAGTCAAATATTGTTTTAAGAAAACTCCCTAACCCACAAGCACCCCTCAAACCCTTATTCCATCTATCTTCCGACCACTTTTCAATACCCATTCCATTTTGTGAAGGAAAAATAAAGTTTTTAGAAAACCCGGCCATTTTTTTGGCCTTTTTCCTTATTTCTTGAGTCTTTTCAATAAAATAAAGTCGTTGGAAAGTTAGTCGTAAAGATCAAGGTTTAAGGGGTAAATTTTACCCCTTTTCCATTCTTCAAATCAATAAGATCTTTCAATATAATAAATCAATACATGGCTGAAAGCCTTATTCTATAAGGTTTTTATCAATGTTTAATTCTCTTTCTTAATCCTTACTACTTATTCCTTCTGACGATATACGCATAAAAAAATTGCGGATAACGGTAGCCTATAACCTGCTACTTATCCACAATTTTTCTAACAACTTTATTTTCTCTCTAACGAGTTTATTTTACTTCTCAAGACATTATTTTACATATACATCTGTATACACATAAAAAACTCATGTCAAACCCCCACCACCCTCAAACCCTTATCCCTTCACTCCTTGACCCTATTTTCCTAATATCTTCCATATAA
>NZ_FQZV01000113.1 GCF_900142145.1 Geosporobacter subterraneus DSM 17957 | reverse complement strand
GCTTTTTAAATACGGTTCCGAAGGTGTGATGGTAGTGGCCTGCCTCCAGTCCTGCTATGGTTCCAAAGGCTCCATTGTTCATTACTACCCACACTACCGGGATTCCCTGTTCTACTGCTGTCGCCATAACCGATGGGTTTGTTCCAAATCCACCGTCGCCCACCATGGTGATTACTTTTCTATCCGGCGCCCCGAGCTTTGCTCCCAGCACTGCTGATGGTCCAAATCCCATGGTTGCCAGTCCTCCAGGATGAAGGATGGTTCCTGGCACGGTGATCGGGAACTGCTGTCCCATACCGTTTTTGTTCCAGCCTACATCTGTTAGGATGATTCCGTCCTCCGGAAGTACCGCTCGCACATCCCGTAGGATTCTTTGGGGTGTCATGGGGAATTGATCACTGGTTTCTACTGCCTGATTGCTCTGCTTAAAGGCTTCCTTGTATGCCTTGATCTCTGCTCTTAATTCCGGTCGGTCGATTCCTTCCGGTTTTTTTCTTTTAGCGATAGCCAACAGATCCTTTAGGGCTGCCTTTAGGTCTGCTACCGCACCGATTTCTACTGGAAAATTTCGGCCGATCTCTGAAGGGTCAATGTCTATATGAATCAGCTTTGTAGGAGGAATGTTAAAGGTCACGCCTCCATACCATGAGCTGCTGTCTGCCTCTGCAAAAGTGGTTCCCAATCCTAGAATCACATCTGCATTCTTTGTAGTGTTGTTCACGTATTCTGTTCCCCAGAACCCGGTCATGCCTACCGCCAGCGGATGGGCATCGGAGAGTCCCCCTTGACCCATTAGGGTTCTTGTGGCCGGAATATCTAAAAAGTCTACAAAGGCTCTTAACTCTTCTGAGGCTTTTGCCAGCAGTACACCGCCCCCATAGTGAATCACCGGCTTCTTTGCTGCCAGCAGCATGTCGATGATTTTTTCTCCCGTCTCTAAATCTAAGGACGGTTTTGCCACATGGATCTTGTGATACTTGGTTCTCTCAAAGTGAACCATGTCCATTTCTCTTGAGAACATATCCATCGGTACGGAGATCAATACAGGACCAGGTCTGCCGCTCACTGCCAGTGTAAAGGCCTTGTCTAAAATCTCTGGGAGCGCTTCCGGTCTTTCCACTCTCCATGCTCTCTTTACAAAGGGCTTGTAGATTTCATACTGGGAAGCATCTGCATGCATGTTAAATTCCTGATGAGGATGCTTTCCGTAGTAGTAGCTTGGAATATCTCCTGCGATCACTACCATGGGAATGTTGTCTAAGGCTGCATTGGCTACACCAGTTGTGGCATTGGTAAGTCCAGGTCCTAAATGCAGCAGTACAACTCCCGGTTTTCCGCTTGTTCTTGCATATCCGTCAGCTGCATGGGCTGCAACTTGCTCATGGCGTACAGAGATGAATTTTAATTTGCTCTTCTC
>NZ_FQZV01000114.1 GCF_900142145.1 Geosporobacter subterraneus DSM 17957 | reverse complement strand
TTTTACCAATGGTTAGCTTTGCTGTACACTTTTTAGAAAAACTACTTTTTTAAAAAAATTAAACTAACCTATTGACTTTTATTAGCTGGTCTTTGGCAAGCTATTTTTAACCGAAAAAGACCATCTGTAATCCAACGAGGCATAAAAGCACTCCGACAAACTTGACAAACTTTTCTTTCGGCATGCTCTCTATGAATTTCTTGCCCGCCCATGTTCCAAGAATCATAGCTGCACCCATAAATAAGCCAATAGATATTTCCTTTATGCCGATTCCAACATACTTCTGATAAACCATAGTTTTTACAACATGCATCGCTGTTGCTGTAACCGCTTCGCTTGCAATATAAGCTACAGGCGGCAGGTTCAATGAAAGAAAGATTGCCGCTCCCAATGGTCCTGCACTGCCCACTAATCCTGATAGCATACCAACCAGTGTACCTCCACAAACCATGGTTATGTTTCCGGGCTTGAATTGGATAAGCTTAAAGTACTTTAAGACCACAAATACAATTATCGAAACACCTATGATACGAGTTACGACATCCTTTGGAACAACCGCAAAAGACCATGCCCCAAGCATTGCTGCCGGTATTGCCCCTGCAATAAACATCAAAACCGGCTTCCATCTAATTTGCCTGAAGCCAATTGAAACCCTGGAAAGATTACCGATAAGCTGAGCCAAGGTTAAAACAGGGACAGCCAAAGTTGTTCCTATAGTCCGGGACAACAACGGTAAAAGCAGCAGCGCACCTCCAAAGCCTGCTGCCCCTGATATAGCAGCAGCAAGAAAGCTACCTGTGAAAAGCAGTAAATACTTTAATGCTGTATCATTGTCTACAGGCAATTCAAAAGAAAACACCTTCGTTGCCAGCACCCATATCAAAATGAGCCATATGAGTATAATCACTGCTCCAGCTTTCCAGTTACGGGGCTTGCCATCTTTGAACAAGTCCTCTGCTTCCCTTCGGCATTCCTCCATTACCGACTGGGGAATAAGCTTAATTGCTATTCTTATACCAAGTGGTATCAACACCAAATCATCAAGATAACCTAATACAGGTATAAAATCAGGGATCAGGTCAATGGGACTTAAGGCATACGCAACAACAACTGTAACAATAGCCTTTACATACCATGAAACATTCTTTTTTTTACACGCAAGGTACAAGGCTGCAATTTCTTTTTTTAATTCTTCGGAACGCTTCTTTAATTTATCAATCATACTCCTCAACATATAATACATCACCAATTCCTATATTACCATCAGTAACCGCTTTATGCCATTATATTGTGCAAAAAATAAAGTACATCTATGGATGGAGTGGTATAACCTAGCTGGACACGAATAAAGGTTCTTTGCTTTTGTTTTCTTAGAATATCTTATTTATCCTACAAATTTAGGTATTATAAT
>NZ_FQZV01000116.1 GCF_900142145.1 Geosporobacter subterraneus DSM 17957 | reverse complement strand
AGACCAGCTAATAAAAGTCAATAGTTAAGTTTGATTTTTTTAAAAAAATTGGTTTTAGAAAAAAGAGTATAGCAAAGCTAGCCATATGTAAAACACGAACAATGACAAAATGATGAGCTACATCTCTACTGCGATTTAAGCAGCTTTGATTTTGTTTGAATTCTTAGTTTTTCTCCAAGATTGATGATCTTGAGGGCTCCTAATTTCAAATGGCTTTTCGTCACGGAGAACCGCAAATATGTAATGGAGAAGTTTATGCATTACAGCTACTAAAGCTACTTTCTTTTTCTTGGTTTCACATTTTTTATGATAATAATCCCGTAGGGTGGAGTTGATAGGATCACCATTTCTGGTGGTTCTAATACTAGAAAGCGCAGCGGTAAAAAGTACTCTACGGCCAAATTTGGTACCACGCTTTGATATCTTGTTTCTATCGCCATTGAACTTACCTGATTGATTGACACTTGGATCAATACCGAAGAAGGCTGTAAAAGCTTTAGGAGACTTAAATAGACTAAAGTCACCAATCTCAGCTATCAGAGTTACGGCAGTTAAGAAGCCGATCCCAGGCATTTCATCAAGCAGTTCGATGTACTTTCGAGCTTTAGCTGGAAAGTCACTTGACTGAATCATTGCATGTAGCTGATTTTCAATGCCACTCAGGCTGTTTTGAAGATTTTCAATGCCATCTAGGTGAAATTTAATCTTCATGCTAAGTACTGAAAAATCCATAGGCATTGATTGCGCTAGCTTAGCTAGGTCTATGAGCATATTCACCTTCTTCTGAGCCCACAAGGCATTTTTACGACTGAGTGTTGAGATTATTTGAGTAAGTTCATTCTTATCAGCATGAAGGATATGTTGTGGGGAAGGATAGGCTTTTAATACCGCTAAAGAGGCTTTTCCGAAGGGATCACTAAACACATCAAGATAACCTGGAAAGAGCAAGTAAAGGTCCGTACAGAGCCTGTTTTTCATCTCAGTTAGCATGTCAGAAAGCGAATAATACTCACGAGCCATCATGCGTAGGGCAAGAATTTGAGGTTCAGGCACAAGAGAAAACTTTACTTCTTGGAATTTAGCAAGCCTTGCAATAGATTCTGCATCTTTTGAATCATTTTTCACTTTTCTTAAGTCAAAATTTTTGGTAGAATAGACACACAAAGGATTGAGGACAAAACCTTTGAGGTCATTCGACCTTAAAAAGAAGAAGAGTGGTAAATGAAAGATACCCGTAGATTCTACGAAGTAGATGGGCTTTTGTTTTAACCGCTCTTCTTCTTTTTTGAGAAT
>NZ_FQZV01000117.1 GCF_900142145.1 Geosporobacter subterraneus DSM 17957 | reverse complement strand
CTAACGCTCAGAATGACATGCTTCTAAGGTTTATTTGGAAATAATTGGATTACGTTGACGCCTATGATATTCTTATTAACCTATGATTGAAAATTTCCGTATCTAACGGAACGATCGATGATCGTTCCCTACAGTAGGGGCAGGCCTTGTGTCTGCCCGCTATGTCTCGGTGCGGCAGGGTCGTCGTACCCTACACTTAAACCTTTATTTGGGCTATACTCATAATAATTAACTTCGAAAGAAAAGGGTTGTGCAGGAAACAAGATAAGTTCCATATACAACCCTCTTTTGTAGGATACTTCTACATACCTATTCAAAATTCCTTCAAAGTATTTCAAATTAGGACACTATATTTTTGTTATTTTATTCCATATATAATAAAAAGAATAGATTTCGATGACTCTACTCTCTATTCTTTGAAATTTACTTCGTTCCAAACAGTCTGTCCCCTGCATCGCCCAGTCCCGGTACGATATAGGCGTGATCATTCAGTTTTTCATCTATAGCAGCTACATAGATTTCTACATCCGGATGGGCTTCACATACTGCTTTTACCCCCTCAGGAGAAGCAATCAGACACATCAGCTTCACACTCAGAGCACCTCTATCTTTGATAAACTGGATCGCAGCATTGGCAGATCCGCCGGTTGCCAGCATGGGATCCAGTACGATGAGTTCACGCTCCTGGACATCTACCGGCAGCTTGCAGTAGTATTCTACCGGCTCTAGGGTTTCCGGATCTCTATATAATCCGATATGTCCAACCTTGGCCGCCGGGATCAAGCTGAGCATCCCATCTACCATTCCAAGGCCTGCCCTTAAAATCGGAACGATTCCAAGTTTTCGTCCTGCGATTACCTTAGATTTCGTTTTACTGACCGGCGTTTCAATTTCGATTTCCTCTAGGGGTAAATTTCGCGTTACCTCATAACCCATCAACATGGCTAATTCTTTAACAACCTCGCGGAACTCCTTAGAGCCTGTGTTTTTGTCCCGAATTAGAGTCAATTTGTGTTGAATCAAGGGATGGTCCATCACAAAAACATTTTTCATCATATGTGTCTCCCTTCCATATGTTCATATAATTAATCATAGGGGCAGACTTGCGCATCTGCCCGTTATTCGGAACGACGAGGGCGTCGTTCCCTACATTTATGCGCTATTCTAGAAGTATTTATCAATATAGATTTTCGTTTCTAAAATAA
>NZ_FQZV01000119.1 GCF_900142145.1 Geosporobacter subterraneus DSM 17957 | reverse complement strand
TCTTCGCTAACGCTCAGAATGACATGCTTCTAAGGTTTATTTGGAAATAATTGGATTACGTTGACGCCTATGACAGTGAAATAAGAATAAAAAAACTCCTTCTTTCCCCATATAGGGGCGAAAAGGAGTTATGTTCGCGGTACCACCCTAATTTACGGCAAGCCGTAATCTTGTCATTGTTAACGATGGTTTGCACCACCGGAATGTCTTACACAGACTTATCCTTCAGACATTCACTCAGGAGCGAGTTATTCTATATCTGTTTTCACCGACTCTCACCACCCGTCGGCTCTCTGAAGAAAACCAGATATTTTTTCTCTCCTTCACTGCTTTAGCTAACTTAGATTATATGATACAGTAAGATTTCAGCGCTGAAAACTTCATCTGTAAAAAGGAAGCTTTCAAAAGATTTTATCAGCATAGTATTCTGTTGTCAACTACCTGTTTCTGAAAAATTATAATTTTTTGAAAAAATATTTTTATAAGTGAACTTTTTCTCTCCTTCGACTCTTATCTGCAAAAGCAATCTCGAGGTTCCCCTATTTTCTGCTCTTATTTGCAATTTTTTTATAAAAATACCAATTTAGGGTACCTAATCCTATTTTTTTCTGCGTATTTATATATTATGATAAAAGTAGACAGCTTTTTACAATGTCTCTGGAGGTATTCCTCATGAATATTGATGACAAGCTCAATGATTATTATACATCGAAGACCTGTAGGTACTGTCAAGGGCTAATACAAGATCCTGTCCACAATGGCTACTGCAAAACATGCGAAGGTTCCATTGCAGAGGCCTATGGTCTGGTGAAACAGCATCTTTCCCATGCTCCCGGTGCTACCCTGGCAGACTTGAAGAGAGACCTGGACGTACCCTTCAAGATTCTTCATCATTTGATCAAGGAAGGCCGTATTTCCATTTACGATGATCCTCTATAAACTGACACCTCCTAAACCTGTCACTTAAATATATTCTCATATCATAGGCGTCAACTTAACCCATAATTTGTCATCTTGAGCGGAGTAAAACGGAGTCGAAGGATCTTTAAGCTAGATGATATATTCTGATAATC